>JAHEBO010000002.1:0-32610 GCA_024642215.1 Limnohabitans sp.
CCTGTCCAAGCCAATGGCCACTTCAATGCCTGAGATGGGCTGCGTCAACTTGCGAAGAACTTCTTCAATTTGCTTTTGCGTGCGTTGCCGTTCATGTTTGGGTTTTAAGACAATGTTGACGACCGCCTGATTTCGACCCACCAAAAATCCTGCATCACTGCCGCCAATCACGGTCACCACCGTTTCAACTTCAGGCACAGAGCGAATGGCAGACTCAACTTGGGCCAACTTTTCGCTGCTGCGTGGCAAGCTAGACCCCACCGGCAAGCGCATGGTGATTTGAATCAGTCCACGGTCTGTCTGTGGAATGAATTCTGTACCAACCACTTTGGTCAGTAAAAATGCAACCACCAAACTCAACAACGCCCCCCACAACACCAACGCACGATGTGACAGCCTCAATCCTGGAACGAGTTGTAACTTGCGAGTGTCAAAAATCCAGTGAACCAAAGCCTCGTAAGACGCGTGGCATCCCGCCATGAAACGATCGACCCTTGCAATCAAATAGCCGAGCACGGGCACCCGATCCAAATTGGCGTTGGCGGGCTCTGGCCACACACTTGACAACATTGGATCCAAGGTAAAACTGACCAACAAAGAAATGATCACAGCAACAACCACCGTGATTCCGAATGGAAAAAACAAGCGACCCGTGATGCCATCCATGAAAGCCATCGGCACAAATACAGCACAAATCGCAAAAGTCGTCGCCAAAACGGCCAAGCCAATTTCTTGAGTGCCCTCCAGCGCCGCTTGGACATGCGATTTGCCCATGGCCAAATGCCGCACAATGTTTTCACGCACCACAATGGCATCGTCCACCAGCAAGCCGATGCACAATGACAAAGCCATCATGGTCATGAAGTTGAGCGTGAATCCAAATGCCTGAACGGCGATGAAACTGGAAATGACCGAAATGGGCAGTGTCAACCCGGTGATTACTGTACTTCTCCATGACTTCAAGAAAAGCAACACAATGACAACCGTTAGCAAAGCGCCTTCAATCAGCGTTCTTTGGACGCCCACCAAAGAGGCTTTCACCCAATCGCTGTTCAAGCTGATGGTGCGAATTTCGACATCTGTAGGGATTTGATTTTTGAGTTCAGCCAAGGCTTCTTTGATACCTTCGCCTGTGCTCACAATGTTGGCATCTTGCTGTTTGAAAACTTCAATGCTGATGGCACGCTGACCGTTGATACGCGCCAAGGATTCAAGTTCTTTTTCACGCAGGTAAAGATTGCCAAGATCTGCCACAGTCACAGGCAGTCCGCCGCGTTGCTGAACCACGGTGGCATTCAAGTCCAAGTAATTTTTGGACCGTCCTTCCATGCGCAAAATACCGTCTTGTAAATCGTTGGAAATCAAGCCTATAGGGGCATCCTGATTTTGAGCTTTCAAGGCATTGGTGATATCTGTGGGTAGAACGCCATTGGCTCTCAACTTCTGTTGATTCAAATCGATTCGAATTTCACGCGTCGCATTGCCTGAAATTTTGATGAATGCGATGCCATCAATGCGTTGCAAGCGCCTGACCACTTGCAGTTCGGCCAACATGGACACATCTCGATGCGTCTTCGATTGAGACAGCACCCCAATCACCGCCACAGGCTCTGAGGCTTCATTGTTGACGCGCAGAACCAATGGGGTTTTGGCATCTTTTGGAAAAGCAGCTTGAACTGCTGCTATTTTGTCCCGCACATCTTGCATACCACGGGCCATGTTGGCATTCAAATTGAACTCAACACTGGTTTGACTACGGCCTTCAAATGATCGTGAAGTGATGCGTTTCACCCCAGCAATGCCATTGAGTGCTTCTTCAATTTTTTTGGTGATTTCTTCTTCAACCGACTGCGGCGACGCGCCAGGATAAAGAACGTCAACATAGGCAATGGGCAAGTTCAAATCAGGCAGCTGCTCTACGCCCAACTTGGCATAAGAAAAGATACCCAAGACACACAAGGCAATCATCACCATGACCGCAAAGACAGGCCTTGCAATCGATACACGCGTAACCCACATCAGCGCTTGACCTCGACCTTGGTGCCTTCTTTCAGGCCCTCAAATCGAAGTGCCAACACGGTGTCTGTGGCGCTCAAACCATCCAAGATGTAAACGCGCTGACCCTGTGAATCCTTCATGCCGAGCGTGACCGTCTGACGTTTGATCACACCCTCTTGAATCACCCAGACAATGCTCTTGCCGCTTTCTTCTTGTACAGCAGTGATCGGCAAGGTCAACCCCTCCTGGTTCAATGCATAGGCGTATTGCGCCATGCCCATCAATCCGGGGCGAAGCATTTGCAGAGCACTGATAGGCTCTACAGAAAGGTACACCGGCAATGCACGCGATCCTACATCGTTGCCAGGCCCGATGCGATCCAAACGAAGTGTGACGGCCTGGCTGACGCCTTCAAATTGAACAGGAATACGCAAGCCTGGCTTCAGAAATTGACTTGCAGATGCATCGACTAAGGCTTTGAATTCCATGCGCGCTGGATTGACAAGCTGAAGAACTTCTTGTTCAGTCGAAATTTTTTCACCCACGTTGGTCAAGCGACGTGCGACGACTCCCGAAAACGGTGCCGTGATCGCAGCATCTGTCACTTGTTTTGAATGGGAAATGACAGCCGCTTCGGCTGCTTTCAGCTGGGCTAAACTCGATGCCAAATTGGCTTGAGAAGAAGCCATGGCCGTTTCTGAAATAAAACCTTGCCGTGCTAAATCTTGATTGGCTTTGTGCTGCGACAAAGCCAGTTGGTAGGCGCGCTGTGCTGAAATCAAAACAGCTTCACGCTCATCGGTTCTTGAACTTAAATCACGGGCATCCACTTCAGCAAGCACTTGACCTTTTTGAACGGCTTGACCTTCTGCAACGTTCAAACGGAGCAAGGTGCCCGCAGTTTTGCTACGCAAAGTGGCGGTTTCAGATGCCACCAAAACCCCCGACATTTCAATCCGTCCAGTAAGTGATTGCAATTGGGGTTGTGTCACCTCTGAGGCTTGAAATACTTTCACAAGCTCCTCTTTGGCTGAAGGTGCTTTGGCATGCATTTTCTGCCAGTACAAAGCACCACCGCCCAAAGACAGTAGCAAGATCAATGCGATGAATTGATGGGTGCGAGATTTAAAGTTCATTCAAGGTCAGAAATGATCAATCAACGCGAACGCAATCGGCGTAGTAACGTTTCACGCCGTCTGCGCCCTTCTCTTCCACCAAGCCATGAATGTCGGTTTCAAAACCAGGACATTGCAAATTGAACTCGCGTGAGAACTTCAAATAATCCACGATCTTCTTATTGAAGACTTCGCCGGGCACCAGCAATGGTATGCCTGGAGGATAGGGTGTGACCAAACCCACAGTGATGCGACCTTCCAATTCATCAATGGACACGCGCTCTGTTTGTCGTCGTGCAATTTGTGCATAGGCATCGGCAGGTGTCATGGCAGGTGTCAAGTCTGACAAATACATCTCAGTGGTCAAACGTGCCACATCGTATTTGGCGTAAAGGGCGTGGATGTGTTGGCACAAATCACGCAAGCCCATGCGTTCATATTTAGGCTGCTTTTGACAGAACTCCGGCATGATGCGCCACATGGGTTGGTTGCGGTCGTAATCGTCTTTGAATTGCTGCAATGCAGTTAGCAAAGAATTCCATCGACCTTTTGTAATGCCAATGGTGAACATGATGAAGAAGCTGTAGAGACCGGTTTTCTCAACCACCACGCCATGCTCCGTCAGGAATTTGGTCAGCACGGAGGCTGGTATGCCAGTCTTGTCAAACTTGCCATCCAAATTCAAACCAGGTGTGACGATGGTGGCTTTGATGGGATCCAGCATATTAAAGCCATCGGCCATCTGACCAAAGCCGTGCCACTTGCTGCCTTTTTTGCGCGAGTCGCTGCGAATGATCCAGTCTTCGGCACGGCCAATGCCTTCATCGACCAAGTTCTCGGGTCCCCAGACTTTGAACCACCAGTCTTTGCCGTACTCGTCGTCAACCTTTCGCATGGCGCGTCGGAAGTCCAAGGCCTCAGCAATACTTTCTTCCACCAAGGCGGTACCACCGGGCGGCTCCATCATGGCGGCCGCAACGTCGCAGCTGGCAATGATGCTGTATTGAGGGCTGGTGCTGGTGTGCATCAGGTAGGCCTCATTGAACAAGTGCCTATCGAGCTTGGTGTTTTGGGAATCTTGAATCAGTACATGGCTGGCTTGGCTGATACCTGCCAACAATTTATGGATGGACTGCGTGGCATAGACCACGGAATTTTTGGGGCGCGCACGTTTTTTCCCCATGGCGTGGTAAGTGCCATAAAACGGATGGAATGCAGCATGGGGCAACCAAGCCTCGTCGAAGTGCAAGTTTTCAACGTAGCCGTCTAGCATGCCTTTGATGGTTTCTGTGTTGTACAGGACGCCATCGTAAGTTGACTGCGTCAAGGTCATGACGCGCGGTTTGACCTTCTTGGCATCCACACCTTTGAGCAAGGGGTTGGCTTTGATCTTGGCTTGAATATTGGTCACTTCAAATTCACTTTGAGGAATGGGACCAATGATGCCGTAATGATTGCGCGTGGGCTTTAAGAAAACAGGGATAGCGCCCGTCATGATGATGGCGTGCAAAATGGATTTGTGACAGTTGCGATCAACCACCACCACATCACCTGGGGCTACTGTGTGGTGCCACACCATCTTGTTGGAAGTGCTGGTGCCGTTGGTGACAAAGAAACAATGGTCGGCATTGAAAATGCGCGCGGCATTGCGTTCACTCTCACCAATCGCGCCATTGTGATCCAACAATTGGCCCAGCTCTTCAACTGCATTGCAAACGTCTGCACGCAACATGTTCTCACCATAAAACTGATGGTACATCTGACCGACAGGACTCTTTAAAAAAGCAACGCCACCAGAATGGCCTGGGCAGTGCCATGAGTATGAGCCGTCTTCTGCATAGTCGAGCAATGCTTTGAAGAATGGGGGCTGCACACCCTCCAAATAACTTTTGGCTTCACGAATGATGTGACGCGAAACAAACTCGGGCGTGTCTTCAAACATGTGAATGAAGCCATGCAACTCACGCAAAATATCATTGGGAATATGACGAGAGGTTTTTGTTTCTCCGTAAATGTAGATGGGAACATCTGCATTTTTTCGGCGCACTTCTTGAATGAAAGCACGCAAACTCAAAACCGCGGGATCGAGATCTGGGCCTGGCGTAAATTCTTCATCGTCAATCGACAAAATAAACGCACTGGCGCGAGACTGCTGCTGTGCGAACTGTGACAAGTCACCATAACTGGTGACACCCAATACTTCAAAGCCTTCGGTTTCTATGGCCTGAGCCAAGGCACGAATGCCCAAGCCTGAGGTGTTCTCAGACCGGTAATCTTCGTCGATGATGACAATCGGAAAACGAAATTTCATAGGGGCCCCGCCTTGGGTCAAAAAAATTAGACAACAGGGGCGAAGTGTAATGAATAAACGGCCATTCAGATTCAATTTGCCACAAGAAACTGCGCCTTAACTGTTATACTAGCCGGCTCGGAGCGGTGGATGAGTGGTTTAAGTCGCACGCCTGGAAAGCGTGTGTGGGTTTATCCCCACCGCGGGTTCGAATCCCGCCTGCTCCGCCAAAATCAAAACCCCGCTAGAACACTGTTTTAGCGGGGTTTTTCTGTATGAACATCTTTCGCAGTCCTTTGTTTCAAATTCCCGGCTACCGGCGAATGTGGCTCTCCATCTTGTTCAGCAATTTGGGAGGGCAAATTACCATGTTGGCCTTGCCGCTCACTTCGGTCTTTCTGCTGGATGCAAGCCCCACGCAAATGGGTTTGCTGACAGCCATGGAAATTGCTCCCTTTGTTTTATTGTCTTTGCCCGGCGGTGTACTCATTGACCGCATGCAAAAACTGCCCCTTTATATTGCAGGTGAAATATTCATGGGGTGTGCATTGCTGCTCATTCCATTGGCTTGGGCATTCGGCATGCTCAACATGCAACTGATGTATGGCGTGAGCTTTGCATTGGGCGCTGTTTACACCATTGCAGGCTCTGCATCGCAAATTGTGCTAACCCAATTGGTAGGCCGCGACAAACTGGTCCAAGCATATTCGCAAAACGCCATTGCAGGTTCTATGGCCGAAGTGCTGGGCCCAGGCTTGGCAGGTATCTTGATCAGGGTCTTCAGCGCACCTCTGGCTTTGGTCATGGACGCTTTTTTGTTAATTGGGTCTGTGCTGATGCTGCGCGGCATACACATCCAAGAAGTCGTACCGCCTAGGTCAACATGGAAAAATCGATCCTTCAAAGACGATCTGATGAAGGGTTTGAACTTTGTGAAATCTCAAAAAATGCTCTTGGAAATGGCAGCCACTGTCGGCGCATGGCAATTTTTTGCGCAATTGGCACTTTCCGTTCAAATCATTTTTGCCGTCAAAGACTTGGGTTTAGATGAAACTTTGGTTTCACTCAGTTTTGTGGCCCTCGGCGTAGGTTCTGTATTGGGTGGCATGGCAGGTCCCAAGATCTCCATCAAGTTGGGGCCTGGCCCAGCATTGATCTTGGGCGTAGGCATCACATCCATCGGGTGGATCAGTTTGCTAGCACTTGAAGGCATCTTGCCGAGTCTGTTGTTGTTCTCCTGGATGCTAATTTGTTTCAGCTGGGGGGCGACCCTTTTGTTCGTGAATTTTTTGTCCCTCAGACAGTCGTTCACGCCCACTGATTTGCTAGGCCGAATGACCACCACCATGCGCTGGCTGATTTTGTTGCCTGCAGGGCCGGGGGCCATTTTGGGCGGATGGATGGCAGAGCATTGGGGCATGCGCAGTTCACTGGCAGGCGCAGGCGCAGGAACCTTGTTGGTGGCCTTGATTGCCTACTCAAGACCTTATCTCAAAACGCTCAAACAACTGCCACAAGCCATGCACACTTAAACAGCCAAGGCTTCTTGAACCTTGGGTACCGCGGCCAGCAAGGTTTGGGTATAAACGTGCTGAGGCTGCGCATAAATGCTCGCCGCGTCGCCCTGCTCCACCACCTGACCTTTGTTCATCACCAGCAAGGTGTCCGACATGTATTGGACTACTTCAAGGTCGTGAGATATAAACAAATAACTCAGCCCCAAATCTTTTTGCAAGTCCTTTAATAAATTCAACACTTGGGCTTGAACAGAAACATCCAAAGCCGATACAGCCTCATCCAAAATCACCACTTCGGGCGACAAGCTGAGAGAACGAGCAATGGCAATGCGTTGACGTTGACCTCCAGAAAATTCAAATGGATAGCGCTTAAGCGCTGAGGCAGGCATGCCAACCTTGTCTAACAAGCTCAACGCGCGTTTTTCCCAATCAGCTGCACCAGATCCAATGCCGTGCAATTGCATCGGCTCGGATAGGATTTCGCCCACAGTGAAGCGTGGATTAAGGGAGGCATACGGATTTTGAAAAACAATTTGAAGTCGTCGTTTGTACTTTGCAAATTCTTGTTGCGTCATGTCTAATAAGTTCTGACCATCAAATAGAACCTTGCCTGCCGACGCCTGATGCAATCTGAGCAAGCAAAGTCCAACCGTTGTTTTGCCAGAACCTGACTCCCCCACCAAGCCAACTGTTTGACCTCGTTTCAATTGAAAACTCACGTCCTCAACAGCGACAAAGTCATCCCGTTTGAACCAACCACTCGATCGCTGAAATACTTTTCGTAAATTTTGCACTTCAAGCAATGCATGTGATTTTGATTCAAGGGTGGGAACGGCCACATGCTTGTGTACCAATTCGGCGGGTGCTTCAGCCACAGATTGTTCTGCAATCGCCTTCGATTGCCCATTCATCCAATCGTCAATGGTCAATAAACGCTTGCCATGACGTGACACACTGGGTCTACAACTGAGCAAGGCTTTGGTGTAGGGATCTTGTGGTGCTGAGAAAAGCGAACGAACCGGCCCGGCTTCTCGAACGGTTCCTTTGCGCATCACCACAGCATGGTCAGCCACTTCACTGACCAAGCCCAAATCATGCGTGATGAACAACATGGCCATCCTGCGACGCTCTCGGAGCTCAGCCAATAAAAGCATGATTTGGCGTTGCACCGTCACGTCTAGGGCTGTGGTGGGTTCATCAGCGATCAGTAATTCGGGCTCACATGCCAATGCCATGGCAATCATGACGCGCTGCTGTTGACCACCAGACAATTCATGTGGGTAAGCGTTGATGCGTCGATGCGGCTCTGGAATGCCCACTTCAGCCAGAAGATCGCAGGCTCGGGCCAAAGACTCTTTGGAAGACATGTGCTTGTGAATCTGCAGCATTTCTGCCAGTTGAAAACCCACGGTGTACACAGGATTCAAGGACGTCATGGGGTCCTGAAAAATCATGGCAATGCGTGAGCCTCTTATCAATTGCCATTCAGGGCGCGTCAGATTCAAAAGCGATCGTCCGTCATATTCAATTTTGGAATGAATTGCAACTTTTGCATTTTGCGTTGGCAAAAGCCCCATGATGGCCAAGGCACTGACAGACTTACCACTACCAGACTCACCAACCAAGGCAACTGTGCGCTCGCGGGGAATGACAAATGAAACCTCTTCAACCGCCCTGACGGGCGCTTTAGAGGCACTGATGAAATCAACCGTGAGGTTTTTGACCTCTAGCAAATTGTCAGAAATATTGGCAATGGGTGGGGGGGTACGACGTGTGGCCATGATGCAATAAATGTTGAATGTCGTCTCAGTGAATCACTTTGGGATCAAGCGCATCACGCAATGAATCAGTCAGCAGTGACAAAGCCGTCACAAAAATCGACATGGCCAAAGTGGCCGACAACAATTGCCACCATTTGCCAACCAATAGATCGTTTTGGGCTTCGGTCAGCATGGTTCCCCATGACACACCATCAACAGGCACTCCAAATCCCAGAAAGGAAAGAATGACTTCTGCTTTGATGCAAGAAACAGTTAACAAAGAAAACTGAACCAAGATCACATGGCTGACATTGGGCAAGATGTGCACAAACATGCGGCGACTGTTAGAGGCACCAATGGCGTCAGCAGCACGCACGTAATCACGGTGGCGATGCTTAAGATACTCGCCGCGCATTAATCGGTAAGTACCGGTCCAGCCAGTTGTTCCCAAAATAATGACAACGGCCATGGTGCCCTTGGTGTTTAACACGGCAGCAATGGCCAGAATCAGCAAAATGCCCGGAATGGAATGGAAGACGTTGTAAAGCCAGTTGCTCAAATCGTCCACAATGCCACCATACCAACCCGACACGGCTCCGAGCGCAGCACCTAGTGCTGTCGCCATCAGTGCTGCAGCCAAACCCACCAAGATGCTGGTCTCAGCACCTTTGATGGTTTTAGATAAAACATCCCTGCCCCATTTGTCAGACCCCATGGGGAGATGGGTGGCCAAAGCATTGACCGGATCTCCACTGGGCTTCACTGATTTTTGTGCCATTTCCCATTGGGCAGAAATGGGATCCACAACATCCGTTGGTGTTGGCTCGTAAAACACAACTTCAGGCAACACCTTGGCATCACTAGCAGTTTGGCTGACACCCTGTACCCAGGAGGGTGGCGCATGACTGATGGCCACTTCCTTTTCCCAATCAGAAGCCAGCGTACCCAATAAGGTACACAGAACAAGCAATAAACTCAAGATGACCGTCAAGCCACTCCATAGGCCCACACGATCAGACTTGAATCGGCGCCAAGCCAAAGCCCAAGCGCCTTCACTTGCAAAGACTTCAACTTGCGTCGAGGCGCTTGAAATAGTTGTTTGCATAAATTTATAAAAGTATCAAGCGCACATCAGCGCAATTGAACACGTGGATCGGTGAAGCGGTACAGCACATCGCCAATCAAATTAAAAACCATGGTGGCCATGGCCACATAAATGGTGACAGCTTTGATGACCGGAAAATCGCTGCGTTCTACCGCCAAAATAATTTCGCGGCCAACACCCGGTATCCCAAAAAAACGTTCCAATAAAAAGGCGCCTAACAGCAAACCAGGCAGGTTAGAAATCACAAAAGTTATCACTGGAATCAATGCATTCCGAAGTACGTGGATGAACATCACGCGAGGTTCTGACAAGCCTTTAGCGCGCGCCGTGCGAACATAGTCTTGGTCCACTTCATCCAAGACAAAACTTCTAAACAAGCGTGTGTTGGGCGCAATGCTGACCAGAAGTCCCAACAAAATAGGCAAAGGTGCATAGGTGCTGATGTTTTTCCAATAGTTGTCACTCCACCCCTGAACGGGGAACCAGCCCAATTGATAGGCCAGGATGTATTGACCCAAGATGATGAACACCAAGATGCTGACCGACATCAAAGCCGTAAAGACAACCATCGTGCCTCGGTCGACCGAGGAACCTCGAACCCAAGCAAGGCCAACAGCCAGCACCAAAGCAAAGATGGTTTCAATCAATAACAAAGGGGCCATAAGCGTCAGAGACGCAGGCAGCCTGGTCGCAAAAATATCGGACACCGACTCACCAGTGGTCCAACTGTTGCCAAAGTTAAAAGTGGCAACCTGCTTGACAAAGATCCAGAGTTGAATCGTGAGGGCTTGGTCCAAACCCAGTTCAGCACGAATGCTGTCAATTTGCTCTTGGTTTGAAAACAGCCCGGCCAAGACGTAGGCAGGATCGCCCCCAATCCAATTGAACAAGAAAAACACCAGCAGAATGACCCCCGCCAAAGTTGGAATCATTTGCCAAAGTCGACGCAGGACGTAAGCACTCATGCCCGGATCTCCTTAAGGTTTTTGAATGTCATAGTAAATCCAATCTCCCAGCAACAACGGGTGCTTGCGATAGCCTTCCAATCTTTGATGGCTTAAACGCGTTGCAATGGCCGTGGAACTTAAACCAAGCACACCATTCACTTCCATTAAGCGGTACATGTTGTGCAAAACACGCGTGCGCTCAGGCCCATCCGGCAATCTTTTTAACTGCTCAAAATAAGCGTCATATTCAGCATTTTCAAAGCAAGCGTAATTGTTTTGGCCGATGGTTTTGGAATACAACAACTTCATGACAAACTCGGCTTCAGAAGATCTCGTCCAACCCAAAGCCCAAGATGGGATAGCGCATTGCTTGCCCTGCTTGAGCATTTCTGGAAACTTGTCTTTTTTAACCTTCAAGCGAATGCCCAAGCGATCCATGGACTTTTTCCAAAGCTCATCACGCTCCCTGTCAATGGACGATGTAGACGAGTAAATGGTAAAAATAAGTGGTTTGCCGTCAGGCATGGACCTGAAACCTTTGGCGTCTTTTTTGTAGCCAAATTGATCCAGCAACGCATTGGCCGACAAAGGGCTGAATTTGACCAAGCTTTTGTAAGCTGGATCATGACCCGCTATAACGGGCGACACCATTTGCTGGGCCTTGACTGCCTGCCCTTTGCGAATCACACGAATTTCTTCGTCAACGTCGAAGCCCATGATGATGGCCCGCCGCAAGGCAATCTTCTCGGGTGTGTAGCCACCGATGACAGGATCCTTCATGTTGAAAAACTGATAGCGAATATCGGGCTCAACACTTCGGTACATGTTGACACCCTCAGCCACCCAAGTTTGAAGCAAGTCATTTTTTGGCGTCAATGCTTTTTCTATGAAAGAAGGCGGCACCGCAACCACATCAATTTCCTTGCCGCTAAAGGCGAGCCACATCGACTGAGGCTCTTCGATGATGCTGACCTCAACACGGCCAATTTGGGGCATCTTGCGCCCTTGCATTTGATTGGCTATTCGCAACTCCACTGGGTTATTGGGAGGTGCTTCAAAACTCCAAAGGAAGCCTGGATATTCAGGATTTGCTTTTAAGATAATTTTAGAACCGCGAACCCATTTTTCCAGCATGTAAGGACCTGTGCCCACCGGATTGGCCATCAAGCCCTCAAAACCGTATTTGTCCACGACTTCACGGGCCATGCCGCCGGCAAAAGGATTGGTCAGCAAGGTTAAAAAATTACGGTCTGGCTGAACCAGTTGAATGACCAAGGTGTAGCGGTCAATGGCGTAGATGCCAGGGTGCCGTTGGTCATAGTCAAACTTGCCATTGGCAACAGCCCTTTTGCGCGAGTCTGCAAAGCCCAGAATTTTGTCGTCGAAATCAGAAACTTGAGGACTTCGATTTTTGGGATCGGCATGCCGTAACAAGGTGTAAACAAAATCCTGAGCGGTCAGTTCACGACGTTGCCCCTTGAATGCTTCATCAGGCGTAAAAAACAAGCCTTTTTTGACTTTGAATGTATAGGTTTTACCTTCGGCAGACACCTCTGGCATGGACTCCGCGGCATCTGGCACGATGCGCGTCGGCATGGCCATCCAATCGTAAGTCAACAGAGGCTGAAAAATGGCTGCGGTGATGGTGTTGGAATAGAGATCATTGACCCGAACAGGATCAAAACCAGTTTCAGTACTGGGGAATGCGATGCGCAAGACCTTTTCAGGGTCCGCGGGATTGGCTTTGGGGTTAGGACCATTACTGGCCGCTGCAAAGTTAAAGGCCAGTATCAAGGCAATTCCCATCAAGAACGTTTGATGGCGAAACGCGTTGATGCCGTGAATGGTCATTCGACTGAAAGGATTCAATTTCTTCACAAAAAACACAGGCATTCTCAACATTTTTTATTCACTGCGACAAGTGTTAAATCATTCAAGCTTGAAGAATAATCTAAATCTAGGGAGCTCCCTCAGTTTTTTAAGATTGAAGGGTTATTTAAAAGGTTTTGAAGACCTCATCAGGTAAGCCCTTAAATTCTTTTTTTTTGCTTTCCATCCGTAATTCATCTTATGACAAATCCATTATTGCAAACCTGGACAACGCCTTTTGGCATCCCCCCATTTGAGGCCATCAAGCCATTTCACTTTGCTGAAGCTTTTAATCAAGGATTGGCCGAACATCAAGCCGAGATAGTGGCCATTGCACAAAATTCCGAGGCCCCCACATTTGACAACACATTGCTAGCTCTCGAAGCGAGTGGCGCGCTGCTCAATCAAACTTCAAATGTATTTTTCAACCTCAGTTCTTCGCACAGTTCACCAGAGATACAACAGATTGAACGTGACATGGCGCCCAAATTGGCGGCGCACTCGGCTGCACTGTATTTAAATGCGGCACTTTTCGATCGCATCCAATCCTTAGCGCATCAAAAAAATCAATTGGATTTGGATTCAGAGTGCGTTCGACTGATCGATAGATATCATTTAGATTTTGTTCGTGCAGGTGCCAAGTTAAAGGCGGACGATCGAAAAACATTTGCCCAAAATGCCGAAAGAATGGCCAGTTGCTTCACGACTTTTTCTCAAAATGTACTGGCAGATGAGTCAAGTTTTTGCCTGACGCTCACGCAAGAGGATGAGCTTGCAGGCCTGCCAAGCTTTGTACGCCATGCCGCACAAAAACTGGCAAAAGACAGGGGGCTGACACATGCCAATGCACATGCATTTACCTTGTCGCGCTCGTCCATCACGCCCTTCATGACATTCTCTGAGCGCAGAGATTTAAGACAAACCATGTGGTCCGCTTGGTGCCAACGTGGCGAAAACGCTGGGGCACACAATAACGAACCCATCATGAAAGAAATTCTGAAGCTCCGATTGGCGCAAGCGCGCCTGCTTGGCTATCAAGATTTCTCTGAATACGCATTGGCCGATACCATGGCAGGCAGCGCACAACAAGCCCGTCAATTGTTGACCCGCGTCTGGCAACCTGCCCGACTGAAAGCCCTACAAGAGCGAGAAGACTTGCAAAATCTTTCTGGAATAAACGACTTACAGGCTTGGGATTGGCATTACTGGACAGAACGCGTTCGAAAAGAAAAATTCGATTTGAACGAAGCCGAAATCAAACCCTATTTGCAGCTAAACAAACTCATGCAAGCCATGTTTTACGTTGCAAGCCGCTTGTTTGGCGTCAATTTCAAAGAGGTCAACAACATCGAGAAGTATCACGCATCCGTTTCGGGATGGGAAGTTACCAACGCTCAAGGGCAACACGTTGGTTTATTTTTAAGTGACAATTTTGCACGCAGCTCCAAACGATCCGGGGCATGGATGAGCACCTACCGAGACCCCATGCACCTTAGCACTTCGGTACGCCCCATTGTGGTCAACAACAACAACTTTTCGCAAGGTCCTGAAGGTCAGCCCACCTTGCTGAGCTTAGACGATGCCCGGACCTTGTTCCACGAGTTTGGCCATGGTCTGCATGGCTTGCTCTCACAAGTACGATTTCCCAGATTGTCTGGCACCAGTGTCTTACGAGACTTTGTTGAGTTCCCTTCACAGGTCTACGAAAATTGGCTAATGCAACCGCAAATTTTGAAACAATTTGCGCTCCATGCAGAAACAGGACAGCCCATGCCCGATGCCCTGATTCAAAAGATTTTGGCTGCGCAAACATTCAATCAAGGATTCGCAACGGTCGAATACGTCTCTTCGGCGCTGGTCGACTTGGCACTGCATGAAACGACGCAATTGGATGCTTTAGATTTCAAGGCATTTGAAGCTGCGACTCTGAAATCGATTGACATGCCACCTGCCATTGGCATGCGACACCGATTGCCACACTTTTCTCATCTGTTTTCATCCAACAGTTACGCGTCGGCTTACTATGTCTACATGTGGGCCGAGGTGTTGGACGCAGATGGGTTTGATGCATTTTTGGAAACCGGTGATTTATTTGCAGCAGAACCAGCTCAAAAGTTATACGAGCACATTTACTCAGCAGGCAATAAACAAGACCCCATGCAGGCCTACATTGCGTTCAGGGGACGGGCGCCTACAGTTGAGCCCTTGCTGACAAAGCGTGGGCTGGCTTAGTGACATCCAATTTAGGCAAAAAAAAGCCCCGAATAATTCGGGGCTGATGTTGAGGCCCAAGGGCCCCAAGCTTCGAGAAGCTGATCGTGTGATTAACGAACCACAGCGATTTGTTCGCGCTTACCAGCTTTGTAAGTGTACAAAGTGAGTGCGCCGTTTTTGATGTCGCCTTTTTCGTCAAAAGCGATGTTGCCTGTCACGCCTTTGTAATTGATCGCTTTCAAAGCTGGCAAGTACTTGGCTGGGTCAGAAGAACCGGCTGTGACCATGGCTTGGGCCATGACTTTGACAGCGTCATAAACGTAAGGTGCATACACTTGCACGTCGGCATTGAACTTGGCTTTGAAGTCTGCACGGAACTTGTCCATGCCAGCTTTTTGTTCGCCTTCAACACCACCGGCTTCGGCGCAGAACACGTTTTCGTCGGCCATGCCTTCAGCAGCCAACTTGGCCAATTCGGATGTGCAGATGCCGTCGCCGCCCATGAACTTGGCGTTGATGCCGAGTTGTTTCATTTGCTTAAGCATAGGGCCAGCAACAGCGTCCATACCGCCGAAGAACACAACGTCAGGCTTCTTGCCTTTGAGTGTGGTGAGGATGGAGTTGAAGTCGGATGCTTTGTCGGTTGTGAACTCGTGGCCGACCAGGTTGCCACCGGCTGCTTTCACTGCTTTTTCGAATTCTTCTGCAACGCCTTGGCCGTAAGCTGTACGGTCGTCGATCACGGCAATGTTTTTACCTTTGAGCGTTTCAACAGCGTACTTGCCCAATGTGCCACCCAAGTGCACGTCGTCAGCGACAACGCGGAACGCACCAGCGTAACCTTGGCGTGTGTACTTTGGATTGGTAGCGGATGGGGAAATCTGGGGAATACCCGCTGCGTTGTACAACTGAGAAGCCGGAATGGTGGTACCGGAGTTCAAGTGACCGATCACGCCTTGCACTTTGGCATCGACCAATTTTTGAGCGGCAGCAGTGCCTTGCTTTGGATCAGCAGCGTCGTCTTCGGCCAACAACTCAAATTTGACAGCTTTGTCACCGATTTTGATGCCAGCAGCATTCAATTCTTCGATCGCCATTTTGGCGCCGTTTTCGTTGTCTTTACCCAAGTGGGCAATGGCACCGCTGGTAGGGCCAACGTGGCCGATTTTGATAACTTGAGCGTCATCACCACCTTTTTTGCCACAGGCAACAAGGGTCAGGACAACTGCAGCCACAGCAACAGCTGTCAAAGGGGTCTTAAGGGAAGACAAGTTCATTCAATGCTCCGAAATTAATAGGGGTTTGCTTCAATCAAGCAAGCCTGAACAATAACGCAAAATTGAAGGCTATTAAAGAGGCTTTTCATGGATTAAGGCTCTTTTTTTAACAAAAAACAGGGCTCAAGCAGCTGGGCTGGCCGCCAAGTCGTACCGATTGATGACAAATCCCAGCTGTGTGTAGTGCTTCCACCGTTGACGGGCATTGACCTTGTCCTCGTCCTCGGGGCCAACCACTTCAATCAATCGCGCTAACTGATTCAAATCTGATGGCACAGAATGATTTAAATTTAAATAAACATCCAGTTTCGGCAATTGCCGCAGGGCGGTCCAATCCTCTGCCATCACAATGCTTGATCGACTGACACGTTCAGGTGAATCAGTGATCAAGCAATGCGACACAAAATCTGTGGCAGCAAGTTGCCACAAGGATTGATTCAAACGATGGCCGCTGTCGGCATCGCACCATACGCCCACTCGCTTCCCCTGCGCATTTGCTTTGCGCAACAAACGGCTGATGTACAGCCATTTGTCAGGGGCATTGAAGTGAAAATCTACTTGCGTCATTGGCGATGCACGGTCGAATTAAGCCGCACCGGCTTTAGAACGCGATTTGGTTTGAGGGCTAGATTGTTGGCTCAGCAGGTATTGAAGCAAAAGGCCCACGGGCCGCCCAGTTCCGCCTTTGGCAGCGCCACCCTTCCAGGCCGTGCCGGCAATGTCCAAGTGTGCCCATGGATATTTTTGGGCAAAACGATGCAGGAATTTGGCCGCCGTAATGGCACCGCCGGCACGCCCTCCAACGTTGGCGACATCCGCGAAATTACTTTTCAAAGCATCCGCATAGTCATCGTCAAGAGGCAATCTCCAGCATAAGTCCATGGCCTCTTGACCCGCATGCTGTAAGGCTTCGGCCAGCGAATCTTCAGTGGCGAACATACCAGACCGCAGAGCGCCCAAGGCAATGACACAAGCGCCGGTTAGGGTTGCAATGTCAATCACAACTTTGGGCTTGAAGCGCTCAGCGTAAGTGAGTGCATCGCAAAGAATCAAGCGCCCTTCAGCATCAGTGTTCAAAATTTCAATGGTTTGGCCACTCATGCTGGTCACGACATCGCCTGGCTTGACCGCCAGGCCATCAGGCATGTTTTCACAAGCTGGGATAAGGCCGATCACATTCAAAGCGGGCTTTAAGAGGCTGAGCGACTTGAACACACCTAGAACGCTGGCTGCACCGCCCATGTCGAATTTCATTTCGTCCATTTCTGGTGCAGGTTTGATGGAGATACCGCCGGTGTCAAATGTGATGCCTTTGCCGACCAAAACGGTAGGTGCCACTGATTTGGGTGCGCCTTGATACTTCAAAACAATGAAACGAAGGGGCTCAGCCGAACCTTTGGCCACCGACATGAAGGAGCCCATGCCCAGCTTGGCCACTTCTTTTGGGCCCAGAACCTCACACGACATACCAGACGTCTTGGCCAAGGCTTGAGCGGCCTTGCCAAGCATGGTGGGTGTGGCATGGTTGGCGGGACGATTGGCCCATTCTTTGGCAAACTCAATGCCTTGCACCATGGCGACCGTTGATGAAAAGCTGTGTTTTAAAGCGATATTGGCGTCTGCCACGCCCCAATGCACTTGAGCCAAACGGCGCGTGACAGGTTTGGATTTGGTTGTGCTGTAAACATAAGTTGCATCGGCCAATGCCAACATGGCCGCTTTCAGAGTTTGCGCGCTGGGCGTCTCTGCAAACAAAATCACGGCTTTGGTGGTGTTGGCAGACTTGAGGGCAGTTGCCGCGCTAGAAATGGCCGCTTTGACATCAACGGCCTGAGCATCACCAAGACCCAAAATAATGACTTTGGGGGCGGAAACGCCTGATAAGGCGTAGACATTCAGCGACTGCCCCGCTTTGCATGTCAGATCTTTGGCCTTGATGGCTTTGTCGATCAAAACAGAAAGAGGGTCTTTGCCCGCTTTAAATTGGTTAGAAATGAGGACAATCAGGGTGTCCGTCGATAATTTGGCAGCGGCTGCCAGTGAAAGTGTTTTTAATTCGAAGTTCATAATTGAGTTTTTCCTGCGCAACAATGTTATTCCATTCTTCCCTACGAAAAGACTTGGCCCGAAGTTTTGGTGCCACGGTTGTGGTTTTGGCCACCATCGTGATGACCATCATTTTGATCCGAACATTGGGTCAAGCCACTCGAGGCTCGGTGAATCCCTCAGAAGTCATGTTGGTGATGGGCTTAACTGTGATCGGTCATCTGACCACCATTTTGACATTGAGTTTGTTCATTGCGGTGGTCTCCACGCTTTCTCGCATGTATGCCGACAGTGAAATGGTGATTTGGTTTTCAAGTGGCAAGGGCTTGGTTTCTTTTTTAAAACCATTGTTTCGGTTTGCGTGGCCTATTTTGCTCGGCATTGTTTTACTGGCCTTGTTTGTTTGGCCATGGAGTAATCAGCAAATACAAGACTTGCGGGATCGTTACGACCAACGCAATGACATTGAACGTGTCGCACCCGGGCAATTTCAAGAATCTGCTGGCGGCAAACGTGTATTTTTCATCGACAAAGACAGCCCCAACAATCAAACAGGAAAACATGTGTTTGTCTCAAGTTTAGACGGCGCTGTTGAAAGCATCACCACGGCGCAACAAGGCCAAATAGAGTGGCACCAAGGTGAACGGTTTCTCAGCCTTCAAAAAGGCCAGCAAATGCTGCGAAACCACGACACAGGAGAGGTCAGAGTGACGGAATTCAAAGACTATCAATTGCTGATAGATCCTTCTTCCAAACTTGCAAGCAACGATGTTCAAAGCCGAATGATCAGCACATTGGGCCTGCTCAAAACGCCGACGCCCGTCAACTTGGGCGAACTCTCTTGGCGCTTAGGTTTGGCACTCGCAGCACTCAACCTCATGATCATGGGCTTGGCTGTGGCCAGTGTCAATCCACGCGTTGGCACCAGTTACCATCTGGCCGTGGCCTTGTTTTGCTTTGTGGGTTACTACAACATGGTCAACGTGGGTCAAAACTGGATTGCATCGGGTCGCACCACCCTGCCCGCCTTCATGCTCATGCTCCACGGTGGCTCGTTTGTGGTTGCCTTATGCTGGCTGATGTTTCGTCATTTCAACTTGTCTTGGCGTAGCCTTCTACCAACTCATCGAACCAAAGTGGCCGGAGATATTGCATGAAGACCATCCGCAGGCTCATCCATGGCGAGATCATCAAAGCTGTGAGTTTTGTGGCACTTGGATTTTTGGCTTTGTTTGTCTTTTTCGATTTGGTTGATCAACTTCAAACACTGAGCAAGAACAAATTTCAAGGCTATCAACTTCAGCATGCGCTGATGTACGTGGCACTTCTGATGCCTAGTCATTTATATGAACTTCTGCCAATTTCGGTCCTGATCGGTTCAATCTTTGTCATGGCCCGATTTGCCCAAAGTTCCGAGTTCACTATTTTGAGAACAGGCGGTTTGGGACCCTGGCGCGCACTTCAAACATTGTTTCAATTGGGCCTTGTTTTTGTTGCCATCACTTTTCTCTTTGGCGATTACATTTCGCCATGGTCAGATCGACAAGCCCAATTGCTCAAAGCACACTACCAAGGACAGATTACAGTGGGTCAAACCGGAGCTTGGCTTAGAGAAAAACAAAGCGATTCTCAATATGCAGTCAACGTGCGTGCACTGAGCAGCACCGGCCAACCCGAGAACATTCGCATCAATGAGTTTGACAATGACGGACGCTTGAAATCTGTCACGCTGTCTCCTCACGCCGAGTTCACGGCCGATGGTGCGTGGTTATTAAAGCCTGTCGACAGACGTGTTTTTCACATGACCGGTACGCAAGATTCGCACATCGAAATTATGAATTTGACAGAATGGAAATGGTCGACTGAAATCACCTCTGAAATGATCAGCGCGGCGCTGTTGAGCCCCGATCGCATGAAAACATTGGATCTGTTTCAGTACATGCGCCACTTGGCAGCCAATGGTCAAAATGCACAGCGCTATGAAATTGAATTTTGGCGAAAAGTTTTTTACCCCTTGAGTTGTTGGGTCATGTTGACTTTGGCACTGCCTTTTGCCTACCTTCACTTCAGGTCTGGCAACATTGCAGGTTATGTATTTGGCGGTGTGATGGCAGGCATCAGCTTTTACCTTCTGAACAATGTGTTCGGATTCATGGGGAATCTACAAAATTGGCAACCTTGGCTAACAGCCGCAGCACCAGCCATCATTTACAGCTTGGTTTCGCTTGGCACCTTTGGCTGGCTTGTTTTGCGGCAGTAACGTTTTTGAAAGCTGTTTGATGACGACTCCGCATCCCACGAAGGGCATTATTCTGTTTGCGCACGGTTCTCGTGATGCCCTATGGCGGCAACCCATTGAGGCTGTCGCTATGCAAATGAAGCGTGTTTCGCCCAATGTCGAAGTGGCTTGCGCCTACTTAGAACTGACCGAACCAGATCTGTCAAGCACAGCCGCTAAATTGATTGAAGGTGGCGTGGAACACATTGCCATCGTTCCCATGTTTTTGGGGGTTGGCCGTCATGCTCGCGAAGACTTACCTGCAATGGTCAAAGCGCTTCAAATCAAGCACCCAAGCACACACTTTGATTTACGAAATGCCATTGGTGAAGAACCTCAAATGACCCAACTGATGGCAGCAATTGCTTTGGCTTCAATTGTGTGACGATGTGAGATGCACACTGAATCTATAGATCAATAAGGCATAATAAACTCATTCTTTAAGGGTTTATTGCCATGAACTTACATCAGTTCCGGTTCGTTCAAGAAGCAGCTAGGCGAAATCTTAATCTGACGGAAGCCGCCAAAGCGCTTCACACGTCACAACCAGGTGTGTCCAAGGCCATCATCGAACTTGAACAAGAGTTGGGCATCGATATATTCGCCAGACACGGCAAGCGACTTAAACGCATTACAGAGCCTGGCCAGCATGTCCTCCAAAGCATCGAGATCATCATGCGTGAGATCGGCAATCTCAAACGCATTGGCGAAGAGTTCAGCGAACAACACAATGGCACCTTGTCAATTGCGACCACACACACACAAGCTCGTTATGTACTGCCGGTGCCTGTTGCACGTTTGCGAGATAAATACCCCCAAGTTAACATCAGTTTGCACCAAGGTTCCCCCGATCAAGTTGCTCGCATGTTAATGGACGACACCGCGGAAATTGGCATGGCCACTGAATCGCTTGCCAATTATGAAGACTTGGTCACCTTGCCTTGTTATGAATGGCAACACATGTTGGTGTTATCACCCGATCATCCATTGGCCAAGAAAAAGCATTTGCACCTGGAAGACATCGCCAAAGAACCCTTGATCACTTACCACCCTTCTTTTACTGGACGTACGCGCATCGATGCGGCATTTGCAAGTAAAAAGCTTCACCCCCGTATCGCATTAGAAGCCATCGATTCCGATGTGATCAAAACCTATGTCCGCTTGGGTTTAGGGGTGGGTATTGTGGCTGAAATGGCCGTCAAAGACGACGCAACAGGCGAATTGATTGCGCGCCCTTTAGGCGATTTACTGGGGAAAAATGTAGCGCGTGTCGCCTTCAAGCGTGGCGCTTATTTGCGCAATTTTGTGTACCAATTTGCCGAACTTCTAAGCGATCGGCTGACAACTGCGCTTGTCACCAAAGCCATGACGGGCCATGTAAACGATTACGAACTGTAAGAACAAATCAAAGTGATGACACCTCAACTAATTTCCAAACATCCTCAGATGGGAACAACCATCTTTTCAGTGATGTCTGCCCTTGCAGCAGAAAGTGGCGCTGTGAATTTAGGACAGGGCTTTCCAGACTTTGCGTGCGATTCAAAGTTGGTAGATCAAGTCACACGGGCCATGCAGGAAGGTCTGAACCAATACCCACCGATGCCAGGTGCAGGACCGTTGCGTGAAGCGGTGTCTCAAAAAATTCAGGCCCTGTACGGTCATCACTACGACCCACAATCAGAAATTACAGTCACTGCGGGCGCAACGCAAGCCATCCTCACAATTCTGTTAGCCGTGGTCCATCCTGGCGATGAAGTCATCGTTTTGGAGCCCTGTTACGACAGTTATGTACCCAACATCGAAATGGCAGGTGGCATGGTGATCCGCATTCCCCTCACGCCAGGCACTTTCAGGCCAGATTTTGACAAGATCCAAAGTGCCATCAACAGTAAAACACGCGCCATCTTGATCAATTCACCGCACAATCCCAGCGGCATGGTGTGGCGCCACGAAGACATGTTGCGCCTCCAAGAAATACTGGAACCTACGCAGGTTTTGTTAATCAGTGATGAAGTGTATGAGCACATGGTTTATGCGCCACTTCAACACCACAGTGCATCCAGCTACCCAGGCTTGTCTTCGAGGGCTTTTGTCGTTTCAAGCTTTGGAAAAACCTACCATGTCACAGGATGGAAAGTTGGCACAGTGGCTGCCCCAGCAGCCCTTACATCCGAGTTTCGAAAAGTACACCAATTCAATGTTTTTACAGTCAACACACCCGTACAACATGCTTTAGCGAGATACATGGAAGACCCTAGTCCGTATTTAGAACTTCCTCAGTTTTATCAGCGCAAGAGGGATTTATTCAGAGAAGGCCTGGCCAAAACAAAATTCAAAATGTTGCCCGGTGAAGGAACCTATTTTCAATGTGTCGACATTTCTGAATTGTCAGTGCCAGAGAAAAATTTGGGTGAATCCAAATTTTGCCAATGGCTGACAAAAGAAATAGGTGTTGCAGCCATTCCCATGTCAGCGTTTTATGGCAATGGCTTTGATCAGAATGTCATTCGTTTTTGTTTTGCAAAACAGGATCAAACCCTGCATGCTGCGCTGACGCGCTTGAGCACACTTTAAGCAGATTTTTCGGGCGCCAATTCAGGGAACAAGACGGAATTAAAACCAAAATTGGCAAAGTCACGAATGCGCTGTGGGTACAAAATGCCCATCAAATGGTCGCACTCATGTTGAACCACTTTGGCATGAAAACCCTCAGCAGTTCGATCAATGACGTTGCCGTTTTCATCAAAACCCGTGTAGCGTATGCTTTGCCAACGAGGTACCACCGCTCGCAAGCCAGGAACAGACAAACATCCCTCCCAGTCGTTCTGTTCTTCGGCACTCAAGGGCGTGATGGTGGGATTGATCAAAACGGTCATCGGAATTGGCGCGGCATCAGGGTAACGAGGAATGACCTGTCCTGTGCCAAAAATCACCAGCTGAACATCCCAGCCAATTTGAGGCGCCGCCAATCCTGCGCCATGCGCAGCGAGCATGGTTTCCTTCATGTCCTCAATGCCTTGCAGCAGTTCGGGTGTCTTAAATTGCGCAATGGCTTGAGCTTGACGCAGCAAGCGGGGATCACCCATTTTCAAAATTTCACGTACGGTCATCTTGAACTCCTTTGATCAACTGAAGCAAGCCTGTTTCATCTAACACGGGAACACCCAGTGACACAGCTTTGTCTAATTTGCTACCTGCTTCTGTACCCGCAACCACATAACTGGTTTTTTGACTTACAGAACCCGCCACTTTGGCGCCGGCAGCCTCCAACATCTCTTTGGCTTGTTCGCGGCTAAGAGTAGGCAAAGTGCCTGTTAACACCACGGTTTTACCAGACAATATTTGAACTTGTTTGTCGGCAGGTGGGCCTTCAGCCCAATTGACACCGCATGCGCGCAGTTGTTCCACAATTTCCTGATGATGCGATTGAGCAAAAAAAGAAATGACACTTTTGGCTACCACAGGTCCCACGTCCGCAACGCTCAAAAGCTCTTCTTCCGTAGCGCCCATGAAAGCATCAAGCGTTCCAAAATGCCGCGCAAACTCCTTGGCTGTTGCTTCACCCACATGACGAATGCCCAGGCCATAAATGAAACGAGGCAAGGTGGTCGACTTGGAGGCCTCTAAGGCTGACAAAATATTCAAAGCTGATTTTTCAGCCATTCGGTCTAATTGAACCAAAGCTGTCAGTCCCAACTTGTAGAGATCAGGCAAGGTATGGACGATGCCAGCGTCTACCAACTGATCAATTAACTTTTGCCCCAAACCGTCAACTTCAACGGCACGTCGTTGTGCAAAATGCAAAAAAGCTTGCTTGCGCTGAGCTGGGCAAAACAAGCCACCACTGCAACGGTAGTCGGCTTCACCTTCGTCACGCAAAGCAGTACTGCCACAGACGGGGCAAATTTTGGGCATGGTGAAAACGGTTGCATCCGGTAAGCGTTTGTCCATCACAACGCTGACCACCTCTGGAATGACATCGCCTGCACGACGAACAATCACGGTATCGCCAATGCGAACATCTTTCCGGCGTGCTTCATCCTCGTTGTGCAAAGTGGCATTGGTGACTGTGACGCCGCCAACAAACACAGGCGCCAACTTGGCCACAGGTGTTAATTTGCCAGTGCGGCCCACTTGAACGTCAATGCCCAAAACAAGCGTCATTTCCTCTTGTGCAGGAAACTTATGTGCAACCGCCCAACGGGGCTCACGCGTGACAAATCCCAACTGAACCTGAAGGCTCAAATCATTGACCTTGTAAACCACACCATCGATGTCAAAAGGCAATGTATCGCGTTCAGCGGCAACTTGCACATGAAACTGAATCAGACCCTCAGCCCCCTGAACACAACGTGTTTGTTCAGCGACGGGAAAGCCCCAATGCTTCAAAGTTTGGAGCAGTTCGTAGTGCGATTCAAATGGCTTCAGGTGTTCTGGCCAACCCTGAATGTCTCCCAAACCATAGGCAAAAAAACTCAAGGGGCGTTGCGCTGCAATGTTGGAATCTAATTGCCTGACGGCACCTGCCGCAGCATTTCGCGGATTAACAAAGGTTTTTTCACCTCTGACACCCTCTGAGATTTTCTGACGTTGCCGCTCGTTCAAAGCATCAAAGTCATCGCGACGCATGTATACCTCGCCACGCACCTCCAATGTGTCGGGCACACCGCTTGGCAATTGCAAAGGAATTTGACCAATGGTGCGAACGTTGTGTGTCACATCTTCACCGTATTCACCATCACCTCGCGTTGCAGCTTGAACTAAAACGCCCTTTTCATAACGAAGGCTCATGGCCAAGCCATCAAATTTCAACTCAGCCACATAGATCACTTCAGGTGAATTTTCATCGAGGCTCAGTTCTTTGCGAATGCGACTGTCAAATGCTTTTGCACCGCTCGACTCGGTATCCGTTTCTGTTCGAATGCTCAACATAGGCACTTGATGACGCACCGATTGGAATTCAGGCAAAACAGCTCCTCCCACGCGTTGCGTGGGCGAATCAGGTGATTTCAAATAAGGATGCAAAGACTCCAAGTCTTGCAAGCTCTTGAACAGTCTGTCGTATTCAACATCTGGCACCTCAGGCGCATCTAAGGTGTAGTAGCAATGCGCATGGTGGTGCAGTTGCCGGCGCAAATCAGCTGCTTGCAATGCAACATCGGCCTTTAGAGGCGCCGACATGTCATCGCTTGAATCAGAAAATAAATCTAAATTCACAATCAGGCAACCGCCAGCTTAAATATCAAAATGAAATCGAGACAACTTAAGAAAACAAACGACGAGCTTGCGGTGACCCGGCAGAAAGCTCGCGCTGATCTAAAGCGTCATACAACTGTTCTAAATCTGTGGCGATGGCGTTGAGATCGTCTTCGGTCAATGCATGACCTGCACCGTCTGTAATGACGCCGTCCATCTCATGACCCAAAATACGAGCTGCCTCTCGCAAACGCGCAAATGCATGCTCTTCACGCGGCACTTGAGGTACATCCAAGCTGAGGGTGAACTCACGGATGGCTGACAGCGCAGGATCGTCTGCCATCGCGGCTTGTGAATCAAAAGACAAGGACATGATAGGCGGCAAACCTTGTACCGGCGCAGCCAATACCATGCGACCAGGAATGACACCGGCAACAAAGCCCCAGCGTGCTGCATGTTGCTGGATGTAACCAGGGCTCCACGCAGCAGAGGTTGCACAGATGGTGAAACTCAGTTGCGCATCATGCTCGCTGGCAAACTGATCCAATTCACGCGCTCGCGCCACCTCTTCTAACATGTCCGGAAACTCAGGGGCGCCGTTGATGGCATCTGCAAAAGCTTGTGCCTTGATGACAAATTCAGAAAATTCAATCTCGTTCAACGGCCCGACCCGATTGGCCAACTGGACACCCGCTTGCAATGAATGGTATCGACGTCCTGCGACCGGCATCTCCCACTCGCCACTGATGTCACTCAACCCTTCAACCGCAAATGGCTTGGTGCCGACGCGACGAGTTGCAGGCAAAGCCGCCAGTGCCGCATCACCAGAAATTTCAGAATCAACTTCAATCGATGCAATGACGTCAATGAGCGCATCCAACGGTGGTTTTTTTTCTGGAACGGGCAACACATCCAATGCGTCGTCTAAAAAAACAGGGTCTTTAGGGCCAGATGAAGCATCGGCGTTGTGCAATGGATGGCCAGCGTCATCCTTCAATGCCTCAGGATCAGCCTGACGCGGTGAGTTCTGACGAGCCGTCCAAAAGTTGTACAAAACCACGCCCAAGAGGGTTAAACCACCAACCAAGGCCAAACTGTTTTGCAATGAGCTCATGTGTGATTAGAAGATGTGAAAGTTCAAATGAATTAGGTCAATTCGGCCATTGACACGGCTGCTTCCATGTCCACCGCCACAATGCGTGAAACGCCCTGCTCTTGCATGGTGACGCCAATAAGTTGCTCGGCCATCTCCATGGCGATTTTGTTGTGACTGATGAACAAGAATTGAGTTTCTTTGCCCATGCTTTTCACAAGTTTGGCATAGCGCTCTGTGTTGGTATCGTCGAGAGGGGCATCGACCTCGTCCAGCAAGCAGAAAGGTGCGGGATTGAGTTGGAAAATGGCAAACACCAGCGCAATGGCCGTCAAGGCTTTTTCACCACCAGACAACAAGTGAATGGTTTGGTTCTTTTTGCCAGGCGGTTGAGCCATCACCTGAACACCCGAATCCAAAATTTCGTCGCCAGTCATGACCAAACGGGCATTGCCACCGCCAAACAACTCGGGGAACATGCGACCAAAATGTTCATTCACAATTTTGAAGGTGCCGCCCAACAAGTCGCGTGTTTCTGCATCAATTTTCTTGATGGCATCTTCCAAGGTGGTCATGGCTTCGGTCAGATCAGCTGTTTGTGCATCGAGGAAAATCTTACGTTCACGTGCCACCGTTAACTCATCCAATGCGGCCAAATTAACAGCGCCCAAGGCTGCAATCTCACGGTTCAAACGGTCAATTTCAGATTGCAGACCTGTGAGTCGCACATTGCCATCTTCAATTGTTTTGGCAAGCGCTTCAAGATCAGCCTCTGCATCAATGAGCAACTGGGTATATTGCTCCAAGCCCAAGCGTGATGCTTGTTCTTTCAGTTGAAGCTCTGTGATGCGTTGACGCAAAGGATCGAGCTCTCGCTCAAAGCTCATGCGTCTTTCATCACTGGCACGTAATCTTGCGGTTAAATCGTCATACTCACTGCGCTTGGCGCCAAGCACTTGTTCCCGCTCCATTTTCATGGCCAGGGCATTTTGCAAACCCGCTTGCGCAGCAGCATCCGTCAAACGCGACAATTCATCTTTAGCGCGTTCTTGTTCCGCTGCTATCGACTGAATTTGCTGCGCAGCAGTTTCAAGTCCGCGTTGCAACTCAGAACGTCGAGCTTCAAGACTGCGTTGTGAGAAAGTAGCTTCCTGCGCCAAACGCTCCAGGGTACGTTGCTGTTCACGGCATTCGGACAATTTGCGCTCAGATTCAATGACACGCTCGTCCAATTGCGCATGTCGCTCTTGACTGTCGGCAAGTTGCATGTCGAGTTCTTCAAAGCGACCTTCAGCCGTCATGCGACGCTCTTGCAAGTCTTCCAAGCTCAGATCAACCTCTGCCATGTCACCTGCAATTTGTTCGCTGCGAGCGCGTGTTTGCTCAGCCCACTGCGTTAAGCGCAAGGTTTCAACCTGCAACTCATGCGCTTTAGATTGTGCTTCTGAAGCTTCCTGGCGAACAAAAATCAAACGTTGCGACGCATCAGAATAGGCCGCTTCGGCGCGAACAGAGGCAGATCGTGTTTCTTCTGCAATCAGTGTCTGGGCACGCAATTGCTTTTCAAAATTTTCAATGTCTTGCGCGCGAGCTAACAAACCGGCCTGCTCTGAATCAGGCGCGTAAAAGCTGACGCTGTTTTTGCCGATGGCATGACCTGCTTGAACTACAAAGCATTCGCTGCCTTGCAGTTGGTCGCGCCAAGCCATGGCATCTTCTAGCGACGGCGCCGTAAAACAACCCTGCAACCAATCGGTCAGCAAAGCTGAGAGACCGGCATCAGAAAGACGCAGCAAATCTGACAAAGGACGGCATGACGCAGGCAAGCCTTTTCGAGAAATCGTTGCAGTACCGTTGGGGGGCGAATAAAAGGACAGCTTGGCGGGGGGCGTGTCTAAGGCAAAAGCCTTGACCATGTCTAATCGAGACACCTCGAGTGATGACAAACGCTCACGGAGTGCTGACTCCATGGCATTTTCCCAGCCCGACTCCATGTGGATTTTGCTCCACAGGCCTTGCAAATTGTCTAAGCCGTGCTTGTTCAACCACGGCTTTAATTTGCCATCGGTTTTGACTTTTTCTTGTAAAGACTTGAGCGCTTCAATTTTGGCTGTCAGGTCTGCCAATTTGGCAGATTCGTCGTTCACAGCTTGCTGCTTGTGACGACGATCTTGGTCCAAAACAGGTGTTTGCTCTTCAAGTTCTTGCAGGCGTGCACTGGATTCTTTGGACAAAGCTTCTGCTTGTGCCAATTGCGCTTGCAAATTGACAAGTCGTTGCTCGTCTGGTGCGTCCAATGCATTGCGATCGGCTACCAATCGCTCTCGACGAAGTGTCAATTGACGTGTTTGGTCTTCGATGTTGCGCTGATCTGCCGCCAGCACTTGAATTTGTTGCTGAACTTGAACCACGCTGCTGCGCTGTTCATTGGCTTTGGCTTGAGCTTGACGCAGGGCTTCTTCAAGATCGGGCAATGCTTGCGCCTGATCTTCAACTTGCGCAGCCAATGTGAGAGTTTGATCCTCGGCTTGAAGGGCTTGCTCAGCCAAAGACTCTAGCTCAGCTTGCGCTTGTATTTGACGGTCCGACCAATCGGCTGATTGTTCTTGCAATTGGGCCAAACGTTGCTCAGCTCGTTGGCGGCCTTCCACCACAAATCGAATTTCAGCTTCTAAACGGCCCACTTCAGCACTGGCTTCATACAACAAACCTTGTGCTTGATTGACCTGGTCACCCGCAGCGTAATGTGCCTGACGCACCGTTTCCAGATCGGACTCGACGTGTCGTAAATCAGCAATGCGGGACTCTAAGTCGATGACGGCTTTGTCGACATCGGATTTGATTTTGACCTGATCGGTCTCGGCGTCTGCGCGCTTGAAAAACCACAACTGTTGTTGCTTCAAGGTGCTGTCGGCTTTTAAATCATTGAAGCGCTGCGCCACTTCTGCTTGCTTTTCCAACTTCTCAAGGTTGGCATTGAGCTCACGCAGAATGTCCTCAACGCGCGTTAAGTTTTCGCGCGTATCTGACAACCGATTTTCTGTTTCGCGGCGTCGCTCTTTGTACTTGGATACGCCTGCAGCCTCTTCCAAAAAGAGGCGCAACTCTTCTGGCCTAGATTCAATGATTCGACTGATGGTGCCTTGACCAATGATCGCGTAAGCGCGTGGTCCTAGGCCGGTACCCAAAAACACATCTTGCACGTCACGTCGGCGCACAGGCTGGTTGTTGATGTAGTAACTGCTATTGCCATCCCGTGTGAGGACACGTTTGACAGCAATTTCTGCAAACTGCCCCCACTGTCCGCCGGCACGGTGATCAGCATTGTCAAACACGAGTTCTACACTGGCCCGACTGGCTGCCTTACGCGTGTTGGTGCCGTTGAAAATAACGTCTTGCATGGACTCGCCACGCAACTCCGAGGCCTTGGATTCACCCAAAACCCAGCGGCATGCGTCCATGATGTTGGATTTGCCGCAACCATTGGGGCCGACAACCCCCACCAACTGGCCCGGAAGCACGAAATTGGTAGGTTCTGCGAAGGATTTGAATCCAGATAATTTGATGGAATTAAGGCGCACAGCAGTCAGATATTGGGTCAAAAGGCACACCTTGTGCCCGAAGCCTCCATGTTAACCGACCAGAACCTGTCAACGGCGGCAGATTTCCCCTGAAATTGGGGGCAAATTTCCACCAACAATCCCGGATAATTAGGGTATGAACCCCTTATTGGCCACCCTCCAACCCTACCCCTTCGAACGCCTTCGTCAATTGTTTGCTGGTGTCACACCCCCTGCAAACCGCAGCCCCATCAGTTTGGGCATTGGTGAGCCTAAACATGCCACCCCCGAATTCATCAAAACGGCGCTCATTCAGTCCCTTGATTCAGCACTGTCTGGATATCCAGCTACGGTAGGCGAATTGCGGATGCGTGAAGCATGTGCACAATGGCTCAAAAGACGCTACTCAGTGGACATCAAACCTGCCACGCAAATTTTGCCTGTGAATGGCTCGCGTGAAGCTTTGTTTTCGTTGGCACAGGCCGTCTTAGATCCTACCCAAAAGGGCGCGCGGGTCATCAGCCCTAACCCTTTCTATCAGATCTACGAGGGTGCCACTTTGTTGGGTGGCGCCGAGCCTTTTTATGTCGCCAACGCACCAGAAAATGACTTCTCTGCAGACTGGGACAGCGTACCTGAGAGCATCTGGGCCAAGACCCAACTTGTTTTTGTGTGTTCACCCGGCAATCCCACTGGCAAAGTCATGCCTCTTGCAGAATGGAAAAAGCTCTTTGAGTTGAGTGAGAAGTACGGCTTTGTCATTGCCTCTGATGAGTGTTACAGCGAAATTTACTTTCGAGAAGAGGCTCCACTGGGTGGATTAGAGGCCGCTCACCAGCTGGGCTACAAAGAATTTAAGCGCTTGATTTCATTCACCAGTTTGTCAAAGCGGAGCAATGTACCCGGTTTACGAAGCGGGTTTGTAGCCGGCGATGCCGCCATCATCAAAGACTTTTTGCTTTATCGCACTTACCACGGATGCGCCATGAGCGGTCTCGTTCAAGCCGCCAGCATCGCAGCGTGGAATGATGAAGCGCACGTGGTTGAAAACCGCAATCTTTACCGCACAAAATTTGCGCAGGTCACGCCCGTTTTGGCGGAAGTCATGGACGTTAAATTACCCGATGCAAGTTTTTATTTGTGGGCTGGCGTGCCCGCTGCTTGGAACAACAGCGACACCGACTTTGCACGGGAACTGTACGCGGCAGAAAACGTCACCGTTTTGCCTGGAAGTTACATAGGCAGAACCGCCAACGGCATCAACCCCGGTCAGGGTCGTGTGCGCATGGCCTTGGTTGCCGAAACAGAAGAATGCTTAGAAGCGGCCAATCGAATTGCGCGCTTTGTCCGTTTAGGAAGATCATCATGAGCGCCACACTGCGTTTGACAGAGCAACTGATTTCTCTGCCCTCCGTCACACCTGAAGACGGCGGTTGTACTGCTTTGATCAACGCGCACTTAGAGCCCATGGGCTTCAATTGCGACATCATTGATTTAGGCCCAGACCACTTTCGTGTACGCAATCTTTGGGCCAAAAGAGCAGGCACTTCGGGCCAAACATTGGCATTTGCCGGGCACGTTGATGTGGTTCCTACTGGTCCATTACAACAATGGACCAGCGATCCATTTACGCCAACGCATCGAGACGGCAAATTATTTGGCCGAGGCGCAAGCGACATGAAAACCTCGTTGGCGGCCATGGTTGTTGCAACGCAAGAGTTCTACCAGGATTGTCCCAACCCCGCCTTAGGCATTGCATTTCTCCTCACAAGCGATGAAGAAGGTCCCGCACTGGATGGCACCGTTCGCATTTGCGAGCTGCTTCATGCTCGCCAAGAAACACCCGACTACTGCATCGTGGGAGAACCCACCTCTGTCAAACAAACGGGCGACATGATCAAAAATGGCCGACGTGGATCGCTCAGTGGCAAACTGGTGGTTAAAGGCATACAAGGTCACATTGCCTATCCGCAATTGGCGGACAATCCCGTGCACCGAGCGGCACCGGCCCTCGCAGAATTGGCCAGTACAGTTTGGGATGAAGGCAATGAATTTTTCCCGCCCACTAGTTGGCAGATCAGCAATGTCCAAGCAGGTACAGGCGCTACCAACGTCATTCCGGGCGAAATGATCATTGATTTTAATTTCCGCTTTTGCACGGAATCCAATGAATCCAGTTTGAAACAGCGGCTGACCGATATTTTGTTAAAACATCAGCTGAAGTTTGACATTGAATGGACTCTGGGTGGGCTGCCCTTTCTGACCACACCCGGCACCTTGGTCGAAGCGGTACAAACTGCCATACTAAAAGTCACCGGCCTTCAAACTGAGTTGTCGACAACAGG
>JAHEBO010000002.1:32710-49820 GCA_024642215.1 Limnohabitans sp.
AAATCAATGTTGACAGACACCAACTGTCAGACCGCATACAACTTGTTGAAAGTGACGGCCTGAAAGCTTTAACGAAAAAGTTCGATTGCATCATTTGCAACCCCCCTTACGTGTGCGAAGCCAGTATGCGGGCGTTACCCGATGAATACAAAGCGGAACCTCTTTTGGCATTGGCGGGTGGAACAGATGGCATGGATTTCGTTCGCCAATTACTCATCGACTTACCCGATCACATGAATGACAAAGCCATTTTGGTGCTTGAAATTGGCAATGAACGCGATCATTTTGAAGTGGCATTTCCCAAACTTGAGGCCGTTTGGCTTGACACCAGTGCAGGTGAAGACCAAGTTCTGCTGGTGACCAAGGAAGCTCTTGAAAAAGCAGCCATTCAACCATGAGCGAAAAGTTCAGACCTTTGAACTTCATGACGCGCTTCGTCGAAACGGCGCAAGATTGGCAGCAGTTTGAATCACTTTTACGAACCTACGCGGCCAAGGACCTAGATCAACCACATCTCAGCAGCATTTGGAAAGATCTTGAGGATCTTCCTGCTCGTTATGCGCCGCCCAATGGTTCTGCCATTTTGCTGCTTGCTAAGCTCGAGGATAAGTCAAAGCACATCCCGATTGGCTGCGGCGCACTCGCAACAACCCTTTTAAAGGGCGCATGTGAGATCAAACGAATGTACATTCAGTCTGAATTTCGCGGTCAGGGTGGATCGAAAATCTTAATTCAAGACCTTTTGGAAAAAGCCCTAGCAGAAGGCTATGATCAAGCCGTCCTGAGCACTTGGCAAAGCAACGTTACAGGTTTAGCCCTTTATCAATCCTTGGGCTTTTTGCCAGTTCCTTCATTTAAAACACACCCCAATCCAGAATTGATCTTTCTCGGTCGCGCTTTGCATGCGGCTGATGCTCAACACCATTCATGATTCAACTGAAAAATGTCACTCTGCGCCGCAGCGCAAAAGTGTTGCTAGATGCTGCCTCCGTTACCCTGAACCCGGGTGAAAAAGTAGGCTTGGTCGGTCGCAATGGCGCCGGCAAATCCACCCTTTTTGCCCTTTTCAATGGCACGCTGCATGAAGATGGTGGCGATTTTTCCTTGCCTAAGCAGTGGCGTTTGGCTCAGGTTGCTCAAAACATGCCAGAGACAGAAGAAAGTGCCACAGACTTTGTGTTGGGTGGTGATACGAAGTTGGCCGAATTACGAGCGGCACTTCATGCGGCAGAACTTTCTGAAGATGGCATGGCCATGGCACATGCACACGTTGACTTAGCGGACGCTGGAGAACATGACGCAGTGCCACGCGCGCAATCGTTGATTTTGGGCTTGGGCTTCCGTTCTGCCGAGTTAAATCAGCCCGTCAACAGCTTTTCTGGTGGCTGGCGAATGCGACTGCAATTGGCGCGTGCATTGATGTGCCCCTCCGACTTGCTGATCCTAGACGAACCGACCAATCACTTGGACTTGGATGCCCTGGTGTGGCTTGAAGCCTGGCTCAAACGTTATGCGGGAACCATGATTGTGATCAGCCACGATCGCGAGTTTTTGGATGCAGTGACAGATGTCACTCTGCACATTGAGCATGCCAAGTTAAACCGTTACGGTGGTAACTACAGTGCCTTTGAAACTTTACGTTCGCAGCAACTCGAATTGCAACAGGCGTCGTTTTCAAAGCAACAAGACAAAATTGCGCACTTGCAGAAATTCATTGACCGCTTTAAAGCCAAGGCAAGTAAAGCCAAGCAAGCGCAAAGTCGTGTCAAAGCACTTGAACGCATGGAAAAAATTGCGCCCGTGCTGGCCGATGCCGACTTTACCTTTGAGTTCAAAGAACCTCAAAACTTGCCGAATCCCATGCTGGCCATTTCAGATGCCAACTTGGGTTACACCATTGAAGGGCAGGAAAAAGTCATTGTTCGTCATGTCAACAAGTCTGTGCTTGCGGGTCAGCGGATTGGCATTTTGGGCGCCAATGGCCAAGGCAAATCAACACTGGTTAAAACCATTGCAAGAAGCATCAAGGCTTTGTCTGGCGAGTTGACAGAAGGCAAAGGCCTCAACATTGGCTATTTTGCACAGCAAGAACTGGATGTGCTGCATCCTGCTGACAATCCTCTTGAGCACATGATTCGATTGGTCAAAGAGCTGGGAAATATCCCAGGACAGTCTTCACGCGAGCAAGATTTGCGTAATTTTTTAGGCACCTTCAATTTCACGGGCGACATGGTCAAGCAAAGTGTCGGCTCCATGAGTGGCGGTGAAAAAGCACGCTTGGTATTGGCCATGATTGTCTGGCAGCGACCCAATTTGCTGCTGCTTGATGAACCCACCAATCACTTAGACTTGGCAACACGTGAGGCCTTGTCGATGGCCCTCAACGAGTTTGAAGGGACTGTCATGCTGGTCAGCCACGACCGCGCTTTGCTGCGAGCTGTGTGTGATGAGTTCTGGCTGGTTGGACGTGGCGAGATCAAACCCTTTGATGGCGACCTTGACGATTACCAACGCTACTTGCTGGAAGAGTCCAAGCGTTTGCGAGAAGAAGCCAAAGCCAATGATGCGGCAGCTACTGCACCACAAGCAGCCCGTATTGAAATTGAGACCAAGCCTACAGCCCCCATTCAGAATCGCACGGCCGAACAAAAGAAGGAAGATGCGTTGCTGCGACAGCAAAAGTCTGCGCTGACAAAACCTTTGAAAAAATCTTTAGAAAAGGCCGATGCACAATTGCTGCAACTGCAAGCTGAAAAAACATCACTTGAAGATAAATTGAGCATCTCGTTGTCACCAACAGACATTGCAGAAACCGGCAAACAATTGAAGTCCGTTAACAACGCACTGGAGACCTTAGAAGCTCAATGGTTGGCTTGGTCTGAAGAACTCGAAAAACTCGAACAAAATATTTGAGATCTCTTAGAGAAATGCTGACAGGAGGCTCTTAAGACGACCCTTAAGACGACCCTTAAAACGACCATTAAGGACGTCCTTCAAGAGGGGCTGTAGAGATGCCGTTATAGAGGCCTTGAAAGAATCAAGCGTAGACAAATGAAGGCATGAAAAAACCCCAAGAAACGAAAGCTTCTTGGGGTTTTTGATATGGGTTTGAGCATTTGGTGGGTCGGGCGAGATTCGAACTCGCGACCAACGGATTAAAAGTCCGCTGCTCTACCGACTGAGCTACCGACCCCCCTACTCAAGCCTCAAATTATAGCGTCATTTTTTGGGTTTTTCAATTGCACTTGCAAGAAAATTTAAGATCAATGAAGAAGCAAGCATTCCAAAGCTGGCTGTGACCGTGACAACGGAGCCGTACCCATGGCAATTCAAGCTGCCATCGCCTTCAACACCGCAGGAAGCATCTGGTGGCGCCACATTTTCCCGACTGAAAACACATCGAACACCCATCTTTTTCCCATCTTTGGGAGCGCCTTTCTCTTTGCGCAAACGATAACGAAGCTGCGCCAACAAGGGGTCATGGGTGACAAGAGATAGATCGCCTTGCTCCACCCGATGTGCTTCGCGTTTTCCGCCAGCTGCGCCCAGAGTCACCAAAAACTTTTTGTGACGAATGGCCCAATCAGCCATGGCAACTTTGGCTTTGACTTGATCACATGCATCGACGAAGGCCGAGATGGGCGATGCACTTTGCGCATCACCTTGGACTTGGCTCAAAATATTTGTCCAGTTATCGGGGGTTACGAAATCATCCACCACGTGAACACAGCATTCCGGATTGATTTGAGCAATGCGGTCTTTCATGGCCAAAACTTTGGCTTGCCCTAAAGTTGATTCAAGTGCATGAATTTGACGGTTGATGTTGGACTCAGCAATGTGATCCATGTCGACCAAGGTCAACTCACGCACACCACTTCTGGCCAATGATTCAGCCACCCAAGACCCCACACCACCAATACCCACCACCATCACGTGTGCGTTGGCTATTTGTTCAGCACCCGAGACACCAAAGAGCCTGGCCATGCCACCAAAACGGCGGCTATCAAGGGTGCTGTGCGGGGTCATGCCTCTATTGACGTCAGACTGCGGCATGGAGGTCGCGCCACAAGGCCATGGAGGCCCCTAACAACATGGCAGCAGTTGCCAACAGGCTTGTAAGACTGAGTGTGGACATGCCACTCAAGCCTTGACCAATCGAGCAACCCATGGCCATCACAGCACCTACACCCATGAGGATGCCGCCTAGCATGTGACGCACAAGATCGGATCGACTTGTAAAAGATTCCCACTTCAAGCGACCCGAAAACAAGCCGCTGAAAAATGCGCCCAGCACAATGCCCATCAAACTCACCATGCCAAACGTCCATCTTTTGGTGCCATCACTGAAATACAGCAATGCATCCATTGTCATTGCAGCGGGTGCCGTTAAGCTGAGCGCTTCCATTTTGTGACTGTTGGTGGCCAAGAAGAATTCTTCCAATGTTTCTGGATGCTCCAGACCATGACCCAGAACGCCTGAAATAAGCCACGCGCCACAAATCACAAGACCGACGGCGATGCCCGTACTGAGATTGTGAAAGTTCAAAAACTCACGATCGCGACAAACCCAGTAGACAAGCGGCGCTGCAACAATCAAGGCAGCGTATAAAACTCCCTGAGGCAGGCTGAGATTCAATGCTTGGCTGGTCCACTGCCCTACAAAAACACCATGCACAGGAATCCAGTCAAAGGTGTCCAAAAAATAAACGCGAGGAACCGCCAAGACCCCCTTGATTGTGATCAAGGCTGACAGCCCCATGAAGACAAAAACAATCAATGACTTTAAATTGCCTGTGCCCATGCGAACCAAAGTTTTGGCGCCACACCCTGAAGCCCACACCATGCCCCAACCAAACATCAACCCACCCAAAAGGGTAGAGAGCCAAAGGACGGAAGGTGTTGCGTAAACAGATTGAAGGGGAGAAATAAGGCCGTTATAGCAGAGGCAGGCAAAGCCCAGCATGGCGACGACAAGAGCCAGTGCCCAGTGACGCATGCGCGTCATACTGCCCATTAAAATCGCATCACTGACAGCACCCATGGTGCAAAAGTGCGTGCGGTGCATGATGACACCAAGAAGGACAGAAATAAGTCCTGCGGCGATCAAGACCACCCCATTCAAATGGGCAAGCTGATCAGGGTTCATGGATACTTAACGCAGACGGGCCAATCGATCTTTGGCCGTTTGTGCCGCTTCACTGCTTGGGTACTGCTTGACCAAGTCTTCCATGGCTTTTTTTGCACCCTTGACGTCCTTGAGCTCAACCAAACAATTGGAGATGGCCAGCATGGCTTCTGATGCTCTTGCGTGTTGCGGCGCAATGGTCAGTAACTTGCGAAAATTAAGGATGGACTCTTTGTAATCCTTGTTGGCGTATTGTGCATTGCCCAACCAAAACAAGGTGGAGGAAGCATAGCCACTGGTGGGATACTTGCGAAGAAAAGCAAGCATGCTGGTTTGAGCTGCGGCAAAGTCTGCAGATCTAAAAACCACCAGTGTGGCTTCAAACTCTTTTTTCTCGTTCGGGTCGGCCAAGAACTCAAGGCCATCCAACACAATTTTGACGGGTTCAAATTTACTCAGTCGTGTATCAACTGTCTGAAGAACATCTTTTTGCTTGAGTTGAATCTCGGACAATTCGCGCAGAAGTTGCTCGTTGACACCACGCATTGAAGACTGGTCTGACTTCAAGCCATCAATTTGAGATTGGAGCTCAAACAAAGCTCTGCGTAAAACCGCTATCTCGTCTGCCTGAGACTTTGAGCTTTGCTGAGCAGCTTCAAATTTCTGTCTTAGATCCAAGATGGCACGACGGGCTTCGTCGTCTTCAAACAATGCAGCACTGGCAGTTGCACTGAAGCAAGCAAAGAGGCTAATGAGGCTTAATTGCTTGACACGAAACATAACCCGATGGCTCATAAATTAAGTCTAATCAGTATTTGATTTCAACGCGACGATTCTTAGCGAAGGCTGCTTCGTCAGCACCGCTTGCAGCTGGTTTTTCTTTGCCAAAGCTCACGGCCTCCAACTGAGCATCACTGACACCCAAAAGGCTTAAAGCACGGCGAACAGTTTCTGCACGCTTTTGACCCAAGGCCAAGTTGTACTCACGTCCACCACGTTCATCGGTGTGGCCTTCCAATTGAACTTTGAATTGTTTGTTGGCTTGCAGATGGGCCGCATTGCGTTCCAAGACAGCGCGCGCTTCTGGTTTTAAGGCAAAGCTGTCGTAATCAAAATAAACCACATTCACGCCAGCAGGTGCAACGCCTTGGGTACTTGCCTTGTTGCTGACAACAGCGGCGACGCTGCTTTGAGCACCGTCAGCGCCAGAAGCATTTTTGTCTTCAACGGGTACGTCGCTCAATTTGACACCGGAAGAACATGCGGACAAAACGGCTGTAAGCGCCAAAATCCAAAGACTGCGTTTGATCATGAAAAAACTCCAACTATAAAAAATTAACGGTAAGGACCCCAAGCGGGCTCACGGATATCACCACTTTGTCCAGACAGCTTGGCTTTGATTTTGCCGTCTAGGGTGCTTGTCATGAGGGCTTCGCGTCCTTGAAACACGGTGGCATAAACGATCAACTTGCTGTTGGGTGCAAAGCTAGGGCGCTCATCTGCTGTGGTGTCAGTGATGGCGCTAAACTGGCCTGTGCTCAAGTTCATCACCTGAACCTTGAACTGCCCCCCAACTCGGCTGATGTATGTCAACCACCGCCCATCAGGGCTGAGTGCCGGTGAGATATTGTAACTACCCCCAAACGTCACCCTTTCGACAGAACCACCGGAGGCCGACATTTTGTAAATTTGAGGGCTACCGCCACGATCTGAAACAAAATAGATCTTGGAGCCATCTTGGGTATAAGTGGGTTCAGTGTCGATGCCAGAGTTCTGAGTTAAGCGCTTAGCTTCTCCCGTTGCAACATCAATTTGGTACAACTGGGAGCCGCCATCTCGGCTCAAGGTGGCCAGGAGAGAACGGCTGTCAGGAGACCACGCAGGTGCGCTGTTGGAGCCTTTGAAGTTGGCCATGACCTTGCGTTTGCCCGTAGACAACTCGTGGACATAAATCACAGGTTTGCGAGACTCAAAGGAAACATATGCAAGTTGCGAGCCTTTGGGGGACCAAGTGGGCGAGATGATAGGTTCAGAACTGGTCAAGGCAGATTGCGCACTTTCGCCATCAGAATCTGCAATCCACAGGCTGTATTTGCCTGCAGTTTTGGTGATGTAGGCAATGCGAGTGGCAAAAACGCCTTTTTCACCAGTGAGTTTTTCGTAAACCCAATCAGCCAAACGATGGGATGAGAGACGTAAATCTGCTGCGGCCACAGTTTCACGGTAATCGCCTCGGTCTTGACCCGAGACGGCATCCCACAACTTGGCCCTCACCTCGTAGCGACCGTCAGCCAGCCGAGTGATGCTACCCGCTACAAGGGCATCAGCACTTTTTTGACGAATTTGCACAAAATCAGGCCGGGAGAGTTCATCCATGGCCACTCCTGCCAAAGAAATGGCTCTAAATTGGCCGCTTCGCTCCAAATCGGTTTGCACAATAATGGAAGGCTTTTGTAAAGCCGCTTCTTCCCCTTTAAATGTGGCGATTGCCACAGGTAACTGAGTCAGGCCAACACCCGAAACATCCACTTTGAATTGCGCAAGGACGGATGTGCTGGCGCAGATCAAGCCAATAAACGCAAGGGCAAACTGCCGCTTTGTTTGAGAAAAATAAGACAAAAGAGTGGTTTTCTTCATATGGAAAGTCTGTCAAAACACCGCTAATTTAGCATTGTGACACGCGGTAAAATCAAATCAATGACACAAAACGCCAACGACAGCACCCCAAAGGAAAAATCATTCCTCCAAAGGATGCGCCGTCTTTGGCCTTATTTTGGCCGTCAAAGGTCTGTATGGATGCTGGCTTTGGCCGCAACGCTGATTGCGGCCAGCACCGAGCCACTGATCCCTGCACTCTTCAAGCCCTTGCTAGATGAAGGCTTTGCAGAAAAATCACTCCCTCTTTGGTGGGTGCCCACAGCAGTCATTGGCATTTTCTTCGTTCGTGGGCTTGCATTTTTTGTATCGCAATATGCATTGGCCAGAATTGCAAACGACGGTATGAAAGCATTGCGAGAAGCCCTGTTTCAAAGACTGACTCAAGCTGAAATGTCACTTTTCAGCCAGCAGTCCGCCAGCGCACTGTCCAACACAATAGTCTATGAAGTGCAAAGTGGTGCAACGCAATTGATTGCTGCGCTTTTGGGCTTGTCCAGAGATGGCTTCACTTTGCTGGCCTTGATTGTCTACTTGCTTTTTCTCAATTGGAAACTGACCTTGGTAGTTTTCGTTGTGGTTCCTGGTTCTGCATGGATCATGAAAAAACTCTCAAAGCGACTTTATGGCCTAACGCGGGACAGCCAAGCGGCCACCGACGAATTAGCCTACGTGGTCGAGGAGAACGTATTGGCCCATCGCATCATTCGCTTGCATGGTGCCCAAGCGGCACAAGAATCACGATTTCAAAAACTCAGTCAACGCCTCAGGAGCCTGGCCCTCAAATCGACCATTGCATCTGCAGCCATGTCGCCGTTGACACAGCTCATGGCCGCTGTGGCCCTCTCCTCAGTTTTGGTCATTGCATTGATTCAAAGTCGAACAGGGCTGCATGGCGCCACAGTCGGAGGCTTTGTGGCTTTTATCACAGCCATGCTGATGCTGGTTTCACCTATCAAACGACTCGCTGACATTGCAACGCCCATCACTCGCGGACTGGCGGCCTTAGAAAGAGGACTGCGACTGCTTGAAGAGGTCGCCGTTGAAAGCGAACTGGTGGTGGACCAACGGGTCACGCAAGCCCACTCACAACTTGAGTTATCAGCAAGGCCACAGTCCATCGAGTTTAAAAATGTCACGGTTCAATATGCAGGTGATGCGCCCGCTGCGCTCAAAAATTTCAGCTTGAAAATTGAATCGGGTGAGACCATTGCTTTTGTCGGTCCCTCTGGCTCAGGCAAATCCACTCTGGTCAATTTATTGCCCAAATTTGTGCTGCCTACACAGGGGCAGATTGTGCTCAACCATCTCGATATTGCCAACTGGTCACTGCCTGAGTTGCGCTCGCAATTTGGCATGGTCAGCCAAGACGTCGTGATGTTGAACGACACAGTGGCTGTCAACATTGCCCTTGGACAAACCATAGACCGACAAAGGATTCAGAACTGTCTTCAAGCCGCCAATTTGTCCGAGCACATCGCACGCCTTCCACAAGGCATGGACACACTGCTGGGCCACAATGCCACACAGTTGTCTGGAGGGCAAAGACAGCGGCTGGCGATCGCCAGAGCGTTGTACAAAGATGCACCTGTTTTGATTTTGGACGAAGCAACTTCAGCGCTTGACAATGAGTCGGAGAGACTCGTACAAGAAGCCTTGCACAATCTCATGAAGGGCCGCACCACTTTGATCATTGCACATCGATTGTCCACCATTGAACATGCAGACCGCGTGGTGGTGATGGCACATGGCGAAATCGTTGAACAGGGACAGCATCAAGCACTGCTTCATGCGGGGGGTGCATACGCCAGGCTTCACCACAAAGGTGAACTGGGTTCAAGCACAGCTACTGTCAATTAAAGCAAGACAATGTCGTATTGCTCTTGCCCCATGGCCGACTCACTTTGAAGTGAAACAGGTTTGGCGATGAAGTCAGACAACGCAGCCAAATGCTGACTTTCTTCATCTAGCAACATTTCAATGACTGCAGGTGATGCGACGACTCTGAATTCACGAGGATTGAATTGCCTGGCTTCACGCAAAATTTCTCGCAAAATATCATAGACCACTGTGCGAGTTGTTTTGACACTTCCCTTACCTTCGCAGCTTGGGCAAGGTTCGCACAGCATGTGAGACAAAGACTCTCGCGTTCGTTTGCGGGTCATTTCCAGCAAGCCCAACTGAGAAAAGCCACCCGCCATGGTTTTGACGCGGTCTCTTGCCAATTGCTTTTTGAACTCATCCAACACCGCACTTTGGTGTTCTTCACGCGCCATGTCAATGAAGTCAACGATGATGATGCCCCCCAAATTCCTCAGTCGCAATTGCCTCGCAATGGCATGTGCCGCTTCTAAATTGGTTTTGAAAATGGTGTCGTCAAAATTGCGTGCGCCGACATAGCCTCCCGTGTTCACATCGACTGTGGTTAAGGCCTCGGTTTGATCAATGATGAGGTAGCCACCTGATTTCAACTCGACGCGTCGCCCCAATGCTTTGGCCACTTCTTCATCAATGGCGTAAAGATCAAAAATTGGCCGCTCACCTTTGTACAACTGCATGCGCGTCGCTGCAGCCGGCATGAATTCCTTGGCAAATGTCACCAAGCCTTCAAACTGCTCTTTGGAATCGATGCGAATGGTTTGAGTTGACTCCCCGACCAAATCGCGCAATACACGTTGAAGAAGCGTCAAATCCTGATGCAACAAGGATTGAACTGGCAAACGAATCGAAGCATCTTTGATGCGTGCCCAAGTTTTTCGAAGGTAAGCAATGTCATCACCCAACTCCAAATCGCTGGAATCTTCGGCGTTGGTTCGCAAGATGAATCCGCCACCCTGTGTGCCAACCAAATTTTGCAGCCGTTGTCGAAGTGCATCACGTTGGTCAGTTGGAATTTTTTGGGACACGCCAATGTGGTCATCTTGCGGCAAAAACACCAGGTGTCGGCCGGCAATGCTAATTTGCGTCGACAATCGCGCGCCTTTGGTGCCAATGGGGTCCTTGACCACCTGCACCATCAAGGCCTGGCCCTCGAAGACTTGTTTTTCGATGGGGACCAGTGGCTGGGAACTTCTGGCCACTTGCGGCGGCTCGCCTTCCGGTTGGCGCTGCCAAACATCGGCCACATGCAAGAATGCTGCGCGTTCAAGACCGATGTCAATGAAGGCAGACTGCATGCCTGGCAAGACACGCGCCACCTTGCCCAGATACACGTTGCCCACCAAACCGCGCTCAAGTGAACGCTCGACATGTAGCTCTTGAACTGCGCCCATTTCAACCACAGCGACACGGGTTTCTTGAGGCGACCAATTGATCAAAATATCTTGCTGCATGCTGCTTGTCGATTCCATCGGAGTGCCCAATGAAAATGGGCTATGGACTGCATTGTGTCATGCAGTGCCATAGCCCTAGACTGGGGAAAGTCTGTAAAAGCTTGAATTAAGCCCTTGATCAGTTCAACAAGGGGATGGTTTTGTAATCTGGCCCTTTAGGAATGGACTTCAAATACGCATGGATGTCGACCAAATCCTGATTAGAAAGTATTTTTTCACTGTACTTTGGCATCGGGCCCACGCTGTTTCGAACAAAAGCCTGGATGTATTCGATGGGCTTGGGATCGGGCGCCAACTTGACGCCGGCAATACCACCCTGCCCTACAAAACCATGGCACTGCCAACAGCCATTTTGAACAAATGCAGCTTTACCTTTTTCGGCAGAACCAGCGGGTGTTTGCCCATATGTATTAACCATGACACCCCATAACAAAAGGGTGACAGCTGAAAATTGGACGATAGCCTTGAAATATTGACGCATGTCTTGCTCCTGTATCAACGAGGTTGTGTCCATACGTTCAGCAACGCAGGATGACCCGATTTCACGACAGCAACAGCCTCCTTCAAAGCCGCGGCCAATTGTGCTGGATCCTTGATGGGGCCCTTTGCCCACCAACCCATCGACTTGGCCAACTCATGGTATTGAATATCTGGGTTCTGAATGCTTGTACCCACGGGTCCCATGTCACCGTCAAGATTGACTTTGCGATTTCTAAAATTTGCCAAACGCTGAATGTGCATCACTTCTTGGTGATAACCGCGGTTGTTGTGCATCACAGCCAGCAATGGAATTTTGTGCTTTGCAGCAGTCCAAAGCACGCCAGGCGCGAACATCAAATCGCCATCAGATTGAATGCTGACAGAAAAACGACCGAGGTCTCGGTTGGCCAATGCTGCACCCACAGATGCAGGGGCTCCATAGCCAACACCGAAGCCACCAGAGCGGCCTAGCCAGTGGTGATGCTTTTCCATGGGCCAGAGTCTCGTGGGCCAGTTGCTGACGTTGCCTTCAGAGGCCACCAAGGACCAATCTTCGTTTTTAACAGCGGCAAAAGTTTCCATCACCAAGCGGGCGGTGCTAATGGGACTTTCGTTCCATCCTAATGCGGCTGCCGTGCGCGTGCGAATTTTGTCCTCTTCATAAGATTTACGCTGCAACTCACCACGTTTTGCAATGGCGTCTTTTTTGTCCGCGGGCAAAGCAGAACGAATGGCTTCTATCAATGCAGGCAGGGTGGATTGCGCATCGGCAGCCATCTGTACATCAACCACTTGGAATCTTTGGAAGTCTTGGTAATTGGACTTGGTCAACAAATCCACAGAACTGATGCTGATTAACTTTGCATCGGGCTTGATGGTGCTGGCATTGATGCCATGACCATCATTGGCATTGTTGTCGGTGTATGAATTGACTGTCGCCCAAAAGTCTGAGAGCTCCATCCCGATGATCACATCTGCCGTTCTGACCGCTGTTGGCGAGGCAGACAAATAATGCGTTTTGGGGAAGTTCATGCGACTGCCTTGGTCAACGACCTTGGCTTGCAGCAATTCCGCCAACTGAACCAACAAACCGACCCCTTCCGGTGTTCGGGCAGCTCTGTCAACCACAATCACTGGATTTTGCGCATTGGCCAAGAGCTTGGCAGCTTCCTTAACCGCACCTGAATCGCCTTGGGGGGGCGCTGTAGGCACATAGCGTGGAATGTAAGGCATCTTGCCATCGTGCAAGTGCACAGGCGCCATTTGCAAAGCGGCATCAAGAGAAATTGCAACAGGGCCGTATGGCGGCGTCATGGCAATTTTGTAGGCCCTCACAAACGACTGTGAAAAGTGTTGCAAAGACACCGGTGCATCGTCCCACTTGGTGTAATCGCGCACCATGGCATTGATGTCCTGCGCGGCATGGAATGTCGGGACGCCAGGCGGACGGTACGCCGCATCCATGTCATTGCCGCCCACCACCATCACAGGTACACGATCGCACCATGCGTTGTAAATGGCCATGGAGGCATGTTGCAAGCCAACAGTACCGTGACAAAGCGTGAGCAAAGGTTTGCCAGAAGCTTTGAAGTAACCATGCCCCATGGCCACAGCCGACTCTTCGTGCATGCAAGTTAAAAACTCAGGCTTTGTATTGCCGCCATAGTCAATCAAGGATTCATGCAAGGCACGAAAACTGGATGCGCAGTTGGAAGGCAAATATTTGATGTTCAAGGATTTGATGACATCGACCATAAAGTCTGAGCCCGGCATACCGGCACCATGCCCCAAATCGGGTGGAATGCCTGTTTCGGCTTGCGCACCTTTAGCTGAGGGAGGAAGCACGGATGGCTTGGGGGGTTCGGCTGCTTGAGCCGACTGTGAGCCAAAACTTGCAGCTGTGGTTGCGGCGGTTGAAGCCAGCACCCCACTTAAAAATCCGCGTCTGGCCACGTGGGATACCGCAGGACTTGACGCTTGTGAGAGGTCCTGATTCTTAGGTTCTGTCATCTTTGTGCTCCTCAAATTGACAGGTTGATGATGATTTATCGCAATGGAATAAAAAACTCAGCCATTCTTTTGGGAGGCAAGCCATGTGCCGTGGCCAAGGCAGCAATGCTGTCCATGACTTCTGGCGTGACGCCTTCCGCGTGACTGTAGATTTCCATCCAAGTTTCGATGCCATCTGGCGTGGCTTCTGGTCTTTGCATCAGGGATGTACTGAGGCCAGACCACTTTTGCCTCAATTCATGTTGAAAAACTTCAACTTTGGAACGCCACAGAGCGTGCTCTTGAACAGGCAACTTGTAATAAACAAACAAGGTTTGCATGTTGTCGCTTTCTATTTGTTTTGACCCATGCCGGCCCAACGGGTCACCAACGCTGTTTCGATGTCAAACAAATCGAGGCATCGACCTACGGTATGGTTCACCATGTCGTCGATCGAGTTGGGACGCGCGTAGAGCGCCGGGACTGGCGGCATCAAAATGGCACCATTTTCAGATGCTTGCAGCATGGTCCGGATGTGCCCCGTATGCAAGGGTGTTTCGCGTACGAGCAAGACCAACTTACGTCGCTCCTTCAGAACCACATCGGCAGCACGTGACAACAAGCCACCCGTTAAACCATACGCAATTTCAGACAGCGATTTGATGGAGCAAGGCGCAACGACCATGCCCATTGTTTTGAATGACCCAGACGAAATGGTCGCACCTATGTTTTTGGCGCTGTGAACTTCTGTGGCAAGGGCCTCCACCTCTTTCACACTCATGTCCATTTCTGTTGCCAAGGTCATGCGAGCAGAATCACTCATCACAAGATGTGTCTCAACATCGGAATGCTGAAGCACTTGAAGCAATCGAACACCGTATACGATGCCAGAGGCACCACTGATGCCGACGATCAAACGTCTTTTGGGAGAAGATGGCGTGGTGTTGCTCATAACTTGTTGAATGAAAGTTTTGTTCAGACTTCATCAGGTCTGAATTTGGATTCAGCCTTCACATCATTTCGCTGATGTTTCAAGCTGATCTTGCCATTTTCTAAATAACGGCCAGTGGCCGCGCGTTCTGCCGCCTCGTCCCATTGGGGCAACCAGTCGCCCAAGGAGTAGCCAAACCATGGCGCTTGCGGGCGTAATTTAGGCAAACCCATTTCTTCCCAGATGGCTTTCGATCGCTCCATATACGGTTGTGTGGGCAATGCCAAGGGCGGCATGTCGCCTTTCATGGTGGCATCCATGAGCAATGTTGAATCTTCTTCACCATCGTTTTCACGCTTTGGTCCATGACCTTGTCCACGGTGATCGAGGGTGCGAACATCGGCCACGGGATTCATGCGATAAGCCATGGCCCAGAGCAAAGCATCGGCATTGTCAGGATCGATGTCTTCATTGACGGCAATCACAATTTTTCCGCAATCGCCTTTGAAGAAGGCTGCGCCATACAAAGCACGCCAAATCTCAGTTTTGGGCGTTGTCTTTTCAAAGGTCACAATGGTGACGCGCAACAAACCAGTGAGTGGCTCGTGCAAAGACACCTTTTTCACACCGCGAATACCTAGCGAACTTTTCAAATGTGCCAAGAACAAAGGTTCATAGGCAACGCGCTTGATGACGCTGGATTCGCTAGGTGCTACTTGGCTGATGTAGGAAGGAATAACGGGCTTGAAACGGTGTGTGATGGCCGTGATTTTCATTGGAAGGTTGAACTCTTCCAGGGCGACGTGACCATGAGACTCACCAAATGGTGCCTCGGGCTCCAGCATGTCCAAATCAATTTGACCTTCGATCACAATTTCAGATTGTGCTGGCACACGCAAATCAACCGTACGACCTTTCGTCACCTGAATAGGCGCCCCAGCCAAACCACCTGCAACATCAAACTCGTCCATGCCAATGGGCAGCTTTTGGGGGCCCATGAAAGCGACAAATGGCGGGCATCCCAAAACCACGGCACAAGGCATGGTTTTGTGCCCTGCTTTTTTCCAAGCTTGGTAATGAAGGTAACCACCAGCACCGCCCACACGGGTGGCCATACGGACGACCATGCGATCTGGTGCTTTCAGCGCGCATCGGTATGTGCCCATGTTTTGCACACCCGTTTCGGGGTCTACGGTGATCACATTGGTGGCCGTTAAGGTGGGGGCGCTGTCAAAACCAGGCGTCGATATTGGAATAGGCAACATGTCCAAGCCATGCCCCTCGCCTTGCAAATCCGCACCCTCGTGAATCACCTCATGGCACGCGGCATTGTCGACCATTTGCGGTGGAATGGGATTGGCAATGGCATGATCCCACCGGGCTTGGATGTCCTCAACAGAAGAGCCCATGCCCACGCTGTAAATCTCGCGGTTGGCGGCCAAGGCACCAACGACGACTGGGATCTCATAGCGACGGCCTTGCGCATTGACAATGTTGGTAAAGAGAAAAGCTTTGCGTTCAGCTTCGTCCATCCCCCCCACAAACTGCCAACGAACTAAAGGGTGAAGCTCAGAGTCTTTGTCAATAGGGCGATCAATGATTTGCAACAATCCGCGTTGCTTCAATGTTTCCAAATGATCGTGGAGATCGGGATATCCGGTATTTGATTGACTCATGACTGCTATTTCAAAATGAAGGCCTGATGATGCCTTTTTTGGAGGCCCTGTGCATCTGACAGAACCCGAGAAATACTCACACGGCAACCTACCCCGTCGTAGACCAACCCATGGTCTCTGCAAGTTGATCAATGGACAGTTCGGTATCTTGGCCCTCTTTCAACAACCACTCACAGAAGCCTTCAATCACTGGGCTTTCTTGTGAGCTCATGGGCGCATTGGCGTAATACCTGCGTTGGCGTGCAGCCAACAGCCCAAAAGGCGCGCAAAGTCGACCCGCGATGATGTCATCGGCAACCAAGAACAGCGGCACCAAAACGACACCCAAGCCTTCGGCCGCTGCCTGCAACGCAAAGTACATCTGCTCAAATTGCAAGGTGTGAGAAACACGCAGATCGGCTTGCCCTGCCATGGGCAACCATTCTGACCAAGCCATGGGCTCTGTGTCGTAGCTGATCAGGGTGTGATCTTTGAGGTATTGAGGGTCACTCAGGCGGCCTTGCTCCAACAAGTCGGGATGGCAAATGGGCACAATGGTTTCGGTCATGAAGGGCACCGACACCATGCCTGGCAAAGGCTGATGGGCACCACGAATGGCCACGTCATAAACACGGTCTTCAAAATTGACAGTGGCCGTTGAGGTTGTGAGCTTGACTTCAACACCCCCTCTGCGCCTTTGAAAAGCTGAAATGCGCGGGATCAACCACCGCATGGTAAAAGTGGGCGGCGCATTGATACGCAGTGCAGTGGGCTCGGTTTGCTCCAGCAATTGCATGGACGTCACGGCAATGCGATCTAGGGCTGGCGTCACGGCGGCCAAGAAAGTACGGCCTGCGTCTGTCAGGCTCAGCTGTGATTGCGCTCGGTTGAACAAGCTTGTTCCTAACCAAGTTTCCAAAGTGGCCACCTGTTTGCTCACAGC
>JAHEBO010000002.1:49920-53143 GCA_024642215.1 Limnohabitans sp.
CTGGCGTCACGGCGGCCAAGAAAGTACGGCCTGCGTCTGTCAGGCTCAGCTGTGATTGCGCTCGGTTGAACAAGCTTGTTCCTAACCAAGTTTCCAAAGTGGCCACCTGTTTGCTCACAGCACCATGTGTGACAAAAAGTTCTTTCGCCGCTTTTGTGAAGCTCACGTGTCGTGCTGCAGCCTCAAAAGCGCGCACTGCATTCAATGGAGGAAGTTTTCTCATGCCCGTATCTTACATAAGCTTTGAATTTCTTGCTGAGATGTGAGTTTTCCTCAAAGTCAGTGAAATAAACTGATTTGCATCTGAGTATTGTTGGGCAGAAACTGCCTGTACACCCAAAGGAGTAATGCGTGAGAAAAAGCCAATTGTCGAGAAGGCGTGCCTGATATGAAAGCTGCACCCTTTGACTACATTCGAGCTGACTCTCTGGCTCAAGCCTTAGAGAAACTGAATCAATGCGGTGGCGACGCCAAATTGATTGCGGGCGGCCAAAGCTTGGTGCCCATGATGGCCATGCGGCTGGCCAGGCCCACGTGGCTGATTGACATCAACCGTTTGGACAGCCTTAAAAACATTCAGGTCCAAAGCGATCAAGTGCGCGTTGGCGCAGGCGTTAGACAAAGAGACTTAGAGTTCCACCCCGCTTTGCATAGCCACCTGCCCTTGGTGGCCAAAGGCTTGCAATGGGTCGGCCATGAACAAACGCGCAACCGCGGCACCGTCGGTGGCAGCTTGGTCCATGCAGACCCTTCTGCAGAATTGGCCCTGGCCGCAATGGTTTTGAATGTGCACTTGTCGCTTGAATCCGAAACTGATGGCGCAAGAACACTGACAGCTTCTGAGTTTTTCTTAGGTCCTATGTTCACGGCAGTGGGCGAAACCGAAGCCTTAACCGACATCAGCTGGCCAGTTTGGCAAGGTGATCGCATTGGAGCCGCATTTGAAGAAACCGCCATTCGCAAAGGCGATTTCGCCATGGCATCTGCCGCCTGTCAGATTCAAACCAAGCCTGATGGCGAAATTGCTCGCATTGGCTTTGGACTGGGCGGCGTTGATGGCACACCCTTGGTCTTCCCAGAACTTGCGGCAAGTCTGCTCAAACACAAACTCACGCCAGAACTTGCCAAACAGGTTGCCCACACTGCAGCCCAAAGCAGCCAACCTGGCAGCGACATGCATGCCTCGGCCGATTACAGGAAACATTTGGCAGAAGCTTTGTTGACACGCGCACTCATGACTGCCTACCGGCAATCTCAGGGCCAGTCAGCTGATTAACGATTGACCATCATGAGCTCAACAACCACCATCGACAAAAAGTCGATTCAAATTCAAGTCAATGGCGTCATCCAAAAACGCCACGTCGAACCGCGCACCACTCTGGTTGACTTCCTGCGAGATGAGCTTGGACTCACAGGGACGCACGTCGGTTGCGAGCATGGCGTTTGTGGCGCTTGCACCGTCATGCTCAACGACGAACCCGTTCGTTCTTGCTGCATGTTTGCCGTTCAAGCAGACGACATGCGCGTCAAGACGGTTGAAGGTCTTGCCCCAGAACGTGGCGTGATGACCAAAATTCAAGATGCATTTTGTGAAAAACATGCCTTGCAGTGCGGTTACTGCACACCCGGGATGTTGATGGCATGTCACGCCTTGGTTGCCGACAATCCGCACCCCACGGAAGAACAAGTGCGTGAAGCCATCAGCAGCAACATTTGCAGATGTACGGGTTATCAACAGATCGTGGATGCTGTGATGTACGCCACAAAACCTGAGAACAAATGACCATGAGCAAAACCCCCTTTCGCTTCATTGGCAAACATCGCAGAGCGGTCGAACACAAACGCTTTGTGGTGGGCAAAGGTCGATATGCCGCAGACATTCAACTGCCCGGCATGCTTCACATCGCCTTGGTGGCATCGCCCTATGCCAGCGCCAAAATTTTGAACATCGATGCCAGTGATGCTCTGGCGATGCCCGGCGTTCATGCCGTTTTAACAGGCGAAGAATTGCGCCAACACATTGATGCCATGCTGCCTGGTGTCGATGCGCCGCAAGTGACGCGCTACCCCTTGGCATTTGACGTGACACGTTATGCAGGTGAATGGGTTGCTGCCGTTGTGGCAGACAGCCGTGCATTGGCGGAAGATGCAGCCGAACTGGTGAACGTTGATTACGAACAACTGCCTTGCGTGGTTGATCCACAAGAAGCCCTCTTGCCCAACGCCACACTGGTTCACCCAGCGCATGGCACCAATGTTATTTTTCACAGAAAGTTTGTATGGGGCCCGGTTGAGGAAGATTTTGCCAAGTGCGACCATCAACTGAGCTATCGCGTCAGTTGGGCGCGCAATGCAACAGTTCCCATCGAAACATTTGCCGTGGCCTGCCAATGGAATGACGCAACTGGCATTTTGGATGTTTGGGCTTCCATTCAAATGCCGAAGTTCCCGGACCAAGTGGCCAAGGCTCTGCGTTTGTCGGGCAATGCCGTGCGAGTTCACTTCGATGTAGACGTGGGCGGCAGTTATGGTGTGAAACGCGGCTTAAAACACTCTGTTCTGGTAGGTTATTTGGCTAAGAAATTAGGCCGACCTGTCCGCTTGGTAGAAGACCGCCTGGAAAACATGCGCGGCGGTGACATGCAAGGGCCCGATCGGGTGTTTGACGTCACCCTCGGCTTTTTAAAGAATGGCGAGATCAAGTCCATGAAAATGCGCGCGGTGGACGACATCGGTGCCTATTCTGGAAGGTCACCACTTCAACTGGGAAAACCCGTTGGTGCCATTGTGGGCCCTTACCGCATTTTGAGTGTTGAGTACGATGCCATGGCCGTCATGACCCACAAGACACCGCAAGAAGCAGTCCGTGGATTTGGTCAAGCCCCCACCAACTACGCGCTTGAAACAGGCATCGACAAAGTTGCACGATTCCTCAAAATGGACCGCATTGCCTTGCGCCGTGTCAACATGATCGGAAAAGACGAGTTTCCTTACCTCATCCCCAGCGGTACACATTACGATTCTGGCGATTACGACACCGTCATGACCAAAGCCTTGAACACCGCCTCATTTGATGCGTTGGTCAAAGAACGCGATCTCTTACGTTCACAAGGTCTGTTGGCTGGCATCGGTATCTCTACATGTTTAGAGCCATCCGGTGGCAACTCTTCATTTGAGCCTCTGTTCAACCCTAAAAATGAAACCACCACCTGGATGGATTCGT
>JAHEBO010000002.1:53243-118027 GCA_024642215.1 Limnohabitans sp.
CGTTCACAAGGTCTGTTGGCTGGCATCGGTATCTCTACATGTTTAGAGCCATCCGGTGGCAACTCTTCATTTGAGCCTCTGTTCAACCCTAAAAATGAAACCACCACCTGGATGGATTCGTGTTTGGTTCGCGTTGATTTGTCGGGTGCCGTCACGGCCATGATGGGCACCTCGACGTCAGGACAAGCCCATGAAACCATGGTCTCCACTGTGGTGGGTGAAATCTTGCACCGTGAGCCCGACGGCATTCGTGTGTTGCATGCTGACTCGCTCAATGCACTGCCCTCCAACAGTCCTGTCGGCAGCCGCATGGCCATCATGTTGGGTGGCGCTGCAGCGGGTGCCGCCAAAAAGATCAAGCAAAAATTGCTTCTAATTGCCGCGCACAACTTAGGCGTTGCCATCGAAGATTTGGTCTACGAAGGCGGCCATGTGCAATCTCAAAGCACGCCATCACTCAAGTTGTCTTGGGATGCGTTGGTCGAAATTGCCCACCGCAAATTCCACAAATTACCCGAAGGCATGGAGCCGGGATTGCAAGAAAAATTTGTATGGGAAGTGCCTACAGGCGGCATGTTGCCGACAGAAGATGGCCGCGTTCAGATGTACCCATGCCACTCCTTTGAATCGCATGTGGTCTTAACGAGCATTGATCCTGAAACCTGCAAAGTGACGGTACGCAAATATGTCTGCGGTCACGATTGCGGCGTGATGATCAGCCCAGATGTGGTTCACGGCATGACCTATGGCGGCATTGCGCATGGCCTGGGTGCCGCGTTGATGGAAAAATTTGCATTTTCGCCAGAAGGTCAGTTGCTCTCTGGCACCTTCATGGACTACTTGTTGCCATCGTCGGCTGAAGTGCCTGCTATCACCATTGTGGATCACTGCACCCCCTCACCATTGACAGAATTTGGACAAAAGGGTTCAGGTGAAGCCGGCTATTTGGGCAGCCCAGCAGCCATTGCAAGTGCGGTCAATGACGCCTTGTCAACACAAGGCGCCAAGATCGATCATCTGCCTATGACACCTCAAGCGATTTGGACAGCACTTAATCTGGCGCGAGCTGCACAAACTTCCCAGTCAAACGAAAGATTGACATGACACACCAAAGTCAAACACAGTTGATTCAAGGCCAGGCCGGCAAAATTGCAGTCCACAGTCAAGGTCCAGAGAATGGACCTGTGGTGCTTTTAACGCATTCCATCTTGTCTTCAAGCATGATGTGGTTAGAGCAAGCCTATTTGCTGTCTTCAACAGGTTGGCGCGTCGTGGCCATCGACACACGGGGTCACGGCCAGTCCGAATGCCAGTCTGTCACCTGCACCATGGACGATTTGGTGGCCGACACCATCGCCGTCATGGACGCCCTGAAGATCGACAAAGCACACTACATGGGCTTGTCCTTGGGTGGCATGAGTGGCGTGGGTCTGGGCGTTCAGCATGCCCATCGCTTACTCAGCATGGTGCTATGCGATTGCCGAGCTGACATGCCAGCGCCCATGGGTGATGTTTGGAATGACCGCATCACAAGCGCCATCAGCGAAGGCTGTCAGTCTTTGGCTGTGGCCACCACAGAACGTTGGTTTGGCATTCCCTTTATTGAAGCCAATGATGTCGTTGGAAAAGCTTTCCGTCAAACCATCGCAAGCACCACCGCAACCGGGTTTGTCAGTTGTGCCCGTGCCATTCAAGGCCTCAACTATTTGGATCAAGTTGCACAAATCAAGGTTCCCACCACACTGATTGTGGGTGCCAAAGATGGCCCCTTGCCACAAGCCATGCAAGACATGCAGCAACGTATGCCAGGCGCTAAGTTGGAGATCATTCCCAATGCAGGTCATCTCCCCAACATCGACCAATCCGTTTTATTCAACGCTGCAATGATGCGGCACTTTTTCCAAAACCCAGCATGGAGTCAAGCATGAGCGATCAAATTCAAATTCAACAAGATGGCCGCATTTTGCGCATCACTTTTAACCGCCCAGATGGCAATGGCGTCTCCGACAGCATGGCTGCAGCTTTGTCTGAAGCAGTTCTGCAAGCCCATGAAACATCCGACTGCGTGGTGCTGCGCAGCGTGGGCCCCGATTTCTGCACAGGCCGTGTCCGTGATGCTGACTTTCCGCCCTCACCCGAAGCGTACGCCCGCCGCCCAGAATACGATTCCATCTTCAACAGCTACAAAGCATTGCGCAGCTGCTTGGTCCCTGTGATCGGCGTGATTGAGGGCAAGTGCATGGGCTTTGGAACGGCCATTGCTTCTTTGTGTGATGTGTCATTTGCAAGCGATAAAGCCACTTTCAACATTCCAGAAATTGCGCACAATGTGATGCCGACCATGGTGATGTCGGCCATTTACGACCGCATGAATCGCAATGCCATTTTGTACATGGCGTATTCCGCAGATTTCATCAGTGCAGCACAAGCCCAGTCTTATGGCATTGTGAGCAATGTGGTGCCAGAAGCGCAGTTGGACGCAGAGTTAACGCGCTTCTGTGATTTGTTGCTGAGCCGCCCTCGCCCTGCCATCTTGGGTCTGAAAGAGTACTTGCGTGTTGCGCCGCGCATGGACGAACAAGGCGCCATTGACTATGCACGCAGCCTGCACTCCATGGTCAACACATCTGCTGCCATGAAGAAAAAAGCCCACTGAAACGCATCGACTGAGGTAAGAACACCATGGAAATTTTAGGACAACAAATCATTTCAGCACCGCGTCAAAAAGTGTGGGATGCACTGAATGACCCTGTGGTTCTGAAGGCCAGCTTGCCCGGATGCGAGTCAGTCGAGCGTGTCTCACCCGAAGAATTTCGAGTGATCATCAAAACTGCCATTGGCCCACTCAAAGCGCGTTTTCAAGGTTCTTTGAAAATTGCTGAAGCCAGCCCACCTGAATCTTGCATCATGCAATTTGAGGGACAAGGTGGTGCTGTTGGTTTTGGCAAAGGCACTTCAACGGTCAAATTGAAAGATGTTCCCGAAGGAACTGAATTGAGCTATGAAGCCAAAGCTCAAATTGGTGGCAAGCTTGCGCAAGTCGGCTCACGCCTCATCGACAGTGTTGCGAAAAAAATGGCCGACGATTTTTTCAAGGCCTTTCAAAATGAACTGTCGCCGCAAGAAAAAGTCGGCGATGACGTTTCTGAAAAACAAGCACATGCGCCCAAAGCCAACACGCAGACTCATTCAAATCAAGTAACGGCGCCAACTGAAATTGCGGTGACCGACAAGGTACCTGCATGGTGGCTGCTCCCGGCCGCTTTATTGGGCGCAGCTTTGATGCTGGCTGGCTCTCGCTGGATGAATTGATCAGTGTGGCCGTTAGATTGAAGGAGTTCAAACATGAATCAGTATTTCAACCGGCAACAACTTAAAGGATTGAGTATGGCAAAGCAATGGTTTTTCGGCTTGATTCTTCTCAATGCATTCACAGTATCAGTTGCCGTGGCACAACCAAGCCCTGGCAACACTGCTTCGGTGGCCCAAGTGGCAAGCGCCAACACAAATCTATTGCAATACGACAAACCAGACCGTGCTGATAAGGTTCTAGAGTCGGCCCTTAAAGAAGGAACCTTAACGCTTTACACCGCTTTTCGTCCGCAAGATTTGCCACTGATCATTGCGCCCTTTGAAGCTAAATATGGCATCAAGGTCAAGGCATGGCGTTCCGGCAGTAACAACGTGACACAACGGGTGGTTCGTGAGGCCGCAGGCAAACGTCCTGAGGTGGACGTGATCATGATGCCCGCCAGTGAAATGGAGGCGGTTTACAGAGAAAAGCTTTTGCAGCCTATCACCTCCCCACTCACCAAAGACCTCATTTCAAGCGCCCTGCCCGCACACAAAAATTGGGCCACAGTGTTCATGAACGTGACCGTTCATTCCTACAACACACAGTTGATTAAAAAAGAAGACTTGCCCAAAACTTATAACGACTTGCTCGATCCCAAATGGAAAGGAAAATTGGGCGTCGAGTCCAAAGCCGAAGAATGGTACAGCAAAGTGGTCACTGTGATGGGCGAAGAAAAAGGCACCAAATACTTTCGAGAATTGGTGACCAAAAACGGCATGTCGGCACGATTAGGCGCGTCATTGCTGCACAACCTGGTCATTGCTGGAGAAGTTCCCTTGGCCATGACGGTCTACATTGATTTGCCCGAAAAAGACAAACGCGCTGGTAAGCCTGTCGATTGGTTTGCATTAGATCCGGTTGTTGCGCAAGGCTTCAACATGTCGATCGCCCAAAAAGCACAACACCCGCATGCTGCTTTGCTGTTCTATGACTACATGTTGTCACCAGAGACTCAAAAGTTGTTGGCTTCACTCCATTACTACCCAGCCAGCACCAAAGTCACAAATCCTTATCCCAACATGAAGATTGAAGTCATTGACCCAGTGGTCACTATGGACACTTTCACAAAGTGGACCAAATCGTTTGATGACGTTGTGATCAAAAACTCCAGTTCTAAATAAAACTCACACATTTCCAATGAAAACAACTACGACCCCAACCAAAGCGCCTGCAACCAAAGTGAAGGGCAAATCAACTCAGCGTGGCTACCGCGACTTGCATGAGCATTTGGCTGAACTGGACAAGCAAGGCTTGTTGGTGACCGTAGACCGTCCCATCAACAAAGACACGGAATTGCACCCACTGGTTCGTTGGCAATTTCGTGGTGGCATTGCAGAACCAGACCGCAAAGCTTTCTTGTTTACCAATGTGGTCAACGGCAAAGGCAAAAAATACGACATCCCCGTGGTGGTGGGTGCATTGGCTGCCACTCGCAAGATTTACAGCGTAGGCATGGGTTGCAACATTGAAGACATTGGCAAGACGTGGAGTCACGCCATTGCCAACCCCATCAAGCCCAACATTCTGAAAGATGCACCTTGCCAAGAAATTGTCGTTCAAGGCAAAGAGCTTTTAAAGCCAGGCAAAGGTGTTGACAGCTTGCCCATTCCAATTTCCACACCAGGTTGGGACAACGCTCCCTACACCACCCTGTCGCAGTACATCTCCAAAGACCCCGAAACGGGCATTCAAAACATGGGGATTTACAGAGGTCAGGTGAAATCTCCTACTCGCTTGGGCATGAACCCTTCATTGGAAAATCAACCAGGCATCTACACACATTGGGAAAAAGCCAAAGCGAAAGGTGAAAAATTACCAGCCGCAATTATTTTGGGCTGCCCACCTTGCGTCGCATTCACATCCGCACAAAAACTGTCAGAAGACACTGATGAATTGCACGTGGCAGGCGGATTGGCTGGCGCGCCGATCAACGTTGTGAAGTGCAAAACCGTTGATTTGCTGGTGCCTGCAGAAGCTGAAATTGTGATTGAAGGCTACATCAACACAGAATGGCTGGAGCCAGAAGCGCCGTTTGGTGAATCACATGGCCACGTGAACCTGCAAGAGTTCAATGCCTACATGGAAGTGACAGCCATTACGCGTCGCAAAGATGCCATTTTGACGTCCATCATTTCACAAGTTACCCCTTCTGAGTCAAGTCTGATTAAACGTGTCGCGCTGGAGCCTGTGTTCCTCAATCACTTGAGCAAGGCCATGGGCATCAAAGGGGTGAAGAAGGTGGTGATGCATGAGCCGCTGACCAACTTGCGCAAAGTAATATCCATTGTGGTCGACCGCAAAATGCCACAAACAGAAGTGTGGCGCGCCTTGTATGGCGCAGCGTCATTGCTTCGTTCTGGCGGCAAAATGGTGATTGCAGTCAATGAGGACATTGATCCTGACAACGCAGATGCATTGCTCTGGGCCATGAGCTACCGTGCCAACTTTGCACTCGACTTGCAAGTACTTCAAAACAGAGATCCTGGACACGGTCCACGCAGTCCCCGCAACGGTGGCATGGACTCTTCCTTGTTGATCGACGCCACACTGAAAGACAACTTCCCTCCCATTGCGTTGCCTAAAAAAGAATTCATGGAAAATGCCAAGGCCATTTGGGAAGAATTGGGCTTGCCAAAACTCAAGCCAGAAGCACCTTGGTTTGGTTACTCTTTGGGCGACTGGAGTGAGCGCAACGAGCAAATGGCCCAACGTGCCGTGAAAGGCGACTATTTCATCACAGGCGAAGAAATTGCCAAAATGCGCCGCAAGGATGTGGCCATGAACACAGAAATAAAGCACGTCATGGATGACGAAGGTCGCAAAGCATTGCCAGAGAAACCGAAGGCAAAGGTTCAAGCCAAAGCAAAAGTCAAACCAGCAGTCAAGGCCAAGGCAACTGTTGTTGTGAAAAAGAAAACTGCAAAGAAGTAATTGGGCAAGGTGACACATGGAAAGCGCAAAACACAACAAGCAACTGACCGAGGTGGGCAAAGGCACACCCATGGGCAATTTAATGCGCCGTTATTGGCAGCCCATTGGCGCCTTGGTCGAACTTGAAAACAAGTGGACTCAAAGAATTCGTCTTTTAGGCGAAGATCTGGTTTTGTTCAAAGACCGTCAGGGTCGATTGGGGTTGATCGCAGAACAGTGCCCCCACCGACGAGCGTCATTTGCCCATGGCATACCAACCGAAGAAGGCATTCGCTGCCCTTACCACGGTTGGGAATACAACGCCCAAGGCCAGTGCATCAACCAACCCAATGAGCAAGACAAATGTGCATTCAGAGACAAGGTCAGCACCGATGCTTACCCTGTGCAAGAAATGGGTGGCATGTTGTGGGCCTACTTAGGGCCACAACCACAACCCTTGTTGCCCCGCTGGGATGGCTTTGTGGCAGAAGGCACCATTCGCATCATGGGACGCACCATCTTGCCGATCAACTGGTTGCAAATCATGGAAAACTCACTCGACCCTGTGCACACAGAATGGTTGCATGGTCATCACTATGAATTCTTAAAAGAGCAAGAAGGCGTGAAAGTGGCCATCAGCGCACGGCACCTCAAAATCGACTTCAAGGAGTTCGAGTACGGCATGACCAAGCATCGTTTGTTGGAAGGTCACTCAGAGGACGGCGACGATTGGAAAGTTGGACACCCTATTGTTTTTCCCAACATGTTGGCTGTTGGCAATGGCGATGAAAAATCTCGCTACTACTCATTCCAAATGCGCGTGCCGGTGGACGACACACACACCATGCACCTTTGGTTCAATGCCTATGTCCCGCCCAAAGGCGTGGAAGTACCTCAGCATCTTTTGGACAGAGTTCATACCTATGTGGTGCCCTATCTCGATGAGCAAGGTGAATTCATTGTAGACAACGTGGACGGTCAAGACATGATGGCCTGGGTTAGCCAAGGCCCGATTGCAGATCGCACGCAAGAAAACTTAGGAGCCACAGACAAAGGCATTGTGATGTACCGCCGCATGCTCAAACGCGAGATGCAAAAAGTGGAAGCTGGCATTGACCCGATGGGTTTGGTACGCGACAGCGCTAAAAACAAGCAAATCGATTTGCCCAACGAAAAGAAAAAGCATCACAACAGCGATGGCTTTACAAGCTTCATGATGCGCACCCACGCAAAATACGCCCCCATTGCAAACGATTTGTCCAAATTGTTTGAACCCCATCTTCACACTTCTTAACATCATGACTTTGAATGAACTCAAACAGCGCCTGATTGATGCAGGCCATATTTTAGAAAATGCAGGTCAAGGCGACCTCACGCGAGGCCATGTGTCCATTCGCTCGCCAGAAGATCCTTCAATTTTCATCATGAAGCCGCACAGTTATGGCTTCGATGAAATCACGCCAGAAAACATCGTGGTGTGCAACATGGATGGCGTGAAAATTGAGGGGGGCGGCAGACGGCATAGCGAAGTGTTTATCCATTCAGAGATTTACAAAGCTCGCCCTGATGTCAACAGCGTCATTCACACGCATCCCACCTATGCCGTGGCATTGTCTGCAACAGGCCAAGCACTTGAACCCATCAGTCAACCCGCGGTGGCCTTTGCCGATGGTCTGCCTTATTTCACCCGCGCCATTGACTTGGTTCGCAGCCAAGATCTGGGCGCAGCTGTTGCAACATCATTGGGTCAACACAAGGCTGTTCTCTTGCGCAATCACGGTGCAGCCATTGTGGGTGCCAATGTTGAAGAAGCCACCATTTTGTCCATCATGCTAGACAATGCCTGCCAAATTCAATTGGCCACAATGGCCGCTGGCGGCATTGGCGAAAAGTTCACCCCAGAACAAGTGAGCAAGTTGCACCACGACATCACGCGTCCTGAACAATATGTGATTAATTTTGAATATTTGAGAAGACGAGCGCAACGCCAACTGGGTCACTGAACACTGTTTATAGGACACACCATGCTCAACATGAAATTCACTTTTTTAACCGCTGTGTTGATGGCCTTGTTGGGGCCGTCACATGCACAAGTTGTCGATCCAAGCAAGCCCATGGCCATTTCTGAAATGGCTGTCTATCAAGGTCCAGACAGACAGGCCAAACTGATCGAAGGCGCAAAAAAAGAGTCTGGACTTTCTGTTTACCACACCTACCCTGCATTGACCAACCTCATGAATGAGTTTGGCAAGAAGTACGGCATTAAAGTTAAATCTTGGCGAGCAGGTTCTGAAGCTGTGTTGCAACGTGTGACCAATGAAAGTCGCGGCAATAAATTTGATGTCGACATTGTTCAAAACAATGCACCTGAAAATGAAGCCGCCTTTCGCGAGAAACTGCTCATCGAGGTAAAGTCACCTTTCCAATCTGATCTCTTGCCGCAAGCCGTGCCGCTGCACAAACAATGGGTTGGCATTACCTTGGACATTTGGACGGCTGCCTACAACACAGAGAAAATCAAAAAGGAAGATTTGCCAAAAACCTACAAAGATTTGCTAGATCCAAAATGGAAAGGCCAATTAGGAATTGAGGGCAACAACCACGCGTGGTTTGGCGCAATGATGGCAAAAATGGGCGAAGATGAAGGTCAAAAATTGTTTGCCAACATTGCCAATACCAATGGCATTTCAAACCGCAAAGGTCACTCATTGCTGACCATGATGGTGTCATCTGGCGAAGTGCCATTGGCGCTCACGGTATACAGCTGGAACCCCGAACAATTGAAAGTCAAAGGCGCACCTGTAGAGGGCTTGGCACTGCAACCGCTGATGGCGCAGCCCAGCACCATTGCCATGTTGAAAAAGGCGCCCAACCCTTACACGGCATTGCTTTTCTATGACTACATGCTGTCTGAAGGACAAAAGCAACTTTTCGATTTGAAATTTGTACCGACCAGCAAGAAATATGAATTGCCGTTCCCCAAAATTCCTTTAAATTTCATTGATCCTGCCATGGCCCTTGATCAACAAGCCAAATGGTTCAAGATGTTTGAAGAGACTGTTGTCAAGAGAGCCAAGTAATTGACAACCAACGCCGGTACAGCATCAACGCGACCCCTGCGAATTGCGATCGTAGGTTTTGGCGCAGCAGCACAAGCTTTTGTTCCCGCAATTAAGGCCAATTCAAAATTTGAATTGGCTGCCATTGTTGAAAACAATGCGCATGTTCAAACTGCAGCCCAAATGCTGGGTGTACCCGTATTCAACCAACTGTCAGAATTACAGCAAGTCCATGAATTGGACGGTGTTTACATTGCCACACCGACACCTTGCCATGCGGACCAGGCCATTGAGGCACTCTCACTTGGTTGGCATGTATTGGTGGAAAAACCAATGGCGTGCAATGCAACTGAAGCATTGCGCATGGTGACGGCTTCAAAACAGTTTGGCAAATCACTCACTGTGGGGCATTCCCACAGTTTTGACGCCCCAATTCAAACCATGAAGCACATGATTGAAAGCGGTGAATTGGGGGCGATTCAGATGGTCAACACGTGGTGTTTTACCGATTGGGTCTACCGTCCTCGAAGACCTGAAGAGCTGTCGCCTTCATTGGGCGGCGGCGTCACATTTCGTCAAGGGGCCCACCAAATCGATATTTTGCGAGCTTTGTGTGGTGGCAAGGTCCAAACGGTCAAAGGCAAAGTTTTTAACTCGGATCCGCAGCGCAACACACATGGTGCACATGCGATTTATTTGGATTTTGAAAATGGGGCTGCTGGTACAGCCATCTACAACGGCTACGCTGGCTTGTCGAGCATGGACTGGACTGGCAATGTCTCCGAGTGGGGTTTTCAACAATCAGCAACGAACAGGCCTTGGAAGAGACGTCCTACGGCTCTAGCAAGCGAAGCACAAGAACTGAAGGCAAAGCAAGAACGCGCCAAAACGGCCATACCTGCTGCCGCGCCATTGCAACCACACTTTGGTTTGACCGTGGTCAGTTGTACTTTGGGCGATATGCGTCAAACGCCTGAGGGGCTTTTAATTGCCACAGCTTCAGGGGATCGTGAAATCAAGTTACCCAGCCATCAAAGCCCGCGCGATTTGGTTTTGCTTGAGCTAGAGCAAGCTTGGCGAGGTTCAGGACAGCATTGGCATGATGGCCAATGGGGGTACGAGAACATCAGAATTTGCGAGGCAGCCATTGCTTCGGCACAAAGTGGTCGAGAGTGGGTGCTTTCAGATTAAGACCATGTCGACTCGGGCAATGGCCAAGCCAGTATTTCGGCCAATCGGCACACCACCCAAAAAGACTCCGCACCGTTGACCAACTCGGGTTGCAGCAACAGGCCTCGCCAGCATTTCTCAAGCGCATCGTCTTCTGTGATGCCCAATTGAAATTGCTGTGTGCTCACGGTGTCCACCAGCATGTTGGCCAAATCTTCACATAACTCATAACGCTGTGTTAATTCGGCCCGAGGCAAACTGGGCTTGTACTGATGCGGCTTGACATAAAGCATCATAAAAGACTCTGGAACCTGGCTTTGATTTTCCTCGTACATCTTAGGCCAAGCAATGTTTGGATCGGCGCATCACATGAAGTCGATGATCACTTGACCAAAGCCAGAACAGCTCACCTGTGAAGCGCCTTCCATGAGGCGCGCAAAGTCGTGCGGAACACGTTTGCTTTGGATGGCGTCCTCCATGGCACGAATGATGATGTCGGCCGCTTCAGTCCAGCCCAAGTAGCGCAACATCATTTCTGCTGACAAGATTTCAGAACCTGGGTTGACATAATCTTTGCCGGCAAATTTGGAGAGTGCATCCACCGTGGCTTCAAAACACGCCACACTGTCAGACATGTTGGCACCAGGTGCAATGCCAATGCCACCGACCTGGGCAGACACAGCATCTGAGATGTAATCGCCATTCAGATTGAGTGTGGCAACGACTGAAAACTCTTGAGGCCGCATCAAAATTTGTTGCAAGAAGGCGTCCATCGCAATGTCTTTGACTGTGATGGTTTTACCCGATTTAGGATGCTTGATGGCGCACCAAGGACCATCGTCAATGATCTTGGCACCAAATTCTTGTTGGGCCACCTCATAGGCCCAATCGCGAAATGCACCTTCAGTGAATTTCATGATGCCACCCTTATGAACCACGGTGACGCTGGGCTTGTCATGGTCGATGGCGTATTGAATGGCTTTGCGAACCAAACGTTTGGAGCCTTCACTGGAGACTGGCTTGATGCCAATGCCAGATGTTTGAGGGAAACGAATGCTTTTGGCACCTAACTCTTCGGTGAGGAATGCAATGAGTTTCTTTGCTTCTGGACTGTTGGCAGCATACTCAATGCCGGTGTAGATGTCTTCGGAGTTTTCTCTAAACAGGGTGATGTTGGTTTTTTCAGGCTCACGCACTGGTGAAGGAACGCCCTTAAAGTAACGCAAAGGGCGCAAACAAACATACAAATCCAGTTCTTGACGCAGCGCCACATTCAATGACCGAGTGTCACCCGTTGCGGGCGGATTTAAAGGGCCTTTGATCGATACGACATAGTCTTTCAGGGCAGACAGTGTTTCATCCGGCAAATACATGTCGGGCCCATAAAGTGAAACCGCTTTGTCGCCAGCAAAGACCTCCATCCATTGAATGGTTCTCTGACCTTTGTAGGCCTTCAGAACAGCGGCATTGACCACATGTTGCATCACCGGCGTGATGTCGACACCCGTACCATCTCCCTCAATGAAGGGAATGATGGGATCGAACGGGACATTCAAAGAATTGTCAGCGTTGACGGTGATGGGGGTGCCCTGTGCGGGAATCTGAATATGTCGGTACATGGAAGAGGTCTCCGTGGTTTCATTCTAGCCACAAATCAGTCACAATCCGTTTGATTTAGCTCTGCCCATTCCCCTCTTCACCATGACTCAAACTTCCATTCCACAAGTCATTAAAGCCTTCAAACAAACAACAGTGAGCCTTTGGATGGCAAGCTTGATCAGTGCATTCATGGTCTTCACGGCCAATGCACAAGGTACGCCACAAACGCAATTGCAAAGAACCACCCTCAATGCAGGCATGCACTTGTTGCAAGTGCAGTTGGCACAAGATTTTGAGCAGCGTCAAATTGGATTGATGTGGCGCAAAGAGATGCCGCAAAACGAAGGCATGTTGTTCGTCTTTGAACAAGCTGGTGTGCAATGCTTTTGGATGCGAAACACCCTTCTCCCACTAACCGCTGCTTTTGTGGCCGATGACGGAACCATCGTCAACTTGGCAGACATGAAGCCCATGAACGACAACTCACACTGCTCCCACAAACCTGTTCGCTATGTGTTGGAAATGAACCAAGGCTGGTTTGCCAAACGCAACATTCAAGCGGGGTTTAAATTGACGGGGCCTGTGTTCAGCAAATAAGGGCCAAAGTCTGCCATCAAACGCCCCACATCACGTCTGCCGATTTGTCTTGGCTAGCCTTGAGCATTTTGATCATGGGTTGAGACCTGTGACGCAAAGAGACACCCTTTGGATCGGCAGGTCCCTCTTCTTCCTCCAAGGCAATGGCGTGAGTCAGCGCGTCTAAGGCGGCTTGTATTTGCTCAGCCAAAAAAATACCCTTGACTTGATTCTCACGGCCCATGATTTTCAAGAGACGTTTGGCATCTGGCTCTAGCATGATCAGATCACCGCTGACTTTGGATTTGAATTTATAGAGCATGAAGTCAATTCTCAGAAGAGAAGTTCCATTTTAAAAAATCAACGAACGCAGTAATAACTGAAGTCTTGTCCAGGAAACTCTGATACAGACCTCACCGGTGAGGGATTGGGTAAATCGGGCGCCATGACCATGTTGTTGACCATGGCCCACAATTTGCCACGAGTACAAGTGACGCCGCCGTTCCAATCACCCAAATTGGAAAGGTACTCGTATTCCTCTTCAGTCGGCAATCTTGCTTGAATGGCTTTGCATGCCATCTCGGCCGATCTAGGAGAAGTTGCACGGCCAATGGCGCCACCTGGAGAGCCCAACAACTCCAAACTCCGATTGCCAATTTTGATTTTGGAAGGAAATTGCGTTTGTTGGAATGTGTCAAAGATTTGCTGACCAATAGACTGCATCACTTGCTCAGGAAAGCCTTGGGCTTGGAAATGGTAGGTGTTGCCACACGTTAAATCGATGTGCAAAGTGACCACCAAATCGCCTCGGCAAGTTGGCGCATATGCATAAGTGCCGTAAGCAACACCCGACAAAGCACGCATCACCTGAGGGTCCCAAGCGGCCTGTTTTTGAGGGTCTTTGAGTTGCTTTAACAACTCGTTGAGCGGATTGGGATTGAAAAAATTAAATCGTCTTGTTTGCGGACGGCGTTCTTGGTAGGCCTTGTCCACGGCCGCCTTCAAAGATCCCGCTAACAAAACATCCATGCCCGGACTGCTGCTAGCCACTTTTCTTTGCTGATTCACTTGATCGTCCATTGCGTTGAGCAGGGCCACCATGTTGCGTGAATCTACGCCCTCTCTTAAAAGACTTCGAACTGTTTGAGTTAACTCACCCATTTGCGCACTCTTGGTGCGACCGTAGGCATCGTGGTATTGACAAAGATCTTTGCCCCGCGCAAAAGGAATTCGAGGCCAAATATTGACCACGGCAGGCGTTGTTGAAGCGCCCGTCATCGACACGGCAACGCCATTGCCCGTTGTTTGGGCCACAGAAGAACCCAAGCTGGCCCAGAGTCCCAGTACCAAGATCATGGTCAATCGAAACATACCCACATCCATCCTCTGCAAAAAATCTCACATGAAACAAATATATAGTACACCCCCATGAACCTCCAAGACCGTTTTCTAATGGCTGGCGTCATGGGTTGGCCCGTGATGCACTCTCGCTCACCCTTGATGCACAACCATTGGTTTGCCCAAGAAAATCTCAAAGGCGTCTACGTGCCTTTGGCCATCCACCCCGAAAATCTGACAAGCGCCTTGAGAAGTCTGCATGCCCTGGGTTTTTCAGGCTGTAACCTGACCATTCCGCACAAGCAACAAGCCCTGAAGATCGTCGATGAGATCGATCCCGTGGCACTCAAAATGGGCGCCATCAGTTGTGTTGCCGTCAAAGAAGATGGTCGCTTGGTGGGCAGCAATAACGATGCGGCGGGCTTCATCCGTAACATCAAAGAATTTCAGCCAAATTGGCAAGCCAATCAAGGCCCAATTGTGGTGATCGGCGCTGGCGGTGGCTCTCGGGCTGTTTGTCAAGGCTTAATTCAAGAAGGCGCCACAGAAATTCGCTTGGTCAACAGGCATTTAGAGCGTGCTCAAATCATCAAAGCCGACCTTGGTGGCCCCATCCATGCGCATGCTTGGTCTGACCGAGCCGATCTGATGGAAGGCGCAAGCATGGTGGTCAATACCACCAGCCAAGGGATGGTGGGTCAAACAGCACTGGACATCCAACTCGACAAATTACCGTTAGACGCATTGGCCACCGACATCGTCTACACCCCCCTTGAAACACCCTTCTTGGCACAAGCCAGAACGCGTGGCAACAACACGCTGAATGGCTTGGGCATGCTCTTGCATCAAGGCCCCTTGGGGTGGAAGGCTTGGTTTGGAATTGAGCCCAAAGTGACCCCAGAACTTCGCACACTACTTGAACAAAGCCTGACCTGAATCAAATTCTGAGTCTTGGGATTAGCCCAATTTGGCCTTGAAATGATCCCAGCAACGCTGAAACAAGGCTTCATTCCACAATTTTTCTCGGCACATTTGAATTTCGTGCTCGCTGAAAACGTAGGGCGTGCCCAGTTGCATGGCCATGTACTGCCGGTGCGCATTCTCTTCCATGTAACTGGCCAAAACAAAAGCCTCACGAATGGACTGACCCACAGTCACTGCACCATGTGACTTCATCAAGGCAGCAGGACGTTCGGCCAAAGTGGCAGCCAAGCGATCGGCCATGGGTTTGTTGTTGATTGAATTGGGCGAATCCAACAAGGGCACGGGATACACCAATGACCCCTGTCCGTAAACCGGCAAATAAGTTTGCCCCGCCATGGTGAGGTAGGTAGACCACTTGGGGTGTGCATGCACCACGGCCTTCAAATCTGGCCGCGCCCTGTAAATACCTGCGTGTAAATGAAACTCCAAGGGGGGCTTGCCATTGCCTTCCACCACTTGGCCTTCCATGTCGATGGTGCAAATATCATCCACCGTCAACTGGCTTCTTTGGCAAGACCCGATGTTGATCAACATGTGGTTATTGGGCAAGCGAATGCTGGCATGACCGTTGTAGTCAATGATGTCTTGAGACTCCAGCATGCGGATGCAGTCAACCAGTTGTTGCTTCAATTCGAGTGTGTCAGTCATGGTGCGGTGTTCTTGCAAAAAAGGTCAAAGACCCGTGAAGGAATGTCTAGAGATTAAATGACCACTTTGGTCATCATGCCTTGCGGAAAAATTTCTTCTGGCGTGAACTCTCGATGGGCAATGCCTTGCTGAAAGGTGTACTTTGCCATCAACTCCCATGTGGGGCGATTTTCTTCAATGCCATAGGGAAAGGTATCGCCTTCAAACTTGTCACGCATTTTGCGGGCGTAAGTGGCCAGCCAAGGCAATGGATAACGCGACACTGCGGGGTCCATCAAGCGCTCAATGCTGCGTCGCTTTGACTCCAAAAAGGCATTGAACAGATTGCGTGGCACCCATGGATTCTCCTCTACGACGCTTTTCTTCATGGCAATGATGTGCATGATGGGCCAAACTTTGGTTTTGGCAAAGTACTCGTCCTCCATGTCCAAGAAGTCTGGGAACAAACGAACCACATCGGGATTGCCTTCGAGGAAACAAGTCGGTGGGCGCGCAATGATGGCGCAATCAATTTCACCTGAAGCCAACATCTCACTCAGAGACTTGTCTGCCACGCGTGTTAGCTTGACACCTTCAGGCAGCGTGATTTCAACCTTCTCTTCACGACCAGGTGCGTTGGCGCCGGCTTGGTACCAGTGCACATCCTGCAACTTCACGCCCATGTCGTTGTGAAGCCAGCCGCGCATGTAAACAGCCGCAGAATGGGCCCACTCTGGAGACCCCACTTTTTTACCGATCAAGTCTTTGGCCGATTTGATGCCCGATTTTTTGTTCACGTAGAAAGAGCTGAATCGGAACAAGCGAGAACACACAATGGGCAAGCCAATGATGTCACTGTCAGGCCGTGTCACTTGCGTGGTGAATTTGGCAAATGACAATTCTGAAATATCAAATTCACGGTTGGCCGTAAAACGGGCAAAACATTCATGATGCCCCAAATTCAGCCAATTCAAATCGATGCCTTCGGGTTTGACAAACCCCATGCGAATGTCGCGAAAATGGTCGTAATCTGTGGTGGCAATAGACAAGTTAAGGAGTGACATAAAGTGGCTCTGGACAGCTTAAAAATTGATGGATCAGTTTATCTGATGCAAGAAATGCTTGTGTGAGAGCGCCGCACAAGGCGCCAATACGACGCAGACGGTCCAGCCAACTGACCCTGGCTAGATCTCCTCAAACTTTTGGGGGATCAAGCTGAAAGTGTTCAGCGCTAGCTTGAAGCCAGTACTTGGCAAAGAATCCCTCAGGAAGCGGGCCTTGCTTAAGAGCACCTTCTGAAAGATTGGGCATCAAGTCGGCCAAGTTTTGAATGTCATGTTCACTGAGTCTGCGCATGATGTGGCTCAAACGAAGTTCGGAAGGACTTGAAAGTCCAGCCGCTTGCAACATCTCTCGAACCGACTCGAGGGTCTGTTGGTGAAAATTTCTCACGCGATCCGCCTTGGTTGGCACCACCAAAGCCACTTGCCGATGCGGATCTTGGGTTGTGACACCCGTTGGACAGTTGCCCGTGTGGCAAGTTTGAGCTTGTATGCAGCCTAAAGCAAACATGAAACCTCTGGCACTGTTGCACCAATCGGCGCCTAATGCCAAAGTGCGAATGACATCGAAACCACTGATGATTTTGCCGCTAGCGCCCAATCGGATGTGTTGACGCAAATTCAAACCCACCAAGGTGTTGTGCACCAAGCGCAAACCTTCAAGCATAGGCATGCCCATATGGTCCGTAAACTCAACGGGGGCAGCGCCTGTACCACCTTCTGCGCCATCCACCACAATAAAGTCGGGGAAGATTCCCGTTTGTTGCATCGCTTTGGCAATGCCAAACCATTCCCATGGATGACCAATGCAAAGCTTGAAACCCACAGGTTTGCCACCACTCAGTTCGCGCAAGGTTTGTACAAACTGAATCAGCCCCAAAGGTGAGTTAAAGCGACTGTGTGCAGCTGGGGAAACGCAATCGACACCGACAGGCACGCCCCTCGCCTCTGCAATTTCAGGCGTCACCTTGGGACCCGGTAACACGCCACCATGGCCCGGCTTGGCACCTTGGCTTAGCTTAATTTCAATCATTTTGACTTGAGGCGATTGCGCATTAGCCTTGAATCGATCGGCACTGAAAGTGCCGTCCTCATTGCGACAACCAAAATAACCTGAGCCAATTTCCCATATGAGATCGCCACCATGTTCACGGTGGTATCTCGAAATAGAACCTTCACCCGTATCGTGCGCAAAACCGCCCTTCTTGGCGCCTAAATTCAAAGCCATGATGGCATTGGCACTGAGCGCGCCAAAGCTCATGGCGGAAACATTGAAAAGACTGATGTCATAGGGCTGTTGGCATTGCGCCCCACCCACAGGGACTCTGAAATCATGTGAAGAGATCACGGTCGGACTGATGGAATGTGTGAGCCATTCATAACCAGCCTCTCTCACATTCATTTGCGTACCAAAAGGACGTTTGTCAGTTTCACCTTTGGCGCGTGCATAAACCAAAGAGCGTTGTGATCGTGAAAACGGTACGGCTTCACGATCTCCTTCAATGAAGTATTGACGGAGTTCTGGTCGAATGAACTCTAGCAAAAACCGAACATGGCCAATGATGGGGTAATTGCGCAGAATGGCATGACGGGATTGCTGTAAGTCATGGACGCCCAGCGCCACCAAGCCTGTTAACAGCAAGACCCAAAGCAAACTAGCCTGCCCAACCACCAACTGAAGCGCAGACAACACCCATAAGGCCACGACAGCAAAAAATGCGGCGTAACGCACGGGTACCCGCTGATCAAGCCAATTCAACATGGAAGCTCTCCTGGTGAAAAACCATGTGAGGTTTATCGAATTAAAACGATCGCAATTGTCAGTCGTTCAAATGACAGGCGGCTTGATGCATCAGACCAACAGTTTTCAATTGTGGTTCTTCAACTTTGCAACGCTCCGTTGCTTTGGGGCAGCGAGGATGAAAGTGGCAACCTGTGGGCCGGTTCACCGGGTTTGGCACATCGCCCGTCAACACGATGCGTTTTTTCTTGGCAGTGGGATCAGGAATGGGAACGGCCGACAGCAAGGCTTCTGTGTAGGGGTGCTTGGGTTGTGTGTACAACTCACGGGAGCTGGCAATTTCAACCACACGACCCAAGTACATCACGGCAACTCGATTGCTGATGTGCTCCACCACCGACAGGTCATGGGCAATGAACAAATAGGTCAAGCCCATTTTGGCTTGAAGGTCTTCAAGCAGGTTAATCACCTGCGCCTGAATGGACACATCCAAGGCTGAGACTGGTTCGTCACACACAATGAGTTTGGGCGACACGGCCAGCGCACGAGCAATGCCAATGCGCTGTCGCTGACCGCCAGAAAACTCGTGCGGAAAGCGTTTCATGTGATCGGCATTCAAACCTACGGTTTCAAGCAAGTCCACAATGCGCGCCCGATACTCTTCTGTTGAATGGGTGAGCTTATGAATGGTGAGCGCTTCGCCAATAATGGCCTCAACGGTCATGCGCGGATTCAAAGACGCAAATGGGTCTTGGAAAATAATTTGCATGTCGCGGCGAATTTCGCGCAAGGCATCACTTCCCATGGTGGTGACGTTGAGGCCATTGAATTTCACTTCGCCCGAACTGGGTTCGATTAAACGCAGAATGCAGCGACCTGTGGTGGACTTGCCGCAACCGGACTCACCCACCATGCCAAGTGTTTCGCCAGCTTCAATGTGAAAGCTCACGCCATCGACTGCATGGACGCGGTCAACTTCTCGACCCAAAATGCCACCTTTGATGGGGAAGTATTTGGTCAGGCCATTGACCTCTAGCAAGGGCGTGGGGTTGGAGGACAAGCTTGTTTGATCTGACATGGCGTTTAAAGTGAGAAGTGGCATGCCACTTTGTGTCCTGTTGCAATTTCTCGCAACTCAGGCATTTCTTGTGTACAACGGTCGCTAGCGTGATGGCACCTTGGGGCAAATCGACATCCTTTTGGAGGATTGATCAATTTGGGAACTGAGCCTGGAATAGCTTCCAACCTTTGCTTGTGTTCATTGTCAAAATCAATTCGCGGAATAGAACGAATCAGTCCTTGGGTATACGGGTGTGCTGGCGAAGCAAACAAATGCTCAACAGTAGCCTCTTCCACGACGCGCCCGGCATACATCACCACCACGCGCTGGGCTGTTTCGGCCACAACCCCCATGGCGTGTGTGATCAGCATGATGGACATGCCCATCTGCGATTTGAGATCGTTCAGTAAATCGAGAATTTGCGCTTGAATGGTCACATCCAAAGCAGTGGTTGGCTCGTCAGCAATTAACAGTTTTGGCTTACAAGCCAAAGCCATGGCAATCATGACTCGCTGACGCATCCCACCCGAAAACTGGTGCGGATAGTCATTGACGCGCTGTTCAGGCTTGGGAATGTTCACCAAGCGCAGCATTTCTGTGGCTTGCACCATGGCCTGCTTGGGCGTTAAACCTTCATGCAAACGCAAAGATTCTGCAATTTGCTCACCCACGCTCAGCACAGGATTGAGCGAAGTCATGGGCTCCTGGAAAATCATGGCAATTTCTTTGGCCCGCAAACTGCGCATGGCTTGCGCGTCTGCTTGAACAAGGTCTTGACCTTCAAACCAAATTTGACCATTGGCAATGCGGCCTGGCGGCATGGCCAACAATTTCATGATGGTCATGGCTGTGACGCTTTTGCCGCAGCCAGACTCACCCACAACACCTAAAGTTTCACTGCGATCAATGTGCAAATTGACACCATCCACCGCATGTAAAACACCGTCATCGGTGTCAAAGTGCACTTTCAGGTCTTGAATTCTCAACAAGGGGTTGGACATTCAGAAACCTCTTTACAGCACACGGCGTGGATCATAGGCATCGCGCAAACCGTCGCCTATGTAATTGATGGTGAGCACGGTGATGAAAATCAGCGCGCCAGGAAATAAAGCCCAATGAACGGCAACGTCCATGTGATCTTTGGCATCGAACAAGATGCGTCCCCACGTGGGGATATCGGGCGGAAAACCCAGGCCCAAAAATGACAAGGTTGATTCGGCAATGATGGCCGCAGCCACGTCAATGGTGGCCGCCACAATGACCGGGCCCATGGCATTGGGCAAAATGTGCACGGTCACTTGACGCCACTTGCTGGCACCCAAGGCACGGGCTGCCTCCACAAATTCTTTTTCACGCAAAGTGAGAAACTGCGCACGAACCAAACGCGCCACAGGCATCCAACGCAAGCCGCCAATCACGGCAACCACCAAGATGAAAACACCGGCTTCAGGGCCGATCAATTTTTTCAGGGTGTCGTTGAACAGGTAAAAAATCAGAAGAAGCAAAGGCAGCTGAGGCAAAGACAGGAACAAGTCTGTGACCCACATCAGGAAGACATCGACAGGCCCCTTGGACATCCCCGCTACGGCGCCAACAAGCACACCCACGCTGATGGCAATCAGCATGGCGGCCAAGCCGACAGCCAATGAGATACGGCCACCGTACAAAATACGCGCCAACAAATCTTGACCTAAATCGTCGGTACCGAGTGGATGCGCCCATGAGGGGCCTTGCATGCGGGCACCAAAATCAATTTCATTGATGGGCACTCGCCACAGCCAAGGGCCGAGTAAAACGGCCAGCACAATGATGCTCAGCACCACCGTGCAAAGCACAGCCAATTTGTGACGCTTGAAACGTCGCCAAGCCTCTTTGCCTGGCGAGTGAACTGCTGCTTTGGCCCCAGGGGCCTTGGCATCAGTTGAAGGAGATGCGAGGGTCGAGCCAGCCATACAAAATATCTGCCAAAAGATTACACGCAATCACCAACGTGGAAAAAACAAAGGTCACCGCCATGACAACAGGTGTGTCGTTGGCCAACATCGAACTGATGATGAGTGAGCCAATGCCGGGGATTCGGAAAATTTGCTCCGTGACAATGGCACCGCCAAAGATGGCGGGCATCTGAAGGGCAACCAAAGTGACAACGGGAATGAGCGCATTGCGCAACACGTGTTTGGTGATCACCACTTTTTCTGCCAAGCCTTTAGAGCGTGCCGTGGTGACGTAATCCAAACGAATCACATCCAGTACTGCCGATCGAACATAACGCGTCCAAGCACCTGCTTGGAATAGGCCCAGTACAGTCACAGGCATGATCATTTGCTTGAAATGCTCCCAGTAAAAACTGAAGCCGGTTTCTGAAATGTCAGCACGGTACACAAATGGTAGCCAATCTAAGTGGATGCTGAAAAACAAAATCAACAGAATGCCAGTGAAGAACGTTGGCAATGAGAAACCAATAAAAGCCAAGGTACTGGCAATTTGGTCAAACAAAGAATACGGCTTGGTCGCCGCATAAACACCCACAGGGATAGCAATGCACAAGGCCAACAATTGCGATGAGCCAATCACCAGTAAGGTGACGGGAATGCGCTGCAAGATGAGCGTTTCAACGTTGATGCGGCTGATGAACGAATAGCCCCAGTCGCCTTGGACCATGGCCGTGAGCCAGTTCCAATAGCGAACCATGAGCGGGTCGTTCAAGCCAAATTTTTCGCGCAAGGCCATGGCCACTTCGGGTGGAATATTCGGGTTGGAAACCAACTCCGAAAATGGATCACCCGGTGCCATTGCCAATACGGAAAACAACACCAAACTAATGCCCAGCAAGCTGGGCACGGCGATCATCAATCGCCGCAGAATGTAACGAAACATAAAACCTTACTTAGGTGGTCTTGTACCAGTCTTTCAACAACCACAGGTCATTGTCCCAACCCGACAAAGGTGCAACCAAGCTGTTGAGCACACCGGCCGTACGTGGACGGTACACCAACGGAATGATGGCAATGTCATTGACAGGCATGTCGTTCATCTTGACGAACAAGGCTGCGCGCTTAACGGGGTCCATTTCGGATTGCGCAGCCAAATACGTTTTGTCGTATTCAGGATTGCTGTAACGTGTTGAATTTCTACCCAACCACTTGTTAGCTTTGGTTGCAAACTCAGAAGTGATGTACTGGTTCATGAACACTTCTGGATCAGGCTGAGGCATGGTCGTTGTGAACATCTGAATGTCCGCAAAGAACTTGGTGTACGTGTCTGGGTTTGCAGGATCCGATGAGAAGTAAACCGATGCGGGCACCGATTTCAATTCCATGTCAATGCCGGCCTTTTGAGCAGCTTGCTTGATGATCTGCTGCGTTTTCTGACGCGGGCCGTTGATTGAAGTTGAAAAAACAAACTTCAATTTCTTGCCACCTTTTTCGCGAATGCCATCGGCACCCTTCTTCCAACCTGCCGCTTCCAACACTTGGTTGGCTTTGTCGACATTGAACTCAAACTTGGTGTTTTTGGACACAAAGCGTTGTGGGTTGTTCAAGAAGTTGGAGGTGGCAATGCCAGTGCGGCCATAGATGTATTTTTGAACACCATCACGGTCAACGACCAAGCTGATCGCCTGACGCACAGCAAACTCAGACAAGATGGGGTGCTTGGATTTGGGGTGAGCGCGCTCGCCATCAGTTTCAGTCCAAGGATCGGCCATGTTCAATTGAATGAACTCAATGTTGCCGCCTGGGGTGATGGTGGTCTTGCCCTTGCCGCCTTGCTCAAGACGCAAGAGCAATTCGTCTTCCACTTGCAAATTCCAAGCGTAGTCGTACTCACCGGTTTGCAAAACGGCACGCGCTGCAGAAACGGCATCGCCGCCACCCTTCATTTCAATGCTGTCGAAATAAGGACGGTTGGCTTCATGGTAGTTGGTATTGATCACACCGCGAAGCATGTCACCGGGTTTGAAATCGGTGAATTTGTAGGGGCCTGTACCGACGGGCTTGAGGTTGCCTGGCGCGTCGCGTGAAGTTGCACCTTTGTAATTTTCAAAGATGTGCTTGGGAATGATCATGCCGGCTGCGCTGACAAAGGGGTCGGCCCAGAATGGCGAGGGTTTTTGGTATTCCACCTTGACCGTGTGCGAGTCCACCTTGGTGACCTTGACATCCTTGTAGGACCCATTGGTGTAAGCTGAAGTGGCTGGGTCGGCAGCGTAGGCAGCAGTGAAGACCACGTCATCGGCAGTGAAGGGCTTGCCGTCGTGCCACTGCACGTTCTTTTTGAGTTTCCAAGTGATGGTTTTGCCATCCTTCGAAACACCACCATTGGCCAATGAGGGCACTTCAGCGGCCAAGATGGTCACCATGTTGCCATCGTGATCCCATGCAGCCAGGGGTTCGTAAAAAATACGTGAACCTTCTTGGTCTTTGGTACCGCTGGCGAAGTGGGGCTGCAGCAGCGTAGCACCTTGCCACCACAACAACTTCAGAGGACCGCCACCACCACGCTTGGTGGGCTTGTAAGCAGATGCTGTTTGAGCTTGCGCCAATCCAGAAGTCAAGAGCATTTGAGCGGCCATCGGCACGGTCAAACCAACACCCACCATTTGACGGATGAATTGCTTGCGGGTTACTGAGTTTTCTCGAACCTGCTCGATCAGGCCACGTACTTCACTCTCGTTCATCTTGATCTCCTGAAAATAAAAAATGAGATGTTCAAAAACACATCGCACCCTAACTCTAATCGATAAATTCGACATTAGGGTTTTGCATTAGACAGAATCGACATAAACTAATTTCTTTCCAACAAAGGATTGCCATGGCCATCAAAAAACGATCTGTTCAACTGCCCAGCATGACACCCGGTACGCATCGCACTGTTTCCGTGCTCAGCTTTGGCAAATCTGGTGCACGCCCCAAGGTGTACATGCAAGCGGCCATTCATGCCAATGAGATGCCAGGCACCATGGCGCTTCACTATTTGATGCCCATGCTGGCCGAAGCCGACAAAAAAGGTTTGATCAAGGGTGAGATCATTTTGGTGCCAACCGTCAATCCAATTGGTCAGTCTCAACTTGTAGGCAATTCTCATGCCGGTCGCTACAACCACCTGAGCAACGAGAATTTCAATCGCAATTGGATCGACCTGTCTGAGGGTGTGGCAGAAAAAGTTTGGAAAAAAATCGGCACAGATGCGCAGGCCAACGTGAAGATGATTCGCAAGGCTGCACTCGAAACCCTCAACGCGATGAAACCTGCAAACGAGTTGCAAACATTGCGCGTTGAAATGCAAAAAATGAGCACCGATGCCGACTACGTGTTGGATTTACATTGCGACATTTATGCCGCATTGCACTTGTTCACAGCGCACAATGACTGGGTTAAAGGCCCCAACGGGCCATTGGGCAACCAAGGTGCGGTGCAAGCTTTGGCCGCCGATTTGGGCGTTGAAGCGACCATGTTCAACGACCCCTATCCTGCCACCCTCACCTTCTCTGGCGTCAACAGTGCATTGTGGGCACGTCTGCAAGACAAGTTTCCGAATGCAGCCATTCCACAAGCCTGTATGTCGGTCACCCTTGAGATGCGAAGCCAACACGATGTCAGCGATGCATTGGGCAAGTCCGACGCTCAGAATTTATACCGCTGGTTGGTTCGTCAAGGCGTTGTGGGGGGCAAGGTTGAACCACTGAAGAAAATGAAATCTGCGCCATCGCCCATCAGCGGCATGGACGTGGGTTACAGCACTGGCACCGGTTTCTTGGTTTTCCACGTCAAGCCCGGTGCCAAAGTGAAGAAGGGTCAGGCCATTTGTGACGTGATTGATCCGGCCAACCCCAATGGCCCTCAAGCGAGAACCACTTACAAAAGCGCAACCGATGGCATTTTGTTCTCCAGACGCTTCGATGGTTATCTGTCTTGGCCAGGTCAGGTGATGTACCGTATCGCAGGACCCAAGCCACTGGCACACCGCATTGGAACGTCGGGCTTGGATGACTGATCAAAACGATCCTGAAAGCAGGATCGTTTGACGCAAGGCTTAGATTTTTCCGAGGTAATCGGCCTTGCCAATTTCCACGCCACTGGCTCGCAGCATGCTGTAGGTGGTGGTGGTGTGAAAATGCAAGTTGGGCAAGCCGTGGCCTAACAAAAACTGCATGCCTTTGTAGTGCGTTTCTTTGTCGCCTCGTTTCACCACAATGTCTTTGTCTTCTGTGCCATCAATCTGCTCGGGCTTGAAGGTTTCTAAAAAAGCAATTGTTTTGGCAATGCGCGCTTGCAAATCCTTCAAATCTTTTTCGGTGTCTTCATGGGCTGGAATCTCAACCCCGGCCAAACGAGCCACCAAGCCTTTGCTGACATCACAGGCAATTTGCACTTGTCGGCTCAACGGAAACATGTCGGGGTAAAGACGCATCGAAGCGAACACCACTGGGTCTATCTTTTTGGCTTCAGCGTGAGCTTGGGCTTTGCCCAAAATGTGTGACAAATTGGTCAAGCCATTGATCAAACGTGGCACGCTGGCTTGGTACATTGAAATCGTCATAAATTCTCCGTTAAAAAAATGAAAGCACTTCAAGTGCTGTGAAAGTTTGCTTCAAGCGGCGTCTAAAAACCGCTCAACAAGGCGCGTCCAAAAAGCAGCGCCGTACGACAAGTTTTGATCGTTGAAGTCATATTGTGGGTTGTGCAATAAGGCGCTGTCTGTGCCATTGCCTAGGCGCAAAAAGCAACCTGGCTTGTGCTGCAGGTAGTATGCAAAATCTTCACTACCGGTGACAGGACCAAATGGAAAGACCACTTTGTCTTCACCCACAAGTTCCACGGCCACTTGACGCGCAAATTCTGTTTCGGCCGCAGAGTTGATCACCACAGGGTAACCGCGCTCATAAATGAGCTCCACTTCTCCGCCAAACGAGGCTACTTGCGAGGTCACCAAATCTTTGATGCGCTGCTCTAAGCGCTCACGCACCTGTGGGCTGAACGAGCGAATGCTCATCGACAAATTGGCAGTGTCTGGGATGACATTGGACACACTCCCAGCATGCGCAGTGCCAATGGTGACGACTGACGTTTGCAAGGGGTCAATGTTGCGAGACACCACCGTTTGCAATGACATGATCAAACTGCCCATGATGACCACAGGATCTACCGTTTGATGGGGACGGGCAGCGTGCCCCCCCTTCCCTTTGACCTTGACATAGCAAGTATCCGAAGCCGACATGAAGGCCCCAGAACCAAACATGAACGTCCCGACATCCACACCAGGATGGTTGTGAATGCCAAAAATTGCATCGCAAGGAAAGCGCTCAAACAAGCCATCGGCAATCATTTGCTGTGCGCCACTGTCCTTACCCGCTTCTTCAGCAGGTTGAAACACCAAATGCACAGTGCCCTTGAAATTTTTGGTTTTGGCCAATTGCTGTGCAGCGCCCAGCAACATGGCGGTGTGCCCGTCATGACCGCAGGCATGCATGGTGCCGGCATGTTCACTGGCATAGGGCTTTTGTGTTTCTTCTTGAATTGGCAAGGCATCCATGTCAGCGCGCAAAGCAATGCCCTTGCCTTCGCCGTTTTTCAGAGAGGCCACCAAACCATGACCACCCACATTGCGAGTAACTTGGTAACCCCAGCCTTCCAGTTGATCGCCCACCCACTGCGCAGTCGATTTCTCTTGGAACGAAAGTTCAGGGAAACGGTGTAAATGTTGTCTCGCTTCACTCAATGACGCTTGTGCACCCAAGAGGTCGGAGAGTTTGCAATAACAGTCGTATCGTGCATTCATGACGGTGTCCTTTGGATTGTTCAAGTTGCATTTGCAAAATGGGGTGTGGCGGTGGTACCAAGGTCCCAATACAAACCCGTCATCACCTGCAAGGCTTCTTTGAGCAATTCAGGTGGCAAATGTTCGTTGGGTGCATGTTGAGAGCAGCCCGGATAGGAATGCGGCACCCAAATGGTTTTCAAGCCCAGCACATCGGTAAAGATATCGTTGGGTAAAGAACCGCCCAAGTTTGGCAAGATGGCCGGTTTTTTCTGAGTGGTTGTTTGCAAGGACTTGGCAGCCCACGTCACCCAAGCATCATCTGGATCAATCCGTGTTGCTTTGAATATGTCATCTCTGGCTGCATCAATTTGTACATGGCCAAAGCCATGGCTGTCCAAATGACGGCGTAAAGCGTCCAAAATGTCGGTGCTATCGATGCCCACCACAAATCGAAGTTGACATGTAGCTTTGGCTTTAGGCGGAATGGCATTGACCGGATTGTCGGGATTGCCTGTTTTAAAGGCCAACACTTCAAATGAGCACCATCCAAACACACGCTCAGCAGGACTTAAGCCTGGCTCACCCCATTCAGGCTCAATTTGGGGGCCATTGGCGCCGCCGTCTACTTCACAATCGGCCAACACACGTCGCACGGCATCTGGCAAAGCTTTGGGACGCCATTCCGGCACTTTGATTTCGCCTCGCTCGGAGACAAGACTGGCAATGGCATGCGCCAATTGAATACCAGGGTTCGAAATCAAACCACCCCAGTTGCCAGAATGATGTGCACCTGCCCGCGATTCAATGCTCAAATCGAAGTTGATGCAACCTCTAGAGCCCAAGAAAATCGTAGGGCGATCTGCACGCAAACGCGGACCATCGGATGCGATCAACAAATCAGCCTTGAGCAGATCGGCATTTTCGGCACAGACCTCTTTGAGACCCGGTGAACCTGTTTCTTCCCCCATCTCAATGATGAATTTGGCATTGAAGCCTAAGTGACCACGCTCAGCCAAAACACATGACATGGCTTGCAAATTGACTGAATGCTGGCCTTTGTTGTCAGCAATGCCTCGGCCATACCAACGTCCCTCTAGCTCTGTCAGGTCCCATGGCGTGACACCTTCACGCCACTCGGTCTCCAAACCGCGAATCACATCCCCGTGTCCGTAACCCAAAACTGTTGGCAAATTGTCAGCCTCTATTCGCTGTGCAAACAAAAAAGGTGCTTTGGCCTTGGGGTGTTCTATCAATCGACACTCAAATCCCATGGACTCGAGTGATGGCTGAATTTCCTCTTTGAGATAAGCCGGTAGCTCTGCCGCTCTTGCAGGATTTTGGCTTTCGGTGGGTCGTTTAATTCTGCGCTTGAGTGTCTCTTTGAACGAACCATCTTCAAAAACTGATGTTGCACGCTTGAGGGCTGCCTGTCGGGTCATGGTGATTTTTGATGCTGCTAAAAAAACATCAGACTACCTCAATTTAGAGTTTGAGGACCTTCAAGACTGTACAAACACACAAGACTTGAAGCAAAATTCGTTCATACAAGTCCACTTTTCCTTTGACAAGTAGTTGCTCAACCTATAGTTGAGCAACTACTGGCTAACCAACAGGTAGTTAATATGAGCCAACAACATCAAAAGCACCCCCATGGTCATTCCGATCACAGCGAAACGGTTCAATGGAAACATGATGGCGTTCGTGTTGTGCCTGGCAATCAATTGGATGGCAATGTGCCCTCCACTCCTGGCATGGACCGAAAAGCTGCCATTAACTTTGCCAGAGTGGGCGCAGAAAAACTTTGGGCTGGAACCGTCACCATCCATGCAAATGCCAAAACCGGCGCGCATCACCACGGCCCCCTCGAAAGCGTGATTTACGTGATCAAAGGCCGCGCGCGCATGAGATGGGGCGACCAACTAGAGTTCACAGCCGAAGCAGGACCGGGTGATTTCATTTATGTGCCGCCCTATGTACCGCATCAAGAAATCAATGCCAGCCCTACCGAAATATTAGAGTGCGTGCTGTGCAGAAGTGACGGACAGGCTGTTTCTGTCAACCTTGACATCGAACCCGTCGAAAAGCCTGAACACGTCTTGTGGATTGACCCGACGCACCCAAGTGGTGGCGTTTAAAACCAGCCACACAGTCAAACTATCGCAAGCGGAATTTGAGAGTTCAGCTTTGCCATAATGGTCAGCATGACTCAAGAATTCAAATCAAGCCCTCGCCTGACCAGCCTGTCCCACGGCGGTGGTTGCGGCTGCAAAATAGCGCCAGGCGTTTTAAGCGAAATATTGCGATCCACCACGGCCATGCCGCTGCCCCCCGAACTGCTGGTGGGCATTGAAACCTCAGACGATGCGGCCGTTTACAAATTGAACGACAGCCAAGCCTTGGTAGCCACCACCGATTTTTTCATGCCGATCGTGGATGACCCCTTCGAGTTTGGCCGCATCGCCGCCACCAATGCCATTTCCGATGTGTATGCCATGGGCGCGCAGCCCATCATGGCATTGGCGCTGGTAGGCATGCCGGTCAATGTGTTGCCATTGAGCGTGATTGGCAAAATTTTGGACGGCGGACAAAGCGTTTGCAGGGCCGCAGGCATCCCCATAGCAGGCGGCCATACCATTGATTCGGTTGAGCCAATCTATGGATTGGTTGCATTGGGACTTGCACATCCCGATCACATCAAACGCAATGCCGATGCCAAAGTGGGCGACGTTTTGGTTTTGGGAAAACCCATTGGTGTGGGCATTTTGTCTGCAGCACTCAAAAAAGAAATGCTGCCGGATCTTGGCTACAAAGCCATGATCGACAACACCACCAAACTCAACACGGCAGGCCCCGACTTGGCCAAACTCAAAGGCGTTCATGCCCTCACCGACATCACAGGTTTTGGCCTGGCAGGCCATCTGCTAGAAATGGCGCGTGGCGCGAAGTGCACCGTCCAATTGGACTGGGACAAAGTTCCCTTATTGCCTGGCGTTAAAGATTTGGCCAACCAAGGCTGCATCACCGGTGCCTCTGGCCGCAATTGGCAAGGCTACGGCGCAGAAGTTTCCTTACCAAGCAACTTTGCCTCTGTCGACCAAAGCTTGATCACTGACCCCCAAACCAGCGGTGGTTTGTTGGTGGCGTGCACGCCAGAGGAAGTGCCACAAGTGATGGCCGCCTTCAAAGCACACGGCTTTGATCAGGCCGCGGTCATTGGGCAAATTTGTTCGCAAGCGTCACATGCATTGCGCGTCACCCAAGAAGGTGTTGCGTGAGTGTGAACCCCGTCAGCGCCCAAGAAGCCATGTTGCGAATGGCCACCCCCATCGGTATGCCAGGGGGCTACAGTGCCATCATTGATGCGCGCACTGAAGATGAGTATGCGCTCGACCATCTACCTGGCGCAATGAACTGGCCGTCCCTGAACAATGAACAGCGCATCACCATCGGTACTTTGTACAAGCAGGTCAATCCGTTTGAAGCAAAAAAACGCGGTGCCGCATTGGTCGCTGCCAACATTGCGCAACACATTGAACGCCATGTGATTGACTTGCCAAGAGAATGGCAACCTCTGGTGTATTGCTGGCGCGGTGGCAAGCGAAGCGGATCACTGGCACTCATTCTGGGTCAGATTGGTTTTAAAGTTTCCATCATTGAAGGCGGCTACAAAGCTTTTCGCAGTGAAGTGATCGAAGCAATTCCACCCTTGGCGCAGAAAATCAATTGGCGCGTTATTTGTGGCCCAACCGGCGCTGGCAAAACACGACTCTTGCATTGCTTGCGAGAACAAGGTGCTCAGGTCTTGGATTTGGAAGGTTTGGCCAATCACCGCAGTTCAGTGCTCGGCATCATTCCTGGTCAAGCCCAGCCCAGTCAAAAACATTTTGACACCCTGCTCTGGAACGAGCTTCGTCAATTTGACTTCAACAAACCGGTTTACATTGAATCCGAAAGCCGCAAAGTTGGCAACTTGGCTGTCCCTGAGTCTTTGATATTGGCCATGCGCGCCAGTCCTTGTTATCAATTGGAATTGTCTGAAGACGAGCGTGTTCAGTTGCTTCTGGAGGATTACGACTTCTTTGTCAAAGACCCTGATTTATTCTGTAAACGACTTGATGCACTGATGGCCATCCGCGGCAAACAAGTGGTAGAGGAATGGCAACGCTTGATCAAGTCTGGCGAAATCGATTCGGTGGTTCGAGAGCTGCTCACGACGCATTACGATCCAACTTACTTCGCTTCAATGCAACGCAACTTCGACCAGATCGACCAAGCCAAAGTGATCACAGCGTCTGATCGTTCATATCAAAGCATGACGGCACTGGCCAAAGCTTTGGCGCTGACGTGAGTCTGTGCAATGCGACACGCAGAAAATCCATGCGCTGCGTCACATGATGGCGTATACCTCAAAGCCATTGTCTTGTTGATCTGCGGCTTTTTGAGCCTCTCCAGTGCCTACGCGCAGTATGAAAAAACACCTTGGGCGTCTTCAAACAAAGTACTCACTGGTGCCTTCAAGGACAGTTCTGGTCAAACATGGGCGGCAGAAAGTTTGCGTGGCAAAAAGTTGGTGCTTAATTTTTGGGCCACATGGTGTGCGCCTTGCAAAGAAGAACTGCCAACACTGCAAGTTTTCTCAGACCTCCAAGACCCCAGCACCACCCTGGTGCTCACCATCCATGTCAAAGAGCCAGCAAGCAGGGGCCTGCGCTTCATGCAAAACAATCAAATCTCCCTCCCTTTGATACCTGACCCCCAAGGGGACTTGGCCAAAAAGTACGACATCAAAGTGTTTCCAACCACCCTACTTGTGGCGCCTTCTGGGCACATTCAATGGCGAATTGTGGGCGAGGTTGATTGGTCGGCGCAGACGCCACAGAACTGGCTCGACAGCCTGCGATAATCTCCCTGTTGTGCAACGCTTTTGTTGTGCGATGACCTGCCTTCGGGGCATTGTCTGACTTTGCATGGGCTTCGCCCATTCAAAGACTCAGGCTCGTATGTGCCGACAGGTCTAACTTTCATTACGGAGATCTCTTCATGACCCCCGCTCGTCGTTCCCTTCTTCAGGGCGCTGCGTCCTTTGGCGCGCTTTCTTTGGCGCCATGGTCCATCGCAACTGCTCAAACCACAAGCACTGTAGCCCGCACCTTCACACCAAAACCTGGTGACTGGCGTACGTTTGAAGTCACCACACGTGTCGACATCGCCAAAGCCAATGGCATTACGCGTGTTTGGTTACCCGTACCAAGCATCAACACCGACTGGCAAAAATCTGATGCCAGCTCATTCAGCAGCAACGGCACGACACGCATGCGCAGCGATGGCTTGCAAGGCGTGCAGTTTTTGTATGCTGAATTTACGGCCAACATTGAAAAGCCTTACGTTGAAATCACCAGTCGTGTGCAGACGCAAAGCCGTGCTCCGATTGCACAAGGCCAAACTGCGGCACCCGCTGAAGACCCAGCAACGCTTCAATACTTCACACGCGCCACCCATTTGTTGCCCACCGATGGCATTGTGAAATCAACGGCTCAAAAAGCCATTCAAGGCGCCAAGACTGATCTTGAAAAAGTTCGCGCCATTTACGACTGGGTGGTCGCCAATGCATGGCGTGAACCCAAGGTGCGCGGCTGTGGCGAAGGCGACATCAAAACCATGCTCGAAACAGGCAACTTGGGCGGCAAGTGCGCCGACATCAATGCACTCTTTGTCGGACTGTGCCGCTCGGTTGGCATCCCTGCTCGCGATGTCTATGGCATTCGTTTGGTGCCTTCTGCGTTCGGTTACAAAGAACTTTCTGGCAACCCCGCAAGCCTTAAGGGGGCACAACATTGCCGCGCAGAAGCCTATGTCAAAGGCCAAGGTTGGATGGCCATGGACCCCGCCGATGTGGCCAAAGTGATGCGACTTGAAACAGCTGAGTGGCTTAAAAGCACAGACCATCCCGTCGTTAAACCCGTCTACAACACTTTGTTTGGCGGCTGGGAAGGCAATTGGATGGCATTCAACACGGCACACGACTTGACCTTGCCGCAAAGCAAAGGTGATCGCATCGGATTTTTCATGTACCCCGTTGCAGAAAATAACGAAGGTCGTTTCGACTCTTACGCACCCGATGATTTTAAATATCAAATCACGGCCAAGGAAGTGAAAGCCGGCTAATTCAAGACTTCAATTGCGCCGATATCAACGCCGATGCATGTTTAAAGTTGACACAAATAATTAAATATTTCAGTCAACAAGTGTGTCTTCCCTGCCGTTGAATGATCACTCCCGATCGGTGGAGTTTTCAAACAACATGAAGGAAACATCATGACTAAACTTCTCGCAACATTGATCATTGGCGCATTCTCTGCCGCAGCATTTGCAACCACACCTGCTACGCCTGCAGCACCCGCAACACCTGCAGCTCCCGTTAAAGCGGAAGCCAAAGTTGACGCAAAGGCTGCGGCCAAAACAGAAGTCAAAGCTGAAGCAAAGCCAGAAGCCAAGAAAGCTGAAAAGGCTGCCAAAGAAGTAGCCAAAGACGCAGCAAAAAAATAAATATTTCAGCGACATGAACCGTCATTGAGCGGCTGCTCAATGAGACCTCCACAGAGCCCTCTTCAACAGGGGCTCTGTTTCTACTGGAGGTGCCCCAAGGGCAGGCTAAGCATCAAAAGTGTTGATCGAATAAGATAGCCCCGTCTTTCCAAACGAGTTTGTATGTCTTTATTCCCCAGCATGAACCACCGCGGCGTGTGGATCACCACCCTCATGGCCTCGGCCATCCTCATGATCACCATGGGCACGCGTCAATCGATGGGGCTCTACGTAGGCCCTCTCAATACGGACACGGGCCTGGGCATTGTCACCATCAGCCTTGCCATGGCCGTTGGGCAATTTGTGTGGGGCGCCATTCAACCCATTGCCGGCGCATTCGCCGACAAATACGGCCCACGTCCTGTCTTACTGTATGGCTTGTTGATCTTGGTGATTGGCTCGGCACTCACACCTTTCGTCACAAGCACCACAGGTTTGATCTTGACACTTGGCGTCCTCACTGCCATCGGTTCAGGATCTTGTAGTTTTTCAGTTTTGCTGGGTGCTGCTGCGCAACGCATGCCCACTGAATCGCGCGGCGTGGCATCGGGCATCATCAATGCAGGTGGCTCCTTTGGCCAGTTCGTCTTTGCGCCCATCATTCAAAAACTGATCCAGTGGGTGGGTTGGATGGGTTCCATGTGGTCTATGGCCGCAGTTGCTTTACTGGCCATTCCACTGTTGAATCGCTTAACCAGCGACACCCATGCACCAAGCAAAGCGCCCGACCCCGAGGGCGGACTGAAAAAAGCTGTGCAAGACGCCCTGAAATCACCCAGCTATTTGCTTTTGCACCTTGGCTTTTTCACGTGCGGCTTTCACATTGCATTCCTGGTGACGCATTTACCCACCGAGGTAGGTCTGTGCGGCTTGAGCCCTACAGTTGCCAGTTGGTCATTGGCCATCATTGGGCTTGCCAACATTGCAGGCAGTTTGTATGCAGGTTCATGCATCAACATCTATCGCAGCAAATACGTTTTGGCCATCATGTACAGCTCTCGCGCAGTTTTAGTTCTGCTTTATTTGCTCGCACCCAAAACTGAATGGACCTTTTATGTCTTCGCTGTAGGTCTGGGATTTACCTGGCTGGCCACAGTGCCCCCTACTGCCGCGTTGGTTGGCAAACTCTTTGGCATTCGCTACTTGGCCACTCTGTTTGGCTTAACGCTCTTGTCTCATCAAATTGGTGGTTTCTTGGGCGCATACCTCGGCGGCTTGGCCCTCACCATCAATGGCGACTATCAGTGGATGTGGTACGCCGACATTGCCCTGTCTGCGATGGCCGGCGTGATCAACTTGCCGATCAAAGAAGCACCGATCGCCAAATTGCAAACAGCCTAAGCACCTCAAAACGCCAGCGCCTGCCCCTCAGGGCCAGGCGTTTTTCTTTACACTTGAAGCACTGAATCGCTTTATCGCTGCGGCATGTCCTTGGTGGAAAAGCCCAAGCTGATGGTGGCATCTTCAGGAATGGGGGGCATGGTGTCATGCCACGCTTCCCACTGTGCTTTCATGGCAGCCAAGCGATCGGGTTCTTGCTTGGCCAAGTTGGCGCGTTCTCGGGCATCTTGAACGATGTTGAAGAGATAGTCGGTGCCGTCCACACGCAAATACTTCCAATCTCCCGCTCGCAAAGCACGTTGACCTCGGTGATTCATGCGCCAGTACATGGGGCGATCGAATGTGGCATCGGCCGACTTCAAAATAGGCGCCAAAGAAATCCCATCAAATGGATAGTCCGGGTGCGCGTATCCACCGCCCAACTCAACCAGCGTGGCTGACCAGTCCATGGTCATGCAGTGCTGATCCGTGATTCGGCCTGGCTGCGCAATGCCTTGGGGCCAGTGCGCAATCCATGGCACGCGAATGCCACCTTCTGTCAGGTCCATTTTGCCGCCCACCAAGGGCCAGTTGTCGCTGAAACGTTCACCACCGTTGTCGCTGGTGAAAACAATCAAAGTGTTGTCGAGTTGTCCTGCTTCCTTGAGGGCGTCCACCACCCAACCAATGCCCTCGTCCATGTGGTGAATCATGCGGTGGTAGGTGTGAATGTTGCCACCTTGCAAATGGAAAATATTGTCTTTGATGCGATCGGCCAAGGCATGGTCTTCACGCGTCTCCCAAGGCCAATGCGGCGCGGTGTAGTGCATGCTCAAGAAAAAGGGCTGCTCGGGCGAAGCCGTCATTCGCTTCACAAAGTCGACGGATTTGCGAGAAATCAAATCGGTCAAATAGCCTTCGTGCGGCTGCGTTTCTTCACCCACCCACAAATCATGATCACCTGTTGAGGCGCAATGTGTGAAGTAATCGACGCCGCCTGCCATCGGGCCAAAAAATTCGTCATAGCCTGAGCGCAAGGGACCAAACGCAGGCGGATAACCCAGGTGCCACTTGCCAATCAAGGCGGTGCGATAGCCCTGCGCTTTGAGCAAAGATGGCAAGGTGGGATGGCTGGTGGGCAAGCCCAAGGTGGTGCTGGTTTTGGCTTTGCTGTTGATGGGTTCTTCTGCGGCGCCGCGCAAGCGGTATTGGTAACGCGCAGTCATCAAGCCAAACCGAGTGGGCGAACACACGGGTGAATTGGAATAGCCATCGCTAAAGCGAAGCCCATTGGCGGCCAATTCATCGATGACGGGCGAGACTTTGCCGAACTTGGCATCTCGCCCCCCATAACACCCCAAATCGGCAAAACCCAAATCGTCGGCCACGATGAAAATGATGTTTGGACGCTGCATGATTTTTTCCTACTCAAGCAAAAGAGAGATTTTCACACGGTTCTGCCCTCTCATGGTTGTACCCGTTGACAAGGGTTTTCTGCCTCTTAAACTGAATTCAAACGCTCATCTAAGAGCCCCCTTCACCACCGCACACTGGACCTTTCATGAAAATTCGCAACAGTTTTTGGGTTGCTTGCCTGGCTTTTCTTGCTTGGACAGGCCTGGCCTTGAATGCCAACGCACAAGCATTTCCACAAAAGAGCATCCAAGTGGTGGTGCCTGTGGCCGCAGGTGGCGGTACCGATTTGTTGGCGCGCAATTTAAGTCAGCGCGTCAGTGAAATTTTGGGCCAGCCTTTGGTGGTCGACAACAAGCTGGGTGCAGGCGGCAACATTGGCGTGGAGTACGTCATGAAATCCAAACCCGATGGCTATACCCTCTTGGTCAGCCCTGCCACCATTGCCACCAACGTGGCGGTCTATCGCAAATTGCCCTACGACTTGATCAAAGATTTACAAGCCATCACCTTGATTGGCCAGACTGGTGTGGTCTTGGTGGTTCACCCTTCAGTCAAAGTGAACAACCTCAAAGAATTCATCGAACTGATGAAATCCAAAAACGGTGACATGAATTACGGCTCTGCGGGCATGGGCAGCCCTCAACATTTACAGGCTGAATTCTTCAATCAACTGGTGGGCCTCAAGTCCAATCACATTCCCTACAAAGGACAAGCCCAAGCCATGAACGACTTGATTGGTGGCCAGTTGCAATACATGTTCAGCCCCATTCAAAATGCCTTGCCTCAAATTCAGCAGGGGCGATTGAAAGCTTTGGCTGTAGCTTCTGCGGTAAGGCACAAAGCCATGCCGCAAATTCCAACCCTCAGCGAACAAGGCTATCAAGGCGTGGAGTTGACCAATTGGTTTGCTGTTTACGCACCCATTAACACGCCACCAGCTGTGGTCAAGAAACTGAACTCAGCCTTTATCCAGGCCGGCAAAGAACAAAAGATGAAAGAAAAATTAGACACACTGGGATTTGAAAGCTTCTTTACAAGCTCAGAAGAAGCCACCGATTTCATGCGTTCAGAAATTGTTCGGTGGGCTCGTGTCGCAGCCTATGCTGGCATCAAAGCCGAATAAAGCCGCGTCAAGCTGGCGTATTATTGGCGCTGAAAAAACTCCGACTGGTTCTTCAGCAACATCATGAAAAAAATCCTCCTTTTAGGCTCAGGCGAGCTGGGCAAAGAATTTGTCATCAGCGCCAAACGTTTGGGCTGCCATGTCATTGCATGCGACAACTACGCAGGCGCACCTGCGATGCAAGTAGCAGATGAATTCGAAGTCTTCAGCATGCTGGATGAAGCGCCATTGCGCGCCGCCATTGCCAAACACAAACCCGATTTGATCGTGCCTGAAATCGAGGCCATCCGTACCGAAGTGTTGTTGGAAGTAGAAAAAGATGGCTTCGAGGTCATCCCCAGTGCCCGCGCAGCCAACCTCACCATGAACCGCGATCGCATTCGTGATGTGGCGGTGGGTTTGGGCGTTCGCACGGCCAAATTCAACTATGCAGAATCCAGCGATGAGCTAATGTCGCAAGCCAAAGCCATTGGTTTTCCCGTGGTCATCAAGCCTGTCATGAGCTCATCCGGCAAAGGCCAGAGCGTGGCCAAAACAGAAGCCGACATTCAAGCCAGCTGGGACTATGCCTGTGCAGGCATGCGAGGAGACCGCAAAAAGGTCATCGTTGAAGAGTTCATCAACTTCGAATTTGAAATCACCCTGCTCACCATTCGTCAACGCAATGCCAAAACCTTGTTCTGCCCGCCCATTGGCCATGTGCAAGAACGCGGTGATTACCAATACAGCTGGCAACCGCAGGCCATGGCGCCCGATTATTTGAAAGCTGCCCAAGAGATGGCAGAAAAAGTCACCGCCGATTTGGGCGGTGCAGGCTTGTTTGGTGTGGAGTTTTTTGTCACCGCCAAAGAAGTCATCTTCAGCGAACTGAGCCCCCGTCCGCATGACACGGGCATGGTGACCTTGATCAGCCAAAACCTCAGTGAATTTGATTTGCATGCCCGTGCAGTGTTGGGTTTGCCCATCCCTGTGATTGAGTGCGTGGAAGGTGCCAGTGCCGTGGTGCTGGCCGACCGTGAAGGCAAGAACCCAAGCTACGCGGGTGTGTCGGCTGCTTTGCAAGAACCCGGCGTCGATGTCCGTATTTTCGGTAAACCGACCACGCGTCCTTTCAGGCGCATGGCGGTGGCCTTGGCCAAGGGCGATAAAGCCTTAGAGCGCGCTCGTGCTGCAGCTTCCAAAATCAGCGTGCACGTTTCTTAAGCACCCTGCTTCATTTAAAAAAAGGGACCTGGGTTGCACAACCTAGGTCCCTTTTTGAATTTGAAGGATTGACTTTAGATCACTTGACTTCAGTGATGAAGTTGTCGTTGGTGCGGCGCACCTTCTTCATGTTGACCAACCAGTCTTTGTCGGCTTCGCGGTAGCCCAAAGGCAAGATGACCGTGCTGCGCAAACCACGTGCAGCCAAGCCCAAGATTTCATCCACAGCAGCGGGATTGAAACCTTCCATGGGCGTCGCGTCAACTTCTTGCTCGGCAGCAGCGATCAAGGCTGTGCCCAACGCAATGTAAGACTGCTTGGCTGCGTGTTGGAAGTTCACTTCGGGGCCTTTGGCTGGATAGTTGGCCAGCAACATCTTGCGATAGTTCTCGGCGCCTTCGTTCACAAAGCCGCGCACTTCGTTGTTGTAGTCAAACATCATGTTGATGCGCTCGGCGGTGTAATCGTTCCAAGCAGCAAACACCAAGAGGTGTGAACCTTCTGTGATTTGCGCTTGGTTGTTGGCAGCCGCTTGAATCTTGGCCCGCACTTCAGGATTGGTCACCACAAACACTTCATAAGGTTGCAGACCACTTGAAGTGGCTGTCAGGCGAATGGCTTCCAAAATGCGTTGCACTTTGGTTTCGGGTACGGACTTGGTGGGGTCCATTTTTTTGGTGGCATAACGCCAATTCAGAGCTTGCAACAAATCCATTTTGAAACTTCCAGATATATAAAAACAAGCAGCGAGTTTAAACGGCTTAGGAAATTTGTTCACGAGACCCTCATTTGGCCTTCAATTGGCAAAGAGTCACCCGGCCAAACAGTTAGGATTGAGGTCATGTCCAACTGGCTTCCTCTTCTTGCTACGCTTTCCATCCAAGCCATGGTGGCCATGGCATTGCTGACCCTCCCTGTCATGGCGCCTGTTGCGGCTAAAACCCTGGAGGTTTCACCGGCCTTGGTGGGTGTTTATGTAGCCATCACCTATGCGGGAGCCATGTTTGCCAGCCTCACGTCTGGCACCACTGTCAGCCGACTGGGGCCGATTCGGGTGAGCCAATGGGGCCTGGTGCTTTGCGCAACCGGACTTTGCCTATGCGCCATACCATGGTTACCGGCCATTGGCCTAGGCGCCCTGTTCATTGGCCTCGGCTATGGTCCCATCACACCCGCCAGTTCACAAATTTTGGCCAGAACCACACCACCGGCACAAATGGCACTGGTTTTTTCCATCAAGCAAACCGGCGTACCGGTGGGCGCCATGCTGGCCGGCGCCATTGTTCCATCTCTCATGCTTGCCATCGACTGGCAATGGAGTTTGGTCGTTGTGGCCATGGCCTGTATCTTCAGTGCTGTACTGTCACAGCCCATGCGAGAAGAGATGGACGATTTGCGTCAAGCTAATTTACCATTTCAAATGGGCACCCTCACCACGCCACTGCGCATGGTCTTAGGTCATCGGGCACTGAGCACCATGGCCGCATGCTCATTCATGTTCTCGATGGTTCAAATGTCCTTGACCACTTACTTGGTGACCTACTTGCACGATGACTTGTCATACGGCATGGTCAGTGCAGGTTTGTTATTGTCTGTGACGCAAATGGGCGGCATTGGCGGGCGCATTGCATGGGGTGTGGTCGCAGACCGCTGGATGGGCGCTCAGAGAACACTCGCTTTGTTAGCCTGCCTGATGGCCATCAGCGCCCTTGCAACGGCTTTACTGCTGCCGGTGCTGCCTATTTTGGGCATCTGGGCCATCTTGTTGTTGTTTGGGGCATCGGCCATTGGTTGGAATGGCGTTTATTTGGCAGAGGTGGCGCGGCAAGCGCCCGAAGGCAAAGCCAGCGTGGCGACCGGTGGCACCCTGGCTTTCACATTTCTAGGCGTTGTCATTGGCCCACCTTTGTTTGGTGTCTTGTCGTCGGCATTTGGCACCTACAGGGCAGGCTTCTTGGCCTTGGTCATCACCTCTAGCCTTTGCGCATGGGTGCTGTATCGTCTTAAGCCAAGTGCGTCGCTGCCTGCTGCCGAATAAAATCTGCGCCTTTCTCTGCAATCATGATGGTGGGCGCATTGGTATTTCCCGACACCAAATGCGGCATGACAGATGCGTCGATGACCCTTAAATTTTGCAAGCCATGAACACGCAGTTCGGAATCGACCACCGCCATGGGGTCTTGCGCAGGGCCCATTTTGCAGGTGCCGACGGGGTGATATTCCGTATCGGAGTGGTCTCTTAAAAATGCCTCAACTTGCACAGGATCTTTGACATTCAAGGGATAAAGCATATTCCCCCGATAGCCTGCCAAACCAGCCGATTCCATGATCTGCAATCCCATTTGGGTACCCGCGATCATGGTCTGCATATCGTCCTTGTCTTTGAAGAATGCCGGATCGATCAAGGGTTTGTCCATTGGATTGCGGCTGGCCAGCATGAGGGTGCCGCGGCTTTTGGGACGCAACAAGGTGACGTGCAAGGTGTAGCCATGACCCCAATGCATTTTGCGCGCATGGTCATCCACGATGCCTGTGCATAAAGCCAATTGAATGTTGGGATGGTCCGTATTGCCTTCGGTAGACACAAAGCCTTGTGTTTCGGAAACATTGGAGGTGATCCACCCAGTCCGCTTGTTTCGCCACTCCAGCATGGCTTTGAAAATGTTCCATGTGCCCTTCAAAGAAAAACCCATGGCATCGTTGACCTTCTGTGTTTTATAAATCAACACAGTGGTGACGTGATCTTGCAAGTTTTGCCCCACACCGGGTAACTCATGCACTAAGGGGATGCCCATGTCGTGGAGATGTAGCGCAGGGCCTATACCAGACAACATGAGCAATTGGGGCGTGCCAAATGCGCCGCCCGACAAAATCACTTCCTTGCGGGCTCGAACTTCATGATGCACCCCGTTTACCATGTAACGAATGCCAACGGCACGCTTGCCGTCCATCACAACTTGCGTGGCATGCGCATGTGAAACAACCCGTAAATTGTCTTGATGTCGATGAGGATCCACATAGGCCCTCGCAGCGTTCCAACGCTCGCCGCCCTTTTGTGTCACTTGCCCATGCGAGACGCCAAATTGATGCGCACCGTTGTAATCTGGATTGAAAGGAATACCTTGTTCATTGCAGGCCTGAATGAAGGCTTTGTTCAAAGGGCTGGGACTGCGAAGGTAACTGACATTCAAGGGTCCATTCACACCACGGTAATGATTGGCACCAAAACATTCGTTGTTTTCGGATTTTTTAAAATAAGGCAACACATCTTGGTAAGTCCACCCCGCGTTGCCTAGCGTGGCCCAACTGTTGTAATCCTGCGCATTGCCTCGGGTGTAAACCATTGCATTGACCGAAGAGCTTCCACCCATCACCTTGCCCCGGGGCTGAAAACCTTTGCGACCGTTGAAGCCTGCTTGTGGAATGGTGTTGTAACCCCAGCTGTTGATGTTCAGCGAGGCCGTGGCAGCAAAACCCAAAGGGGCACGCACGAACACCGAATGATCTGGACCACCCGCCTCCAGCAAACACACAGAATGATGCAAGTCTTCGCTGAGTCTGCCGGCGACACAGCACCCCGCAGAGCCGCCACCCACCACCACATAATCAAATTCTGAATGCGACATGAAATTACCTTGTGACAATGGAAATATGAATGAAATGCATGGCCCATCAATGATTGGCACCCATGCCAATTTTGATGTCTTGCCCATCACCTTGGAGATGGTGCACCAAAACATCGACCGTGCACAACAGGGCTTGCGCTAATGTTTCAGTGCTCATGCTGGCCATGGACGCGCCACTTCTAGCAGCCGCTTGTGATGGCAATAAAGGCACATGCACAAAACCACTCAATACCTTGGTGTTGCAAAGCAGATGCTGGAGCCCGTAAAAAACTTGATTGCACACAAAAGTACCCGCCGTTTGCGAAATTGAAGCAGGAATACCTTGCGCCTTGAGATGCGACGCAATTTTTTTAACAGGCAAGGTTGAAAAAAAAGCGGCAGGACCTTGCGCAATCACTGGCTCGTCAACAGGTTGCGCGCCGTCGTTGTCTGGAATTCTGGCATCGCAGACATTGATGGCCACGCGCTCAATCGAAAAATCACTGCGCCCATCGGCTTGGCCCAATGCAATGACAGCATCCGGTTGATGCAATTGAATTGCAGCTGCGAGTGCACCCAAAGATTGTGCAAAAACACATGGCAGTTTTGCAGCCACCAACTGTGCGCCATTCACTTTTTTGCCGTTAAGTTGCTGTGCAACTTCCCACGAAGGGTTCAGTGCCTCTCCGCCAAAGGGATCAAACCCTGTGATCAAAATCTTCAAGCTGATCTCCAACAAATTGACTGCTGCGCAACACGCTGCTGCGCTGTAGCATTCGGTTTGATTTTAGGGAAGAATAGACTCATGACAAATACTTCTCCGCACGACAACATTGTCACGCCTTCCAAGACTTCACCGATAGGCTTTGTTGGCATTGGCAACATGGGGTTTGCCATGATGGCAAGATTGACAGAACTGGGATGGCAATGCGCCAGTTACGACATCGACCCATTGCAAAACCAAAAGGCACAGCAAATGGGCACGCAGGTCATGAACTCTGCTGCCGACATAGGTACCCAATGTCGCATCCGTTTTGTGGTGGTGGTCAATGCAGAACAAGTCCATGAAGTTTTATGGGGACATTGCGGCATGATCAGTACCAGTCAACCTGGCGATGTGATTTACCTATGCCCCACCTTAGGTCCAATGGATGTAGAAAGCATTGCCAAACGCGCACAAAAACAAGGGGTGTCCGTAGTTGACTCGCCCATGTCTGGTGGGCCTGTTCGCGCGCGCGAAGGTCAGATGAGTTTGATGCTTGCCGCACCCAACAAACTGCTTCAGCAACACCAAGTTTTGCTAGACGACATCACATTTCAGCGCTTTGTGATCAGCGAAACACCCAGTGATGCCGCAAAAACAAAACTCGCCAACAACTTACTTGCTGCCATCAATTTGGCAGGCATCAGCGAAGTATTGGCGATGGCTCAATCTTGGGGGCTGAATGCGCAAACCACATTGGATGTGATGCAAGCGAGCAGTGGTCAAAGCTGGATTGGGCAGGACCGAATGCAACGGGCATTGCACAATGATTTTGCACCACGAGCACATACCAGCCTTTTGGCCAAAGACACGCGATTGGCATTGCAAGCGTGTGTAGAAATGCAATTGAAGCCGCCAGCTTTGGGTCAACTTGCAACCCAACATTTTGAGCAAGCATGCAAAGGTGGCTATCAAGACAAAGATGACGCCAGCCTGTTTCTTCAAGCTGGCGGCAAGCCACTCCCAGCGATCTGATTCATGTCAAGGCAGGTTCAAGCGTAGAAGGCTTCCACCTTGCCTTTGAGCTTCATAAGCAAGGGATTACCCTTGCGATCCAATGTTTTGCCCGCGGGTACTTTGACCCATCCTTCGCTGATGCAGTACTCCTCTACGTCATGGCGATCTTTGCCATTGAATCGAATGCCGATGTCGTGCTCAAACACAGCTGCCACATGGAAGGGACTGCGGGGATCAATGGACAAATGATCTGGAAGTTCGGGGCGTGAGTTTGTGTCGCTCATGTTTTGGCAGTAACTAAAAATCAGAATAGACTGGAATTCTCCAACATTTCGGGGATGAAATGCATGACCGACGAAACGATTGTTGAAACATCGACACACAGTCCGGCATCAGTGGCCTTGTTGTCAGCCTCCGCATTGCTCACTGCATGTGGTGGTGGCGGTTCAGTCAGCCCTGCTTCCAATGCTGCAAGCAATAGCCCCCAGGTCAATTCGCCTCCCACAGACCTTCAATTGGATGCGTCACGATTTTTAAGGCAAGCTTCTTGGGGTGCAACACCCGCAGAGATCAATGAAGTTGTAGCCATGGGCGCCGCCAAATGGCTCAATGGCCAACTCAATCAACCTATGAGTAACACCATGACAAGGTGGTTGATTGACAAGGGCTTCAACGACAGTTCCGTCAACAGCAATGTCAACGGCGACGGTGGCTGGGTTCAAGCCATGTGGTGGAAGCTGTTCAGTGCGCACGACCTTTGCAGGCAAAGAGCCACCTTGGCGATCTCCGAATTGTTCGTGGTGTCCCATCTAGGCTTGCCCATTTCTTGGCGCAACTTTGCCATTGCCAACTACTGGGAAGTGCTTGAAACGCATGCTTTCGGCAATTTTCGAAACCTTCTTGAGGCCGTTACGTTGTCGTCTGCAATGGGCACCTACCTCAACATGAAGGGCAACCAAAAGTACGACGCCAAAACGGGCCGCTCACCCGATGAGAACTATGCAAGAGAAGTGATGCAATTGTTCACCATCGGCTTGTACCAACTGAACATCGATGGCACCTTCAAATTAGATGCCAGTGGCAAGCCCATTGAAACTTACGACAACGCCGACATTCAGGGTTTGGCCAAAGTTTTTACCGGGTGGAATACCGCTACGGGCTCCGATCCAACTGGCGATCTTGCACCTGCAGCCTATCGACACGGTTTGGCTATGAGCCTGAACGCAAGTCTGCACAGTCCCGAAGAGAAAAAATTTCTGGGTACCACCATCCCAGCCGGTACATTGGGCACGCCAAGTCTCAAGATCGCGTTAGACACTCTGTTTGCACATGCCAATACAGGGCCATTCGTCTGCAAACAACTGATCCAACGCTTGGTGACGAGTAACCCATCGCCAAATTATGTAGCGCGTGTCGCCAAGGTTTTTGAAGACAATGGCAAGGGGGTTCGTGGCGATATGAAATCTGTCTGGACCGCCATTTTGATAGACACTGAAGCGCGGCAAACCACAGGTTTGCCCACATACGGCAAACTCACTGAACCCATGGTGCGCTTATTGCAATGGGGCCATACCTTTCGCGCCACCGCCAGTGATGATGCATGGACCTTAGGTTATACCGACTCAGACATCACCCTAGGGCAAATGCCCATGCGCTCGCCCACTGTTTTCAATTTCTTCAGACCAGGCTATGTTCCGCCCAATACGTATTCAGCGTCACAAAATTTGGTAGCACCCGAATTTCAAATATTGACAGAACCGACGGTCGTCAGTTATGTCAACTACATGGCAGGTACTGTGAACAATGCGCGCAACATCAAAGCCGATTACACCTATGAAAAAAGCCTTGCCAGTGATGCGACTGCCTTGGTCAAGCACTTGAATCTTTGTTTGGCTTCTGGCGCACTGACTCAAAGCAATCAAGCGCTCATAGTGACGGCCATCAACAGCATTGTCGCCACCACCGATGCGGGTATTCTGAATCGCATTTATGCAGCCATCTTATTGGTCATGAGCAGCACAGACTATTTGGTTCAAAGGTAAGCATCATGAAGCCCAACACCTTGAGCAACATCAGTCGCAGAACCCTGCTCCAAAGAAGTTCCGCGTTGGCAATGCAACAGATTGCCTTGCCCATGGCCACCAGTATGGCCATGATGGCCGATGCTGCAGCCCAATCTGCCAACGACTACAAGGCGCTGGTTTGCATCTTTTTGTACGGCGCGAACGACCACTACAACACCGTCATCCCTTACGACTTGGCAACGCACACCAACTACTTCAACATTCGCAAAGGCACGCCAGTCGCAGGCAGTATTTACGATGGCATTGCAATTGGGCGTGACGCACTCACAGCCACAGCGCTTAGCACAGCCTTAAGTGGCGGCCGTCAAATGGCACTGAATCCAGAAATGCAGGCGCTCAAAGGATTGTTCGAAAGTAAACGTGCTTCTGTGCTGATGAATGTAGGTCCACTCATCGTCCCCACAACTCGATTGCAATACGACCAGAAGTCTGTGCCCTTGCCACCCAAGCTGTTTTCACACAATGATCAGCAAGCCTATTGGCAATCCTCCTTTCAAACAGAAGGTGGCGCCAGTGGCTGGGGTGGACGCGCAGCAGATTTGCTGATGAGCAGCAACAATCGATCTTCTCTGACTTGTGTTTCCGTCAATGGCAATGCTCTCTTCCTCTCCGGACAAAACGCCATTTCCTATCAAATGAGCGCTTCAGGCGCTACAACTGTCAATGCCATCAAAGGCAAGTCCTTGTTTGGTTCCGCGAACTGCGCTTCAGCTTTGCAAACATTGATGACGCAACCCAGCACCACACCCATGGGCAATGACTACAACACGGTTGCCAAGCGCGCACTAGACACCTACGACGGCATTGTTGCCGCCATTGGCAATGCGCCCAGCGCGTCTATGAATGCGTTGTTTCCATCCGCCGCCGCCAACAGCTTGTCTGCACAACTCAAAATGGTCGCACGACTGATCGAGCAGCAAGCTGCCTTTGGCATGAAGCGACAAGTGTTCATGGTGGGGATGGGCGGTTTTGATCTGCACGACTTCTTGCCCTCCCAACACCCTGCACTGCTGCAAAAAATCAGCGCTGCCATGCATGAGTTTGACGGTGCCATGATCAGCATGGGCAAAGACATGCAAGTCACTGCCTTTACAGCATCAGACTTTGGCAGAACCTTAACGTCCAATGGCGATGGCTCTGACCACGGCTGGGGCAGCCATCACTTTGTCATGGGTGGTGCTGTAGCCGGCGGACAGTTTTTGGGAACAGCCCCTGAGATTGGCCTGACGCACAATGAACAAGTGGGTGGTGGCAGACTTTTACCAAGCACTTCCGTCGACCAATTTGGCGCAGAGCTGGCGTCCTGGTTTGGTGTGAGTCAAAGTGATGTTAAAACAGTACTACCCAATGCCAGTCACTTTGATCTTTATAAACTTGGAATATTCAAAAAATGAACATGAAACCTTTTTCACTTGCGTTTGCTTTTAGCCTTTGCATGTCTGTGGCAAATGCACAAACTTCAAAGGGTGACATCAAAGCGGGGCCTTTGACACACACGCAAGAATCGATGCTGACATTGGTCAGTGAATCTCAAGTTGCATTGCCTGGTCAATTAACAAGCAAAGAAATTTACGTCGGTCCTCTCAAATCTGCACCTGCAATTGGCAATGTCAAAGTACCCGTTGTCTTGTTCATGCACGGCTCCTCTGGCTTAGGCCTTAAAGCCATCGCAGACTGGCAACAGTGGCTGGCCAGTTTGGGCATTGCCAGCATTGCACCCAATTCTTTCGCACTGAAAGACCGACTGACCTATACATCGCCTATCGACAAAGATACTTACGAAAAACTACATGCTTTTAGAGCCTCTGAAATTGACATCACGCTCAAAGCACTGCAAAAAATGCCTTGGGTGGATGGCAACAAAATTGTCTTGGCAGGCACCAGCGAAGGCTCTGTGCCTGTCGCGCGTTACACAGGCAAAGAATTTGCAGGTCGCATCATGTTTGCGTGGTCTTGCGAGGACAACTACTTTGTCAAAGCGCATCAAACGGCCATTCCAGATGACCAACCTACCCTCAACATCATCAGTTCGACAGACCCCTATTTCTCGCCAAGCAACGCATGGTTGGGCAATGCGCAAGGTGTGGGGCATTGCGGTGCAGTACTGAAGAACAACAAAAAAGCCAGCATTGTGTTGATTCCTGGTGGTCCGCACACTGTTTTGACTTTTCCTCAAGCCAAAGGCCCAGTGCAGGGCTTCTTGACAGACTTATTCAAGCTCTAAATAGCACCCGTCACTTTGCAAGCGCTGTTGAAGCGCTTGCACGGAGATGTTTGAGAAATGATCCCCTTCCGGCACCTGCGCGGCAGCAGTGCCAGCTGCTTGTCCCATGACAAAACAAGCACCGCTCACCCTGGCTGCCGACTGACCTTCATGCGTCATGGATGCACAACGACCCGCAACCAGCAAGTTGCTGATGCCGTGAGGCACCAACATTCGCCATGGCAGCTGGTTGTAAAGACGCTGCTGTGGGCCTACCGGAACTTCGGGAAAACGCCATTCAATTCTGCCCTGCGAATGCATTTCCATTGGCCACGCATTGACACCGATGGTGTCTGTAAAAGAAGCGCAAGAAACAATGTCATGGCCTGTTAAAGCATAGGAACCTTGAATGCGTCGACTTTCACGAATGCCCACTTGCGGCGCAATTTCAGTAATCTGCGCTTGTGCAAATCCGGGCACTTCATTTTTTAAAAATCTAAAAAACTCACCAACCTGCTGCCGGCCATCTAACTCACCCTGACTGAGTTGACGCGCATTGGTTGCATCCATGGCCATGCCATTGGGCTGCGCAATTTGCGTGACGTTGGCGCGCCATTCCGTAGGATTCTTTTGAGGACGCAAAATGGCGCCTTCACGCGGAAATTGATAATGACCCGGCTTTTGAAATTGAGCATTTTTCATCAGCACATTAATGGCCTGAAACTCACCCACTGCGGGCAAAGCCGCTTGTGCGTCCACATGCGCAATGCGAAACATCGTGGTGGGATAAAGGCCGCTGCCCTGCCCATCACCCACTTCAAAGGGTACCCCTGCAAAGGCAGCCACATCGGCATCGCCCGAGCAATCTATGTAAGACTTGGCCAATACCGTTTGTCGGCCAGATTTGGTCTCAACAAACAAGGCTTTCAAGTGCCCTGCTTCAACATGCACTTGTGCTGCCCAAGCGTGAAACAGAATTTCAACACCCACATCACGAAGCATTTGATCAGCCGCACATTTGTAGGCCGACATGTCGTAAGACCGCACGCGGATGCGGCCTTGCATGCCATCTTGGGGATCGTTCAAGCCATCCAGGGCTGTCAGCCGATCAAAGATTTCGTCCACGACACCGTGAACGACTTGCTGCATTTGGCCCTTGCGAATGCCATACAAGCCCGCAAAATTGGTGACCCCACCAGCGGTACCCATGCCACCTAAAAACCCGTAGCGCTCGATCAACAGAACTTTGGCGCCGTGCTTGGCTGCACTCCAACTGGCCGCAATACCGGCGGGCCCACCGCCCACAACCACCACATCAAAACTGCCGTAGACAGGCAGTTTCCTGGCTGGCTCAATCCAATGGGCCGCTGGATTGTCAGTCAATGGAAACGCCTGTGCGCTTGATCACGGGCGTCATGACACGCAGTTCTTGGAGCATGAAGCTTTTGAGTTCAGACTCTGTGCCACCGATGGGTTCCATGTACTGGCCGTAAAGCTTTTCTTTGACATCGGGCATGGCCAAAATTGAATTGATTTCTTGGTTCACACGCTGCACGATGTCTGAAGGCGTACTGGCAGGCGCCATGACGGCCATCCAAGCGACGTTTTCGATGCCCGTAAAACCAGCCTCTTTCATGGTGGGCACATCAGGCAAAAACTGGCTGCGTTTGGACGTAGACACCGCCAAGGCTCGCATTTTTCCAGCCTTCACTTGTGGCAACACAGCGACTGCAGGCACACATGCAAATTGCACGTCGCCTTGCAAAATAGCCATGATGGCCAAAGGTGATGAGACATATGGAATGTGAACTGCATAGGTGTCTGTTTTAACCTTCAGCAACTCCACGCCCAATTGAGACAGACTGCCAATCCCGGTTGAGGAAAAATTAAACTGCCCAGGTTTACTGCGCATGGCGTTCACCAAATCTGACAAGGTATTGATACCCGTGTCACTGCGCACAGCACACACATTGGATTGACCACCGGCCAAAACGACAGGACGCAATTCGGTAAAGGGGTCGTAGCTGAGCTTTTTGTACAAGACTGTGTTGTAGACCAGCGGACCGTTGGTGCTGATCAAAAAAGTGTAACCATCACCGGCGGCCTTGGCCACCGTACCCGTGCCTGTGTTGCCACCTGCGCCAATGCGGTTGTCGATGACCACAGGCTGGCCCAACCGAGCAGACAACTTTTCAGAAATGATGCGCGCAATGACATCAGGTGAGGAGCCAGGTCCATATGGCACAACCAATTTTATGGGGCGTGCAGGCCAAGAGGCCTGAGCCTGCGCAGTGCTGATGCCTAGGACGCAAGCCATGCTCACCAGCCATACTTTGAACAAAGATTTCATGATGCCACTTCTTCGGTTTGAGAAAACAAAGTTTGCTCGGCAGCAATGAATCCAGCCACCAAGCTACGATATGCAGATTCCACAATGTCTTCAAAACCTGGAAAATTGTCTGCATGTTCAGACGCCAAGTTTCTCACTTTTTTGAACACTTCCGCCTGACGTGCGGGGGCGGCAACTTGATAGGCATCCTTTTTAAACCGAGTGGCGTCTCTGACCCGCAATGAACGCGCTGCCATCAAGCTCACAATTTGACGGTCTAAGTCGTCAATTTCGTCCCTCAAAGCCTGCAAGTTGGGGGCCATTTCGACGTAAGAAGGGTCCTTGAATCGGCGCACGGCCTGGCCTGTGGCCAGGGGTTCATTGGAAATGTGATTCATGGCGCTCTGCCTTTTCATTCAAAAAACACGCTTATTCAGCAGTGATGTTGGCCTGTTTGATCAAGTTGCCATATTTTGCAAATTGCGTTTTAAGATCAGCCGCCAATTCGTCAGGACTGGTTCCTTTGGGTGTGAGGCCCAAACCCAACAATTGCTCCTTGATGGCGGGATCTGATATGGCCTTCACAATTTCAGAATGCAATTTTTGAAGAATGGCTTTGGGTGTGCCGGCAGGCGCCATCATGGCGTACCAAGAATTAAATTCAAAACCATTCAAACCTGACTCGGACACTGTTGGCACATCAGGAAACTGTGGCAGACGTTTGGGTGTTGTGACGGCAATCAGTCGCAGTTTACCGGCCTTGACCAAAGAACTCACAGTGGCAATGCCCTGAAAAGCCACTTGAACTTCATGGCCCGCTACGCCCACTGCGGCCTGCGTCGCACCTTTGTAGGGGACGTGCGTCAATTGCACGCCCGCTTGCGATGCAAACAATGCCATGGCAATGTGTTGCGGACTGCCATTGCCGCCCGAGCCATAATTCATTTGTCCTGGTGCTTTTTTGGCAGCCGCGATCAAGTCGGCGGCCGTTCGGATGCTGGAATCGGAGGGAACCACCACCCCCCACTCGACCGTCGCCACCAGGGAGATAGGCTCAAAATCTTTTTGAATGTCCCATGGCATCTTGGCTTGTAAGTTGGGCAACATGGTCATGATGCTGTCATTGAAACCGCCCAAGGTATACCCATCGGGTGCAGCTTTGGCCACCCTGTCAGCGCCAATCAAACCCGCGGCACCCGCCTGATTTTCAACAGCAACGCTAGCGCCCAGATTGGCAGCAACTTTTTGCATCACGATGCGCGCGGCATTGTCTACTGCACTGCCAGCCGCTAAGGGCACGATCAATTTAATGGGTTTGTTGGGATATGCGTTGGTTTGCGCCATGGCTGGCACACCCATGACGCTGGCAAAACTCAGCGCACAGAGCAGGAGCAAGGTGCTGGCTTTTTTTAAAGTGCCGGGCATGAAGCCGTATTCTTGTAATTTCATTTTTTGTCTCCTGCTTATAACGAGTTTGCAGTCAAGGGACTGATTTTCAATTGTGTGGCCAAGTCGTTCAATTGCTTGACCAAACTTGGGGCCAGCATGACACCATTTTTTTCATGGTCTAAACGCTTCTGATGACTTTGTTCACCTGGCAACCAAATGCGATCAACGCCGGGCATGCGATTGGCGCCGCGCAACTCCTGCACCAATCGATCGACGTTTTGTTTGAACTCATCAATGTCGCCAAAAGCAGCTGGGTCAATGACCGCGATGGCTTGGCCCGTATTGGTGGTGGTCGTGAAATCTTTATTGAAATCGATGACCTGACTTCCCATGGCGGCACCATTCAAAGTGCCCGCCAAAATGCCAACAATGAGGGACAAGCCATAGCCTTTGTAGCCGCCAATGGGCAATAAGAAACCTTCGTCACTTTTGGTTGGATCCAGCAAGGGTTGCCCTTGTCGGTCAATCATCCAACCCTCCGGCATCATTTCACCGCGCTGCGCTTTGGCTTTCACTTTGCCATAGGCTGCAACGGTGGTGGCCATGTCCAGAACCACAGGCGCCTCCTTCAAGGTGGGAATGGCAGCCGCAATGGGATTTGTAGACAACAACATGTCCAAGCCACCCCAAGGCGGCAAATGGTTGGCGTTGCCCACTGCAAAGTACAAGCCAATCATGTCGTGCTGCAAGGCCATCCGAGCGTACAAAGACGCTGGGCCGGCATGGTTGCTCAAGCGACTACCGACCCAAGCAATGCCAGCCGTACGCGCCTTTTGAATGGCCAACTCGGTGGCGCGCTTCATGACCAAATGGCCCATGCCATTGTCGCCATCGATCAAGGCCATGGCGGTACGCTCTTGGACCACCTGGATGTTGGGATGGAGGTTCAAGCCACCCGCCAAAATTCGCTTGGCATATGGGGCCAATCGAATCACACCATGGCCATCTGAGCCTTGCATGTCTGCCTCGGCCATTAAAGTCCCAATGGTATTGGCGTCTTGTTCTGGAATTCCAAGAGACGTCATGGCACGGCCAATGAAGGCTTGAAGCTGAGAAAAGCTAACTCTGAATTCAGACATTTTTCATCCGGTTTTGAAGTGCCATCACGGCACAGTCTGGGCTGGTCAATAGTGGCGAAGGCGTTTTGGATTGTGCCAAAGGCTGCGCAGCTGCCATGGAAAATTGAGCCAGCATGTACACATCACATGCTGGCATTTGCTCTATCGCCGCCGCAATTCGTTGGTGATGCAGCAGGGCATCTCCTTTGGCCAAATCGTCCATGGCCTGCGGCACATGTACACCATGCAAATGAACAGAATGCTTCAGATTTGACGTCATCGCATTGAACTCCTCGCTCATCGAATCAATAGACGCTGCAAATGTGGCCACCAAGCCAACATGGATTGCATCTGTTTTCAATGGTTTTGCAAGCAAAGCCAATTGCAGTGCCTCTTCAAACATCGCTTCGTTGGGTTTCAATGTAGGAAGACTGGTGGCATTGGCTGCCGCTTCAATGGCCTCACCAAAGGCAGAACAAGTAAACAAAATACCTTGACAACCTGCTCGCTTGGCGTACTGTGCCAAGTCAATAAACCGCTCGACCATGTCCGCCGTCAAGTGCCCCGCGGCGGCATGATCTCGCGACAAACTGTCATCCAAAATGTTTTGAAGTTGTGCCGCTGGCCACAGTTTTTGAAATGACGTGTTGACGGGTTCAATGGCCAAAGGCGTTGCATGAATGAGTGCAATGCGAGGGGCACTCATCATTCAATCCGCAAGCCGGTCTTTTCAATCACAGGCTTCCAACGCGCCATCTCTTCTTTGATGTATTCGGTTGCAGACTCTGGCGTGGAGTCTGTGGGTTCCATTGCCAATTTATTCAATTGATCAACCAGCACAGGATCTTTTAAAACCTTGGCGGTGGCCGCGGCCAAAATATCAATGACAGCTTTGGGTGTGCCTGCTGGTGCAGCAACACCATTCCACAAAACTGCTTCAAAACCTTTGATGCCCAAGGCTTCGTTCACTGTAGGCACATCGGGCGCTAAGTTAGAACGCTTGTTGGAGGCAATGGCTAAAATTTTGGCTTGGCCACCTTGATGCAAAGGCAATGCTGAACCTAGAGCGTCAACCATGGTTTCGGTTTGGCCGCCTAACAAAGCAGGTTTTGCTTGCCCGCTGCCTTTGTAAGGGATGTGCTCAATTTTGGCGCCCGACTCCAACAAAAAGCGTTCCATGGACAAATGCAAATAAGTTCCTTGTCCAGGTGATCCATAACGAAACTTGGTGGGGTTGGCTTTGGCTTGATCGATCAGGGCTTTCAAGGTTTGCGGTGACTCTTTGTTGGCCATCACCACCACCGCAGAGCCGCCCACCACAGCCACTGTGGTGAAGTCTTTGAGGTAATCGTATTGCGGCTTGAGGGCCATCAAGTTGTACAAAGCCAGGTTGGAGGCTGTACCAAACAGCAAGGTGTGGCCATCGGGTTGACTGCGCTTAACCTCCAATGAACCAATGGCGCCGCTGGCCCCCGCTTTGTTGTCCACAATCACACTTTGATTCAAGACACGCGACAAACCGATGGCGTATTGACGCGCAAAAATGTCGGTCGGCCCTCCGGCAGGGAACGGCACAATCAATCGAATGGTTTTGGTGGGGAAATTGGTTTGAGCTTGAACGCTGAATGGCAAAGCCGCAGCGCAAAATGTCAAAGAGAGTGCTGCGGAAAAAGCACGGCGTTTGAAGTCGAGAAATTGAACCACTTTGTCTCCCTTGGACAGGCTGATAATTTGAAGGCAACGCTGTTTGACGGCTTGTGAACCAAGCATATGAAAGCAACATTGAAAAACATCATAAGTGCATCGCTGAAGCGATTACAAGCCAGCGTTCCGCCATTCGGACTGGTGTGAAGATGGCTCACACCCAAGCCCCACAAATTGAATTGCCTGGATGGCGCAGTACTCATCGCGGTCTGATGCATCACCACTGACGCCAATGGCACCTATGACCGTAGATTGCGCATTCAAAATCAGGACGCCGCCTGGAACTGGAATGAACCGCCCCTCGGAGGCTGCCGCCAAGGCACCTTGAAATGCCGGTCGATTGGCCATGCGGTCGCGAATTAAACGTGTTGACATGCCCATACCCAATGCCGCCCAGGCTTTGCCAAAAGCAATGTCGTAGCGCAAGATGCCACACCCGTCTTCACGTTGAAAAGAAACCAGCTGCCCACCTGCATCAAGAAGCGCAACGGCCAAAGGCAGCAGCCCCTCTCTCTGACGAATGGCCAAACACTCATTCAAGATGGCATTGGCTTGCGATAGGCTCAAACTGGTTTGGACGGGGTGAAGTTGCTCATTCATGCTGGGGTAAACCTGTACTTTTTTGTATGTGGATTTGGTCAGACCAATTAGGGTTATCTTGGATAAGAAATTATCACCAAGAGTGTGATACTGGAAATTAATTTGAGTCAACTGTACTCGCACAGATGTTTGCAAGCATGTTTTTCTAGGGATTAGCAATGGCCAGTGTATCGATCCGATCCGTCAAAAAGAATTTTGGCGAAGTTCCCATCCTTCACGGTGTTGACATTGAAATCAAGGACGGCTCTTTCACCGTACTGGTGGGTCCTTCCGGTTGCGGCAAGTCCACATTGCTTCGCATGATTGCTGGCTTAGAAGAAGTGAGCGATGGCGAAATTTTGATCGGCAGCAACCGCGTCAACGACCTGCCCCCCAAAGCACGTGACATCGCCATGGTGTTCCAAAACTATGCGCTCTACCCTCACATGACCGTGGGCGAAAACATGGCGTTCTCGCTCATGCTGGCAAAACGCCCTCAAGAAGAAATTGACAAAAAGGTCGCGCGCGCTGCCGACATCCTGGCCCTTGGCGCCCTGCTCGACCGCTATCCTCGCCAACTCTCTGGCGGTCAACGTCAGCGCGTGGCCATGGGTCGTGCCATTGTTCGCGACCCGCAAGTATTTTTGTTTGACGAACCGCTGTCCAACCTCGATGCCAAGTTGCGCGTGGCCATGCGCAGTGAAATCAAAGAATTGCACCAACGTTTGCAAACCACGTCTATCTACGTCACGCACGATCAAATTGAAGCGATGACCATGGGCGATCAAATTGTGGTCATGCGCGATGGCCGCATCGAACAAACAGGTTCACCCCTTGAACTTTACGACTTCCCTGCCAACCAGTTTGTGGCAGGCTTCATTGGCTCGCCGGCCATGAACTTTTTGCCAGGCAAATTGTTGGTGAATGGAACGCAATGCCAAGTTGAATTGCAAGACGGCTTGAAACTTGATTTGCCACACGCCGTCAATGGTCAAAACGGACAACCCGTGGTCTTTGGCACTCGCCCTGAACACCTCACCTTGACGGACAGTGGTGGCATTTCGGCTCATGTGGCAGTGATGGAGCCCACAGGCATGGACACATTTGTGGCGTGTCGCCATGAAGGCGTAGAGTTTTCAGCAGTGTTCCGTGAGCGTCATGATTTCCAACTGGGCAGCACCATCCATTTGCAGCCCGACATGGCACGTGCACACGTGTTTGATACGGCCTCCGGCAAACGCTTGGTTGCCTAAGTCATCCACCCACACTTCATTTCAATATTTTCCGTTTCTTTCTCGTCGCTAACCCACACAAACAGGAGACATTTCATGACCAAACTGAATCGACGCGACTTTCTGGAAAACTCAGCCGGCGTTGCGGCAGCTTCCACCACCCTCGGCATGGGCGCCATGGCTGTCAGCCCGGCAGCCCAAGCACAAACCATGAGCTTCAAGCCCGAAAAAGGCGCCAAGCTGCGTGTTTTGCGCTGGAGCCGTTTTGTGCAAGGCGACATTGATGCCTACATGGCCAATGTCAAAAAATTCACCGAACTCACAGGCGTAGAAGTCCGTGTCGACAACGAAGGCTGGGAAGACGTTCGTCCCAAGGCGGCTGTCGCTGCCAACACTGGTGCGGGTCCCGACATCATCTTGTCGACCAATGACGATGCCAACCTGTACCCAGAGAAACTGCTTGACGTCACAGACCTGTGCGAATATTTGGGCAAAAAATACGGTGGCTTCTTCCCTGCTTGCCATGCCTACCTCAAACCCGATGGCAAAAAATGGATTGGCGTACCTTTGGGTGCTGCAGGCGCCATGTTGGTCTATCGCCAAAGCCAAGTTAAAGCTGCTGGCTTTGACACATTTCCTAAAGACACAGACAGCTTCTTGAAGTTGTTGAAAGCACTCAAAGAAAAAGGCACACCCGCTGGTTTTGCTTTAGGCAACGCCACTGGTGACGGCCTCTGGTGCAACTGGTTGTTGTGGGCCTTCGGCGGTAAGTTGGTCGACTCCAATAATAAGGTTGTCATTGACAGCCCCGAAACCATCAAGGCATTGGAATATGCCAAAGAGATGTATGCCACTTTCATTCCTGGCACATTGTCTTGGCTCGACCCCAACAACAACAAAGCGTTCTTGGACGGCCAAATCAGCTTGACCAACAACGGTATCTCAATTTACTACGCAACCAAAACATCACCCGATGAAAAAGTCCGCGCATTGAATTCTGATGTGTTCCACGCACCCTACCCAGTAGGCCCTGTTGGCACCCCCACAGAATCACACTTGTTCTTCAACCAAATGGTCATGAAGTACACCAAGTACCCCAACGCAGCCAAAGAGTTCTTGCGCTTCATGATGGAAAAAGAGCAGTTTGATCCTTGGCAGACAGCGGCTGGTGGCTACATTGCACCACCACTTGACGCCTACACCAAAGGTGCGATCTGGACATCCGATCCGAAGCACACAGCCTACCGAGACCCTGTCAAAAACATGCGTCCCGCTGGTTATGCAGGCAAGCTTGGATACGCCTCTGCAGGTGCCGGTGCTGACTTCATCGTGGTCAACATGGTGGCTGAAGCTGCCAGCGGTTCTAAAACACCCAAAGAAGCTGCAGAACGCGCACAGAAACGTGCCGAGCGTTACTACAAAGTTTGATCTTTGCTCCTAACTGAAAAGTAACCATGACACCCTTGCTCGAGAGAATTCAGAACAGCCGCAATGTGCTCGGCTTCATCTTCATGCTGCCAGCAACACTTTTGTTGCTGCTGTTTCTGACCTACCCTCTCGGCTTGGGTGTTTGGCTTGGTTTTACCGATACCAAAATTGGTCGCGGTGGTGAATGGATTGGCCTAGAAAATTACATTTTCTTGTTGGGTGACAGCGTCACACAATTGGCCCTGTTCAACACCATGTTCTACACCACAGTGGCCAGTGTCTTAAAGTTCTTCTTGGGCTTGTGGTTAGCGTTGTTGCTGAACAAAAACATTCGATTTAAATCTTTTTTCCGCGCAGTGATTTTGCTGCCCTACATCGTGCCCACAGCACTTTCCGCCATTGCGTTCTGGTGGATTTTTGACTCACAGTTCTCCATCATCAGCTGGATGCTGATGAAAATGGGCTGGATAGACACTTACATTGATTTCTTGGGATCGCCTTGGAATGCGCGACTTGCCACACTCAGTGCCAACGTATGGCGTGGCGTTCCCTTTGTGGCCATCACCTTGCTGGCGGGTTTGCAAACCATATCGCCCTCCTATTACGAAGCTTCTGCCATTGACGGTGCAACACCCTGGCAGCAGTTTTGGCATGTCACATTGCCCTTGCTGACGCCCATCATTGCGGTCACCATGACTTTCTCGGTGCTGTTCACCTTCACCGACTTCCAACTGATCTACGTCATCACACGGGGTGGTCCGCTCAATGCCACTCACCTCATGGCAACACTGTCATTCCAACGCGCCATTCCTGGTGGTGCTTTGGGTGAAGGTGCTGCCATTGCCATCGCCATGGTGCCCTTCCTGTTGGCTGCCATTCTCTTCAGTTATTTTGGACTTCAACGCCGTGCATGGCAACAAGGCGGCAGCGACAAATGAGCAAAGACAATCAAGACAACGGCGGCATGTCCTATTTGGACACCACCTCTACCAAACTTCTCAAGACTTATTTGCCGCTGGGCTTGTTCCTGTTCGTTTTGCTCTTTCCGTTTTATTGGATGGGCATTACCACCTTCAAGCCGGACAATGAGCTGTTGTCGCGCGATGGCAATCCGTTTTGGATCATCTCGCCCACCATGGCGCACATTGAAAAGCTGTTATTCCGAACAGAGTACCCCCAGTGGATGTGGAACACAGTGGTGGTTTCTGTCACTTCCACTTTCTTCTCTTTGTTTGCCTCCGTGTTGGCGGCCTACGCCATTGAGCGTTTGCGCTTCAAAGGTGCCAAGCAAACCGGTTTGGCCATTTTCTTGGCCTACTTGGTACCGCCTTCCATCTTGTTCATTCCATTGGCATCCGTTATTTTTCAACTGGGCCTGTTTGACACGCGATTGGCGCTCATTCTTACTTATCCTACGTTCCTGATTCCGTTTTGCACATGGTTGCTCATGGGTTACTTCCGCTCTATCCCTTTTGAATTGGAAGAGTGCGCCATGATTGACGGCGCCAACCGCTGGGAAATTTTGGTCAAAATCATTTTGCCTTTGTCTGTACCAGGCCTCATTTCCGCAGGCATCTTTGCCTTCACACTGTCTTGGAATGAATTTATTTATGCCCTCACCTTCATCTCCTCTAGCGAAGTGAAAACGGTGCCAGTGGGTGTGGTCACAGAGCTTGTTGAGGGCGATGTGTACCATTGGGGTGCACTGATGGCGGGTGCCCTGTTTGGCTCCTTGCCAGTGGCTTTCATTTATTCCTTCTTTGTTGAGTACTACGTGTCGGGTATGACAGGCTCTGTTAAAGAATAAACATCCAGGCCCACTGCTGCAGTCCTGCAGTGGACCTTCCTATTGGTTTGGAGGCGTGATGAAAACTTTGAAATGCTTTCCTAGGCTTTTCTGCGCAAGCATGTTGGCTATCAGCTTGAGTGCCACGGCCCAAAGTTGGCCCACCAAACCCATCAAACTCATCACCTCTGCCGCACCAGGTGGCGTGGTCGATATTTACGCCAGACGTCATCAGCCTCACTTACAAAATGAGTTAGGTCAGGCTGTCATGGTTGAAAACAAACCGGGCGCCTCGGGGGCCATTGCAGGCGATGCGGCAGCGAAGGCCGATGCCGACGGCCACACTCTCTTCATGGGCAGCCAAAATGAATTGGGCCTGATTGGACAGTTAGGCGTCCCTGTTCGATACGATCCCGCCAAGGACTTTTCTATTGTCGGCCTTACCATCGCCGGTTACCCCATTCTCATGGTCAACTCTCAATTGGGGGTTAAAACTGTGGCCGAGTTGGTGGCATACATCAAAGCCAAAAATACCAGCCTAGATTGCGGCGGCAGCGGCACAGCCACCATTGGCCACTTTGTCTGCGCTGCATTTGCCGTGCGTACGGGCTCCAAAATTCAATACGTCCCCTACAAAGCCAACGTGCCAGCCATGACGGATGCGGCATCGGGTCAGGTGCAACTGGTGTCCGCCTTCTACAGCGAAGTTGCCCCCTTCATTGCCACAGGAAAATTGATTCCTTTGGGCGTGTTTGGCGCCACCCGTTTGCCACTTTTGCCCAATGTTCCGACCATGGAGGAACAGGGATTGAAAGACCTAGAACTCCAAAGTTACACGGTCTATGCGGTGCCCACAGGTACCCCGGTCGCTGTTCAACGCAAGCTCAACACTGCCATTGTCAAAGCAGCCAATCACCCCGATGTCATGGACAAAGTGAAAGCTGCAGGCGGTGTTTACTTTGACATGAATTTAGAAGAAACGCAGGCTTGGCAAAAGCGCATTCAGACGCGGTGGAACAACATCGTTCAAGAGACTGGGATCAAACTGGACAAGTAATGCTGCGCGTCTTCACAGCATGTCCTCGGTCGTTCAGCGCGTTTCACTGACCCGTATTTTTGGCGGGCACTGACACGGCCTTGCCCAAATGCAAACCAGAGTCTAGAAGAATGGTTTCACCCGTCACAGTGCGAGCGCCATCCACCAACCAAATAATAGATTCAGCAACATCTTCTGCTGTACACGCGCGAGCCAAGGGAGTCGTTTGCTCGTATTGCGTTTTAAGCTTTTCAAAGTTTTCCTGACCTACGCCGTCAACAAACCAGCGCGTTGTGATCATGCCAGGACACACCGCATTGACTCGCACATCGGGTGCCAAAGAACGCGCCAAATGCAGAGTCATGGAATTCATGGCCCCTTTTGATGCAATGTATGGAATGCTGGAGCCAATGCCCAGAGCGCCCGCAACAGACGACACATTGACGATACAACCTTGCGATGCTTTCAGATGATCGACACATGCGCGAACCATTTGAAATGTGCCGAGCACATTCACTTCAAAGATGCGATGGAAAATGTCTGCATCCAAAGCATCCCAGTTGCTGCCTGCAAAAGTAGTGATGCCTGCGTTGTTAACCAAAGCGTCCAAGCGTTGCCATTTAGCCATAGTGGCCTCTACCATCGAACGGCAAGCCTCATCATCAGACACATCCCCTTGAACCAATAGGGTCTCGGCGCCTGCAGCACGGCAGGCTGCTTCAGACGCCTTTGCTTCAGTTGAACTTTTTGAATAGTTGATGACGATGTTGTAACCGCGTTGGGCCAAACCCAATGCAGTTGCAGCACCTACTCCCGTTGCAGAACCAGTGACCAGTGCAACTTTTTTATTCGTCATTGCGTTTTCCTTGTGCATTGAAACCTTGATTTATGTCAAGACTGAATGTAATCAGTTCCCTATGATTTAACAACACTATGAAAGGTTCCTATGAAATTATTGGTCGCAACCGACGGTTCAAAAGCATCTGAAGGCGCAGTCAAATACGCAGCCAGATTGTTCATGAGTTTGAATCCAGAAAACCACATCACCCTCATCACGGTTCAGGATGACAGCACCTTGCGACTTTTCAAAAAACACACCCCAAAAGGTGCTGTGGAAGATTACCTTCGCGAAAATGCCGACAAGAATTTGGCTTGGGCAGTCAAGTACCTGAACAAAACCAAGTTGCCACACGACATGGCAATTCGCTACGGTCACCCCAGCGAGCAGATTATCAAAGAGGCAAAAGCTGGCAAATTTGACATGATCATCATGGGCACCAAAGGGCGCTCTTCATGGGCAGACACGGTCATTGGTTCGGTGGCACAGCGTGTGATCGGCAGCTCCAAAACCCCAGTCGTGCTGGTTAAAGACTGAAAATACAGGCGTTAGCCCCAGTGTTTCTTGTCATTTTTATGAATTATCCTTGGACATTCTCTAAGGAATTTTCATGAAAATTTGGCTCAAACGCACCACCGTATTCCTTGCAACCACGTTGGCCATGGGCCTAGCGCATGCCCAAGTCGACAAACCTATCAAAATTTTGGTGGGCTTTCCGCCTGGCGGCTCGGCCGACATGGCAGCCCGCTTGGTGGGTGAGCGCATGGCGGCAGAGCTCAAGCAACCCGTCATCATTGAAAACAAGCCTGGGGCCGGTGGCCGAATTGCGGCGGAGGCACTCAAAAATGCCAATCCAGATGGCACCACATTGTTGCTCACGCCTGTGGTCGTCCCTGTACTGGCGCCTCTGGTCTTTAGCAAACTGCCTTACAACCCGAGCACCGACTTTGCACCCGTGGCCCAAATTGCCACCTTCCAGTTCAGCTTGTCGGTCAATGCAGCTCATCCTGCCAAAAACGTACCTGAGCTCATCAACTGGATGAAGGCCAACCCCGCACAAGCCAACTTTGGCAGTCCTGCACCTGGTAGCTTGCCGCACTTCTTTGGCGTGATGATCAGCACTGGCGCCAATGTCGACATGGTGCACGTCCCCTTCAATGGTGGCGCGCCCCTCATGAATGCTGTGGCTGGCAGTCAAGTCTCTACCGGCATTGACGCCTTGGTCGATCAAATTGAAATGCATCGCGCTGGCAAAACACGCATCCTGGCCACTTCTGGCGCCAAGCGCAGCCCCTTGCTACCCGATGTGCCAACGTTTGTTGAATCTGGTTTAAAGAACGTTGAAGGTGCGGGCTGGTTGGGTCTTTATGCCACTGGCAAAACGCCTGCTGCCACCCTGAATGCACTGAATGCCGCGGCCAACAAAGCCCTTAGCCAAACAGAACTCCGTGAGCGTTTCATCAAAGTAGGCTTGGAGCCAACAGGCGGCAGCGCACAAGATTTGGCAGACATCATGAAACGCGATACAGAGCGTTGGGGCCCAGTGGTCAAAGCATCTGGTTTCAAAGCTGATTGAGAAAGTAAATTGGCTTGCAGGCTTTAACCTGCAAGCTATTTTTCATCTATGAAACTCTCGCGACTCATTCAACCCAAAAATCCAATATTTTGGATTTTGATGGTGCTGAACGCCCTGTCGCTTGCGTTGTCTCACATTGTACAAACCCAACAGCTGAATGCGCTAGGCACTGTCCTCGTGGTAGGTTGTGCGGTACTGAATGCGATTGCAAGCGCCTTTTTGGCGTGGCGGCTTGTCAATTCTTAGTCTTGCGCAAAGTTTTTTTCTCTTTTTGAAGAGCCGCTTTTTTCTCGGCGCGTTCGGAATCGGCCTTCAGGCCTGATGCCAACCACTGCGCAAACTCAGCGGGCGTCTCCAAAGTCAAACGTCCCAACGCCGCCGAACGAAAATCATGAATCACAATTTCCGAGGCCTTGGTGGTGTTGACACGACCGCCACTTTGAATAGCGCCACGATAGCGGGCGATGGCTTCAAGCAAAGTTTCATCCGTGTGCTCTGAGACGTTTTGAACTTTGTAACGCGCCGTGATGGCTTCGGGGTAATTGGCAATCAAATAATGCAACAACTCCAAAGCCACTTCTTCATCGTCAAAGGCGTTGACGCCAATGGCACCACTGGCTGCTAAGTTATAGCCACTTTTCTCCACAATGATGCGGGGCCACAGCACACCAGGCGTGTCGTACAAATAAAAGTCATCTGCCAGGGTAATGCGCTGCTCCAATTTCGTCACACCCGCTTCATCGCCCGTTTTGGCAGCACGCTTTCCCTTTAAGGTATTGATCAATGTGGACTTGCCAACATTGGGAATACCGCAAATGAGCACCCTCATGGGCTTGGCCATACCGCCACGGTTTGGCGCCAACTGATGGCACGCTTCGATCAAGGCCTTGGCTGGCGACACCATGCTGGTGTCGAGCCCAATGGCTCGTACATTGGGCAAAGCGTTGTAATGGTCTAGCCAAAGTTGCGTGCGTGCCGAATCGGCCAAGTCTTGCTTGCTCAACACCTTCAACCCAGGCTTGCCCTGAATCAGCTGCGCCAACATGGGGTTGGCACTTGACCCTGGCAAACGCGCATCCAACATCTCAATGACCACGTCGATGTCTTTGATGCGCTCCTCAATCGCCTTGCGCGTGAGGTGCATGTGACCGGGAAACCATTGAATTGCCATAAAGAAAATGCACGCCAAAAATCAGAAGCCTCAATTGTCCAACACTTCCACCGCAATTGGCATCAATTGGGGTCAGATCAACATTAATTTGCACCTTG
>JAHEBO010000082.1 GCA_024642215.1 Limnohabitans sp.
TGGTACGCCAGTATGAGGAAGCCCCCCTTAGCCTTCAGCCCCTTTGATTAGAAATTAATGTTGATCTGACCCCATTTATTCGAAGATCACTCCACCGTCACGCTCTTAGCCAAGTTTCGCGGTTTATCAACATCAGTTCCACGAGCACAAGCCGTGTGATAGGCCAACAACTGCAAAGGCACGACGTGCAAGATGGGCGACAACACCCCATAGTTCTCTGGCATGCGGATCACATTCACACCTTCGCTGCTGGCAATTTTGGTGTCGCCATCGGCCATGACATACAGCACGCCGCCACGTGCCCGCACCTCTTGCATGTTGCTTTTGAGTTTCTCAAGCAGAGTGTCGTTTGGCGCAACCGTCACCACCGGCATCTCACTCGTCACCAAAGCCAAGGGACCATGCTTCAGTTCACCGGCCGCATAGGCTTCGGCGTGAATGTACGTGATCTCTTTCAACTTCAACGCACCTTCCAAGGCAATGGGGTAATGCGTGCCACGGCCCAAGAACAACGCGTTTTCTTTCGATGCAAACTCTTGTGACCAGCTGATGATTTGCGGCTCGAGTGCCAACACCGCTTGCAAAGCAGCAGGCAAGTGGCGCATGGCTTTGAGGTGCATGGCTTCATCCGCCTCACTCAAACGCCCGTTGCTTTGCGCCAAGGCCAGGGTCAGCAAGAAGAGGCCTGCCAATTGGGTGGTGAAGGCCTTGGTAGAGGCCACGCCAATTTCAGCACCAGCGCGTGTCACATAAGCCAACTTGCACTCACGCACCATGGCCGAGGTGGCCACATTGCAAATGGTGAGCGTGTGTTGCATGCCCAAGCTTTGCGCGTGCCGCAAAGCGGCCAGGGTGTCGGCCGTTTCGCCCGATTGCGTGATGGTGACCACCAAGGTTTTCGGATCGGGCACGGAATCGCGATAGCGGTATTCACTGGCAATTTCGACTTGGCAAGGGATCTGCGCCACCGATTCCAACCAATACTTGGCCACGCAACCGCTGTAGTAACTGGTGCCGCACGCCAAGATCAAGACTTTGTCGATTTCTTTGAACACCTTGAATGCGCTGGCCGATTGCGCGCCACCGTTCACGCCGTCAAACAACTCCGGCACGATGTGTTCCACACCTGCCAAGGTGTCGGCAATGGCGCGGGGTTGTTCAAAAATTTCCTTCTGCATGTAATGCCTGTAAGGGCCCAACTCGGCAGCGCCACTGTGGGCGTGCACGGTTTTGACGGGGCGCTCTACACGCTGATGGTTGCGGTCTTCAATCCAATACTTGCCCAACTGAATGTCGACCAAGTCGCCTTCTTCAAGGTACACAATTTGATCGGTCACACCCGCCAGGGCCATGGCATCGCTGGCCAAAAAGTTTTCGTGGTGTGATGTGCCCACACCCAAAATGAGGGGGGATCCGGCACGTGCGCCCACCACGCGTTGCGGTTCGTCTTTGTGAAACACCGCAATGGCATAGGCACCTTTGAGTTCGCTCACGGTGCGTTTGACGGCGTCAAACAAATCACCGTCGTACACGCTGTCCACCCAATGCGCGATCACTTCGGTGTCGGTTTGACTGGTGAACACATAGCCTTTGGCTTGCAACTGCGCACGCAATTCGTCGTGGTTTTCAATGATGCCGTTGTGCACCAAGGCAACGCGGCCGGGCTTGTCTTTTAGGCTTTCTAAATTGCCGGGCCCTGAACTGAAATGTGGGTGGGCATTGTGAACGGCAGGCGCACCATGGGTGGCCCAGCGAGTGTGCGCAATGCCGGTGCCGCTTTCCAAATGATCTGTTTCAATTTGCGTCATGAGCTCAGACACGCGGGAGGTGCTGCGGGCACGCTTCAAGCCACCGACGCTGCGCTTCAGACTGGCTTCGTGAATGGCAACACCGCAAGAGTCATAACCGCGGTATTCCAGGCGCTGCAAGCCCTGAACCAAGATAGGAACGATGTTTCGATCGGAAACTGCACCAACAATGCCGCACATAGGATCAACCTTTGAATTGAAAGTGCGTGAATCTTAGGCGGCCCTACTAGAAATTACTCTCAATAATTGTCCGATTTATTGGAATAATATTTCACAAATAACCATTAGTGGTTTATTATTTCATTAATCGAATTAAATTGAAATAATTTACATGATTACTTCCTTTGAAGCCAATGCCCCATCCAGCAACTTGGATACCATCGACCTTCAATTGCTGGCCATTTTGCAAGCAAATGCCAGCATCAGCAACATTGCATTGGCCGACAAATTGCACATTTCCGCGCCCACCTGCTTGCGCCGGACCAAGCGTTTGCAACAAGAGGGTTGGATTGAAAAGCAAGTGGCCATTTTGTCGTCCGACAAAATGGGCCGGTTCATGGGTCACAACGTGACTGCTTTGATTGAAGTTAGTTTAGACAAGCAAGGCGAAGAGTTGCTGCAGGCCTTTGAAACGCGCGCCATTCAAGAAGCATCGGTTCAGCAATGTTGGCGTGTATCGCCAGGCCCAGATTTCATGTTGGTGGTGCAAGTGCCCGACATGCCGGCCTATTTGGCGTTCACCCAAAGGCTGCTGACGCAAGACGCCAACGTGCGAAATGTGAAGGCTTTTTTCAGCGTGAAGCGCGCCAAGTTTGGCACCGAAATTCCGTTGCCCAGCGCTATGCCTTAAGGGGTTAGAAATAGCGCAAGGGCTGCAAATTTACTTGGCAGGCTTTGGCGCTTTTTGGGGCCGCTTCCAATTCGCAATGCTCACTTGCTTGCCGCGCGCCACACTCAATGCGCCAGGTTCGGTGCTCTTGGAAATGGTAGAGCCGCCACCCACAGTGCCCCCTGCGCCAATCGTGACAGGGGCAATCAGCACACAGTTGCTGCCTACATGCACATCGGCTTCAATCACAGTGCGGTGTTTGTTGGCACCGTCGTAATTGGCCGTGATGCTGCCCGCACCATAGTTGACGCGCTCGCCCACGGTGGCATCGCCCAAGTAGGCCAAGTGATTGGCTTTGGCACCTTTGGCCAAGGTGGAATTTTTCACTTCCACAAAATTGCCAATGTGCACTTCTGCGCCCAGTTGCGCACCAGGGCGCAAGCGAGCAAAAGGACCAATCAAAGCGCCCTCGCCCACGGTCACGCCTAATTTTTCACCATCGATGTGCGTGAAGGCATGAATGACGGCACCTGCGGCAATGCGTGCATTGGCAATAACGCAGTTGGGGCCAATGCGCACGCCTTCACCCAAGTGCACTTGGCCTTCAAACACGCAGTTCACATCGATTTCCACATCGGCTTCGCAGGTCAATTCACCGCGCACATCCAAACGCGCAGGATCGGCCAAACGCACACCTTGCACCATCAGCGCGTTGGCTTGTTGCATTTGGAAAGCGCGTTCGAGTTGCGCCAGTTGCTGCGGGCTGTTGACGCCCGTTACCTGCAATTCGTCTTGAATACGGTGAGCCACCACCGTCACGCCGTCGGCCACGGCCCACTTGACCACATCGGTTAAGTAGTACTCACCTTGAGCATTTTTGTTGTCTAGTTTGGCAAGCCAAGTTTTGAGTTGACGCGCAGGCACAGCCATGATGCCGCTGTAAACCTCTTGAATTTGCAATTGCGCGGGGTTGGCGTCTTTTTGCTCCACGATGGCTTGCACGGTATCGCCTTGCGCGGTGCGCACGATGCGGCCGTAGCCTGTGGGGTTGGGCATGTCGAGGGTGAGCAAGGCCAAGCGATCTGCACCTGCAGCGTGAACGCATGCCATCAAGGCTTTCAACGTGTCGGCATGCGTCAAGGGCACATCGCCCGACAACACCACCACCAATCCGTCATCTGCCAACACAGGCACGGCTTGCTGCACGGCATGGCCTGTGCCCAACTGTGGTTCTTGCCTGACAAACTTCACCGCCAAGCCAGAAGCTTGTTGGGCCACCGCAGCTTCTACTTCGTCGGCACCATGACCCGTAATGACCACGGCAGACCGGGCTTGCAGTTGAGCTGCCGTGTCGAGTACATGGCCCAACAGCGGCTTGCCTGCCAAGCGCTGTAAGACTTTGGGCAGACGGCTTTTCATCCGAGTACCCTTACCCGCCGCCATGACAACCACGTCCAAGGGCTGTTGAGGTGACAATGCTGTCTGGTTTTTTGAGGTGTCCGACATGGCGAAAATTTCCTTCTGGGTTCGAATTATCGCGGCTTCTGTGGCAGCTGTGGTGGTCAGTGCCAGCTTAAGTGGCTGCAGCGCCATCAAATTGGGCTACAACCAACTGCCCGAGATCAGTTCGTGGTGGCTCGACAACTATGTCAACTTCACCGACACCCAAGCAGCTCAAGCCAAGCAAGCCCTGAAAAAACTCCAAGCATGGCATCGCAAAGAAGAGCTGCCTTTGGTGGCCGATTTGTTGGTGCAAGCTCAAAGCATGGCGCCGCAAAACATTTCACCGCAACAAGCTTGCGAGGTTTGGGGCAAGTTAGAAAAACGCATCGAGTCTGTCGCGCTGGAAAGCTCACGCTTGGCCACACCGATCGTGCTGCAGCTGACACCGCGGCAACTGCGTCATTTGGAAAAGCAGTGGACGGTTAAAAACGAAGAATGGAAAAAAGATTGGCTACAGCCTAGCGCCGATGACCGTTTGAAAAAACGCCTCGACGCCACGGTCGATCGATTTTCAGATTTTTATGGCGACTTGAATACTGAGCAAATCAAGTTGCTTCGTCTTCAAATTGAGCAGTCACTGTGGTCGCCAGAGGTGGCGATTCAAAACCGCATCAAGCGCCAACAATCGCAATTGCTGGTTTTACAGAACCTGACGCAAGACGCTTCAAAGCCGGGGTTCAATTTGGCGCAAGCCGAAAATACTGTTTGGCAACTCAGCCTGCAATCCGTCCGCCCCCAAGACCCTGCCTTGCTCAACTTACAACTTCAGCTTGAGCAACAAGCATGCTTGAACTTCTCCCAGTTCCACAACACGACCACGCCAGCGCAGCGCCAAAAGGCGCAACGCCGTTTGCGCGCCTACGAAAAAGACATTCGCGAGCTGATTTAAATAATTGGGGTCAGATCAACATTAATTTGGTCAATCA
>JAHEBO010000020.1 GCA_024642215.1 Limnohabitans sp.
AGTTGTCGTAGCGCAGCTTGATGCCAATGGTTTTGCCGTCATAGCCTTTGCGCTTTAAATCGGCCGCCAACTGTTGGCACAGACGCGTGAACACTTTGCCCAGTTCTTCTTTGTCGCGCACCGCATGCAGGTCGGTTTCAAAGGTGGTTTCACGGCTGATGCTAACGGGCTCGCTTTCTGTGCTGATAGGGCGGTCGTCTCGCCCCCATGCGGCTTCGTGCAACCAGGCGCCATAGACTTTGCCAAAGTGCATTTGCAGCCAAGCTAATTCACAAGCGGCCAACTGGCCAATGGTTTCAATGCCATGTTGCTTGAGCTTTTCATCAGCCTTGGGGCCCACGCCGTTGATCTTGCGACAACTGAGCGGCCAGATGGCCGTTTGCAAATCATCTTCTTGAACGATGGAAATGCCATTGGGCTTGTTGAACTCACTGGCCATTTTGGCAATCAATTTGTTGGGGGCCACACCTACGGAGCAGGTCAGACCCGTGGCTTCAAAAATGCATTTTTGTATGAGGCGTGCCAAAACCCTGCCGCCTTCACGTTGACCGCCCGGTACCTCTGTGAAATCGATGTACACCTCATCCACCCCGCGGTCTTCCATCAGCGGTGCAATGTCGGTGATGATGCCTTTGAAAACTTTGGAGTAGTGTCGGTATTGGTCAAAGTCCACGGGCAACAAAATGGCCTGCGGGCACAGTTTGGCGGCCTTCATGAGACCCATGGCCGAACCAATGCCAAATTGCCTCGCAGCATAAGTGGCGGTGGTGATCACACCACGGCCTGTGTAACCTTCTATGCGTGGGAAAAAATCCAAAGGAATCTCGGACAAATTGTCGGCAGACCATTCGTAGTCTGGATGTGCTGCACGAAGTCGCCCTAGCAAGTCATCTTCTTTGCGCCTGCCACCGCCAATCACCACAGGCAAGCCTTTGAGTTGGGGATAGCGCAACAACTCGACCGACGCGTAAAACGCGTCCATGTCGAGGTGTGCAATGCGCCGCGTCAGCGACGGCGCGGATGCTTTGGGATCGGTCACAAACTCAAAGCAAAGTGGGGCGGTTTACTGTGGGAAGGTACCTGGCAACAAAATGCGCTTGTCGACCGTGTCCATCTGCGTGCGCCCGCAAAAGGCCATGGTCAAATCGAGTTCGTTGTGAATGATTTGCAAGGCCTTCTCAACACCGGGTTGGCCCATGGCGCCCAGGCCATACAAAAACGCACGGCCAATGTAGGTGCCTTGTGCGCCCAGCGCGCGTGCCTTAAGCACATCCTGGCCACTGCGAATGCCGCCGTCCATGTGCACTTCAATTTGCTTGCCCACAGCGTCCACGATGGCGGGCAAAGCTTCAATGCTGCTTTGCGCGCCATCGAGTTGGCGACCGCCGTGATTGCTCACAATCAGGGCATCGGCGCCACTTTCAACGGCCAAGCGAGCATCCTCAACATCTTGAATGCCCTTCAAAATGATCTTGCCGCCCCAGCGCTTTTTGATCCATTCCACATCGCCCCAATTGAGTCGAGGGTCGAATTGTTGAGCGGTCCAAGAGGACAACGAGCCCATGTTCTCAACGCCTTTGACATGGCCCACAATGTTGCCGAACTGACGGCGCGGTGTGCCCAACATGCCCAAGGCCCAGCGGGGTTTGGTGGCAATATTGAGAATGTTGGGAAGGGTGAGTTTGGGCGGTGCAGACAGACCGTTCTTCAAGTCTTTGTGACGTTGTCCCAAGATTTGCAAATCTAAGGTGATGACCAGTGCCGAACAATTGGCCGCACGTGCACGTTCAATCAAACGTTCAATGAAATCGCGATCTCGCATGACATACAACTGAAACCAGAAGGGGTGACCGTCTGTGGCTTTAGACACGTCCTCGATGGAGCAAATGCTCATGGTGGACAGCGTAAACGGTACGCCAAATTTTTTCGCAGCACGTGCTGCCAACATTTCACCATCGGCGTGTTGCATGCCGGTCAAACCAGTGGGCGCAATGGCCACTGGCATGGCCACATTCTGGCCAATCATGGTGGTGGCCGTACTGCGTCCCTCCATGTTGACGGCCACACGTTGGCGTAATTTGATTTTTTGGAAATCGCTCTCGTTGGCGCGGTAGGTGCTTTCAGTCCATGAGCCACTGTCTGCATAGTCGTAAAACATGCGCGGCACACGTTTTTGCGCCAAGATGCGCAAGTCTTCGATGGTGGTGATCACGGACATGAGAGTCTCCTAATTTATTTTTAGCTGCAACTGACGCTGCCACAACCTGACATGGTCACGTTGCGAATGACAGCGGGGTCAGCCAGTGTTTCTGTGTCGCTGTCAAAGTTCACAGATTTCAAATGCTGCGCCAAGCCCGCGTCCATGCTTGCAGCATGTTGGGGAAACCATTCAGCCAAAGCCTCGGCCAAGCGTGAAATGATTTCAGTATCGCCTTGCACGTAATGTGTTTCGACGGCGCGCATGGTTTCCAAGATGGTGGCGTGCTGACCTGCATGGCAATTGTCTTCACTGAAGCCAGTGGCCAGCATCCAACGGTCTTCTTGCGCAAAATGTTCAACCGTGTGATTGAGAAATTCACGGTACAAATTCAGTTGCTCTGTTTGGGGTGTCAGCAGCAAAGCATTTAACAGGGTGACAAACTCTTCATGGGTGTGGTCCATGCGGCCATCGCCTGTATGCAATTCAGCGGACCAATTCAGACCCGCTGCAAATGGGGACACCGTGCTTTGTTCGAGTTGGGTGGTTTCCATCACAAATACCTTTTAAAAATCCAAACGCGCATGATGACGCGCAATTTGTTGGCGAACTTGACTTGGCGCAGTACCGCCCAAAGTATTGCGGGCATTCAGCGATCCCACCAAGCTGAGGCACTCAAACACATCGGCTTGAATGGCCGGGTTGAATTGCTGCAAGGTGCTGAGTGGCAGTTCGCTCAAGTCCAAGTTCTGGGTTTGGGCTGTTTTAACAGCGTGCGCCACCACCTCATGGGCATCGCGGAAGGGCAGGCCCTTTTTGACCAAATAATCGGCCAAATCGGTGGCCGTGGCGTAGCCCTTTTTGGTGGCTGCTTCCATGGCTTGTGCATTGACGGTGATGCCGCCTTCTTTTTTGCCGGTTTGAGTGTTGGTTTGACCGCCAATCATTTCGCTGAAGATGCGCAGCGTGTCTTTGAGGGTGTCAACGGTGTCAAACAAAGGCTCTTTGTCTTCTTGGTTGTCTTTGTTGTAGGCCAAGGGCTGGCCTTTCATCAAAGTGATCAGGCCCATCAAGTGGCCCACGACGCGGCCCGTTTTGCCGCGCGCCAATTCGGGAACGTCGGGATTTTTCTTCTGCGGCATGATGGAGCTGCCGGTGGTGAAGCGGTCGGCAATTTTGACGAAGCTGAAATTTTGGCTCATCCACAAAATGAGCTCTTCACTCAAACGGCTGATGTGCACCATGCACAAAGATGCGGCTGCAGTAAATTCTATGGCGAAGTCGCGATCGCTCACGCCATCCAAACTGTTTTGACTCACGCAGGCATTGCCGTGTTCATCCACCATGCCAAGGCTCTTGGCCACGCGTTCCCGGTCCAGCGGATAAGTGGTCCCGGCCAATGCAGCGGACCCCAAAGGCAAGCGGTTGGTGCGGCGACGCACATCGGCCATGCGTTCTGCATCGCGCGCAAACATTTCGACATAAGCCAGCAAGTGATGCGCAAAGCTGACGGGCTGTGCCACTTGCAAATGGGTGAAGCCTGGCAGGATCACTTCCACATGACGCTCAGCCACTTCGATCAATGATTTTTGCAGGTCATTGAGCAAGCCGCCAATGAGGTCAATTTCGCTGACCAACCACAAGCGCACATCGGTGGCCACTTGGTCGTTACGGCTTCTGCCGGTGTGCAGGCGCTTGCCTGCATCGCCTACGATTTGCGTCAGGCGCGCTTCGATGTTGAGATGCACATCTTCCAAGTCCAACTTCCAGTCAAACTGGCCTTTGGCAATTTCGTCGGTAATTTGTGACATCCCGCGCTGAATGTCTGCAAAATCTTGGGCACTGATGATTTTTTGCGCGGCCAGCATCTCGGCATGCGCCAAACTGCCCTGGATGTCCGATTGCCACAGTCGCTTGTCGAAGAAGACGCTAGAGGTGTAGCGCTTCACCAGATCGCTCATGGGCTCGGAAAACAAGGCCGACCAGGCCTGGGACTTTTGATCGAATTGGTTTTTAGACATTCCCAGATTTTATCGGGTTGCAGGGCTTCTCAACTCCTGGGTTGAGCCTCAAAAGACGCTGAAAATGCCGAAAAACTTCATTTAAAGGCCCCCAAATGGGTTCTTCGTGCGCGTGATGCAATTTGATGTGGCTCACCAGTTCACGCCGAGACTCATGCATTCAAGGCCTGTGTCATGCTAGCATTTGATTTGATTGAAAAATTACCAACAGGTTACTGGTTTGACAGCTTCTACATCCACTTCCTCCAAACGCCCCATCGTCATTGCCACCCGTGAAAGCCGTTTGGCCATGTGGCAGGCCGAGCACGTCCAAGCTCTTTTGCAATCCCGCGGATTTGAAGTGCAGTTGCTGGGCATGACCACGCAAGGCGACCAAATTTTGGACCGCAGCCTCAGCAAGGTCGGCGGCAAAGGTTTGTTTGTCAAAGAATTGGAAGTGGCGCTGTCAGAAGGGCGTGCAGACATCGCGGTGCACTCGCTGAAGGATGTGCCCATGGACATGCCCGAAGGTTTTGAGTTGGCCTGCGTCATGGAACGCGAAGACCCCCGCGATGCATGGGTCTCTAGCCAATACGCTACCCTGATGGACTTGCCGCAAGGCGCAGTGGTGGGCACTTCTAGCTTGCGCCGTACGGTGCTTTTGCGCGCACTGCGTCCCGATTTGAAAATTGAGCCTTTGCGTGGCAATTTGGACACCCGCTTGCGCAAATTGGACGAAGGTCAGTACGCCGGCATCATTCTGGCTGCTGCAGGTCTCAAGCGTTTGAAGTTGTCCGAGCGCATTCGACACATTTTTGACACGAACCAAATGCTGCCTGCAGCAGGGCAAGGTGCTTTGGGCATCGAGATTTGCACAGGTCGAACTGATTTGGTCGAGGCCCTCAGCCCTCTGGTTCACAACACTTCTTGGTTGGCCGTAGCGGCAGAGCGTGCCGTCAGCCGTGCCATGGGCGGCAGTTGCTCAATGCCTTTGGCTGCTCACGCCACTTTGGCGGGCGATGTTTTGAGTTTGCGTGCCGCCTGGGGTGACCCAGAAGGTTCAACCCAATTGGTCAATGCCGCCATATCGGGTGCGGTTAGCAGCTTGCAAGATGCAGAAGCCTTTGGTCTTCAAGTGGCGGCCGAGCTGCGACGCGGCGGCGCGCATTGAACATTCCATCGCCATCCATGCAGCAGGTCATCGTTACCCGACCAGAACAAGACGCTGCAGCTTGGATGGGGGCCTTGCAAGAGGCCGGCTGCCAAGCCAGCTTGTTTCCGCTCCTGGATCTGTCCGATTTAATGACAGCGCAAGAGGTGCAACATGCGACTCACTTGGTGTTGCAAAGTCAGGCTGTGATGTTTGTCAGTGCCAATGCCGTTCGATTTTTGGCCAAAGCCATGGCCCCAACACCTGCGTGGCTTGCGCACTTTCAGCAAGGTGCACGCGCCTGGTGTACTGGCCCCGGCACTGCTGCAGCACTGTTGGCATGTGGTATTCCAGCCAGTCAAATCGATCAGCCGGCTAGCGATGCGGCGCAATTAGACTCCGAATCGCTGTGGCAAGTTGTGTCGCCCCAGGTTTCTGCCGACATGCGTGTATTGTTCATTCGCGGCGCCGACGCAACAGGTGCCATTGCCGGGCGAGATTGGTTGGTCCAAAAGCTAGAAAGCTTGCAGGTCCAAGTTCAAGCCATTGCGGCCTATCGCCGATTGCCCGCTGTACTAACGCCAACACAACGACGCCAAGTGTCCAACTTCATTGATCAACAAGCCGTATGGTTGTTCAGCAGTTCAGCCGCCATCGAAAGCTTGATGTCGCAATGCCCCGGAATTGACTGGTCCCAGGCCAAAGCTGTGGTGACGCACCCTCGCATGGCCCATTTGGCACAAAAATCAGGGTGGCGACACCTGGCTATTGCCGCACCGGGTATCGGTTCCATGCTGGCGTCTATAAAATCTCTGGTATGAGCACTGAACAACCTAACGCCTCGCAGGATACTGCGGCCCCTTCGCAGCCCACCCCCAAAGTAGCTTTGGCTGCACGTCGCCCGCTGTCATTCTGGCTGCCAATTGCATTGGCTGTTTCGGCCGTTGCCTTCAGCGGTTTGCTATGGGAGAAGTTGTCGCGCATTCAAGGTCAATTGGCGCGTCAAAGTGCCGATGCAGGGCAGCAATCTTTAGAGGCCAAGGCGTGGGCCAAGCAGGCACAAGAGAGTGTCAAAGACAGTGCCGCTCGCATGGCCTTGGTGGAGTCGCGTTTGGGTGAGGCGGCATTGCAGCGCACTCAGCTGGAAGAATTGATTCAATCCTTATCCCGATCACGAGACGAAAATCTGGTCTTGGACATTGAGTCTTCGCTCCGTTTGGCGCAGCAACAAGCGCAGTTAACCAGCAGCTTGGAGCCCTTGTTGGGGGCTTTAAAAACGGCGCAACAGAGATTGCAACGCGCCTCCAATCCGCGTCTCATGACCATTCAACGTGCCATTGACCGCGATTTGGAATCTGTCAAATCTGCGCAAATTACAGACTTACCAGGCATGTTGTTGGTCTTGGACGACATGGTGGCATTGGCCGATGAATTGCCATTGGCGATTGACATGAGTCGTCCCCAAGCCAATGTCAGCAAGCCTGTCGAGACCGCAGTGGCCAGTGCGACGCCCAATTCACCTTGGTGGAAACAGGCCTTGGACCGCGTCATGGTCGAGGCGCGCGGTTTGTTGCGAGTCAGTCGCATCGACAGTCCTGAAGCTGCCTTGTTGGCGCCCGAGCAGGGCTTCTTCTTGCGAGAAAATCTGAAATTGAAATTGCTCAATGCGCGTTTGAGTTTGCTGGCGCGCCAAGGTGATGCTGCCAAATCCGATTTGCAAGCTGTCTCGGTCTCGCTTAAAAAATACTTTGATCCCAGTGCGCGCAAAACACAGCAGGCATTGCAGTTGCTGGACAAAGCACAAAGCCTCAGCAAAGGCAGCCCCATTCCTCGTTTGGATGGTTCTTTGGCGGCCTTGGCCACAGCGTCAGCAGGAAAGTAATTCACCATGCGTGCTGCACTTTGGCTGATGAGTCTCTTTGCGGTGGCTGTGGCCTCCGCCTTATTGGCGTCCAACAATGTTGGAACTGTTTCAATTTTTTGGACGCCCTATCGGGTTGACGTGTCCTTGAACCTGGTCTTGTTTGGACTGGTGGTCATCTTGCTTACCATGCACTGGGCGCAGCGGGCGTTAACCGCACTTTTCGAGTTGCCAAGGCAAGCCAAGCGGTGGCGCTTGCAACAAAAAGAGCGTGCCGCGCATGCCGCTTTGTTGGATGGCATGGCGCAATTCATGGAAGGTCGATTTTTGCGTGCGCGCAAATCGGCTGAGTTGGTGTTGGTTCGTGAAAAATCTTTGATGGCATCAGGTGAGGTGATTGAGCATGCCGGAGCGCTTCGCAGTGTGGCGCACATTTTGGCAGCTGAATCGGCACACGCCCTTCAAGACAAGGCTGCTAGGCAGTTCCATCTAGACGCAGCTCTGCAAGAACCGATGTCGGTTCAATCTGGCCTTCGTCAGTCTTTGATCGAGGGTGCCATGATGCGTGCAGCGCGATGGTCACTTGACGACCGTGATGCTGCCGAAAGTTTGCTCTGGTTAGACCGTTTGCCTCAAGGCGTGTCGCGTCGCACTTTGGCCATGCGTTTGCGTTTAAAGGCCGCACGCTTGGCAGGCCAGCCTTCTCAAGCTTTGGACACTGCTATGTTGTTGATCAAGCACCGCGCATTCACTTCAGAAGCGGCCGAAAGCATGGTCCGCAGTTTGGTCTTTGAACTGATCGCTAAAACACATGAGTTGGGCCAGATGCAAAGGCTTTGGACACGTTTGAGCGAATCACAACGTCAGTCCAGCGATTTGGCTATGCAAGCGGCACAGCATTGGCTTCAATTGAAGGGTGACCCCCTTGTGGCGCGCACGTGGCTCAAACCTATTTGGAGTAAGCTGCAGCAAAATACCCAACAGCTGACCAAGGCGCAACAGTTGAAATTGGTTCAAACGCTGGACATGAGTTTCACGGGTCAAGACAGCCCAGAAGAGCGCGAATGGCTGGTGTCAATTGAGATCACCCAAAAAGCCAATCCACGCGATGCTTTGTTGCAGTTTTTGGCGGGTCGTTTGTGCCAAAAGCGTCAACTTTGGGGCAAAGCGCAAGTCTTATTGGCACAAGCTGCTCCCGCATTGGAAGACGCACAACTGCGCCGTCAAGCGTGGCGTGCAGTCGCCGAACTGGCCGAACAACGAGAAGATTTGCCGGCTGCTTTGCAGGCACTGAAGAACGCAGCAATGGCATAAAAAAAAGGGACCCTAAGGTCCCTTTTTGATGTCTGACTTCTAGCGTTAGAAAGGCAGGTTCATGTTGCTCAAGTCTTTGCGAGTTTCAACCAAGACCAAGGGGCCTTCGTCGAACACCACTGCAGGTGGACGCTCGCGTGGAATGTGCACCGGCTTGGGTTCTGCTGCAATGGCGGCCTGCGCTTGTGCAATTTTCTCTGGATCAGAGTTGACCCACTTCAAGCCAGAACCTTCAGCAACTTCAATCAAACTTGCCATGGGCAGTACATAGGTTTGTACTTTTGGCAAGGCCGTTGAGTTGCTTGCAGGCGTTTGTGCTGACACAGGGGCTGACACAGGGGCTGACACAGGGGCTGCGGCAGGAACTGCGGGTGCCAGAGGTGCTGCAGGTGCTGCACCTGTCTCTGCCGGTGCCGTCGCTGCACGATCGAAATACGAACGCGTTGCTGGCATTTCTGATGAGCCGGACTGATCCGCTGAAGCGGTCTCGGTTGGCGTTGCACTGGCATCACCAGCCGCATTGCTGTCGGTGCCTGCATTGCGTTCTCTGCGGTCGCGGCCGTAACGATCGCGTGAGCGGCGCTCTCTGCGCTCTGGTGTGCCCTCGCTGCGCTCACCTTGCGAAGGTGCATCTTCTTGCCCGTTGCTTTGACCATTGACTTGAGCGTTGTCGCTGTCGTTCAATGACCCTTGAGCAGGTGCCAAGTTGTCGCCGTGTTCTGCATTTGCATTTTGACGGTTGCTGTCTTGGTTGCGACGCTCACCGCGTTCGCCACGTTCACGGCGGCCATCGCCACGTTCGCGACGGCCTTCACCGCGCGGGGCGCGTTCACCACGTGCTTCGTTGCGGTTGTCTGAATTGTTCAAATCAGAAGCATCGGCATTGACGTTGCTGGCATCGATCGTTTGACCAGCATTGCTGTTGGCATTTTCACGACGTTCACCGCGCTCACCACGTTGACCGCTGCGCTCATTGCGCTCGCCACCACGACGGTTGCCGCCGTTTTCGCGAGGTGCACGCATTTCTTGACCCTCGGCACGCTCGTTGTTGCGTTCACCTTTGTCGTTGCGTTCTGCGTCATTGCGATCGCCACGGTCGTTGCGATCACCACCGCGGCCACCACGGCCACCGCGGCCACCGCGACCACCACGGCGTTCGCCGTTGCGATCACCGCGTTCGCTGCGTTCACCGTCTTTGCCAGTGCGATCACCGCGCTTACCAACGTTCTTAGCCGGTTCAGCTTTGGCTTCGGTGTCGCTTCCAAACAAACGCTTCAGCCAAGCAAAGAAACCGCCGCTGCTTTCAGCTTTGGCTTCGGTCTTGCCAGTTGCTGGCTTAGCTGTTTTGGGCGTCTCTGCCTTGGGCATCGAAGCTGGTGCTGGTGCGTCAGGCAATACGCCTTTGATGACCGGTGTTTGACGGTTGGTGGGCTCTTGTGAGCGACGTGTGACGGTGGTTGGATCTTCCACTTCTTCCGCCATGGTGTAGCTGGCTTCGATGTTGTCCAAACGGGGATCGTCGTGCTTCAAGCGCTCGAGTTTGTAATGCGGTGTTTCCAAAGATTTATTGGGCACCAACAACACGTTGATGCGTTGTTTCAATTCAATCTTGGCAATTTCAGGACGCTTCTCATTCAACAAGAAAGAGGCCACTTCCACAGGCACTTGTGCATGCACTGCGGCGGTGTTGTCCTTCATGGACTCTTCTTGAATGATTCGCAAAATTTGCAATGCCGAGCTCTCGGTGTCGCGCACATGGCCAGAGCCACCGCAACGAGGGCAAGGAATAGAAGAGCCTTCAGACAAGGCGGGCTTCAAACGCTGACGGCTCATTTCCATCAAGCCAAATTTGCTGATGGAACCGAATTGAACACGGGCGCGGTCTTGGCGCAATGCATCGCGCAAGCGGTTTTCCACTTCGCGGCGATTGCGTGACTCTTCCATGTCAATGAAGTCGATCACGATCAGGCCACCCAAGTCGCGCAAGCGCATTTGGCGTGCCACTTCGTCGGCAGCTTCAAGGTTGGTGCGTGTGGCAGTTTCTTCAATGTCGCCGCCTTTGATGGCGCGCGCAGAGTTGACGTCCACTGAAACCAAAGCTTCAGTGTGGTCAATCACGATGGCGCCGCCAGAAGGCAGCTGCACTGTACGTGCATAAGCCGATTCAATTTGATGCTCAATTTGGAAGCGGCTGAACAAGGGTGCATCGTCGCGGTAACGCTTCACACGAGGTGCGAACTCTGGCATCACGTGGCTCATGAATTGCTGAGCTTGTTCGTAGATGTCGTCGGTATCGATCAGGATGTCGCCGATGTCGCTGTTGAAGTAATCGCGAATGGCGCGAATCACTAAACTAGATTCTTGATAAATCAGGAAGGCGCCCTTGGCACCTTGCGTGGCGCCATCAATGGCCGACCACAACTTGAGCAAGTAGTTCAAGTCCCATTGGAGCTCTGGTGCGCTGCGGCCAATGCCGGCGGTACGGGCAATGATGGACATCCCTTTGGGATATTCCAATTGGTCCATGGCTTCTTTAAGCTCAGCGCGGTCATCGCCTTCAATGCGTCGGCTAACGCCACCACCACGAGGGTTGTTGGGCATCAAGACCACATAGCGACCAGCCAAACTGATGAAGGTGGTGAGGGCAGCGCCCTTGTTGCCACGTTCTTCTTTTTCCACTTGCACCAAGAGCTCTTGGCCTTCACGAATCACATCGTTGATGCGCGCTTGGCTAACTGAAACACCTTCGGCAAAGTATTGGCGGGAGATTTCTTTGAAGGGCAAGAAGCCGTGGCGTTCTTCGCCGTAGTCGACGAAGCAGGCTTCGAGCGAGGGCTCGACGCGTGTCACCACCGCTTTGTAGATGTTGCCTTTGCGTTGCTCGCGGCCTTCAATTTCAATTTCGTAGTCGAGTAGTTTTTGTCCGTCGACGATGGCCAAGCGGCGTTCTTCAGCCTGCGTGGCGTTGATCAGCATCCGTTTCATGATGCATCCCTTCTTTTCAATGTGTCAGCAAAACCGACCCCGCCATGTGTGGCGTTGGGGACGGATCACCTGTTTAACAACCAGCTCTTAAGGAGCCAACGGTGCCGAGACTGACGTTCGAAACGAAGGGAATTGCCAAAAGAATCCGACATTCATGAGCGCAAATGTGTCGCTGGAATGTGGATGGGGGCGCGTGGAAGTATCGAGGCTGTGAGCGCGCGCAGGCAATGGTGTCTCGAGTGGCGCAAAAAGCCACTGCAAGAAAGACAGCAAAGATCCGAACAACACACTCATTTCGATTCAATCCGTTCAGTAGCTGAGAAGCTGCTGAATAAAAGTATTCCGTATCTGGGTTTCAAAGCATCGGTCCAACCAAAAAGCTGGCCTGCCACTGTTGGCCCTGGCCTTCAGTCTGCAGATTTCGCTCATGGCGGCATCGAACTTACGACGCTTGTTGGTGGAGAGTGAACTAAACTCCTGTCATCAGGAATTCATTTCCATTCAAATCAACCACTTACAGCACAACGCCGGTGAATCACATTATAGGGCCCCAAGCCTCCCAATCGACCGCTCCCAAGGCCACAAATCCGGCTTTAGAAGTGAAATGGTTGACCGTCGATGAAGAGTCGGCCGGCCAAAGGCTGGACAACTTCCTCATTCGTCACCTTAAAGGGGTGCCCAAAACGCACGTCTACCGGATCATTCGAAGCGGCGAAGTGAGGATTAACAAGGGCCGCGCCTCGGCCGATACCCGCATTGAGAATGGCGATGTCGTCAGACTTCCCCCGGTCCGGATTTCTGACAAAGTGGCCGAAAAGGCGGCCAGACCGGCGCCAGGTCGAGAATTCCCACTGTTGTTAGAAGACGACGCTTTGATGGCCATCGACAAGCCTGCGGGCGTAGCAGTGCATGGTGGCTCGGGCGTTAGTTTTGGTGTGATTGAGCAATTAAGGCAAGCCAGGCCGCAGGCCAAACTGCTGGAGTTGGTGCACCGCTTGGACCGAGAAACCAGCGGAATTTTGTTGGTGGCCAAAAAGCGAAGTGCCCTGAAACATGTTCAAGACCAGTTTCGGGAGCGTGAAACTGGCAAAACCTATTTAGCACTGGTTCAGGGAAGTTGGCCTGAAAAGCTGAAAGTTATCGACAGTTCGCTGCATAAATACCTGCTTCCAGATGGTGAGCGCCGTGTGCGGGTGACGTCCAATGATGATCCTGATGGCATGCGCTCCATCACGCTGGTCAAGGTGGCGCAGCGTTTAGAAGGCTGTACTTTGTTAGAAGTCACCATCAAAACCGGGCGCACACACCAGATCCGTGTGCACCTGGCCTCGCAAGGCCATCCCATTGCGGGCGATGACAAGTACGGCGACTTTGAGTGGAACAAGGCGTTGAACAAGCAGGGATTGAAACGCATGTTCCTTCATGCCTGGCGTTTGGAGTTTACGCACCCTGCCACGGGCAAGCGGGTGGCATTGAAGTCCCCGTTGCCCCCTGAATTACAACTCTATGCAAACCATGTCAAATCAAAATCAACGCCCGCGGCAATTTGACCTGATCGCCTTTGATTGGGATGGCACCCTGTTTGACTCTACTGCCATCATCACGCGCTGCATTCAGCGCGCTGTGGTGGATGTGGGCGGTCAAGAGCCCAGCAAGGAGGCGGCATCTTATGTCATCGGCATGGCCTTGATGCAAGCTTTGGCCCATGCAGCGCCAGATGTACCGGTTGAGAGATACCCGCAATTGGGTGAGCGCTATCGCTATCACTACATGGCCCATCAAAATGATTTAAGTTTGTTTGACGGTGTCTTAGAAATGTTGGCGGAATTGAAAGTACGACACCACTGGCTCACCGTGGCCACTGGCAAAAGCCGCAAAGGCTTGAATGAAGCATTGCATGCGGTTGAGCTTAAAGGCGCTTTCGATGGCTCTCGGACGGCGGATGAAACTGCCGGCAAGCCCAGTCCCTTGATGCTGCAAGAATTGATGCGCGAGTTTGGTGTTGAGCCTGAGCGCACGCTCATGATTGGCGACACCACCCATGATTTGCAGATGGCGCTGAATGCAGGCTGCGCCAGTGTGGGTGTGAGTTACGGTGCGCATGAACCTTCAGTGTTTCATGCCCTGAAACCTCTGCATGTGGCGCATTCTGTCTCAGAGTTGCGCCAATGGCTGTTGGCAAATGCGTGATGCTCGCCAAACAGTCACCCAGCTTGAATGATGTTTTGATTTGATCCGAAGAGGGGTTTTCATGAGCGAAGCAATTCCTTTGTGCAATTCCAAAGATTTGGCGGACAGTGGCTTGGCCGTGCCATTTGATGTCATCTACGGCGGCCAAACGTGCCGCGCATTTGCCATTCGTTTTAAGGGGCACGTGCATGCGTATTTAAACCGTTGCAGCCATGTGGCCATGGAAATGGACTACCAGCCCAATCGATTCTTTGATGCGTCGGGGCAGTTTTTGATGTGTGCAACGCATGGCGCAATGTATCGACCTGACTCGGGCGCCTGTGCTGGCGGACCTTGCAATGGCGGCTTGATCCCAATCACCTTGTCTGAGCAAGGCGGTGTGGTTCACTGGCATACTGATTTCAATTTAAAACCTTTTGAGTTCTCATGAGTTCTGAACATCCTGAATCTTTCGACGCTTCAACTTCATCGGCTGAAACCGCCGCCCGTCAGGCAACTGCAGCTTCTGCATCCCCGTCGCAAATGAGTTGGGAGCGTCAGGCCTTGTCTGACTTGGTCCAAGCCAACCTGAAAGAGCAGCAAGCTGCACGCCGATGGAAGATGGGTTTGCGCTTGGGATGGCTTCTTTTCTGGTTGATCGTCATTTGGCAAATTTTTTCGCACAATCAATCCACGGCCAGCATCACGACACCTCACACCGCATTGGTCAACATCAAAGGTGAAATTGCCGATGGGGCAGACGCCAGTGCAGAAAACATTGTGTCTGCAATGCGCGCAGCATTGGAAGACTCGGGGTCGCAAGCATTGATTTTGTTGATCAACTCGCCTGGCGGAAGTCCTGTCCAGGCCGGCATCATCAACGACGAAATTGTGCGCTTGAAGGCTTTGCATCACAAGCCGATCTATGCTGTTGTCGAGGAGTCATGCGCCTCAGCCGCTTATTACATTGCCGCTGCAACAGACAAAATTTATGTCGACAAGGCCAGCATTGTGGGCAGCATTGGTGTTTTGATGGATGGCTTTGGCTTTACCGGTTTGATGGACAAATTGGGCGTTGAAAGACGCTTGATGACCGCAGGTGAGAACAAAGGATTTTTAGATCCGTTCAGCCCCCAAACAGATGCGCAGCGCAAACATGCGCAAAGCATGTTGAACCACATTCACTCGCAGTTCATTGCGGTGGTTAAAAAAGGCCGCGGTGATCGCTTGAAAGAAACACCTGAGATGTTCAGTGGTTTGTTTTGGACAGGTCAGCAAGCCGTTGAGTTGGGTTTGGCCGATGAACTCGCCAGCCTAGACCAAGTTGCCAGAGACGTGGTGAAGGCTGAAGAGTTAGTAGATTACTCTCGTCGCGACAACGTGGCAGAGCGCCTGGTCAAGCGTTTTGGGGCGGCCATGGGTGAAGGCGCATGGCGCGCTATGCGCGCCAGCACACCCATTCGTTGATGACCGGTTTGAGCGCCCGCCTTCAATTGCCAATGGCAAAGACGGCGGGTGTTTGGTTGTTCAAGCCCTCAGGCAATTGGCCTGAAGCTACTTTGCGCCATTGTTGAACAGCCGCACTTCGATGTGTTGCATCGGGCAGCGTGATGCCGCTACTGAATGCCAAGCGTGTGTTGGCTTGCAGGGTTTGAACAAGGGCCGACCACAGTGGCGCATTGCGATAAGGCGTTTCAATGAACAGCTGGGTTTGCCCCGTCTTGTGGGCAAGTAGTTCTAGTTCTTTGATGCGGCGACTGCGCTCTTGTGGGTCTTGCGGCAAGTAGCCCACAAATGCAAAATTTTGCCCATTCATGCCGCTGCTGGCCAAAGCCAGAAGCAATGACACAGGCCCGACCAATGCCACCACCTGAATGCCAAGATCGTGCGCAGCACGGACCACAGAGCTGCCAGGGTCTGCAACAGCAGGCATGCCTGCTTCACTGACCAAGCCGATGTCTTGTCCTTTTAACGCAGCAGCCAGTAAAGGCTTGGCATCAAATCCGCCTTGGTGATCGCCTTTTTTGTGAACTTCTCTTGGCAGCTCGGTGATGACTTGCGACTGAATGGGCGCCGACAGAGGGCTGCATGCGTCGATGCGCTTGAGGTAGGCGCGGGTGGTTTTTGCGTTTTCGCAAATCCAGTGCGTGATGTTTGCAGCTGAGTTGAGGGTGCCAAGCGGCATGACGCTTTGAAGCGCAGCCTCTTGTTTGCAACCAAAGTCCAAGGGTGCAGGGACCAAGTAAAGTTTGCCGAAGCTGGCACTTGTTTGTGTCATAGCAATTTCACGCCCGCTGCGCTTAGCATGTGGCAAGTTCGAATCAGGGGTAGCCCCACCAAAGCCGTTGGGTCGTCATTCTCGATGGCGGCCAACAAGGCAATGCCAAGGCCTTCGCTCTTGGCGCTACCAGCGCAATCGTAGGGTTCTTCGGCTTTCAAATAAGACTCAATTTCTGCGTCGGTTAAATCTCTGAAAGTGACTTTTACCGCAGCCAAGTCCGTTTGTTCAAAGCCTGTGGCCACACAAATCACAGACAGTGCCGTTTGAAAAATCACAGTTTTGCCGCGCATGCGTTGCAACTGCTTCACGGCATTGGTGTGATTGCCGGGCTTACCAAGCGCTTGGCCGTCCAAGTCGGCCACTTGATCAGAACCAATCACCACGGCGTCTGGGTATTTGCATGCAACGGCTCGTGCTTTGGCCAATGCCAAGCGAAGCGCCAAATCTTTGGGGGCTTCGTTGGGTTGCGGGGTTTCATCCACCTCAGGGGCCGCAACTTCAAAGGGCAAGCCGAGGCGAGACAGCAATTCTTTGCGGTAACGAGACGTGGAGCCCAAAATCAAAGGGCGACTGAAAGCGGGGGCGAGGGGGGTGGAATTGTCTTTGGACATCCCTCAATTCTCTTACACTGGCGGCATGGATAAGAAAATTGATTTGAAACATCTCAACGTCAAGGCTTTTGCACGCGATGGTATGCGTGCGCAAGGGGTGCAAAGTTTGGCGCATTTCGACCGTTTGTCAGAGTTGGCATGGTCTGGTGGTGGGGCGGACAACCCAGCCCCCCAAGTCTCATGGTCCTTAACTGGGGAAATGGTTCCAGTGACAGGGGGCGATGCCGAGATTTGGCTTCATTTGTCTGCTGAAGTGAGCTTGCCCATGCAGTGTCAGCGGTGCATGGGGCCCGTGCTGGTGGAAGTGTTTTCTGATCAATCCTTCCGTTTTGTCGCAGATGAAGCCACGGCCGAGGCCCAAGACGATGAATCTGATGAGGATTTGTTGGTTTTAAGCCCTGAATTGGATGTCTGGGAGCTGATCGAGGATGAGTTGATCATGTCAGCGCCCATCGTGCCTAAACATGAGGTTTGCCCTGCTACTGTGACCATGTCGGTCGCCGACGCGGCCTTTGAAGAGGCCTTGGAGGCAAAACCCAATCCATTTGCAGCCTTGGCGCAGTTGAAACAAAAACCGCAATAAAGGCCTAGATCGGCCCAAAAGATTGGGCTATAATCAGCGGCTTCGCGTCTTTCAAAGACACGAGTTCACCGTTTAACCCAAAGCTGCGTTGCACAAATACGCTGCTTACAACGCTTCTAAGGAGCCATCATGGCTGTTCAACAAAATAAAAAGTCACCTTCCAAACGTGGCATGCACCGTTCACACAATGCATTGAACGTGCCTGGTATTGCTGTCGAGCCTACAACTGGCGAAACACATTTGCGTCACCACATCAGCCCCAATGGCTTTTACCGTGGCCGTCAAGTATTGAAGAACAAGTCAGAAGCCTAACTGACACTAGACACAAAGGCCCGATGCTACATTCAAGGTAGCCTCGGGCCTTTGTGTTTGTGCGCTTAACAAACATGTCCTCCAAAGAATTCTTCACGGTGTCGGTTGACTGCATGGGCGGTGACCACGGCCCTCGCGTCACTTTGGCGGCGTGCCGCAACTTTTTAGCAAAGCATCCAGGCGCAAGATTGTTGTTGGTCGGCCAGCCAGAGGCTCTGGCTGGTTTTCAACACGAGCGTGCTGAAGTTGTGCCGGCCTCGGAAGTGGTCGGCATGGACGATCCGGTTGAAATTGCATTGCGCCGGAAAAAAGATTCATCAATGCGTGTGGCCATTGAGCAGGTTAAGTCTGGCGCAGCCGATGCAGCTGTATCTGCTGGCAACACGGGTGCATTGATGGCCATCGCACGTTATGTGCTTAAAACCATGGATGGCATTGATCGTCCCGCCATTGCAGGTCAAATGCCCAATTTCAAGGGCGGCGGTACCACCATGCTTGATTTGGGTGCCAATGTCGATTGCGCCCCTGAGCATCTGCTTCAATTTGCAGTCATGGGCTCAGCCTTGGTTTCGGTGTTGCAAGACAATGAAAGTCCCAGTGTGGGCTTGCTGAACATCGGCGAAGAAGCCATTAAAGGCAACGAAATCATCAAAAAAACAGGTGAATTGTTGCGATCTGCTGGCAAGTCCGGCGATTTGAATTTTTATGGCAACGTCGAAGGCAATGATATTTTCAAGGGAACCGTCGACATTGTGGTCTGCGATGGTTTTGTGGGCAATGTGGCCCTGAAAACCAGTGAAGGTTTGGCCACCATGATGGGTGGTTTCTTGAAATCTGAGTTTTCTCGCAGCATCTTCACCAAAATTGCAGCTATTTTTGCTTATCCTGTTTTAAATTCATTTAAAAACAGGGTTGATCATCGCCGCTACAACGGTGCCGCATTGTTGGGTCTTCGTGGTTTGGTTTTCAAAAGTCATGGTTCAGCAGACGAACTTGCCTTCGAAACTGCCCTCAACCGGGCGTATGATGCTGCCAGACATCAACTGCTCAGCCGAGTTGCTGCCCGAATTGCCCATGCGGCGCCTTTGTTGGCGCAGCAAAGCGCCTCATCCGAGGATTCGGTGCAAACGGCTGCTACCGAATGACCATTTATTCACGAATTTCAGGCACGGGCAGCTTTTTGCCTCCCCGGCGATTGACCAATGCCGATTTGGTGGCCGAGTTGGCCACTCAAGGCATCGAAAGCTCCGACGAGTGGATCGTTGAGCGAACCGGCATTCGGGCTCGACATTTTGTTGACGCAGGTGTGGGCAGCAGTGATCTTGGAGCAGAAGCTGCGCGCAGAGCCATTGCCGCAGCAGGTTGCCAAGCATCAGACATTGATCTGATCATCGTGGCCACTTCCACGCCAGACATGGTGTTCCCCTCAACGGCGGCATTGCTTCAAACCAAGTTGGGCATTGTGGGTTGCCCCGTGTTTGACGTTCAGGCTGTTTGCAGTGGCTTTATTTACGCCATGACGGTGGCAGATGCCATGATCAAAACGGGCACCGCTAAGCGCGCTTTGGTCATCGGTGCTGAAGTATTCAGTCGCATCTTGGATTTCAAAGACCGCACCACTTGCGTTTTGTTTGGAGACGGTGCGGGTGCTGTTGTGCTGGAAGCTTCCGACACGCCAGGCATCTTGGCCACCGATATCCATGCCGATGGCAAATATTCCGAAATTTTGTGCGTGCCAGGCCATGTGTCCGGTGGCGCCATTCTGGGCGATCCTGTCTTGAAAATGGACGGCCAAGCGGTCTTTAAATTGGCGGTAGGCGTACTTGAAGAAACAGCCCGCGCCTCTTTAAGCAAGGCTGGCTTGAACGATTCTGACATCGATTGGCTCATTCCCCATCAAGCCAACATTCGCATCATGCAAAGCACGGCGCGGAAGTTGAAGATGCCAATGGAGAAGGTCATTGTCACGGTCGATCAGCATGGCAATACGTCGGCTGCATCCATTCCACTGGCGCTAGATCATGGCGTTCGTTCTGGGCAAATTACCAAAGGTCAAACCTTGATGCTGGAAGGCGTCGGCGGTGGTTTCACTTGGGGTTCTGTCCTTCTAAAATATTGAAAATTCTGTACAGACATCATGAGTGCATTTGCTTTTGTTTTCCCTGGTCAGGGCTCACAATCTGTGGGCATGCTGGACGCATGGGGTGATCATCCGGCGGTCAAGGAAACTCTCAAAGAGGCGTCCGATGCCATGGGTGAAGATTTGGGTGCGCTCATTCACGGCGGCCCTAAAGAAGCGCTTGGATTGACCACCAACACGCAGCCAGTCATGTTGGTATCTGCTGTGGCAGCTTATCGTGCTTGGTTGGCCGAGGGTGGCGCCAAGCCTGCCGTTGTCGCTGGCCACTCTTTGGGTGAGTATTCCGCATTGGTTGCTTCTGGCGTTTTGACATTGGCGCAAGCGGCGCCCTTGGTGCGTTTTCGTGCGGCCGCTATGCAAGATGCGGTGGCCGTTGGCGCAGGTGCCATGGCTGCCGTTTTGGGTATGGACGCAGCCAAGGTCATTGAAGGTTGCGCCCAAGCACAAGCCACATTTTCTGCGGCCAGTGGCGAAGTGGTGGAAGCGGTGAACTTCAACGATCCTGGTCAAACAGTGATTGCGGGTAGCAAAGCTGCAGTCGACAAGGCCTGTGAAATTTTGAAGGCGATGGGTGCCAAACGCGCACTCAATTTGCCTGTGTCAGCACCTTTCCACTCCAGCCTGATGAAGCCTGCTGCAGAAAAGCTGAAAGAAAAGTTGGCAGCCACAACATTTGCGGCGCCTCAAATCCCAGTCATCAACAACATTGACGTGACAGTTGAAACAGATGCTGATCGCATTCGCGATGCCTTGTATCGACAAGCGTTTGGTCCCGTTCGTTGGGTTGAGTGCGTGCAAGCCATCAAAGGCAAAGGCTTCACCACCTTGGTGGAGTGCGGCCCCGGTAAGGTCTTGGCTGGCATGGTCAAGCGCATCGACCCTGACATGACAGGTTTGCCCTTGTTCGATCCTGCCTCATTGACAGAAGTCAAAGGAGCCTTGGCATGAGCGTTTCCACAGCAGAATTCAAAGGCCAAGTTGCATTGGTTACCGGCGCTTCCCGCGGCATTGGCGCAGCCATCGCTTTGGAATTGGCTAAACAAGGCTTGCAAGTGGTTGGCACGGCCACCACAGACGAGGGTGCAGCGCGCATTTCTGCCGCTTTGGCAGCCTTTCCTGGCTGTCGTGGCGCCAATTTGAATGTGAATGACGCAGCGGCCGGCGAGGCCCTGATCGATGAGATCGTCAAATCACAAGGCGGCCTGCATGTTTTGGTCAATAACGCGGGCATTACGCGTGACACTTTGGCCATGCGCATGAAAGACGACGATTGGGACGCTGTCTTGGACACCAATTTGAAGGCTGTTTTCCGCATGAGCCGTGCGGTCATTCGTCCCATGATGAAGCAGCGCTATGGCCGCATCATCAGCATTACCAGCGTAGTGGGCGCATCTGGCAACCCTGGGCAGGCCAATTACGCCGCTGCAAAAGCGGGTGTGGCCGGTATGACGCGGGCATTGGCCCGCGAATTGGGCAGTCGCAACATTACCGTTAATTGCGTGGCGCCAGGCTTTATTGCCACCGATATGACGGCAGCGCTGCCAGAAGCACAACATCAAGCCCTGATGGTTCAAATTCCATTGGGTAAACTAGGTACACCTGAGGACATTGCGCATGCGGTGTCCTATTTGGCCAGTCCGCTGGCAGGTTACGTTACGGGTCAGGAACTGCATGTCAATGGTGGCATGCATATGTCCTGATAAAATCTCCTTTTTCCACAACCCTCAGAGGGAACCATGAGCGATATCGAAGCACGTGTCAAAAAAATCATTGCTGAACAACTCGGCGTTGAAGAGTCACAAGTCACACCAGAGAAAGCATTTGTTGCCGACTTGGGCGCAGACTCACTGGACACAGTAGAGCTGGTAATGGCGTTAGAAGACGAGTTTGGAATTGAAATTCCAGACGAAGACGCCGAAAAGATCACCACTGTTAAAGCGGCGATCGACTACGCACAAAGCAAAAAGGCTTGATCTGAGATGACCCGTCGCCGCGTCGTTGTCACGGGCCTGGGATGCATCAGCCCCGTTGGAAATACGGTGGCGGATGCATGGGCCAATCTCTTGGCAGGCCAATCTGGTATTGGTCTGATCTCCAAATTTGACACTTCCGCTTTCTCTTGCAGAATTGCAGGGGAAGTGAAGGGGTTCAATTTGGAACAGTACATCACCGCCAAAGAGGCGCGCACGATGGACTCTTTCATTCATTTCGGCATTGCTGCAGCGGTTCAAGCTGTAGAAGATGCCGGCTTGCCTACGGGCGAGGCGTTGGACGACGAGTTGGCCACACGCATTGCTTGCGTGATTGGTTCTGGCATTGGTGGCTTGCCCATGATTGAGCAAACCCATGTCGAGTACACCGCTCGCGGCCCACGCCGTATTTCTCCTTTCTTTGTGCCAGCGTCCATCATCAACATGATTGCTGGCCATGTCTCTATGCGTTTCGGTTTCAAAGGGCCAAATTTGGCTGTTGTGACTGCTTGCACCACAGGTCTTCATTGCATTGGCGAAGCCAGCCGCATGATCGAGTACGGCGACGCCGACGTGGTGGTGGCGGGTGGCTCTGAAGCCACCATTTCACCTCTGGGCTTAGGTGGCTTTGCCGCCATGCGCGCCTTGTCGACTCGCAACGATGACCCGACTGCTGCATCCCGTCCTTGGGACAAAGACCGTGATGGTTTTGTCTTGGGTGAAGGTGCTGGCGTCATGGTGGTTGAAGAGTATGAACACGCCAAAGCACGCGGCGCCAAAATTTACGCTGAAGTGTGTGGCTATGGCATGAGTGCGGACGCAGGTCACATGACGGCTCCCAGCATGGACGGCCCTCGTCGTGCCATGGTCTCTGCCATGCGCAATGCAGGCATCAATGCTGACCAAATTGACTACTTGAACGCACACGGTACATCCACACCTTTGGGTGATATCAACGAAACCAACGCCATCAAAGCGGCGCTGGGCGATCACGCCAAAAAGACGGTGGTCAGTTCTACCAAGTCCATGACAGGCCACTTGTTGGGCGGTGCCGGTGGCATCGAAAGCATTTTCACAGTGTTGGCCTTGCACCATCAAAAAGTGCCCCCCACCATCAACTTGGCCAACCCAGATCCCGAGTGTGATCTGGACTACTGCGCCAACACCGCACGCGATGTCAAAATTGATTACGCTTTGAAAAACAACTTCGGTTTCGGCGGCACCAACGGCAGTTTGGTTTTTCGTCGGATCTAATTCTTTTGAATTCAAACGCCCCATCGGTCGATTTTCCGGTGGGGCGTTTTTTCATGGGCGTTTGTTTGGTGTTCGTTCTTTCGTGCGTCACAGCCTGTGCATTTGCCTTCAGTCATGTGTCTGGCGACTTGACAGGCTGGCGCGTCAATTTGCTGCTGTTCTCATGGAGCATTGCCAGTTGCATTTCTCTTTGGGCAGTCAGGCATGGTCAGCAAAAATGTTGGCTGTCTTGGAATGGCCATGTGTGGCAAGTGCTGCCATTGAGTGCAAACGGCTTAGCGCAAAAATCCTGGGTCGACTGTGCCATGACCGTTCATTTGGATTTGCAGCAACACATGTTGGTTTCTGCGTTCAACCACACGGGTTTCCGTCAATGGTTTTGGGTGAGTCAAAAATCATTTCCCGATCGTTGGCATGGCTTTCGTTGCGCTGTATATTCACGATCCGAATCAATCTTCTTTCATTGAAAAAATTGGAGCTGACGTTTTCTATGAAATCATTGAACGCAAACGCACCCTTTCGTTGGGTGTCATTGATGATGATGTCGGCGTGCTTCTTCAGCATGCACATACCTCTCAGTGCCACAGCGCAAACAGCCATCGTGAAGGGCTTGCCAGACTTTACGGAGTTGGTTGAACAAGTGGGCCCGTCTGTGGTCAATATTCGCACTTTGGAAAAAGTGCGTGCCCCTGGCATGAATGGCAACGGCATGGACGATGAGACGCAAGACTTGTTGCGTCGTTTTTTTGGTATCCCAATCCCCAACACACCCAATACGCCCAACGCTCCCAAACAAGCGCCTAGACAAGGTCGTACGCCTGTGCCGGAGGAGTCTCAACCCCGGGGTGTCGGTTCAGGCTTTGTCCTAACATCCGATGGCTACATCTTGACCAATGCCCATGTGGTGGAGGGCGCAGATGAAGTGTTGGTGACCTTGACTGACAAGCGCGAGTTCAAAGCCAAATTGATTGGCGCAGACAAGCGAACCGATGTGGCGGTTGTCAAAATTCAAGCGACGGGTTTGCCTGCTGTCAAAGTGGGTGACGTGTCACGTCTTAAGGTGGGTGAGTGGGTGATGGCCATTGGCTCACCCTTTGGCTTGGACAATTCAGTGACTGCTGGCATCGTGAGTGCCAAGCAGCGCGACACGGGTGATTATTTGCCCTTCATTCAAACCGATGTGGCCATCAATCCAGGTAACTCTGGCGGTCCCCTGATCAACATGCGCGGAGAAGTGGTTGGCATCAACAGCCAAATCTATTCACGCTCTGGCGGCTTCATGGGCATTTCGTTTGCCATTCCAATGGACGAGGCCATGCGTGTCAGTGAGCAGCTCAGGTCAAATGGACGTGTTACGCGCGGTCGCATTGGCGTGCAGATTGAACCCGTCAGCAAAGAACTGGCCGAGTCTATCGGTTTGAGCAAAGCGCAAGGCGCATTGATCAATCGAATCGAGCCAGGAGCCCCGGCCGACAAAGCGGGCTTGGAGGCGGGCGACGTGATCCTCAAAATTGATGGCAAACCAATTGAGAAGTCGGTTGATTTGCCCCGCCTGGTTGGCAATACAAAGCCAGGAACCAAAAGTAACTTGACGGTTTTTCGTCGTGGTACAACGAAAGAGATGGGCATTGTCATTGCCGAACTTGAACCAGAAAAGACGGCGAAACGAAGCGCAGATGCGGATGAAAAACCCAAGGTCAGTGCATCTGTCCAAGGCTTGGGTTTGGTCGTGACTGAAATGTCGGACGCGCAAAAAGCTGAATTGAAAATGAAAGGCGGCGTGCGCATTGAGAGCGTTCAAGAGCCGGCGGCCAAAGCAGGTTTGCGGGAAGGCGATGTGATACTGGCCGTGGGCAATCACGAAGTGACGCAAATGAAAGAATTTGAGGCGGCCATCACCAAAATTGACAAGAACAATCCTGTCAGCGTGTTGTTTCGAAGGGGCGAGCTCACCCGGTTTGCCTTGATTCGACCGATTCGCTGATCTCGAGATTGTCAAGAGTCCCTTTGGACCCACAGGGTTTTCCAGAATTAAAAAATATTTTTTAAGTTTGCGTTCACTAACTTTTCTCGACTCTGTTTGTCAAAAATGGTTAAAATCTGAGCACTTGAACCAAGATTCATGGTTAAAAAAGCAGGAGTGTGTTCACGATGTGGGATGTCCCATGTCAGTCCACCGGTGATCCACAGAACACCCACAAGTTATTCATAAGACTGCAGAGTGAAATGTGAATAACTTGTTGATAAGTTTTCTGTTGCAAGCTTGCAACGACCTGCAATGTGCAATTTTGAGGCTGTACGTGTCTGGCTTTTTGCCTACAATGAAGTCCCAACTATCGCAGTTGCCATTGATTGTTGGTTCAGGGCGCGTCCTCATTCGACGCGCCCTTTTTTCTTGTCTAGTCC
>JAHEBO010000022.1 GCA_024642215.1 Limnohabitans sp.
TGTCATTTGACGCTTGGTTTGGTCGTTGATGATCTGTGCGTATTCTTTGTACGTGTTCCAGTTGTTGGCACGGGTGCTGTGCTGCAACTTGGCAATGGCATCGGGTGTCCACATGTGCTCTTCACCGCGGGCACGCCAGGCGTATTCACCGCCCGCATCGAGCATGGTGGCCAACACGGGGTCGTTGCCAAACGCTGCTTTGTGCATGCGCAAAGCTTCTTCGGCAATTTCAAAAATGCCAATGCCCTGAACACGGCTCGGTGTGCCGGTGAAGTACTTGTTCACAGTTTCTGTGTTGACGCCAATGGCTTCAAACAACTGTGCACCGCAATACGACATGTAGGTGCTGACACCCATCTTGGACATGATCTTGGACAGGCCCTTGCCCACCGCTTTGATGTAGTTGTAGATGGCTTTGTCGGCCGACAAATCACCAGGCAACTCTTTGTGCAAAGCTTGCAAAGTTTCCATCGCCAGGTAGGGGTGAACAGCTTCTGCGCCGTAACCCGCCAACACGGCAAAGTGATGCACTTCGCGGGCTGTGCCTGTTTCTACCACCAAGCCTGCTGTGGTGCGCAAACCTTCGCGCACCAAGTGTTGGTGAATGGCAGACAGTGCCAACAAGGCGGGAATGGCCACTTGCGTGGGCGACACACCGCGGTCGCTGATGATCAGGATGTTGTTGCCGCCTTTGATGGCGTCGACTGCTTCTGCGCACAAGGAAGCCAGTTTGGCTTCAACACCTTCACGACCCCAAGCAGCGGGGTACGTGATGTCCAAGGTCGCGCTCTTGAACTTGCCCTGTGTGGACTGCTCAATGTTGCGCAGTTTGGCCATGTCTTTGAAGTCCAGCACAGGCTGGCTCACTTCCAAGCGCATGGGGGGGTTGACTTGGTTGATGTCGAGCAAATTGGGCTTGGGACCCACGAAGGACACCAAAGACATCACGATGGCTTCGCGAATGGGGTCAATCGGTGGGTTGGTCACCTGCGCGAACAACTGCTTGAAGTAGTTGTACAGCGGTTTGTTTTTGTCGGACAACACAGCCAAGGGGCTGTCGTTGCCCATGGAGCCCAAAGCTTCTTCGCCGGCTTGTGCCATGGGGGCCAACAAGAACTTGATGTCTTCTTGGGTGGTGCCGAAAGCTTGCTGCAGGTCGAGCAAAGATTCTTTGGACACGGGCGCATTGGCCGTGGTCACTTTGACGTCATCCAATTTGATGCGCAAGTTTTCAATCCACTGCTTGTAGGGCTTGCTGCTGGCCAGGTTCGACTTGAGTTCTTCGTCGTCGATCATGCGGCCTTGTTCCAAATCGATCAGGAACATCTTGCCGGGTTGCAGACGCCATTTGCGAACAATTTTGCTTTCTGGAATGGGCAACACGCCGGTTTCAGAACCCATGATGACCATGTCGTCATCCGTGATGCAATAGCGTGAAGGACGCAAACCATTGCGATCCAAGGTGGCGCCAATTTGACGACCGTCGGTGAACACGATGGATGCAGGGCCGTCCCATGGCTCGAGCATGGCGGCGTGGTATTCATAGAAGGCCTTGCGGCGCTCGTCCATGGTGTTGTGGTTTTCCCATGGCTCAGGAATCATCATCATCACGGCTTGGCTGATGGGGTAACCGGCCATGGTGAGCAACTCTAAGCAATTGTCAAAAGTGGCGGTATCCGATTGGCCGGCAAAGCTGATGGGATAAAGCTTTTGCAAATCAGGGCCCAAAACGGGTGAAGACATCACGCCTTCGCGGGCCTTCATCCAGTTGTAGTTGCCCTTGACGGTGTTGATTTCACCGTTGTGCGCCACATAGCGGTAAGGGTGAGCCAAGGGCCACTCTGGGAAGGTGTTGGTGGAGAAACGTTGGTGTACCAAGCCCAGTGCAGACACGCAGCGCTCGTCTTCTAAATCACGGAAGTAGGTACCCACTTGATCAGCCAAGAGCAAGCCTTTGTACACCACGGTACGGCTAGACATGCTGGGGATGTAGTACTCATCGCTGTGCTTGAGTTGCAGGTTTTGGATGGCCGCACTGGCTGTTTTGCGAATGACGTAAAGCTTGCGCTCTAAAGCGTCTTGAACAATCACATCGGCGCCGCGACCAATGAAAATCTGCTTCAGGATAGGTTCTTTTTCGCGAACGGTGGGCGACATGGGCATGTCACGGTTCACAGGCACATCGCGCCAGCCCAACAAGACCTGACCTTCGGCCTTCACAGCACGCTCAAGTTCTTGCTCACATGCCATGCGTGATGCATGCTCTTTCGGCAAGAACACCATGCCCACACCGTACTCGCCTTGCGCAGGCAAGTTGACGCCTTGCTTGGCCATCTCTTCTCTATAGAGTGCATCGGGCAACTGAATCAAGATACCAGCGCCGTCGCCCATCAACTTGTCGGCACCCACCGCACCCCGGTGGTCCAAGTTTTCAAGAATCTTCAAAGCCTGCGTGACGATGGCGTGCGTTTTGGCACCTTTGATATGGGCCACAAAGCCCACACCACAAGCGTCGTGTTCTTGAGTTGGGTCGTACAGACCCGTTTGTTGCAAAGATGATTTTTCGGCAGCCGAAGTCATGGCGCACTCCTAAAGATATTTCGCGGGAATGAGAGCATATTGCATTGCAACAAAAATGCCAAGAAAATTAATTGGGGTCAGATCAACATTAATTTCTTCTTTTTCTTGAAAGAAATTAATTGGGGACAGATCAAAATTGAGTTAAAAAGAATTCACATCAGTCTTTTCGCCGACTGATTATTGGCTTTCTAGAGGTTTTTTGAACGGCCTGCCAGCCTTTTGCGGCAGGATTTGGCGCTGCGTTGTCTTTTGCAAAGACTTCAAAAATTCGGGTCGACCGACGACGCGCCCCTTCAAAGCGGACTCCGTCAGGTCTTTTTGAACAGAGACCGACAAACCACTTGCCACAAACTCTGCATAAGCGGCCTCCCTGGAAAACGGCGTGTTGCCTAAGCCCCAATAAAGTGCGTGCGGCGTCACCAATTTGTCGATTTTTTGACCAATCAGGTGCTTGTAACTGGACCAATTGAAGTCGTCTGCCGTCTCGGCCACCCCTGCCCTGACGGGGTTCAAATCAATGTAGGCCATGCACGTGAGGAGATAGGCTTCCGAATCAATCACCGAAGATTTGTAACGACCTTCCCACAGTGTGCCACTGCGCTTGTGACGTTGATTGAAGTAACGCACATAACTTCTGCCAACCGCCTGCATCATCAAAGACATGGCCTCGTCGCTGGGTGGCGTGAGCAGCATGTGAAAGTGATTGTCGAGCAACACATAGGCATTGACAGCCACTTTGTGACGCTGAGACTCTTCCAGCCACAGGCTGTAGAGCATTTTTCGATCGGCCTCGTCCAGCACGATGGGCTGGCGATTGTTCCCCCGCTGAATGACGTGATGCGGGTAACCAGGAAGGGCTAAACGAGGATGACGGGCCATGCGTGAATGCTAACCCGAAAGAAATTAATGTTGATCTGACCCCAATTAAGGGTAGCGCGATGCAAGGGTTTCTGAGAGGCCAAATTCGGTCAGGAGGGCTTGGAGGCGGTCGGCGGCGCCGGCTTTGGGGCGGCCGGTGAAGCGAGCCAGGATGAGTTCGTTTTTCATGCTGTGCTCCCAACCCACCAGTTCAGTGACGGTGACGGCGTAGCCCTTGGACTCTAAGTAGAGACAGCGCAGGACGTTGGTGAGTTGGCTGCCAATTTCACGGGTGTGCAAGGGATGGCGCCAGAGTTCGGCCAAGGGGGTACGGGATAAATTCAGGGCTTTGTTTTGGCGCAGCTTGGCAGCGACTTCGGCTTGGCAGCAAGGCACCAAGACCATGGCGCGGGCTTTTTTCAGCAGGCCAAAGGCAATGGCGTCGTCGGTGGCGGTGTCGCAGGCATGCAAAGCGGTGACCACATCAATTTGCGCAGGCATTTGGTCCGATTGAGAGGACTCTGCCACGGACGTATTCAAAAACACCATGCGTTTGAAGTCCAAGCGCTGCGCCAACGCGCGTGAGGCCTCGACCAATTCGGCGCGCGTTTCAATGCCGTAAATGTGCCCTTGCGACAAAGCCTTGAAAAACAAGTCGTACACCATGAAGCCCAAGTAAGACTTGCCAGCACCATGGTCGGCCAAGGTCAAACCCAAATGGCTGGCATGCGCATCAGCGGGCTGGCCAGCATCAAGCGTCGAAGACTTGCCGGCATCTTCTTCAGACAACTCCTTCAGAATTTTTTCAATGAACTGATACAAGTGCAAGACCTGTTTGAGTTTGCGGCGCGAATCCTGATTGAGTTTGCCTTCACGCGTGAGGATGTGAAGCTCTTTCAACAACTCAATGGACTGCCCTGGACGAAGGTCGAGGTCCAAGGGTTTGGGCGCATCTGACTTGGCATTATTTTTTTTCATCGGTGTCATTCTGGGGCAGCGAAGGCCCTACGTTCAAGTCTTGCCAACCCTTCAGACCCAATCGGTTCAGGGTGGCCATGTTGGCTTCAAAAATATCCTCTGCATCTGGAAACGCAGCCACCGCGCGGTCAATGCTGGCTTCGCGAATCAAGTGCAAAGTTGGGTAAGGCGAGCGGTTGGTGAAGTTGGTGATGTCGTCTTCATCGGTTCCCGCAAATTGGTACTGTGGATGAAAACTGGCTATTTGAATGACACCTTCTAAATCGAGCGCCAGCAAACAATCGTCGGCCACATTCAAAAAGTCGTTGTAATCGTAAAAGTCTTGCAACAAATGTTGAATGACTAACACGGTGGTGTCTCGCGCGGCGGACTCGTGCGCCACCAAATCGCGCAACTCACGCAGTAAATCGTCGCGCAAAGTTTCCAAATCCTGCGCAGCACTGACTGTGCAATGCACCTGACCTTTGACATACACCGATTTGGCAAACGGGCACAAATTCAGACCGATGACGGCACGCTCCAACCAACGCAAGGTGTCTTGCACCATGACTTCGGCACTGACTTGTTTCATGCAGACTTCCTTTGAGCTTTCAAGGCTTTGGCAATCAAGACCGACAAGGACCAGCCCACCACGCAGCATAAACCTGTCGCAGTCCAAGTCCACTGCCAACCGCCCACTTGAGAGGCCAACCAGGCCACTGCAGGTGGGCCCGCAAACTGGCCTGCCGCAGAGCCTTGCTGCATCCAACCCACCGTGGTGGAGACATTGCGTTCATGCGGCGCCAAACGCACCGCCAATGAAAACAAAGTACCCGGCACCAAGCCGCCACAAGAGGAGAACAATAAAACACCTGCGTAACGCAACCATGGACCTGATGCGGTCCAATCAGAAAATGCCAAGAACGAACCCAAAGCCATGGCCAAGAAGCCCATACCCAGCAACACACTGGGATGAAGTCCTCTTTGCAACAAACGTCCCGACGACATGTTGCCCGCCATGTTGACGGCTGCCGCAAACGCGGTAAGTACGCCCAGTGTTGCGCCCGACAAACCTGCTTGTGTGTAAATGGAAGGCAAGAACCCCACCACGGCCAACCATTGCCCCGAGTACATGGCAAAGCAAAGTGCCACCCACCAAGGGCCAGGCGCTGTCAAAGTTTCACGCAAGCGCTGAGGCCATGCCACTTGTGCAGTGACTGGCGCAGCTTGCATGGCTGGCTGCACGGCCATCGCCGCATCGGCAGGCACCACACGCCACAACACCAAAGCCATGGCCCATGACAACATTGCAAATAAACACCACCAAGTTTGCCAACCCCAAGCCGGCAACCACAAAGGCCCCACCAGCAGTGTGAGTGCCGTGCCAGCAGGCATGTAAGCCCCCCAATAACCCAAGAGCTTTCGCACCTCTTGTTCGCTGACCAATTTGCGAATGAGCCCAGGCGCAGGCAGGGTGACACACAAAAAACCAAAACCTTCAATGGCACGCCAGAACATCAATGCGGGGATGCTGTGTGCCAACGCGCCCATGGCACTGGCCACGCCCAAGACAAGCAAGCCAACTAACATGCTGCGCCTAAGTCCCATCCCGTCTGCAGACAAACCCACAGCCAACGCCAAGGTCATGCCAGCCAATTGCACCAAGGACAACAAAAAGCCTGATTGCATCAAGGTCAAGCCAAGGTTTGCACTCAACTCAGGCAAAGCAGGCGGCAATTTGCCTATTTGCAATGCGGCCACCACACCGGCAAAAATAACAATGAACGCAGCCGCCTGCGACGATTTGGCCGCGGCTACTTTTTGCAGGCTCATGCTAGCAACCGACGCCCTGTGAGGCGCTCATGTTCTTTGGCTGCAAAGCGGTCGGTCATGCCTGCGATGTAATCGGCCACAGCGCGAGGTGTTTCTTCTCTTGCAGAAAAATCGGATGACATCTCTTGAGGACTGCCTAAATACGCATCAAATAAATCGCGCACCACCACTTGCGCTTGCGAGGTGGTTTCCATCACTTGTGGATGGCGATAGAGGTGTTTGAATAAAAATGACTTCATCACTTTCACCTGCTGAGACATGGACTCACTGAAGGCGACCAAGGGCCCCAACATGCGCGCTGCGTCAGCACTTTGTGGTTGATGACGCGTCAAGTTGGCACGTGTGTTGTCAATCACATCGTAGACCTGATCGCTCAACATGCGTCGGATGGTTTCATAGAGCAGGCGTCTGGCTTTGCTGGCCTCCGCCAAACCGGGGTGTTGCTGCAAGGTGATGGTTTTGTAATGCGCAAACAAAGGCACCTCCTCCATTTGCGACAAGGTGAGCAAGCCCGAGCGCACCCCATCGTCAATGTCGTGTGCGTTGTAGGCAATGGCATCGGCCAGGTTGCACAACTGAGCTTCTAAACTGGGTTGCGTGCCATTCAAAAAACGATGCGCTACGCCACCCGGTTCTTGCGCTTCAATCAACAAAGCGTTGCGTTTTGCGCAGTGTTTCAAAATGCCTTCGCGCGTTTCGAAGCTGAGATTCAAGCCATCGAATTCAGGATAGCGCTCTTCCAAATGGTCCACCACCCGCAAACTTTGCAAGTTGTGCTCAAAGCCACCATAGGCTTGCATGCACTCGTTCAGGGTGTCTTGTCCTGCGTGGCCAAACGGGGTATGGCCCAAATCATGTGCCAGGGCAACAGCCTCCACCAAATCCTCGTTCAAACCCAAAGCGCGGGCAATGGAACGGCCCAATTGGGCGACTTCCAAAGAGTGCGTGAGTCGGGTGCGAAACAAATCGCCTTCGTGGTTTAAAAATACTTGCGTCTTGTAAACCAAACGACGAAATGCAGTGGAGTGAACAATGCGATCGCGGTCGCGCTGAAAATCATTGCGCGTTGGCGCAGGCACTTCGGCATAACGGCGCCCGCGAGATTGTTCCGCGTGACAAGCGTAGGCTTCAAGCACAGCAGCGATCGATCACAGCACGGACCATGGCTTCGGGCGCAGCACTGACGCGCGCTTGACCTGGGCCCTCGATCAACACAAATTGAATGTCGCCGGCGACCGATTTTTTATCGTGCAGCATCAACGCCAAATACTTGCCTGCATTGTCCTTGGCATCCAACACGGGGCCTTTGATCGGCAAGCCTGCTTGTGCAATGAGCCTGGTCAATCTTGCGACAAAAGCAGCATCAATGAGGCCCAAAGCGTGCGACAAATGAGCGGCCATGACCATGCCGCAACCGACAGCTTCGCCGTGCAACCATTCACCATAGCCTAAGCCCGCTTCAATCGCATGACCGAAGGTATGGCCAAAATTCAGAATGGCGCGCAAACCGGCTTCGCGTTCGTCTTGCCCCACCACATGCGCCTTGATTTCGCAACTGCGCTTCACAGCATGGGCCATGGCTTGAGGCTCACAAGCTTGAAGCGCCTGAATATTGGCCTCAATCCATTCAAAGAAGGCCATGTCGGCAATGGGGCCGTACTTGATGATTTCAGCCAAACCCGCACTTAACTCGCGCGCAGGCAAAGTTTGCAGAACCGCTAAATCACAAATCACACGTTGCGGTTGGTAAAACGCGCCAATCATGTTTTTGCCAAGCGGGTGGTTGATGGCCGTTTTGCCACCCACCGATGAGTCGACTTGCGCCAACAAGGTGGTAGGCACTTGAACAAAAGGCACGCCGCGCATGAAACTGGCTGCAGCAAATCCCGTCATGTCACCCACCACGCCACCGCCCAATGCAAACAGCACCGTCTTGCGATCGCACGCTTGGCCCAGCAGGGTGTCAAAAATTGAATTCAAGGTGACCCAGTCTTTGTGTGCTTCGCCGTCGGGCAAATGCACACTGTGGATGACTTTGTAGTGCGCTGACAAAGCTTGCTTCAACGCCGCTTCGTACAAGGGCGCCACTGTGGTGTTGCTGACAATGAGCGCTGCAGCGGCCTTTGGCAAATTGGCATAGCTATCGGCTTGCGATAGCAAATTCTGACCAATGACAATGTTGTAACTGCGGTCCGCCAAATCAATGTGAACCGTTTGTGGCTGTTGGGGCGTGTTGCTCATAAACCGCTTCAAGGATGGTGAGGTGTGTGCGTGTCAAAACCTTGAAGGTCCAACTCGGCAATGACGGTGCTCAACAATTTGTTGATACTGGGCCGCCCAGTGTCAAACACATGGTGTGCGGTTTCTTTGTAAAGGGCATCGCGTGCTTGGTAAAGACTGCGTAGCTTTTCGAGGGGGTCGTTCACTTGCAGCAAAGGTCTTTGCACATCGTGCTTGAGTCGACGAAACACTTCTTCGGGTGAAGACCGCAAATAAACCACCTTGCCGCGCGCATGCAAATGCTGTCGATTGGCCTCGCGCAACACAGCGCCACCGCCCGTTGACAAGACGCCGTGGTGGTACTTACTGAGATCGTCGATGACGCTTTGCTCAATGTCGCGAAAGCGCTCTTCGCCTTCCCGGTCGAAAAACTCGCGAATGGAACAACCCAAGCGCTGCTCAATGACATTGTCTGAATCTAAGAAAGGCAGGCCAAGGCGACGCCCCATCTGTCTGCCGATGGTCGTTTTGCCAGATCCCGGGAGGCCAACAAAAATGATGAGCAAAAGAAGAAATTCAAGGAACGATTGAGGCCCTAAGTGTATTCGAGGCGGCCCTTGGCAGGGATTCGGCCAGCACCCTAGGGGTGACAAAGATCAGGAGCTCGGTTTTTCGCTGTGTGGTCTGCTCACTTTGGAACAAGCTGCCAAGGACAGGCAAGCTGGCCAACCCAGGGACGCGCGCCTCATCTTGCTTGTCGGCCGACTCCAAAATGCCACCAATGACCACCGTGCCGCCGTTGTCCACCAAAACCTGGGTTTTGACATGCTTGGTGTTGATGGCATAACCAGCTGCGGTGGTTTGACCCACACTGTCTTTGGCAATGTCAAGGTCCAGGACCACCGCACCTTCGGGGGTGATTTGAGGCGTCACTTCCAGTTTGAGGTTGGCTTTTCGAAAGGCAATGGAGGCCGCCCCGTTGCCGTTGTTGACCTGGTAGGGCAATTCAGTGCCTTGCTCGATCAAGGCCTTGGTTTGATCGGCTGTGACCACGCGCGGACTGGCAATGACCTTGCCCTTGCCGTCTGCCTCCAAAGCAGAAATTTCCAAATTCAAAAACTGATTGGCAGCGGCATTGAACAAAGACACCGCAAAACTGGCTGGCGGGAAAAGCGTCTGACCTGCCGGACCAGCGGGCAAATTGAGCCAATAGCTGGGCTGAATGCCCCCCGATGCGGCCAATGCTTGCCCCCCAAGCGCCAGATTGACAGGCTTGGCCGTGGCCGCGAAGGGGGCGGCAAAGGTGCTGGCAAAGGCGCCGCCCAAGCGCACCCCCAGCGATTTTCCAAACTGTTCTTCGGCCTCCACAATTTGCGCTTCAATCATGACTTGGCGGACCGGAATGTCGAGCCATTGGATGACATCTTTGAGCTGTTTCAAAGCGCTTGGCGTGTCCAAGAAAAACAATTGATTGGTTCTGGGCTCGGCCATGACGGTGCCGCGCGCGCTAAGCCAACGCTGCCCCACTGCGCTGCCACCCGCACCTGCACCTGAACCTGCACCTGAACCTGCAGACTGCAAACGCTGTGCGATGTCGACCGCCTTGGCGTACTTCAAGGTGATGGCCAGCGCTTGCAGACTCTCTGAAGCATCGCTGCGCGAGCTGATCCACAAGACCCCGTCTTTGGCTGTGGCCACCAAGCCTTTGGCCTGAACCACCACTTCGAGGGCTTCGCGCCAAGTCATGTCGTTCAGGTGCAGGCTGACAGGGCCTGTCACACCATCGGCCACAATTAAATTGTGCTGACCCATTTCGGCCAAGGCATGCAGCAAGGCTTTAACTTCCATGTTTTGGAAGGTCCATTTCAATTTTTCATCGGCTGCCTGCAAAGGCGACGTGGCCACAAGCACCCACACGCCAAAGAGCCATGACCAATCAATTTTGAGCCTCATGGTTTGACGCCCTCCCAACGCAACTGGGTTTCGGGCTGTGCAACGCCATGGCTAAGCCAGAGCCCATGTTGATCGGCGAATTTTGCTTGACTGTGTTCTAAGCCCAAAAACTGACCCGGTTGAACCAAATGAATTTGCGTTCCCCATCGCACCCAGGTCCAGGCTGTTGTCTGCTTGTCAAAATTTTCAGCTTGAGCAGCCCCCACCACACGCATTTCAGATTGTCTTTGCTCAGGCAACACGTGCTTGTGCGAGCTGAGTGAAGCGGTTTGTGGTGCAACAAGAGGTGCGACAAGAGATGCCACATGGGCCTCTTGCAGCGCCACGCCCGTATCGGTGAATGCATCTTGCGCATCCCAAAGCAATGTCAGCTTTCCGTCCAGGGTGTATTGACCATCGGGCTGCAAACGCGATGCCCAAGATGTCCACAAACCGTTTTGAAAAAACTGGTTAAGCGCTTGCCAATAAGCATGTGTCGCCCATTCCGTGCCGCGCACACTGAACGTCAAGGAAGATACCTCAAAACCATGTTGGTCAGGCTCTTGAGAGGTCTTGAGCTGAAGAACTTGCAAACCTCGCAGTTGCGCCATGTTTTGCAATCGGCTGAGCAAGGTCAAGCGGACAGCCGAATTGGGCCATGCCAAACTGAGTTCATCGATGGCCGCCTGGCGATCCATGGCGGCCCGTCTGAACTTGTGCAGGCTGCTTTCTGATGCTGCACGCTGTGCTTGTTGCTCAGCCGCTTGATGTGCCAAGGCAATGGCCTGCAACTGGTGTTTCTGCCACTGCGCAGTTGGAACTTGCAGGTCCATCAACGCGCCGCCACCCTGCCACAGCAAAAGTACCAAGCAGAACCAACAAAAACCAAAGCTCAGCACACGCATGCCACTCGCAGAAGACGATTCAAAAAGACTTTGATTTTGCCAACGCAAATGCAACAGGGGAAAGCGAACATCACACCAGCGTGCAAACGCATTTTGAAAAACCTGCAAGAGATGGGAGAGACTCATAACCCGAACCTTTTTGCCGTGTGAAGCCTTGCTTGCAACTGAAATACCAAACCAGTGGGTGGGCCTGCACCTGGCGTTGCAGGTGGCGATTGAATTTGAACCAGCACAGGCGCTTGCACCCAGCCTTCGAAACGGTTCAAACTTTGCAACACACTGTCTAGCTCTGTGGATTGCGCAGCAACACCCTCCCATGTGAATTGACCTTGCTGCCAATGCTGCGATTGCAATTTGACGGCATTCTGTGTACCGCCCAAGCGACGCAACATCCAGATTTCTTGAACGTTCGTCACATCTTCGCGTTGCATTTGCCGCTGCTCTAAAAATTTCAACCGCGCCAAACTGTCTGCAACGCCTTGCTGCGCCAAGGCCAGCGCGGCACTTGTCTTGTCAGGGTGCGAGATCGCGGCCATCGTCCCTGCATTGACATCGGCCATGTTGACTTTTGCCAGAGCCGATGCTGCATCGGTTTCTTGCAGCACCACACCCAAGACACCCAGCAACAGGCCCACGCCCGCGGCCAATAACAAGTGGCGACGTGTACGCCGAACCGTAGAAGGAAGGGGTTGAATTAAATTCAACATGCAAGTTCGCCTTGGGCGAGCCATGCAGGCTTTTGACTGTCGATGCGCTGATGCAATGCCTGCTGCGCTGACAACGCAAGCCCCAAGAATGCCGCCAAACCGGCCACTTGGCTTTGTGTGGTGAACACTTGTAATTGCAAATCCAGCGCCTGCAACTGCATGATGCAGGCATCCACCTTAGACTGTTGGCACACGTTAACTTTCACAGACAAGGCCCGCTCGGTGCTTCGACATACCTCATAACTGAGGGCCAATTGAGCAGGCGGAAGCTGCATTTGGGCACTGGCCTCCAAACGAGATTCGGCCTCAATGTCGAGAGGGCCCCAAATGGGCGAACAGGGCCATTCAAAACCAAACAGTTGGTCATCCGAGACGATCCAAGCTGCGGCCATGGTTTGTGGTTTGAGCGATTGACGACGGGCCCATTGCGGCAAAGCCAACTTGCACTCGCGCACAAGTTCGGCCACCAGCCATGGCAGGTCTTTCCCTGTTTGAGAAAGAACAAGGCCGTCTTTCACCACCACCACCGTCAGCAGATCGGAAGGTGCACCCAGGGCATAAATGGCCCAACGCGGCGCGCTGAGCCGTAAAAAGGAAGGCATGAGACGCAAAATGATCTTTCAAAGGCTGGCTGCAATCCCCCATTGAACGCCTCAGCAAGGCCCGAAAAGACTACAATTCCTGCCATTCCAGTTGCTTTGCGCAACATTCAAATTCCGCCATCTGCCCTGCAGTTTTTATAATGCGGTCAGCGGTTTTTTCCGCCTTCAACATGTCCAAAAAAAGCAACGATTCCTCCCCCCAACAACTCGATTTGATCGAAGCACCTCGCTTGCATTGGGCCTTGCGCGTCTGCCTTTGGGCTGCTGGGTTGGTGGCCGCAGGCTTCTTGTCTTTGTTGATGGTGATCGGTGTGGCCATGGTGATGGCTTACCCCCAATTGCCCGACACCTCGGACTTGGCCGAATACCGCCCCAAATTACCGCTGCGAATTTTCACCGCTGACGGCGCACTCATGGGGGAATTTGGCGAGGAACGCCGCAACCTCACCCCCATCAAAGAAATTCCACAGGTCATGAAAGACGCTGTGCTGTCCATTGAAGATGCCCGCTTTTACCAACACGGCGGCTTGGACTATTTAGGTTTGATTCGCGCGGGCATTGCCAACTTGGGCAAGCGAAAAAGCCAAGGCGCCTCCACCATCACCATGCAGGTGGCGCGCAATGTGTATTTGTCGACCGAAAAAACCTACACCCGTAAAATTTACGAAGTGCTGCTGACCTTCAAGCTGGAACACTTGCTCACCAAAGATCAGATTCTTGAAATTTACATGAATCAAATCTTTTTGGGCAACCGCGCTTATGGTTTTGCGTCAGCAGCCGAAACTTACTTCGGCAAATCTTTGAAAGACATCAGCATCGCTGAAGCGGCCATGCTGGCGGGCTTGCCCAAAGCCCCTTCTGCCTACAACCCGATCAGCAATCCCAAGCGTGCACGTTCACGCCAGCTTTACATTATTGAGCGCATGGAAGAGAACGGCTTCATCACGGCCAAGCAAGCGCAGGAAGCCAAAATCGAGCCTTTGAAAATTCGCGCCAGCAATGACAAGAACCGCATCCATGCAGAGTACGTGGCCGAAACCGTGCGTCAACTGATGTTTGCACAGTACGGCCAAGAAACCTACACGCGCGGCTTGAACGTCTACACCACACTGCAGTCCACTGAACAAAACGCGGCTTACCATGCACTGCGCCAAGGCATCATGGATTTTGAGCGCCGTCAGGTGTACCGTGGCCCTGAGAAGTTCATTGACTTGCCCTCTAGCCCCAAGGAAATGGAAGACGCAATTGATGATGTGCTGGACGACCATCCAGACAATGGCGATGTGATGTCCGCAGTGGTACTCGAAGCGACACCTAAAAAGATTGTGGCCGTTCGTCAAAATGCAGAGCAACTGGAAATCACAGGTGAAGGCCTGAAGCCTGCGCAATCGGGTTTGTCAGACAAGGCGGGGCCTAACATCAAAATCAAGCGCGGCGCAGTCATCCGCGTGGTGCAAACGCCCAAGGGCTCATGGGAAATTACCCAACTGCCCGAAGTAGAAGGCGCCTTTGTGGCCCTCAACCCGCAAGATGGTTCTGTGCGCGCATTGGTGGGTGGCTTTGATTTTGCCAAGAACAAATTCAACCATGTGATCCAAGCCTGGCGCCAACCAGGCTCCAGCTTCAAACCCTTCATTTACTCAGCTGCTTTGGAAAAAGGCTTCACCCCTGCCACCGTGGTCAACGATGCCCCCTTGTTTTTTGATGCCGGCGTCACAGGCGGTCAACCTTGGGAGCCCAAAAACTACGATGGCACCTTTGAAGGCCCCATGACCATTCGCAAAGGTTTGGCCAAATCGAAAAACATGATCTCCATTCGCATCTTGCAAGCCGTGGGCACACGCAACGCGCAAGAATGGGTGACCAAATTTGGCTTTGACGAAGAGAAGCACCCCGCCTACCTCACCATGGCTTTGGGCGCCGGATCTGTCACCCCCATGCAAATGGCCGCTGGTTATTCTGTCTTTGCCAACGGTGGCATGCGCGTTCAACCGCACATGATCACGCGTATCACAGACCACAAAGGCAAAATATTGGTCGACAGTCCCGCGGTTCCAGCAGATGAAAGCCATCGCGCCATTTCACCGCGCAATGCGTTTGTCATGACCAGCCTGCTGCAAGAGGTGACGCGTTCGGGTACGGCGGCCAAAGCCCGTGTGGCCTTGAAGCGCGACGACATCTATGGCAAAACAGGAACCACCAACGATTCAATGGACGCTTGGTTTGCGGGCTTTCACCACAACTTGGCATCGGTGGTGTGGATTGGTTATGACACGCCGCGCAAGCTGGGCGATCGTGAAACCGGTGGCGGCTTGAGCTTGCCCGTCTGGATCAACTTCATGGAAACCGCACTCAAAACGCTGCCCGTGTCAGACGCCGTGGCACCAGAAGGCGTGTTGCACGTGAATGGCGAGTGGTATTTTGAAGAATATGCCAAGGGTGGCGGCGTCACCAGCTTGGGTCTAGGCAATGACAAAGGCGGTGCGCTGCCTGAAGCCGACGAGCGCAAGCGAATTTTGGACCTGTTCCGAAACTGATCAGAAGCTGAGCGGCACGCCCGACTGCGCCGTGGCAAAGCGCGACAGATTTTCAAAGAACTCACCTTGCCCTTTGGTGTCTTGCCATTGGCCGTCTTTGAACTTGTAGTGGTAGCCGCCAGACTTGGCGGCCAACCAAACCTCATGCAGCGGTTTTTGCAAATTCACAATGATTTGGCTGCGGTTGCTGAAGCTGATGGTGATCATGCCGCCCACCCGCTGGTTGTCGATGTCGGCATCGGTTTCGTCGTTGATGCGATCGCAGCTGGCCTCAATGCGTGACAAAAGGCTTTCAGCGGTATCCAGAAATTCGAGGTCGTTCATTACAATCCGTCACATGTTCAAAGTTTTGAGAATTTTAGTCATTGCCCAAACCCTTGGGGTTTGTGCGGTGGCTTTGAGCGCCTGTGGCCAAAAAGGCCCCCTGGTCCAACCCCAAGACCCCTTGGCGGCAGACCGCGCCACCTTGCTTCAAACTTTGATCCCTCAGACACCTTCCCAAACTGAACCATGACAGCCAACGCACTTCCAGGCCAACCCCACATTGCTTACCAAGGCGAGGCCTTGCACATGGAAGGCGTTGCCTTGTCCAGTGTGGCCGCTCAATTTGGCACGCCCGTGTTTGCCTACTCCAAGGCCTCTATGTTGTCGGCTTTGGCCGCTTACCAGCGTGGTTTTGCGGGTCGCAAAGCGCAAATTTGCTATGCCATGAAAGCCAACTCCAACTTGGCCATCTTGCAAGTGTTTGCCCAAGCCGGATGTGGCTTTGACATTGTCTCGGGCGGCGAATTGGCACGCGTTTTGGCGGCTGGTGGCACGCCCGCCAAAATCATTTTCTCGGGCGTGGGCAAAACTCGCAACGAAATGAAGCAAGCTTTGCAAATTGGCATTGGCTGCTTCAACGTCGAAAGCGATGCAGAGCTTGAAGTTTTGAACGAGGTGGCCTTGTCACTCAAAACGCGCGCACCGGTCAGTCTTCGCGTCAATCCCAATGTCGACCCCAAAACCCACCCCTATATTTCCACGGGTTTGAAGGGCAACAAATTTGGTGTGGCGCACGAACATGCGCTCAAAACTTACCAGCGCGCAGCTGCATTGCCGGGTCTGCATGTGGTGGGCATTGATTGCCACATTGGCTCGCAAATTACAGAAGCCACGCCCTATTTGGACGCCATGGACCGCATCTTGGATTTGGTCGCCGAAGTTGAGGCTGCAGGCATTCCCATTCACCACATCGACTTTGGCGGTGGCCTGGGCATCAATTACAACGGCGATACACCCCCGGCTGCCGATCAGTTGTGGCACCAGTTGTTGGCCAAGCTCGATGCACGCGGCTATGGCGATCGTCAGTTGATGATTGAGCCGGGTCGCTCCTTGGTGGGCAACGCAGGCGTGTGCTTAACCGACGTGGTGTTCATGAAGCCTGGCGAGCAAAAAAACTTTTGCATCATTGATGCGGCCATGAACGACTTGCCACGTCCGGCCATGTACCAAGCTTTTCACCACATCGTACCCGTGTCACCTCGCGCCGGCGCCACCACCTTGGTCGACGTGGTGGGCCCTGTCTGCGAAAGCGGCGACTGGATTGGCCGTGACCGTGAATTGAATGTTCAAGCGGGCGACACCTTGGCGGTGTTGTCAGCGGGTGCGTATTGCATGAGCATGGCCAGCAACTACAACACCCGCGGCCGCGCTGCCGAAGTGTTGATCGATGGCAGCGCTGTGCATTTGATTCGCGAGCGCGAAACGCCTCAGGATACTTTCCAAAGCGAACGTTTGGTGAAGTGAACCACGCGAAAGCCCAGAAGCACGCCTAAGATGCCGGCGTAGAGCCAGACCTCATCGAAATTTCTTTTGGTGGCACGCATCCAAAAGAAATGCAAAATGGCCAACAAGGCAATGCCATACACCGCACGGTGCAATTGGCGCCATCGCTTTGCACCCATGGCCTTGACCGCTGCATTGAACGAGCTTGCTGCCAATAAAGTCAACAAAACGAAGCCAGCAAGACCCACGGCAATGAAAGGCCGTTTGACGATGTCTTTGGCAATGTCATCCCAAGCCAAAGACATGTCAAACAGGCTGTAACACAGCGCGTGCACACATGCATAAAAAAACGTCAGCAAACCCAAACTGCGTCTGAACAACAGCCATTCAGGCCATTGGGTGCTCACGCGCAAGGGGGTGATCAACAAGGTGATGCACAAGAAACGCAGCGTCCAGTCGCCGCTTGAGCGGATCAAGGACTCCGCAGGGTTGGGGCCCAAAGTGTCCCAAAACACACCGGCACACAAGTAGGCAAACGGCAACAGCGACAACAACACCAACACCCACTTGGCCCAAGTTTGGCGCAAGCGATGGCGCAACCGAAGAGGCAGCATCAGAAATGTTTCACCAAATCCATACCGGCATACAGAGATGCCACTTGCGCTTCGTAACCGTTGAACATGAGGGTCTTGCGTTTTTTGTCGAGCAAACCGCCTTCGCCGATGCGGCGCTCTGAGGCTTGGCTCCATCGCGGATGGTCAACCTTGGGATTGACGTTGGAGTAGAAACCATATTCTTGGGGCGCTGCTTTTTCCCAAGACACCACGGGTTGCTTTTCAACGAAGCGGATTTTGACAAGGCTCTTGCCGCTTTTGAAACCGTATTTCCAAGGCACCACCAAACGCACAGGCGCGCCATTTTGTTTGGGCAAGACCTCGCCATACATGCCAAAAGTGAGCAGCGTTAAGGGGTGCATGGCTTCGTCCATGCGCAAGCCTTCGGTGTAAGGCCAATCTAAATAACCGCCACGAATGCCAGGCATGGTTTGCGGATCGGCCTGTGTGATGAATTCAACGTACTTGGCGCTGGGCAAAGGCTCCACACGTCGGATCAAATCGGACAGGGAGTAGCCAATCCAGGGAATGACCATCGACCAGCCTTCCACGCAACGCAGACGGTAAACACGCTCTTGCATGGCGCCCCACTTCATGATGTCTTCCAAGTTGAAGCGGGTGGGCTTTTTGACCAAGCCTTCGACCTCGATCGTCCATGGCGACGTTTTCAAGGTGTGCGCTTTGCGTGCGGGATCGGATTTGTCCACGCCAAACTCATAGAAGTTGTTGTAAATGGTGGCGTCGTGTTGCGATGTTAATTTTTCAACTGTCATGGCACCTTGGACTTGCGACTGGTTGGCGGGCAAGGCCGCCAGCTTGGCCGCCACACTGCCCCCTTGCGCAAATGCTTCGCGTTGCGCCCAAGCAGACAAGCCTGCCGCTGCTGCACCGGCCGTCCATTGGCGCAGCAATTGCCGGCGGGTGGCATAGGCCTCAGGCGAGGTGATTTCGCTGCTGAGCGGGTGGATGAATCCATCTTCGTGAGTGCGAATGATCATGATGCGCTTTCAATCTGTTTGATTGCATTGGAAAACTTCGGGCAAAACCCCGTATCTGCAAGGGTTAAAGCGTCCGCAAAAGCAAAAAAAATGGGCCCGAAAGGCCCATTGTGCAGGTTGACGACGATCAGGCCGTCAAGCCCATGTGTTTAACGCAAACCAGCAATGTAGTCTGCCACCGCTTTGATTTCACGGTCGTTCATCTTGGCTGCAACCTGTGTCATTTGCACGCTGTTTTTGCGCACGCCGTCACGGAATTGTGTCAACTGACCCACGGTGTAGTCGGCGTGTTGGCCAGACAAACGGGGGTATTGAGCAGGCATGCCAGAACCACTGGGGCCATGGCAACCGGCGCAAGCCGCAATTTGGCGATCGGCAATGCCGCCGCGGTAAATCTTTTCACCCAAGGCCACGGTTTCTTTTTCTTTGGCGAAACCCGGTGCAGCTGTTTTGCTGGCCACAAAGTAGGCCACATTGCGCATGTCTTCAGGGCTGAGTTGGGAAGCGAACCCCATCATGACGGGGTTGGCACGCTTGCCTGATTTGAACTCTTGCAATTGCTTCAAGATGTACTCAGGGTGCTGCTGGGCCAACTTGGGGTTGACGGGAATCATGGAATTGCCATCGGCTGCATGGCAGGCGGCACAGACGCCGGCCACAATGGCCTCGCCCTTGGCCAAGTCTGGCTTGGCAGCTTTGGGCGCTGCTTCGTTGGCAACAACAGAGCCAACCATCAAAACTGATGCGAAGGCGGCGAACAAAAATTTAGTCATTGACTTCATGGACGACATCCGAAATAGTGGGCGCTAAACCATGGGATTCTACAATGCCTGCTAGCGTCATTTCCGACGCCCCCTTAAGTTTGACCCGAATGGCCACCAAAACAAGCCCCGACACTGCCCCAGAAGCCGCTCCCGCAAAGGTGCGAAAACCCTCGACCAAGGCGGCTTCGGCCCCCGTCACGCCGGAAATCAAGGCCATCACGCCCATGGGCTGGATGCACACCGCCCGATTTTTGACCACCGCGGCCGAACTGTTCCATTTACCTGAACTGGACGTCCCCGAAATTGCCTTTGTGGGCCGTTCCAATGCCGGCAAATCGACCTGCATCAACACCCTGACCCAGCAAAAACAGCTGGCTTTTGCCTCCAAAAAGCCCGGACGGACCCAACACATCAACTTGTTTGCCCTTGGTAAACAAGGCGTGACCGATGCCGTTTTGGCCGATTTGCCGGGCTATGGCTATGCAGCCGTGCCCAAGCAAGACAAACTTCGCTGGCAAAAAGTCATGGCCAATTACCTGGTCACCCGCGAGAACCTCAAAGGCATCGTGCTGTTGTGCGACCCCCGTTTGGGCATGACCGAGTTGGACGAGGTGTTGCTGGAAGTCATTCGCCCCCGCGTTGAAGAAGGACTGAACTTTTTGGTCTTGCTCACCAAATCTGACAAGCTGACCCGCTCCGAAGGCGCCAAAGCTTTGTCCATTGCCAAGCTTCAAGCCGGCGGCGGTCAGGCCAAACTGTTTTCCGCACTCAAGAAACAAGGCGTGGAGGATTTGGCCCAGTTGATGTGGGATTGGACACACACCGATGATTGAAACTTGGCAACAAGACCTGCCGCATGGCATTCAATTGAGTTGCCGCGCGGCAGGCGACAAAGGTCAACCCGTGCTGATGTTTTTGCACGGATTTCCCGAAGCCGCTTTCGTCTGGGACGAAATGCTGATGCATTTTTCCAAACCCGAAAACGGCGGCTATCGGTGTGTCGCGCCCAATTTACGCGGCTATGAAAAATCCAGTCAGCCGACCGACGTGTCCGCGTATCGCGCCAAGTTCTTAGTTCAAGACATTGCAGCCCTCATTCAAATTGAAGCAGGCTCCGCACCCTTGAAAGCCTTGGTCGCGCACGACTGGGGCGGCGGTGTAGCTTGGAACTTGGCCAACCAATTGCCGCAGTTGATGCACAAGCTGGTGATCATCAACTCACCGCATCCCGGCACTTTCTTGCGCGACTTAAAAAGCAATCCTGCGCAAATTGCGGCCAGCGAGTACATGAATTATTTCTGTGAGCCGCAAGCGGCCGCAGAACTCAGTGCCAATGCGTTTGAAGTGTTGTTTGGATTTTTAGCCAAAGGCGTCAAGCCCACTTGGCTCACGCCCGAAGTCAAAGCACACTACCGCGCAGCTTGGTCTTGCGGCCTGCAAGGCGGCCTCAACTATTACGGTGCCTCACCCTTAAAGCCCAACAAGCCTGATGAGAACACGCTGCAAAATTTGGAATTGCCCAACAGCATGTTGCGCATCAACGTGCCCACTTTGTTGCTGTGGGGTTTGAAGGATGTGGCTTTGTTGCCCAGCCTGAACGAAGGCTTGTCCGAGCACATCCCCCAGCTTACCTACGTGCCCATCGAAGAGGGCTCGCATTGGGTGGTGCATGAGCACCCCCACATCGTTCAGCGAGAAATTTCGGCCTTCTTGTAAACGGCAGGCGCGCCTTCGGGGCGCGTTTTAAATCGTTTGTGCACCCAGTAGTACTGGTCGGGTGTGCGCTCAATGGCTTTGGCCAATTCATCGTTCATGCGCTGTGTATCCGCTTGCACATCGGCTGTGGGAAAGTCTGGCCACATCTCGGACACTTCCATTTCATAGCCCTGCGGCGTCATGCGTGTCACCAAACTCATCACCGGCGCACGGCCCAATCTGGCAAAGCGTGACAGTGACGGCACCGTGGCCGCAGGCACGCCCATGAAGGACGCAAAGACAGACTCTTCTGGCCCAAAGTCCATGTCGGGTGAGAGGTGCAGCATCTCGCCTTGTCGCAAGCCACTCATGATGTGCTTCACACCTTCGTGGCGGAAATAAGGCTTCACGTTGCCCGTTCTTTGACGACCTTGATTGACCCACTGGTCCATGACCTTGTTGTGCTGCGGCACAAAAATAAAAGCCACGGGTTTGCTGGCTTTCAAGGTCAAGGCCATGCCGCCTGCATCTAAGCCTACAAAGTGCGGAGCGAACACAATCTTGGGCCCCTCTTGCGCCAGCTGCGCCATGGCCAAGTCTGAACCTACCCATTTCAAACGCTGTTCAACCATTGGCAACGGCGCGTGCCACAACCACGCTCGGTCTAACAGCGATTGCGCAAACTGCACAAAGTGGGCGCGCGCCAATCGGTGAATGTCTGCTTTCGATTTGAAGGGAAAGCACAAGTGCAAATTGGTTTGCACAATGCGACGTCGGCTGGGCACCAAAGCCCACAAGGTCCAACCCAAGGCATGCCCCAAGGCACGCAGTGCAGGCAAGGGCCAGTGCGCCAGAAAACGCATGAACGCAATGAACAACATGCTCATGCGTGCGACTCCTGTCGCGGTTGTTTGTAGCGGGCGTAACCCCATAAATATTGTTCAGGGCGCGTCAAGATCAAGCGTTCCATGGCCTGGTTGATTTGCAACACCACACCCTCTACATCTGGGGCTAATTCTTCTTGAAGCACGCTTGCATGAATCTGAAAACCACGCCCCCAAGACAAGCGCTCGCCCCAAATCAAGACCAACTTCGCGCCAGTCTGCAAAGTCAATCGTGCGGCCAATGTCATGGTGTAAGCAGGCTTGCCAAAGAAAGGCACCCATTGGCCCATGCCCTCTGGTGGTACCTGATCGGGCAACAAGCCCACCGATCGCCCAGCGCGCAAGGCTTTGATCATTTGCCTGACGCCAGCCAAGGTGGTGGGTGCCGTTTCCAGGCCAGGCCTTGCCCGAGAGGCTTCCATGACCTGTGCCAGCCCTGCTTGGCGCGAAGGTCGAAACAAGACGGTCAGAGGGCCCTGCTGCGCGCTGAATGCATTGGCAACCGCTTGCGCAGAAATTTCAAAGCAACCCAAATGAGGCGTTAAAAACAGCACGCCCTGACCTCCAGCATAGGCCTGTTCAACGACTTTCAAGGCCCCCTCGGCCCAAGCCACAGTAGGCTGACGCCCCATCCACAAGCGGGGCAATTCGGTCGACATGCAGCCTGCTTGGCCCACGGCACCCAGCACTTGCCAGCCACTCAAACCCGCGGTTTGGGCATTGGCCAAAAACCGGCGCCGGTAAGTTGGCGACAACAGCCAAGCCAGCCATCCAATGACTTGACCCATCGCATGCAAAGCCCACAAAGGCCAGTGGGCAAAAAAACGGAACCAAAAGATCATGTTGTATTTGGTAAACTAAGCGCGTCGCTGAGTTAAATAGAGCAACTTGCAGGGCGACACACACCTTCTGTTCAGCATGCACCGCATGCCTCGGATTGTGCCTTGTCTTCGGACAAATCTGCTAAAGCGTTCGCCGAGGCCCCAAAGCTCAGGTAGCGCAGATCAACATGCATGCCAAACTTTAGGAGAACCCTCATGGCGAATGACTATCTTTTCACCTCAGAATCCGTGTCCGAAGGTCACCCCGACAAGGTTGCCGATCAAATTTCCGACGCCATTCTCGACGCTATTTTTGAACAAGACCCCCGCAGCCGCGTAGCCGCCGAAACCCTGACCAACACCGGTTTGGTGGTGTTGGCCGGAGAAATCACCACCAACGCCCACGTCGATTACATCCAAGTGGCGCGCGACACCATCAAGCGCATTGGGTACGACAACACCGAGTACGGCATTGATTACAAAGGCTGTGCCGTCATGGTTTGCTACGACAAGCAGTCCAACGACATTGCCCAAGGTGTGGACCACGCGTCTGACGATCACCTCAACACCGGCGCTGGCGACCAAGGCCTGATGTTTGGTTATGCCTGCGACGAAACCCCCGACCTCATGCCTGCGCCCATTTACTACGCGCACCGTTTGGTCGAGCGTCAAGCGCAACTGCGCAAAGACGGCCGCTTGCCTTTCCTCCGCCCCGATGCCAAGAGCCAAGTGACCATGCGCTATGTCGACGGCAAGCCCCACAGCATTGACACCGTGGTGTTGTCGACGCAGCACAGCCCCGACCAAAGCGAGTCGGCCACCAAAATGAAGGCCAGCTTCATTGAAGCCATCATTGAAGAAATCATCAAGCCCGTGTTGCCCAAAGAGTGGCTGCAAGACACCAAGTACTTGATCAACCCCACAGGCCGGTTTGTCATTGGCGGCCCGCAAGGCGATTGCGGCTTAACCGGTCGCAAGATCATTGTGGACACCTACGGTGGTGCTTGCCCCCACGGCGGCGGCGCTTTCTCTGGCAAAGACCCCTCGAAAGTGGACCGCTCTGCGGCTTATGCGGCGCGTTATGTGGCCAAGAACATTGTGGCCGCGGGTCTGGCCACACAGTGTCAAATTCAAGTGGCGTACGCCATTGGTGTGGCACGCCCCATGAACGTGACGGTGTACACCGAAGGCACTGGCGTGATCTCTGACGAGAAAATTGCCGCCTTGGTGAACGAGCACTTTGACTTGCGCCCCAAGGGCATCATTCAAATGCTCGACCTCTTGCGCCCCATCTACAGCAAGACGGCAGCCTACGGCCACTTCGGCCGTGACGAACCCAACTTCACTTGGGAGCGCACCAACCTGGCCGCTACACTGCGTGCGGCTGCTGGCTTGAAGTAATCATTGAACGGGGTTTTCGATGGCGCCAATGCCATCGATTTCCACGCGCACCACATCACCTGCCTTGAGGTATTTGGGTGGTGTGAAGCCAATGCCTACGCCCACTGGCGTGCCAGTGGCAATGACATCACCCGGGTACAAGGTGATGCCGGCGCTCAAAGTTTCAATGAGCGTGGGAATGTCAAAAATCAAATCGGGGGTGGCGGCGTTTTGGCGCTCTTCGCCATTCACGTAGCAACGCACATGGGTGTTGGTACCGTCGAGCTCATCGGCACTCACCAGCCAAGGACCCATGGGGCAGAAGGTGTCAAACGATTTGCCCATGTGCCATTGCATGTGCTTGTTTTGCCAGTCGCGGGCCGTCACGTCGTTGACGATGGTATAGCCCCAGACATGCTGCATGGCATTGGCCTTGGTAATGCCCTTGCCACCCTTGCCAATGATCACGGCCAATTCGGCCTCGTAGTCAATGGCGGTTGACACTTTGGGCATCTCAATGGCTTCGCCCGTGGCAATGACGCACTCCGGCACTTTGGTAAAGATGATGGGCTCGGCGGGAATTTCGCCGCCGGCTTTGGCACTGCTGTCAAATCCACTGCGTGCAAATTCTTTGGCGTGTGCGTGGTAGTTTTTACCGACGCAAAAAATATTGCGACGGGGATGCGGCAGCGGCGCGCGCAATTGCACGTCTTTCAAAGCAATGGCGGCACCTTGTGGGGGCAATGCTTCACCACGGGACAAGGTATCCACCAAGGTGAGTGCGCCCAGTTCACGATCGGCCAATGGCAGATCAAAAGGCGTGACGGAATTCAAATCTTGAGACACCA
>JAHEBO010000075.1 GCA_024642215.1 Limnohabitans sp.
GGACAATTGAAATCTCCAAGGGCAAAGTAAAACCATGACCGAAATCATGGGTTGCCCTCGCTGTCCGCTTTACCTGAGCGATTCGCCGGTTGCGTCCTTCATGAGAAAGACCCACTGCGGGTTGCGCCTTCGGTGGAGGGTTCGACCGGATGGTCCGCCCTCTCTCTCCAGTGAGGATGCGCTGATAAACAAAGTTAACAGCGTTTGTCAGTCCTGGGTACCTGAGCGTTCAGAAATTTTGAGGTTTCCTGCGCCTTCGGTGGCAGCCTTGTGACAAGGCCGCGCTCTCCTGACGGTTGAAATTATAAACAGGTCTTGAGAACCTGCCAGCACTTTTTACATGCCGGAGTAGTTAGGTCCGCCACCACCTTCTGGCGTGACCCAGACGATGTTTTGCGTTGGATCTTTGATGTCGCAAGTTTTGCAATGCACACAATTTTGCGCATTGATTTGCAGACGATCGGATTGGTCTTCGTTCTTGACGTACTCGTAAACGCCAGCAGGGCAGTAACGCGCTTCTGGGCCTGCAAATTTTGCCAAGTTGATGCCCACAGGCACGCTGGCGTCCTTCAAGGTGAGGTGCGCCGGTTGATTTTCTTCGTGGTTGGTGTTGCTGATGAACACACTCGACAAACGATCAAACGTGAGCTTGCCATCGGGCTTGGGGTATTGAATGGGTTGGCATTCGGCCGCAGGCTTGAGGTAAGTGTGATCGGCCGCTGCACGGCGAAGGGTCCATGGCACGTGGCCGCGCAACACAAACTGCTCCACACCCGTCATGAGGGTGCCCATCGTGCGGCCTTTTTTGAACCACTGCTTGAAGTTGCGGGCCTTGTTCAACTCGGTGTGCAACCAGCTGTTCTCGAAAGCTTCTGGGTAGGCGCTGAGTTCGTCATGTGAGCGACCTGCTTGCAATGCATCGTATGCGGCCTCCGCAGCCAGCATGCCTGTTTTGATGGCAGCGTGGCTACCCTTGATACGGCTGGCATTGAGGTAGCCGGCATCACAGCCGACCAGAGCGCCGCCTGGGAAAACGGTTTTGGGCAATGACAAGAGACCGCCAGCCGTGATAGCACGTGCACCATAAGAAATGCGTTTGGCCGGTGCAATGCCTTTGGACTCGTCGCCTTCAAAGTACCAGCGAATGTTGGGGTGTGTTTTGAAGCGTTGAAATTCTTCAAAGGGGCTGAGCCAAGGGTTGGTGTAATCCAAGCCCACCACAAAACCCACCACCACTTTGTTGTCTTCCATGTGATACAGGAAAGAGCCGCCGTACGTGTTTTCGTCTAAAGGCCAGCCGGCGCTGTGCAAAGCCAAACCGGCTTGATGACGTGCAGGGTCAATTTCCCAAAGTTCTTTGATGCCGATGCCGTAGCTTTGTGGGTCTTTGCCGTCGTCTAATTTGAATTTAGAGATGACTTGTTTGCCCAAGTGGCCACGTGCGCCTTCGGCAAACACGGTGTACTTGGCGTGCAGTTCCATGCCTAACTGGAAGTTTTCAGTTGGCTCGCCATCTTTGCCAATGCCCATGTTGCCAGTGGCCACGCCTTTGACAGAGCCGTCGTCGTTGTACAAAACTTCTGCCGCTGTAAAGCCAGGAAAAATTTCTACGCCCAAGGCTTCGGCTTGTTCGCCTAACCAGCGTGTGAGGTTGCCCAAGCTGATGATGTAGTTGCCATCGTTGTGGAAGCAGGGTGGCAGGGCGAAGTTGGGGACGCGCGTGGCGCCGTTTTCAGTGGTCATCAAGAAGATGTCTTCTGTGACCGGTTGATTCAAGGGAGCGCCCATTTCTTTCCAATTGGGAAAGAGTTCGGTCAGCGCAATGGGGTCCATGATGGCGCCCGACAAAATGTGCGCGCCTGGCTCGGAACCTTTTTCTAACACCACCACAGAAACATCATTGCCTTTTTCTTGCGCCAATTGTTTGAGACGAATGGCTGTGGACAAACCTGCGGGGCCACCGCCCACCACCACCACGTCGTATTCCATGGATTCGCGGGGACCGTGCGTGTTCAAAATCTCTTCGGGTGTCATGGTGGACTCACATCAAGTTGAAATTCAAGGGGCCAAAATCTCGGCCAATGGGCACATTTTACGCATGGAACAGGCAGAATGTTCCCCAAAATGGTCACATAGGTGATGCTAGGTTTGATGCAAGCAAAGCGAGATCAACAATGAAATTTGAAATACCTGAGTTCAAAAAGAAGGTTCATGAAATGCTGATCCCCATCCGATGGGGCGACATGGATGCCATGGGGCATGTCAACAACACGGTTTATTTTAGATATCTGGAAACCGTGCGCATTGATTATTTTCAGTCGATTGGCTGCGAGCCTAATCCGCAAGGGCAGGGCCCCGTCATCGTAAATGCCTTTTGCAACTTTTACAAACAGCTGGAATACCCGGGCAATGTGTTGGCCAAAATGTATGTGAGCGACCCTGCGCGCACCACGTTTGAAAGTTGGTGCACCTTGGAGTTGGTCGACAAGCCAGGGGTGATTTATGCAGCGGGTGGCGCCACCACCATTTGGGTGGATTTTCCGATGCAAAAAGCGGTGGCCTTGCCCGACAACATCCGGGCCTTGGTCACCCCGTAAGCCTTTACTTCAGCCTTTACTTTTGCTTTGGCAGCCGGCCCATCAGATAAAACTCTGGGTTGGGCATCATGTTGCTAAAGCTGGCCATGCGGTTGGACAAACCGAAGAACGCGGTAATGGCCGCAATGTCCCAGATGTCTTCGTCGTCAAAACCTTGCGCATGCAAAGGCGCAAAGTCAGTGTCTTCAATTTGGTCGCTGTGCAAACACACTTTCATGGCGAAATCGAGCATGGCGCGTTGGCGGGGTGAGATGTCTGCTTTGCGATAGTTGACCGCAACTTGATCGGCCACCAAGGGTTTCTTTTCGTAAATGCGAAGGATGGCGCCGTGTGCCACCACGCAATACAAACAGTTGTTGGCGGCGCTGGTGGTGGTGACGATCATTTCTCGATCGCCTTTGGTCAGGTTGCTGGTGCGGCCCACCGACTCGGGCACCATGAGCGCGTCGTGGTATGCAAAAAAGGCGCGCCATTCTGCGGGTCTGCGCGCAAATGCCAAGAAAACTTGCGGCACAAAACCCGCTTTCTCTTGCACCTCCAAAATCTTGTTGCGAATGTCCTCTGGGACATCCTTCAGTTCGGGCGCGGGGTAGCGTTGGCTTTTGGCGGCAGAAGTGCTGGTCATGGTCAATCCTTGAGTCGTGAACTCATTCTAAACAGGCGGGTGATGCAAATTAGAGTCCGTTTTGCTTAAAAAATGGACTGTTTCAGGCGCTTTTTGTCAGCCAGTTTTCAGTTTTCCCCCGGGGGGACCCATTACACTGTGTCTTTTGAGTCTTCCCTCTTAGGAGAACCCTGTGAACAAGATTTTTCCCTCGGCCGCCGAGGCGCTGAAAGGTGTCGTGGCAGACGGTCAACTGTTGGCTGTGGGTGGCTTTGGCCTCTGCGGTATTCCTGAAGCCCTGATCGACGCACTGCGTGACTCGGGCTGCAAAAACCTCACAGCCATTTCCAACAATGCCGGAGTCGACGGTTTTGGTTTGGGCAAGTTGCTTGAAACACGTCAAATTAAAAAAATGATTTCATCCTACGTGGGTGAGAACAAGGAATTCGAGCGCCAGTTCTTGGCTGGTGAATTGGAATTGGAATTCACCCCTCAAGGCACCTTGGCTGAAAAGCTGCGCGCCGGTGGTGCGGGCATTCCAGCCTTCTTCACCAAAACAGGCGTGGGCACTGTGGTGGCCGATGGCAAAGAGCTGCGTGAATTTGATGGCGAAACCTACGTCATGGAGCGCTCACTGGTGCCCGACGTGTCCTTGGTCAAAGCCTGGCGCGCCGACAAATCAGGCAACTTGCAATTCCGCCTCACGGCCCGCAACTTCAACCCTGCAGTGGCCATGGCCGGCAAGGTGTGCATTGTGGAAGTCGAAGAGATTGTGGAAACCGGTGCCATGCTGCCTGATCAGGTGCACTTGCCAGGCATTTATGTGCATCGCTTGGTGCTCAACAAGCACCCCGAAAAACGCATTGAAAAACGCACCATCACCGAGAAAGCAGGAGTCTGAGCATGAGCTGGAATCAAGACCAAATGGCGGCTCGCGCGGCCCACGAACTGCAAGACGGCTTCTATGTGAACTTGGGCATTGGCATTCCCACTTTGGTGGCCAACCATGTGCCCAGCAACATTGAAGTCTGGCTGCAATCTGAAAACGGCATGTTGGGCATTGGCCCATTTCCCAACGAAGATGAAGTCGATGCCGACCTCATCAACGCGGGCAAGCAAACCGTGACCACCATCAAGGGCTCGTCAATCTTTGGCAGCCACGACAGCTTTGCCATGATCCGTGGCGGCAAAATCAACTTGTCGATTTTGGGTGCCATGCAAGTGAGCGAAAAGGGTGACCTGGCCAACTGGATGATTCCAGGCAAGATGGTCAAGGGCATGGGCGGTGCCATGGACTTGGTGGCGGGCGTGAAGCGCGTCATCATTTTGATGGAACACGTGGCCAAGAAAAAAGACGGCACTGAAGATTTGAAAATCTTGCCCCAGTGCACATTGCCCTTAACAGGCGTGGGCGTGGTCGATCGCATCATCACCGACTTGGCTGTGATGGATGTGGTGCCCGAAGGCTTGAAGGTTGTTGAGATGGCACCTGGTGTGACGCAAGAAGTCTTGCAAAGCAAAACAGGCGTGAAGCTGATTTTCTAACCCCAATTTTTCTAAACTCAATTAGAAAACTCTCCCAACAAAAAAGCCGCTTCTC
>JAHEBO010000027.1 GCA_024642215.1 Limnohabitans sp.
ATCCCCTCACCACCAATTTGCCATGGTGCGGTGCCATTCTCAAACTGAATGGTGTTGTAGAAGAAACAGGTTTAGCAGCCGGCGTACAAGGCCACCCGGCAGTGGGCATTGCTTGGCTGGCCAATAAGTTAGCACCTTGGGGTGAGCATTTAAAAGCGGGCCAAATTGTGTTGGCCGGCTCCTTTACCAAGCCCGTGCCTGCCAAAGTGGGCGATGTGTTCGACGCAGACTACGGCCCCTTAGGTCGACTGCAATTTAAATTCAACTGAAAGAAGCCACATGAAAACTCCTGTCAATCGTTTCAAAAAAGCCATCACTGAAAAGCAAGCGCAAATTGGTTTGTGGATGGGCATGGCCAGCAGTTACACCGCCGAGATGTGCGCCATGGCGGGCTTCGATTGGTTGCTGATCGATGGCGAACACGCGCCCAACAATTTGCAAAGCATTCAGCAACAACTTCAAACCATTGCGGCCTACCCCGTGAACAACGCCATTGCGCGCGTGCCTGTGGGCGACACCGCATTGATCAAACAGTATTTGGATTTGGGCGCCGAAACGCTGCTGATTCCCATGGTGGACACACCCGAGCAAGCTGCACAGTTGGTGCAAGCCATGCGCTATCCACAAAACGATGGCAAGGGCGGCGTCCGCGGCATGGGCGGCGCACGTGCTTCACGCTGGGGCATGTTTCCCAATTACACCAAAGAGGCCAATGAACAAGTATGCTTGTTGGTGCAGGCCGAAACACGTGAAGCTTTGAAAAACCTGGAAGCCATTGCCAGCACACCCGGTGTGGACGGCGTGTTCATTGGCCCAGCCGATTTGTCGGCGTCCTTGGGTCATGTGGGCGACCCCAACCACCCAGAAGTTCAAGCGGTCATTGAAGATGCGATTGCGCGCATTTTGAAAGCAGGCAAAGCGCCAGGCATCTTGACATCGGATGAAGCACAAGCGAAACACTACTTGGCGCTGGGTGCTTTGTTTGTGGCCGTGGGTTTGGACACCCAAATCTTGGTGCGCCAAACAGCCGCACTGGCAAAAAAATTCAAACCCAATGCAGGCATTGAGTTGCCCGCGTCTGGCCAGGTGTATTGACCATGCTGACGCATCAACTGCCGACGGTTCGTTCATTGCAGCATGAGGTGCATCCCAAAGAATGGGAGGCCCGTGTGCAATTGGCGGCGTGCTACCGTGTCTTTGCTTTCTTGGGCTGGACTGAGATGATTTACAACCACATCACCTTGCGCTTGCCGCAAGAAGTGAGTGGTACAGAAAAACAGTTTCTGATCAATCCGTTTGGTTTGCATTACAGCGAAGTCACCGCCAGCAACTTGGTCAAGATTGACCTCAAGGGCAAAGCCTTGGATGGTTCGCCTTACCCGGTCAATCCTGCCGGCTTTACGGTGCATGCGGCCATCCACGACAGCTTGCCGGGTGCCCATTGCGTCATGCACACGCACACCACCGCAGGTGTATCGGTCGCTTGTTTAAAAGACGGTTTGCAGCAAACCAATTTTTACACCGCGCAACTTCACGACATGATTGCGTACCATGACTTTGAAGGCATCACCATCCATGCCGATGAAGCACCGCGTTTACTTAAAAGCATTGGCAACAAGCAGGCTGTGATTTTGCGCAACCATGGCTTGCTGTCGTGGGGCGCCACGTTGCCGCAAACCTTTGCCATTTTGTGGACCCTGCAACGTGCCTGCGAAATTCAATTGGCCACCTTCAGCATGGGGGGTGCCCAAGCTGTCATTCCTGTGAGTGAAGACGTTGCCGCCAAATGCACGCGCGATGCTTTGCAATTCAACCCCAACCATGGTGCCGGCACCGATGTGCTCGACGCTCTGATCCGACAAGTCGATCGCAGCATCGTGCGCCCTGAAGAAAGTTACCGATTATGAAAGTTTGCATCTACGGCGCAGGCGCCATTGGGGGGTGGATCGGTGTTCACTTGGCACAATCAGGCCATCAGGTGAGTGTGGTGGCGCGAGGTGCCACGCTTGAAGCGCTGCAGAAGAATGGACTTCAGTGTGTTCAAACGCATGCCCCCGAAACACGTTTGAACGTCAATGTGAAAGCATCTGCCTATCCAGCAGATTTAGGCCCACAAGATTTGGTGATCGTGGCCGTGAAAGCGCCCGCCATGGCGGACGTGGCCAAGGGCATTGCGCCCTTGCTAGGCCCCAACACCATGGTGATGACGGCCATGAACGGTGTGCCTTGGTGGTTCTTTCAAGGCTTTGGTGGCAAGTTGCAAGGCACGACGCTCAACACCATTGACCCTGAAGGCCACATTGCCAAAGCCATTCCAGCGCACCATGTGGTGGGCTGTGTGGTGCATGCCAGTTGCTCGCTTGATGCGCCGGGTGTGGTGCGTCATCACTTTGGTCAAGGCTTAATTTTGGGCGAGCCTGCTGAGCAAAACGGTGAAGTCAGTGCGCGTGTGCAACAGTTGGTACGTGAGCTGCAGGCCGCCGCTTTCAATGCCAGCGCCTCTGCGCAAATTCAAAAAGACGTTTGGTACAAACTGTGGGGCAACATGACCGTGAACCCCATCAGCGCCATCACCGGCGCCACCACCGACCTCATTTTGAAAGACGATTTGGTGCGCGACTTTGTGTCGAAGGTGATGCTGGAGGCCAAAGCCATTGGTGAAAAAATCGGAATTCCCATTGCGCAATCGCCCGAGGACAGGCATGCCGTCACGATGAAATTGGGCGCGTTCAAAACATCCATGTTGCAAGACGTAGAAGCCGGTAAAACGGTGGAGCTCGATGCCTTGGTCAGTGGCGTGCGAGAGCTGGGTCAATTGACGCAAGTGGGCACCCCTTACACCGATGCTTTGCTGGGCCTCAGTCGCCTGCATGCCAGCGTTCGGGGGCTCTACCCGCCACAATGAAGCCATGACTGAAAAATCCAAAGCCCTCTCCATCACGGCGTTTGCCACTTTGTTGTTGGTCGCCTTCATGATGGGTGCCAACCATGTGGCTGCACGCTTCGCGTTCAACCATGGCGTGGACGTGATCACGGCTGTGAGTTTTCGAAGTGCAGTGACCGCCTTGGTGGTGGGCTTGATTTTGTGGCAACAGAAAGTGCAGATTCAACTTGAACCGCGGCACAAAAAATACTTGCCCCTCATCGGTTTGATCATTGCTGTTCAAAGTGTTTGTTTGTACTCCTCGGTGGCCAGATTGCCTGTGGCCTTGGCTTTGTTGGCCTTCAATACCTATCCCTTGTCCACTGCATTTTGGGCACGCGTGCTCTACAAACACCAACCCGAAAAAGCTGTGCTCTGGAGCATGCCGTTTATTTTGGTGGGATTGGCCTTGGCCTTGGATGTGATGGGTGCCGCTTCTGGTTTGGGGGCGTCAGAACATTGGGCGCAAATTGGCAGCGGCGTAGCGTTTGCATTGGCCGCCTCCGCCACCTTTGGCTTGGCACTGGTGTACACCCAACACGAAACAGTCGGCTTGGACGGCCGCGTTCGCACATTTTCTTCGATGTCCTTGGTGGGCGTGTTGGCCGTGGCTGTGGCATTGAGCCAAGGCGGCTTTCATTTGCCCAATGCACCAGCAGGTTGGTGGGGTTTGGGGATGTTGACCTTTTTGTACGGTACGGCCTTTACCATTTTGTTCACGGTGTTGCCCCGTTTGGGGGTGGTCGGCAATTCGGCCATCATGAACGTGGAGCCTGTGTTTGCCTTGACCTTGGCATGGGCGCTGCTTGACCAAACCATTGCCCCGATTCAGTTGGTGGGCGCTGCGTTGGTGGTGGGTACGGTCATTTGCTTAGGAATGCGCAAGCGTTAAGTGGGCGGCACCAGGAACCAAAGCCCAGGTAGCGTTTTCAATCCAAGCCTTTTTTCAAATTCAAAGCAGTGTCGTAAACCACGTTTTTGGATGCACCGGTGATGTCGCTGGTGAGCTTCACGGCAGTTTTCAAGGGCAGCTCGGTCAGCAGCAATTTGAGCGTGCGCAAACTATCGGCATCCAATGCTTCGCTGTTGTCTTGCTTGGGTTTGTCCAATGCATGTACAAGCAATGCAAACTCGCCGCGTACATGGTCCGCTTTTTCGGCAAACCAAGCTGGCAGCTTTTGGGCCTCTAAGGTGTGCACTGTTTCAAATTGTTTGGTGAGTTCGCGGCCCACGGTGATCAAACGCGGACCCAAACCAGACAGCGCCTGCGCCAGAGCCTCTATGCGGTGCGGTGCTTCTAGCAACACCACCGCTCGTGATTCGCCTTGCAAGGTTTCAACGGCACGTTGTCGCTCGGTGGCTTTGGAAGACAAAAAACCTGTGAACACAAAGCCACCTTCGCCCGTCATGCCTGCTGCACTGAGCAAGGTGGTGACGCTGCTGGCACCTGGCAAGGGCATGACTCTGTAGCCTGCTGCGGCCACGGCAGCTACCAAGCGCGCACCTGGATCGCTGATGGCGGGTGTACCCGCATCGCTGACATAGGCCACACGTTGGCCTTGTGCCAAGCGGTCAATGACTTGCGAGGCAGCCTCGGCCTCATTGTGTTGGTGCACTGCCAGCAAGTGTGAGCCGCTTCGATCTAAACCGTAGGCACGCAGCATTTGCTGGGTGTGGCGTGTGTCTTCACAGGCCAGTGTGTCGGCCCTTTCAATGACATACAAAGCACGCAAAGTGATGTCGGCCAGATTGCCAATGGGGGTGGCCACCACATACAGTGTGCTGGCGGGGTGGTTTTGAGGACCCACTGCTTCGCGGGCGGCTTGAAAGGCTTTGCCATAAACCGACGACAAAGACGCGCCAACCCCGTCTGTAGACGTTGTCAAAGCTGCCAACGTATTTGGCACAGGGGGCACTTCAGAATGTTCAGAAGGTGAAGTCAATGGTGTTCCTAGTTCCAACAAGCCAATGTAAAAGTAAAAACCAAGGCAAAAGTAAAAACCAAGGCGAAAAACAAAGCACCAAACAAATGGGCGATGCCGCAGAAGATGCCGCGCTGCATTTTTTGCAACAGCAGGGCTTGCGTTTTTTACAACGCAATTATCGAACGCCTGGCAGGGGCGGCGGCGAAATTGACCTCATTTTGCAAGAAACAGACAGTACCTTGGTGTTCGTTGAGGTTCGCAAACGTTCGCTGCGCCAATTTGGCGGCGCTTTGGCCAGTGTCAGCCGGGCCAAGCAGCGCCGAATCGTCTTTGCCGCGCGCTATTTCTTATGGCGTTGGCCGCAATTGCCGCCCACCCGATTCGACGTGGTGGCCTGGGAGGCCGATGGACTCGTCTGGCAGAAGGCCGCATTTGATGCAGACGCCTGATCCAAGGGCTCCAAAAGTGAGCTGTTACAGCCGCATGGGGTGGGGGTATCATCCTGATCATGTTAGACCTGCGCATTCAGCAACATTTCATCGACAGTGCCGACCTGCAATACCAGGCCGCCGAAACTTTGGCCAAACCTTTGGATGCGGGCGTTCAGGCGCTGATGGCCTGTGTCACCAGTGGCGGCAAGGTGATGGTCTGCGGCGAGGGCAGTTCAGCCGCGTTGGCGCAGTACTTTGCCAGCCTGTTTGTCGGTGGTTTTGAGCGTGAGCGACCCGAATTGGCCGCCATTGCTTTGCGACATGAAGGTTTGGGGGATCCCGCTTATGCCGGTTTGGCTCGCCAAGTCCGTGCGTTGGGCCAAGCAGGCGATGTGCTGTTGTTGCTCACAGCCAATGGCGAAGAAGAGGGCTTGATGCGTGCTTTGCATGCCGCACACGAACGCGACATGACCGTCATTGCCCTGACCGGCAAGGGCGGTGGCGCAGTAGCCAAGGCCCTGCGCGAGACCGACGTGCACGTGGGCATTCCGCATGACCGAGCCGCCCGCATTCGCGAAGTGCAACAACTGGCTTTGCATTGCTTGTGCGACGGCGTAGACGCCCAGCTCATGGGCGATCAAGACGCCATCTCTTAAACATCTGCTGCTTGCATTCACTTTCTGGCAGTACCCGATTAAAATATTTCAAGACTTTCTAAGGACTTCTCAAGTGAAACTCAATCTCAAACGTTGGATGCTGTCAGGTTTGGCCGTCAGTGCCGTGGTAACCGGTTTGTCGGCTTGCGCCCCATTGGTGGTGGGCAGCGCGGTCATGAGTGGCATGGTGGCCATTGATCGTCGCACCACAGGCATTCAGTTGGAAGACGAAGGCATCGAGCTGCGCACCGCACAAGGTTTGCGACAAAACCTCAGCGATGCGGCGCATGTCAATGTCACCAGCTACAACCGCATGGTGCTTTTGACCGGTGAGGTGAGCTCTGCCGCTGAAAAAGAACGGGCTGAACGCTTGGCCAAAAGTCAAGAGAATGTCGGCTCAGTGGTCAACGATTTGGCCATTGAACCTGCCAGCTCCTTAACCCAGCGCTCTAAAGACGCGATCACCACTGGCCAAATCAAAGCCTTGTTGGTCGATGCCAAAGATTTGCAATCCAATGCATTCAAAGTTGTCACAGAGCGTGGCATTGTTTATCTGATGGGCCGCGTCACAAGCCGTGAAGCACAACGCGCCTCTGAAATTGCACGCAGTGGCAGTGTCAGCGGCGTGGTCAAAGTGGTGCGAGTGTTTGAAACCATTTCTGAAGAAGAACTCAAGCGCATCAGCGCGCAGCCTCTTTCACCCCAAGCACAACCCAAAATCTAAGCAGACTTCTGCGCAGTTCAAGTTCAAGAAAAAGGGCTCTGAAATTCAGAGCCCTTTTTTTCTGGACCACGCGTGCAAGGCTTGTGAACAAGCCGCCAGCAAGGTTTTTATTTCAAGCGTTTGATCAGGCTAGAGGTGTCCCAGCGCTTGCCACCCATTTGCTGGACGTCGGCATAGAACTGGTCGACCAAAGCTGTGACGGGCAGACGTGCGCCATTCGATTTGGCCTCTTCCATCACCAGGCCCAAGTCTTTGCGCATCCAGTCGACGGCAAAACCAAAGTCAAATTTGTCGGCCACCATGGTTTTACCGCGATTGTCCATTTGCCAGCTTTGAGCCGCACCTTTGCCAATCACGTCCAACACCAGGTTCATGTCGAGGCCGGCCTTTTGGCCAAAGGCCACAGCTTCTGACAAGCCTTGAACCAAGCCAGCAATGCACACTTGGTTGACCATCTTGGTCAATTGGCCAGCGCCAGATTCACCCATGAGGGTATAGGCACGTGAGAAGGCCATGGCAGCCGGTTGGGTGGCGTCAAAAATGGCAGCGTCGCCGCCACACATCACGGTGAGCAAACCATTTTGCGCACCGCCCTGACCGCCAGACACGGGTGCGTCAATGAAATTCAAGCCTTGGGCTTTGGCGGCTGCATACAGTTCGCGCGCCACATTGGCAGAAGCCGTGGTGTGGTCGACAAAAATGGCACCTTTTTTCATGCCTGCAAAAGCGCCATCAGGTCCCAAAACCACAGCGCGCAAATCGTCGTCATTGCCAACGCAGCAAAAAACGATGTCCGCGTTTTTCACGGCTTCACGGGGTGTCGGTGCATGGGCTGGTTGGCGAGAGTCGGCAAACTCTTTGCACCAAGCCGCCGCTTTGGCTTCGCTGCGGTTGTAGACCGTGACAGCGTGGCCAGCGCGGGCCAAGTGACCCGCCATGGGATAGCCCATGACGCCCAGGCCCAAAAAGGCCACATGTTGTGAGGGTGCGGATTCGTAGGTTTTGGCGTTCAAGCTGCTCATGGTGGATTCAGTGTCTGGGTTTGAAAGAAGGGTGAACAGAAGGACTGAAACAAGCATCAATCTTCTGAGGCACGATTGTCCACCAGTTTTGAGTTTTGTGGGTACCTGCGAAGTTTTTCCAGCGTCTGCAGGCTGATCTCTTGGCTGTGAAACAAACGCACCAAACTTTGGTCCAAGGTTTGCATGCCCGCGGCTTGCCCTGTTTGCAGCAAGGCGTAAAGCTGACTGACTTTGCCCTCGCGCAAGAGGTTCCGAACGGCGGGCGTGGCCACCATGATTTCGTGTGCAGCCACACGTCCCTGCCCTGAGCGATGGGGGCACAAGGTTTGTGACAACACGGCCACCAAGCATTCTGCAAACAATGCCCGCACGCCCTCTCTTTCGTGCGAGGGAAAGGCATCGACCAAGCGGTCAAGGGCTTGTGGCGCGCTGGCGGTGTGCAGTGTGGCCAATACCAAGTGCCCGGTTTCGGCGGCAGTCAGTGCCAGCCTGATGGTGGTGCTGTCGCGCAACTCGCCCACCAGCAACACATCGGGATCCTCACGCAATCCTGCGCGCAAGCCTGATTCAAAGTCGGGCGTATCACGTCCCACTTCGCGTTGATGAATCAAACTTTTGGAAGAGGTGTGAACGTATTCAATCGGGTCTTCTAAAGTGAGGATGTGCGCTTCGCGTGTGGTGTTGATGTGATGCACCAAGGCTGCCAGCAGCGTGGACTTGCCACTCCCTGTGGGCCCTGTGATGAGCACCAGGCCATGCCGCAGCAGACCCCAACCGGCCACGCAATTTGGGGCTTTTAAAGTGTTGAGGTCGGGGATGTGGGGCGCCATCAAACGCAGAGACAAAGAGGGTCCTCGGGCTTGTTCAAAAGCATTGACCCGAAAGCGACCTAGCGTTGGCAATGACACAGCAAAGTCAAGGTTGTTGGGACGCTGCGATGGGTCTGGGGCGTGTGCCGTTCTCAATGCAGGGACTGCCAGCAGGTTGTCGCGAATTTCATCCACAACTTGCGCCGTTAAGACCTGCATCATGGCTTCTTGCTGCAAGCTGTGTGACGCAGACCAAGCGGTGATGCGCCGGAGCTGGCCGTCGACGCGCAGCCAGGGCATTTCACCGGTCGACCAGTGCACATCAGACGCTCCAAGGCGTCGGGCCAAGTGCAAGACCTGTGCCCAAGCCTTGTCGTTCCCTTCAGCTTCTGAGATTTGGTAAGCTTGTTGCATGAGCACTTCAGTTTCAGCCAATCTCGCCCAAGTGCGCAAGCGAATTGAGCTTGCATGCCTTGCGGCAGGCCGTCCCGCCAATGCGGTCCATTTGTTGGCTGTGTCCAAAACCATGCCTGCGCAAGCAGTGCGCGACGCGCATGCCGCGGGGCAAGTGGCGTTTGGCGAAAACTACATCCAAGAGGGCGTCGACAAAATCGCTTCATTGGCAGATTTGCCTTTAGAGTGGCATTGCATTGGCCCCATTCAAAGCAACAAAACCAAGCTGGTGGCCGAAAACTTTGCGTGGGTGCACAGCGTTGACCGTTTGAAAATTGCAGAACGTTTGTCTGCCCAGCGTCCTGCCAACTTGCCAGCTTTGCAAATTTGTTTGCAAGTGAATGTCGATGGGGGCAGCAACAAATCTGGCGTGACGCCTGCCGAGTTGTTGGCACTTGCGCAAGCCGTGGCGCAATTGCCGCACATTCAACTGCGCGGCATCATGACCATTCCTGAGCCCGCAGAAAACGAAGCGGCTGCCCGCGCCGTTCACCGTCAAGCCAAAGACTTGTTTGATGGTTTGAAGGCGGCCGGCTTGAACGTGGACACGCTGTCCATGGGCATGACCGGCGACTTAGAAGCCGCTGTTGCAGAAGGCAGCACCTGCGTGCGTGTGGGCACCGCCATCTTTGGCCAGCGTTAAAAACATGCGTTAAATACGCAATTTAAAAACGCGGCAAATCGGGGTGAGAAATTTGCCCACCGCGCACCAGCATCTTGCCGTATTCTGCGCAGCGGTTGTGCGTGGGAATGACTTTGCCGGGGTTGAGCAAGCCCATCGGATCAAAGGCTTTTTTCAGCGCAAACATCTGCGCGTTTTCTTCGGTTGAAAACTGCACGCACATGCTGTTGAGTTTTTCAATGCCCACGCCATGCTCACCTGTGACCGTGCCGCCCATGGCCACACTGGTTTCCAAAATGTCGGCGCCAAACAATTCGCAGCGGTGCATTTGGTCGGGGTCGTTGGCATCAAACAAAATGAGCGGGTGCAAATTGCCATCGCCGGCGTGAAACACGTTGGCGCAGCGCAATTGGTATTTCTTCTCCATCTCGACAATGGCCAACAAAATATCGGCCAAACGTTTGCGCGGAATGGTGGAGTCCATGCACATGTAATCGGGGCTGATGCGGCCCGAGGCCGGAAAGGCATTTTTGCGACCGCTCCAAAAACGCAAGCGCTCGGCCTCGTCTTTGCTCACGGCAATGGCCGTGGCGCCACAACCGCGCAGCACGTCGCTCATGCGGCCAATTTCTTCCTCAACTTCTTCTGGTGTGCCATCGCTTTCGCACAGCAAAATGGCTTCGGCGTTCAGGTCATAACCGGCGTGCACAAAATCTTCGACGGCCGCCGTCATGGGTTTGTCCATCATTTCCAGCCCTGCTGGAATGATGCCGGCGGCAATCACGGCCGCTACTGCATCACCGGCTTTGCGAATGTCGTCAAAGCTGGCCATGATGCAACGCGCCAGTTGCGGCTTGGGCACCAGCTTCACCGTAACCTCGGTGGTGATGGCCAGCATGCCTTCGCTGCCGACCAGCACCGACAACAAATCAAAACCCGTGGTGTCCAAAGCATCGCTGCCAAAGGTGATGGGTTCACCTTCAATGGTGAAGCCTTTGACTTTGAGCACGTTGTGCAAGGTCAGGCCGTACTTCAGGCAGTGCACGCCGCCCGAGTTTTCGGCCACGTTGCCGCCAATGGTGCAAGCGATTTGACTGGAGGGGTCGGGGGCGTAATACAAACCATGCGGCGCGGCGGCTTCCGAAATGGCCAAGTTGCGTACGCCGCATTGAACCACCGCCGTGCGCGACACCGCATCCATTTTGACAATCTGGTTGAACTTGGCCATGGACAAGGTCACGCCCATTTTGTGGGGCATGGCGCCGCCCGACAAACCGGTGCCTGCACCCCGCGCCACCACCGGCACAGCCAAGGCGTGGCAGGCTTTGAGCACAGCTTGCACTTGCGCTTCGGTTTCTGGCAAGGCCACAACCAAGGGTCGTTCACGGTAAGCCGTCAGGCCATCGCACTCGAAAGGCACGGTGTCCTCTAGTGTGTACAGCAAGGCATGCTGGGGCAATGCCGCACTCAGTGCAGCCACCACTTGCGCTTGGCGATCTGCGCGGGACAAAGCATCGATGTTGGTGAGTGCGTTCATGACAAAGCTTTCAAGCGCAAAGGGTAAGAGGCAAGGGCAATTGAGCTTATTTGAAAATGACGGTTTTGTGGCCGTTGAGCAGCACACGGTGTTCGCTGTGCCATTTGACAGCGCGCGCCAAAACTTGGCTTTCGGTGTCGCGGCCTTGCGTGGTAAGGTCTTCCACCGTTTTGGAGTGGTCCACACGCGCCACGTCTTGCTCAATGATGGGGCCTTCGTCCAAGTCGGCTGTGACGTAGTGCGCGGTGGCGCCAATCAGTTTGACGCCGCGGTCGTGCGCTTGGTAATAAGGCTTGGCGCCTTTGAAGCTGGGCAAGAACGAGTGGTGAATGTTGATGGCACGGCCCGACAACTTGCGGCACAGGTCGTCCGACAAAATTTGCATGTAGCGCGCCAGCACCACCAACTCTGCGCCTTCAGCTTGAATCACTTCAAACTGCTTGGCTTCGGCCTCGGCCTTGTTGGCGGCCGTCACGGGAATGTGGTGGAAAGGCACGTTGTAGCTGGCCGCCAATTGGTAAAACTCGCGGTGGTTGCTCACAATGGCGCGAATGTCGATGGGCAGCAAACCGCTTTTCCAACGGAACAGCAAGTCGTTCAGGCAATGACCTTCTTTGCTGACCAAGATGACCGTGCGCATGGGCTGCGTGGTGCTGTGCAGGTTCCACGTCATTTGGAAGGGGGCTGCAAAGCTGGTCAGCTGGGTGCGCAAGTCGGCTTCTGCCACTTGGTCGCAGGCAAATTGCACGCGCATGAAAAACAGACCCGTGTCATGGTCGTTGTACTGCGCGGCTTCTTCAATGTTGCCGCCGCGTTCCAGCAAAAAGCCAGAGACAGCGTGCACGATGCCCGTTCTGTCGGGGCAAGAGAGCGTGAGAATAAATGCGTGATTCATGGGCGACATTGTCGCAGGGACAGGGCCACTTTGCCAAAACTTCAGGTTTGGCGGGTTTACACTGGGCACTTGATGAATTTTTAGCCCTTTTGGGGCGGCGAGGTGATCACATGTCTTCTCCACAAAACCAGCATCCTGCAGGCAGCACAGCCTTCAACATGGACCATCAGTGGTTGCCCTTCACGGCCAACCGCCATTTCAAGCAAGAACCACGCATTTTCGTGGCAGCTGAGGGCATGCACTTCACCACCCACGACGGCCGCCAGGTGGTCGATGGCATTTCCAGTTTGTGGTGCGTGGGCGCCGGTCACAACCGCAGACCCATTGCCGAGGCCATCAAGAAGCAACTCGACACGCTAGATTACGCCACCGCCTTCCAAATCAGCAACGACCAGGCCTTTGAAGCGGCCCAAATGATTGCCGACTTGTGCCCCGGTGACTTGAACAAAGTGCTGTTTTGCAATTCTGGCTCAGAGGCTGCCGACACCTCCTTGAAAGTGGCCTTGGCCTATCACCGCGCCCGTGGCGAAGGCCATCGCAATGTGTTCATTGGCCGCGAAAAAGGCTACCACGGCGTTAACTTTGGCGGCATGAGCGTGGGCGGTTTGCCTGCCAACCGCAAAGTCTATGGCGCGCAGTTGTTGCCCCGCGTGGACCACATGCGCTTCATCCACGACCCGGTCAACCACGCCTACATTCACAACGAAGAGCCCGTGTGGCAAGAAGACCCCTTGTTGGAATTGGAAGGCCGCATCTTGGCCTTGCACGACCCTAGCAACGTGGCGGCCATCATTGTCGAACCCGTGGCGGGCTCGGCCGGTTGGTACTTGCCGCCCAAGGGCTACCTCAAACGCCTGCGTGAAATTTGTGACAAGCATGGCATTCTGCTCATTTTTGACGAAGTGATTACAGGCTTTGGCCGCATGGGCACCAACTTTGGCGCCGATTACTACGGCGTGGTGCCCGACATGCTGAACTTCGCCAAATGCGTCACCAATGGCGTCATTCCTTTGGGCGGCGTGGTCTGCCGTGATTTCATTTACGACGCCATGATGAATTCCGGCGCACCCGATTACGCTGTTGAGTTTTTCCACGGCTACACCTACTCAGGTCATCCCGTCTCTTGCGCCGCTGCCATTGCCACTTTGAAACTGCTCAAAGAAGAAAACCTGTTTGCCCGTGCGGGCCAAATGGGCCCTGTGTTGGGCGATGCCATGCACAGCGCCTTCAAAGGTTTACCCAACGTGATTGGCATTCGCAGCTTGGGCTTGGCGGGCGCGGTGGAGCTCGCCTCCATCCCCGGCGCACCTGGCAAGCGGGCGTATGACATTTTCTTGGACTGCTACAACAACGGTGTGTTGGTGCGTGCCGCCGGCGAAAACCTGGTGCTCTGTCCCCCCTACATTGTGGAAAAAGAACACATCGACAGAATGGTGAACACCTTGGCCGACAGCATTCGCAAGCATGCTTGATTCCCTCGTCTTCCTCAAAGCACCCATGTGCTTCGAATGTTGAGTTGGCGTTGCGCCCACTGCCGCACTTCGTTCAAATTGCCCTGACCTTGATGGTGGCGGTGGCCTCGGCGCTCTTGTGCCGCTGGCTTCGCACGCCCATTCCATGGATGCTCGGGCCCTTGCTAGGCGTTGCCGCCTGTTCTATCTTTGGCGCACCCATGCGCAGTTCCGGGTACTTGCGCAATGCGGGTCAGTGGATCATCGGTGCCGCTTTGGGTTTGTATTTCACGGCCGAAGTGGGCCAATTGGTGGTCAGCCTTTGGTGGGCCATTGTGCTGGGAATTTTTTGGGCCTTGGCCTTGGGCTATGGTTTTGGCCTGTGGTTGCAGCGCCGCAGTGCGGCAGACTTGCCGGCCTTGTCTGCACGCGACTTGCGCGCCACCACTTATTTTGCGGGTGCCATCGGCGGGGCCTCCGAGATGGCCTTGATGGCAGATCGCAACCATGCCCGAACCGATTTGGTGGCAGCATCGCACAGCTTGCGCTTGGTCATGGTGGTGGTCTGTTTGCCTTTTGGCATGCAATGGTTTCAGTCGCACTGGGGCTTGCACGTCAACAGCAGCTTGTTGCCAGGGCCTCGTTTATTGCTTTGGCCAGGCATCTTCTATTTGGCCATGGCCACCTGCGCAGGCGCACTTTTCATGCGTGCCATCAAGCGCAACAACCCTTGGTTCATGGGGCCCTTGCTGGTGGCCATGGGCCTGACGCTCAGCGGCATTCAATGGACGGCCATTTCGTCTGAGATGTCCAACATGGCACAACTTTTCATTGGCATCAGTTTGGGTGTGCGCTTTAAGCGTGAGTTTGTGCGCACTGCCCCCAAATGGTTGTTGTCTGTGGCCATGGGTACGCTGGGCATGATCTTGGCCTCCGTTGTGTTTGGTTGGGCCTTGGCATGGGGTACGGGTTTGCATCCTGCCACTTTGATCTTGGGAACTTCACCGGGCGGCATTGCCGAAATGGCCATCACTGCCAAGGTGTTGGAGTTGGGCGCACCCGTGGTCACCGCTTTTCAGGTGTGCCGTTTGATTGCGGTGTTGTTGATTGTGGCGCCGCTGTACCAGTGGGTGGCGGTGCCCGAGCAGGCCGATCGGGCTGCTGCCAAGCCATGAGCTGACTTGGCGAGGGTGTCGTTATTTCTGGTTCAGTGAACCACGACAGGCTGCTGTGCCAAGCCGGTGTATTGTTCCAAAGTGTCTTCGACTTCTTCTTGCGTGGGCGTGTTTTGTTGCCACGCTTGGATGTGCATTTGGAACATCTCGGCCCATGAGCCATCCAAATAGACTTCTTTGCCAGAACGTTTGTCGACAATTTCAAAACCATGGCGCTCCAGCATGGGCGTTTTGGGTGCTGTGCTTTCTTCGCCCGTGTCGTTGGCCAACACGTGCATGACGGCAAAAGATTCGGATTCGTACAACAAGTTCATGATGACATTCTGTCTTAAGTCTGTCTCAAATACATAGGGCCAGCTTATTTTTTTTCAAGCCCAGCGGCAAGACTTAATCTGCCAAAGCCGGCAGCACCTCTGAACCGCGCATTTCCATGTCAATGAAATTGCCCGATATTTGTGTGATTTTGATGCGAGCGGGCAAGCCGCCGATGGCCTTTGCCAACCACATTTCAATTTGACTGTCGAACTTGCCACGCGGCAAACAGACCCACCGCTGAGCTTCGATTCGCTCGCCATTGACCTCAATGAACTCGTCGGCTTTGTAGCTCAGGGTCCAGTTGGCCGCATCCCGTGCAGTAGCGGTTTGCACAGTTAACTCGGCGCCTGGCTTGAAACTTTGCGCAGACACCGTGGCGGCCATTTGAATGAACAAGCTCACCTGATCTTGCGCGCCCGGCAGCAAAGGCGCGCTGGGCAAATTACCGCTGAAGCTGATTTTTTGTGAGTCTGCTTCAAAATGGGCGGCACGCTCGCTGCGAGCGGTGTCTGAGTAACGTGTGGGTGAAAGTCCCCCATCGTTGAGCGTGCCGACACTGCGCCAAACGCGGCTGCCCACTAAAAATGCCTTGACACGCAATTCGGCTTCGTAGGCTTTGGGCAACGTGGGTCCAGCTTTCAGTTGCCATTTGAGTGAGCCTGATGCGTAGTAATTCAAGCCGCGCTCTTGGCCGCTTAATTTGTAGTTGATTTGGACATTGTCTGGGAAGTTGCCAAGCTTGGCCACCTGCGCGTTGGGCGTCGAGCTGGCAGGCAGGGCAAGCAACTCGGGGCCGACGGGGGCACTCAGAGGCGCATTCGTCACAGTGTCGATGTCATTGCTCTCAGACTGCTCAGCGGCATTGTCCAGGGGGGCTGGCAGTGTGGCTGAGGCCAAGGCTTGCATGCCTGTGTCTTGGGCGTTTTGCTTGTGCGCCGAGGCCTCATGCTTTGGGGGGCGCTTCACTGAGTGAACCACGGTGGGTGTTTTTGCGACTTCGGGCTTAGACGGGCTGGCCACTTCGGCACTCAGGACGCGTGTTTGCATTGGCGCCAGTGTGTGTGATGTTGGGTGCAAACGCCACAGATCGGTGCCCGAAGAGACCAACAGCACCACATGCAAAGCGGCCACCGCAAGGCTCAAAACCAGCAATTGCTGGCGCCGAGGCAGGGTGGTGATGGCAGAGGCAACGGTCATGTCAAAGTGGTGTCAACAAAGGGGCGCAACAACAGCGAGGGAAATGGTGGGGTTTGTGAAATTCTAGGGCCGCGCAGATTGGTTAAACTGAAGTATGGCTTTGAATCCATTGCAAATGTTCAACAGCATGGCTTCATACCTTCCATTTGAAAAACCATTTCGAGACCCAACATGAAATTAGCAACCTACAAAGACGGATCACGCGACGGTCAATTGGTCGTGGTGTCCCGCGACCTGAGCACAGCGCATTATGCGACCGGCATTGCACAACGCATGCAGCAGGTGCTGGACGATTGGAATTTTCTGGCGCCTCAGCTGGAAGACCTTTATCAAACGCTGAACTCAGGCAAAGCGCGCCATGCGTTTCCATTCGACCCCAAGCAATGCATGGCGCCTTTGCCTCGTGCCTATCAATGGGCAGATGGCTCGGCCTATTTGAATCACGTTGAGTTGGTGCGTGCCGCGCGCAATTCCGAAGTGCCTGAAAGCTTTTACACAGACCCCCTCATGTACCAAGGTGGCAGCGATGACTTCATCGGCCCCTGCGATCCTGTGGTCTGCCGCGATGAAGCGTTTGGCATCGACTTTGAGGCAGAGATTGCCGTGATCACAGGCGATGTGCCGATGGGTGTCACACCCGAAAATGCAATCGACGGCATTCGCTTGGTCATGATTGCCAACGATGTGAGCTTGCGCAACCTCATTCCCAATGAATTGGGCAAAGGCTTTGGTTTCTTCCAGAGTAAACCTGCTACTGCGTTCAGCCCTGTGGCTGTCACCTTGGACGAATTGGGCGATGCATGGGATCAAGGCCGCGTGCACCTCACACTTCAGTCGACGTGGAACGGCCGCAAAGTGGGCATGTGCGAGGCAGGCCCCGAAATGACGTTTCACTTTGGCCAGTTGATTGCACACATGGGCAAAACACGCAACGTGCGGGCGGGCTCTATCGTGGGCAGCGGCACCGTCAGCAACAAGAGTGTGGACGTGAAGGGCAAACCCGAGTGGGCCAAAGGCTATAGCTGCATCGCAGAAAAGCGCGCCATCGAAACCATTTTGGATGGCAAACCCAGCACCGAGTTCATGAAATTTGGCGACACCATCCGTATCGAGATGAAGGGCAAAGAGGGTCAAAGCGTGTTTGGCGCCATCGACCAACAAATTACGCCCCTCACGCCCTGAGTTTCAGGGCGTGGCTGGCCTTGCTCAAAGGGTTTTAAGCAAGGCTTTCAGACCTTGGATGAACATCTCAATCGAGATGGCCACCAAGATCAAACCCATGAGGCGTTCAAACGCACTCACCACACTGTCGCCCACCAAACGCTGTAGCCGTTCGGCCAGCAGCAACACCACCGCACACACCAGCATGGTGACGCTGAGAGCGCCCACCCATTCAAGGCGCCTGTCGGGCGCCTGACTGACCAGCAACAAAACCGTGGCCAATGCCGAAGGTCCTGCCAGAGCCGGAATGGCCAATGGCACGATCAGGGGTTCGCGCGTAGGCGGGCTGTTGGTGCGATCGACGGGTGGAAAAATCATGCGCAGTGCAATTAAAAAAAGCACCACAGCGCCGGCAATTTGCAAAGACACATCGCTCAAGTTCATGGCCTTGAGAAAAGACTCGCCCACAAACATGAAGGCGAGCAAGATGCAGAAGGCGATGAACACTTCCCGCACAATGACCTTGGCCCGACGTTCGGGCGCAACGGCCCGCAGGCTGTTCACAAACATGGGAATGTTGCCCAGCGGATCGGTGATCAGCAGCAACAGAATGGTGGCCGAAGCAAAGGTATGGGTCATGCCTATTCAATCAAACAATGACCCAAGCATAGCAGTGCGCGGCCGAGACCGCAGTGGGTGTTACACCTGAGTGGGGTCGGCCGCCATGGCGTCAAACTTTTTAAAGTACTGACGTGCCATGGCCACCAGTTGCGCATCGGTGGGATGATCGCTGGCGATGCTGTCCACCACGATGTTGGCCAAAGCACTGGCGTGCTGTGCATACCAGTCTTTGAACTGTAGGCGCGTGAGCCCTGGACCGGTGAGCAACACTTCGTGGCAATTTTTGACGGCCGTGGCAATGTCGGCAAAGAAGGCACTCATGTCGGTTGTTTTGCCTTGGTGTTTGTGTTGCGATTTGGAGTGAATGCGTTGTGTGCTTGCATGGTCACGGTCAAAAAATGCAAGGTGGGCTTCTTGATGGTCAAGCCAAACGACCGCGTGAAATGTACTCACTGGATGCTCCTGTTGAATGAATGGGCGAAAGAATGAATTAGTGCAAGGCGGCGTCAGGGCCAGCCAATTTTTCTGCCTTAGATTGGCAGTCGATGCAGCGCATGGCTGACGGGAAAGCCAGCAAGCGCGTGATGGGTATTTCAAGTTCACAACTTTGGCAAAGTCCGTAGGTGCCCTGGGTGATGCGGTTCAGTGCCGACTCCACAGCGTCCAGTTCGGACACATCGTGTTCTTGCAGGGCAAAGGCGGTGTCGCGCTCGGTCATGTTTTGAGCATGCGATTGTTCGGCCGAAGACAACTGCACTGAAGCAGCTTCTGCGCGGCCACTCAGACCACCGCGTTCTTGCTTGATTTTTTCAAGCAGCTGCACTTTTTGGGCCAGTAACAATTGTCGAAGGGATTCTTTTTGAAGCTCGTTTTTCATGGCCGTTTCCTTGTTCGTATTTGTGATTGCGCAGTTTGCGTTCATCGACTTCCTAAGGTGCATCCTAGGCAGATGCCAGGGCGGTGACCTTGATGCGCATCAAGCAAAGCTGCAAATTTCAGTGCGCTTGCGTACCCAAAGCAAATGCTATAAATGAGGAATCTAAAAAAGGAGACGCCATGAGCCAAGCCGTTGACTACAGTCGATACCAAACCCTTCGCATCACCCGAAGAGGCGTCAACGATGCCGTGTTGGACATTCAAATGAAAGCCGATGGCCCCGGCGGCAATGGCAAATTGCCCACAGCGGGCCATGAGGGTCATTGGGAGTTGGCTGAGATTTGGCGCGATGTGTCGCGTGATGACACGGTGCGTGCGGCGGTGCTTCGCGGTGAAGGTCTGGGCTTCTCGGGCGGCGGCGACTTAACGCTGGTCGAAGACATGGCGCGTGATTTTGAAGTGCGCAGTCGCGTCTGGAAAGAAGCGCGCGATTTGGTCTACAACGTGATCAATTGCGACAAGCCCATCGTCAGTGCCATGCACGGCCCTGCGGTAGGTGCTGGCTTGGTGGCGGGCTTGTTGGCCGATATTTCGATTGCCACCAAGACGGCCAAAATTGTGGATGGCCACACGCGCTTGGGCGTGGCTGCGGGTGACCATGCCGCCATCATTTGGCCTTTGCTCTGCGGCATGGCCAAAGCCAAATACTATTTGTTGTTGTGCGAGCCAGTCAGCGGGGAAGAAGCCGAACGCATGGGCTTGGTATCGTTGGCTGTTGAAGAGGCCGAACTGCTGACCAAAGCTTACGAGGTGGCCGATCGATTGGCCGCTGGCAGTCAAACCGCCATTCGTTGGACCAAGTACGCATTGAACAATTGGTTGCGCCAAGCAGGCCCCAGTTTTGATGCGTCACTGGCGCTCGAGTTCATGGGCTTTGCGGGCCCGGATGTTCAAGAAGGGGTGGCCAGCTTGCGTGCTCGCCGCCCCCCACAGTTTTAAAACTGAATTGAAAGCCTCGGTTGAAGCTTCAAGCCTTGCTCTTCATGCGTGACATGAAGAGCTCGTTGCTCGCTTTGCGATCGGTATGAACGCGTTGCATGCTGGGACGCTCTGACCACATCTTCATGTAATCCTTCACCGGCAGGTCGGCCAAAAAGTCGCGGCCATAAATGGTTTTGGTGACTGCTGTGATCAAAGGCAAATGGACCGCTGCAGTGCAATCGGCCAAGGTCAATTCCGCGCCCGCAATGAAGGGTTTGAATTGTGCCAATTTGGCAAATGCCGCCACATTTTTCGCCAGTTGTGCGCCCACTTTTTCTTTGACCGAATCACTGACCTTGCCGCCAAAGAATGCCTCTGGGTACAGGTTGCGTGCCACCAACTCTAAGTGCAAATCCAAGAAAGTCATCAGTTCGCGGACTTTGGCTGCGGCAAAAGGGTCTTGCGGCATCAAGGCGTGTGCTGGATAAGACTGCTCGATGTAATCCAACATCACAGACGATTCACACAAGGTGCCTTGTGCTGTTTTCAAATACGGCACTTTGCCCAAAGGGCTGGCCAGTGGGTCGGTTTCACCCACCCAAACCAATTCCTCTTCAAAGGCAACACCTTTTTCAAGCAAAGCCAATTTAACTTTGTTGTGATAGTTGCTGGCGCCAAAGCCGCAGAGTGTCAGCATGTTGTGTCTCCTGTTTAGAAAGCGCAAGCTTATGCGGAGATCTTGCGGCTTGGCGTCTCCAAGTTGACGCGATGTGGCGATGCGTTAAGCTTCCACCCAAGACCTTCCTCTAGGAGAACCCCATGAGCGACACATCTGCCTTCGGATTTGGAAAATTTGTACCCGGTTTTGATTTTTTGCAAAACTTGGGTCAAGCCGCCAACCCCGGCGCCAAAGGCTCGCCCCAAGGCATGCCCAACATGGCCAGCTGGGTGGCACCCACACTGAACATCGAGGAGTTGGACAAACGCATTCAAGAGCTCAAGACCGTACAGTTTTGGTTAGAGCAAAACACCAACGCACTCAAGGCCACCATTCAAGCCTTGGAAGTTCAAAAGATGACCTTGTCGACCTTGCAGGGCATGAATGTGAACATGGCCGATTTGGCCAAGGCCTTCACAGCCAAGATGCCGGACCTGAATGCGGGCAGCGAAGCCATGGCCGCCGAAGAAAAGGCTGAAACCCCATCGGCCGCGTCAAGCACAGCGAACAACAAACCTGAAGCCTCTGCGGCTGACCAAGAAGCGCCTGCCGTGGACCCGATGCAATGGTGGGGCTCGCTCACGCAGCAATTTCAAAACATTGCTGCGGCAGCCGTCAAAGACGTGGCTGCGAAGGCCATGAAAGAGACACCCAAGCCAGCCACCCAGAAAGCGGCGGCCAAACGGCCTTCTCGCGCCAAGAAAACGGGTGCTGCCTCCAAAACAGCAGCGACCCAAAGCACTGCCAACGACAAGTAAGCCACCGCATGAGTTTGTTTCCATTTGGCCATGCCACGCATCCGCAGTGGCAAATGGCCGCAGGCCTGGTCATCGCCCAATTGCGCGCGCAAATGACTTTGCCAGGTCATGCAACCCAGCCGCGCTTGGGTTTGCTCTACATCACCGACCATTACGCCAACGAGGCGCAAGCCATCTTGGCGCACCTGCGGCAAGAGTTGCCTTTGGTCAAAGATTGGGCCGGCACGGTGGGCGTGGGTGTGGCGGCCAACAATGCCGAATACTTTGACGAACCCGGCATGGCCTTGATGCTGTGCGATGTGCCAGCGGCGCATTACCGCGTGTTTTCTGGCGCACAAGCCTTGCCTGCCGATTTTGTGGCGCAGAGTGCGCTGGTCCATGCCGATCCGCAAACGCCCGACTTGGCTGAATTGATTGCCGAAATGGCGGGCCGCACACGGTCGGGCTATTTGTTTGGGGGACTCACAGCCAGTCGCAAACAAAATGTTCAATTTGCCTGGCAAGCGCCCAACGCGGTATCTTCAAATCCTTTTCAAGACGCGTCAGATTCATCGCACACCAGCGAGATGAACGATGAAGTGCGCAACGGTGTTCTCACGGGTGGGCTCAGCGGCGTCGCGTGGTCGCCCGATGTGCAAATTTTGTCGCGTGTGACGCAGGGCTGCGCGCCGCTTGGCAAAGAGCGCGAAATTACCGAAGCCCAAGGCAATGTGATTTACCAACTCGATGGCCTGCCGGCACTCGATGTGTTGCTAGAAGATTTGCAAGTGTCTTTGAGCGATCCGCAAAAAGCATTGCCTGCCGTGCGCGCGACCTTGGTGGGACTCACCTCAGCCGGCCAACGTGCCATTGGCAGAACTGGTAGTTTGGGTGTGGATGTGCGCGTGCGCCACATCATTGGCCTCGACCCTGCGCGCAAAGGCATTGCCATTGCCGAGCACGTTGAAGCCGGCGAGCGTTTGGCTTTTTGCCAAATGAGTTTGCAGGCGGCCAAAGCAGATCTGCGCAGAATTTGTGCCGAAATCAGAGAAGAGCTCGAGCCCGAAACATTGAGCATGGAAACAGCGCACGCTTTGGCGGCCAGCGAGGCTGAAGCTGCACCGCATCCTGCACGGCGCATTGCAGGCGCGGTCTATGTCAGTTGTTCAGGACGTGGTGGCCCGCACTTTGGCGGCGACAGCGCCGAGTTGCAGTGGGTGCGCCACGCACTGGGCGATGTGCCTTTGGTGGGCTTCTTTGCCAGCGGTGAAATTGCCCATCACCATCTGTACGGTTACACCGGTGTGTTGACCGTTTTCACTACACCGGCCGAAGCCACTTAAAGCGCCGTTTGCCTTGCAGGCAAAAACAACTTAAACACCGCGTGCGCGGTGCTGTTTGAATTGCGTTTGGAAGGCGGCAAAGCTGTCGGCTTCCAACGCAGCACGCACCTCTTTCATGAGGTTCAGGTAGTAGTGCAAATTGTGAATGGTGGTCAGCATGGGGCCGAGCATTTCGCCGCAGCGATCGAGGTGATGCAAATACGCACGGCTGAAGCCTTCGCGGCCACCCTCGTCCCAAGAAACGCCCGAGCTACCTGCGCAGGCGTGGCATGTGCACGTGGTGTCCAGCGGTTGATGATCTGTCTTGTGACGCGCGTTGCGCAATTTCAAATCACCAAAGCGCGTGAACACGGTGCCATTGCGTGCGTTGCGCGTGGGCATCACACAGTCAAACATGTCGACGCCTTGCGCCACACCTTCCACCAAATCTTCAGGGGTGCCCACACCCATCAAGTAGCGTGGCTTATGCGCTGGCAAACGATGCGGCGTGTGCGCCATGATTTGCAGCATTTGCTCTTTGGGCTCGCCCACACTCACGCCGCCAATGGCGTAGCCCGGAAAGTTCATGTCCACCAGATGATCGAGCGACTCTTGGCGTAAGTTTTCAAACATGCCGCCTTGCACGATGCCAAACAAAGCATTGGGATTTTCTAGGCGCTTGAACTCATCTTGGCTGCGCTTGGCCCAGCGCAAACTCATCTCCATCGACTTGCGTGCTTCAGCCTGTGTGGTGAGGTGGCCTTTGGTTTCGTAAGGCGTGCATTCGTCTAATTGCATCACGATGTCGGAGTTCAACACCGTTTGAATTTGCATGCTCACCTCAGGGGACATGAACAATTTGTCGCCATTCACAGGCGATGAAAAGTGCACACCTTCTTCGGTAATTTTGCGCATTTCGCCCAAAGACCACACTTGAAAACCCCCTGAGTCGGTCAGGATGGGTTTGTGCCATTGTTCAAACCCATGCAAGCCGCCAAAACTTTTCATGATGTCCAGGCCAGGACGCATCCACAAATGGAAGGTGTTGCCCAAAATGATTTGCGCGCCCATTTCTTCCAGGCTTCGGGGCATCACACCTTTGACGGTGCCATAGGTGCCCACCGGCATGAAAATGGGCGTTTGCACCACACCATGGTTCAGGGTCAGTTGACCGCGGCGCGCGTGGCTGTGAGGATCGGTTTTGAGAAGTTCAAATTGAAGCATGCTTCATTCTAAGTAAGTGTTGTCAAAGGTGTCGCAAATTGCGCACAAGGCGTGTATCAATGGTTTTGTCAGGCGGCGCGCGTCAGCAGCATGGCATCGCCATAACTGAAAAAGCGATAACGCTGTTCAATGGCATGCGCATACAAGGCCATCACGCGGTCATAGCCCGCCAGCGCGCTGACCAACATCATCAAGGTACTTTTGGGCAAGTGAAAGTTGGTCAGGAGGCAGTCCACCCAAACAAACTCAAAGCCTGGGGTGATGAAAATTTGGGTATCGCCTTGTGCTTGACCCGTCTTGGCCCAAGACTCCAAGGTGCGAACCGAGGTGGTGCCGACGGCCCACACTTTGCCGCCTCGCGCTCGGCATTCCTGCAACGCGCGCTGTGTGCTTTCGGGCACGTCATACCATTCCCGGTGCATGGTGTGCTCAGCAATGTTTTCTGTTTTGACGGGCTGAAAGGTACCAGCGCCCACGTGCAAGGTGACGCTGGCCGTGTGCACGCCCATGTCTTTCAATTGGGCCAATAAGGCAGCGTCAAAATGCAATGCCGCAGTGGGTGCTGCCACCGCACCAGGATGGCGGGCAAACACGGTTTGATAACGGCGCTCGTCTTCTGCAATGTCCGCTTCGCTGGCGCTGCCGTCGTAGGGGCGCTCGATGTAGGGCGGCAGTGGCACGTGGCCGTACTGCGCCATCAGGGCATGCGGCTCGTCACTGAGCGCAAAGCAAAAGAGCGCGCCTTTTTCGTC
>JAHEBO010000028.1 GCA_024642215.1 Limnohabitans sp.
TCGGCTTCGTCGTCAATTTTGATTTCCTCGTACGCCAAAGAGCGTGTTTTGAGGAGCATTTTGGCGGACTCACATTGTGGGCACGCAGACTTGGAGTAGATAACGATTTTGAGGCTCATGCTGCTAGTTTAAATGTTCCAGGATTGGCCCGTCAACTTGATGCACGTCAATGTTGAAAATTTCAAAAGCTTCAAACTTGCAATCAGCAAAACAGTTTGTTCAAAGGTTGATTGCATGTTGTCCATTCCCGCTTATCTCGAAAAAAACTATTGGTGGGCGTATGTACATCCTAGGGCCGTCCAGCTGTTTGAACGGGAATGGCTGGTTAACCTCATTTTATTTGGCAATTACAACCGATTACGGAACTTGGCACTGGACCAGCTGGGCGCGTCGATTCATGGCAAAACGCTTCAAGTCGCTTGCGTCTATGGCAATCTCACTGCACGCCTGATCGATCGAATGGCCCCAGCAGCCACACTCAAAGTGATCGACATTTTGCCCATTCAGCTAGCCAACTTAGCCCACAAAACTGCAGCCGATCCTCGGGTGGCGTTGAGTCGATGTGATGCTAGCGCACTGCCCGATCCCGATGGCAGTTTTGACCAAGCGCTGATGTTCTTTCTACTGCATGAGCAGCCCGAGGCTACGCGGCGTCAAACTCTCCAAGAAGCACTGCGTGTGCTTAGGCCAGGGGGCAAGCTGGTGATCGTGGACTATCACAGGCCCCGCGCTTGGCATCCTATGAGGCCCTTGCTCAGTTTGATTTTCAAACACCTTGAACCCTTTGCGATGGACTTATGGGTCCATGGCATCAAAGATTATTTGCCAAGGGGTGTAAGTGTCACTCAGCTAAAACATTCCACGGCATTTGGTGGGCTCTATCAAATTTTGGTGCTTGAACCCACAGCGTCGCTGAGAAACGAAACTTTGTTTTGCGCCTCTAATTCGGTCTCAAAGTAACGCTGCGTACTGTAGGCAATGGCCGACATCAAAGCAGCCGTACCAACCAGCAAGCTGAACATGACACCAAATACGGTGAACCAGCTGCTGCGCCCTGCAGCGGCTTGTGGCTCGGCCTGAGGGTTGAAACGCGCATTCCATTTTTCGGGGGTAGACAACCCATAGACGATGGCTTGCAAGCAGCAGGCAGCAATGTGAACGCCAAAAATTGGCAGCAAAAACCAGCTCAAAGTATCATCCAAACCATAAGCTTGAACACGTTCATAACCCCAAACGCCCAATGCGGTGGGGATGGGCATGAACCAACCCAAGGTGTCTTGAATTCCCATCAAATAAAAGCGATGGATGCCAAAGGGGCCAAACAAAAATGTCAGCCACGTTGCGAGAGTTTTGGATTTCATAATGTGTTCAACGCCCAGGTTTATCCCATGATACCGAAGCACGCATCAAGCGTTCTAGGTCACGCTTCATGTCGACGACTGTTTTGGCATCGTCTGGGTAATTGAAACGCATCATCCAGTGCCCCATGGGATCGATGAGGTACAAATGTTCTTCGAGTAAACGACCATTGGCCGGAGCCAACCATTGCGAAAGCGGCTCGGATGGCACACGCAAAACGGTGGCACCTTCAATGGCACTTAGCAACTCATTCTTGGGCACAGTTTGATCTGTCAGCATCCATACTCGGTCCAAGCGGTCGCTCTCTTTGTTCAATAATTTGTGCAATTGTCGCTGTACGAACAAGATCCGTTCGCACTTTTCACCACATTCGCCAGTCCCCACGGCCACCAGCAACCATTGGCCTTTTAAATTGGCCAGTGGCACTTCTTTGTCTTGGAGATCTTTGGCACTCCAAGCAGGCAACATGCGCTGGGGCTCAATCAATTCTCCGTGATGCACACGTCCTTCAGGTCGAATGACGTAATAAGTTAAATAAGACAACAACACAGGCGCAGCGCAGGCCAGAAGCACCAACATCATGTACAGTCGCCCACCACGCGTACGTGAGGATTCAGAAAGCGAGCTTGAAGTTTGCTGCGGAAGGTCGTAAACAGTTAAACCAATGGGCTTCAAGTCGTCAGGCGTTTGAGGGTTAGACATGTTTTATTTTCTTCCAGACTTGGAACCAGGCAAAAAGAATGATCGCCAAAGCAGACAGGGCAAACCACTGAAAGGCGTAACCGCGATTTTTGTCGGCACCTGAAATAGATTTGGGCCATTCACGGCGCATTCCGTCAGATGCTTCGTTGGTTTGCTGAAGGGTGGCCACAATGGTGAGTTGCGTCTCCTGACGAAACTCATCCAAATCAACATTGGGTCTAAGGACAGAAAAACTATCCTTAGATTTGGCAACAGCGCTCAACTCCATCATTTTAGAGGGAGACGGCACAACTCGCCCTTGCACTTTGACCATGCCTTGAGGCGTTTTAACTGGGGGTAAAAAATCGCTGCGAGCTCTATCTCGCGCCACCCAGCCACGCTGCACCCACAACACTGCACCGTTCTGCAATTGAAGTGGCGTTAGGACATAAAATCCCGTTTGAGATGCCATGCTGCGGTTGTCGAGATAAATGGTGTACTTTTCAAGCCACTGTCCCTCTACATTCACCGTGCGTTGCAACCAGGTGTCTGGTGCAGTCAATGCAGCCCAATCTTCATTGCGCAAAGCAGGTTCGAGTTGACGAGATTCTGTGACGGCATTCAGCGCTTCTTTGGTCTGCGCTCTGCCCAATTGCCAAAATCCCAAGCGTGCAGTGATGCCTGAGACCACCAAAGTAAGCAAAAGGATGCCAAACCAGGTTTTTGAAAACATCGGGTCAGTCTCTCTCTCCGCAGTCAAGTTCATATTACCGTTCACGATGTTTGTTCAGTGCTTGTCATTTAAAAGTGATAATAGCAGTATGAAAATCTGGATCATCATTGCCTTGATTGGCATTATTGGAAGCTTGCTGGCTGCAGGTTTGTTCATGGTACGTGGCGGACCTTCAGAACAAGAGAAGGCAAAACGCATGGCCAACGCCTTAACTTGGCGCATTGGCATTTCGGTCTTGCTGTTTTTGACCATTATCTTCTCGTACGCCATGGGCTGGATTCAACCCACAGGCATTCCCCTCACAGCTTAAACACAGACAAGCCAAAAAAAAGCCCCTTGAAGGGGCTTTTTTGATGGGGTCTGTTTAGAACCAGTACACCACGATGTACAGGCCCAACCACACCACGTCCACAAAGTGCCAGTACCAAGCAGCACCTTCAAAACCGAAGTGACTGTCTGCCGTGAAATGACCTTTTTGCAAACGCAATGTAATCACCAACAGCATCAACATGCCCACGAACACGTGGAAGCCGTGGAAACCAGTCAACATGTAGAACGTTGAACCATAGATGCCAGAAGACAACTTCAAGTTGAGTTCTGAATAGGCGTGTGCATATTCGTAACCTTGGCAGAGCAAGAAAACGATGCCCAACAACACAGTCATCCACATGAACAAAACTGTTTTGCTGCGATTGTTTTCGCGCAGTGCATGGTGCGCAATGGTCATGGTGACACCAGAAGTCAACAACAAGGCTGTGTTGATGGTTGGCAACCAGAAGGGGCCCACAGTTTTAAATTCTTCAATGATCTTGGCTGGGGACGCTGTTGCACCAGCCAATGTACTTGGCCAATCAGCCGAAAAGCCTGGCCAGATCAAGCTGTTGGCTTCGCCACCCAAATTTGGCACGGAATGAATTCGTGACCACCACAAAGCGCCAAAGAAGGCCGCAAAGAACATCACTTCAGAGAAGATGAACCAGCTCATGCTCCAACGGAAGGACTTGTCGATGCGCGCACCGTATTGGCCGTGCAAGCTTTCATCGATGGCATCGCCAAACCATTGGTACAAGGTGGTCAACCAAATGACCATGCCCATCAACAGAGCGTACTTGCCCCAGGCGCTATCGTTCACCAACTGGCTTGCGCCCAAGATGACGAAAAACAAACCGAAAGACGCCATGGCGGGATGCCTTGATGGGGCGGGCACATAGTAATGTGGTGTGCTGACGTGCGAATTGGCACTCATAGCTTTTTCTCCTACTTAACTCGCGACAAAATTGACCACGACGGCCAAAAACGAAACAAACAATAATCCACAAATGATGCCAACAATGACGATTTGCAAAGGCTTGACCGTCAAGAGATCTTGACGATGCTCAGCACCTTTACGAATGCCAAAGAACGACCATGCCACCATCACAAAAGCGCGCAACAAAGATGGGCTTGGCTTATGCGCTTGCTCAAGATTGCTCATACGCTGGCACCCACTTCAAAGAATGTGTAAGACAAAGTGATGGTTTTCACATCCTTAGACATTTTTGGGTTGATGTAGAAAGTGACAGGCCAAAGCTTCTTTTCACCAGGCGCCAAGGTGTACTGATTGAAACAGAAACACTCAACTTTGTTGAAATAAGAAGCAGCCTGTTGCGGCGCATAACTTGGAATGGCCTGAGCCGACATGGTGCGATTTTGAATGTTCTGAAATTCAAACATCACCGTGACCAGCTCGCCAGGATGCACATTCAATGAGCGAGTCATGGGCGAGAAATGCCAAGGACCCCGAACGTTGGTGTCAAATTCAACTGAAATGGTTCTGGAAGTGTCCACCTGCGTATTGAGGGGCATACTGGCTCGACCGTTCATTGAGTTTTTTGACTCACGCTCACTCAAAGATAAAACGTTAGAACCTGTCCACAAACAAAAAGCCTCGTACAAGGGCACAAGCATGTACCCAAATGCAAACATGCCTAAGCTCACCATGAGCAGCTTACGCATCAACTGAAAGTTGGTTTGCATGTTGGTTTTATTTGTAAACAGGCTTGGAATTAACCGATGACCTTGTTCGCGTCAGCATTCAGCTTAGGCGGTGTTTCATAGGTGTGGTGGGGTGCAGGAGAAGGAACTTCCCACTCCAAACCTTCTGCACCTTCCCAAGGTTGCTGAGGCGCTTTTTCACCTTTACCGAGCATGCAAGGCAAGACGATGAAGAAGAAGAAATAAACCTGTGCAAAGCCGAAGAAGAACGCACCAACCGATGCAATGGCATTGAAGTCAGCAAACTGCATGGGGTAGTCGGCATAGCGACGTGGCATACCAGCCAAGCCCAAGAAGTGCATGGGGAAGAATGTGACGTTGAACGCAATCAGAGTCCACCAGAAGTGCAACTTGCCGCGTGCTTCGTTGTACATCACACCAGACCACTTTGGCAGCCAGTAGTAGGCGCCAGCGAACATGGCAAACAAGGAACCCGCCACCAATACGTAGTGGAAGTGGGCAACAACGTAATAACCATCTTGCAATTGCAAATCGATCGGTGCCATGGACAAGATCAAACCTGTGAAACCACCCATGGTGAACACGAAAATGAAGCCCACAGCAAACAGCATGGGGGTTTCAAATGTCATGGAGCCTCTCCACATGGTGGCAACCCAGTTGAAAACTTTCACGCCGGTAGGCACTGAAATCAACATGGTGGCGTACATGAAGAACAACTGGCCTGTAACGGGCATGCCAGTGGTGTACATGTGGTGAGCCCACACGATGAAAGACAGAATAGCGATAGAAGCCGTGGCGTAAACCATTGAAGAGTAGCCGAACAACTTTTTACGTGCGAACGCAGGAATGATCTGGCTGACGATGCCGAAAGCCGGCAAGATCATGATGTACACCTCGGGGTGACCGAAGAACCAGAAAATGTGCTGGAACATGACGGGGTCGCCACCACCAGCAGGATTGAAGAAGGTGGTACCGAAGTGACGGTCTGTGAGCGTCATGGTAATGACGCCGGCCAACACGGGCATCACAGCGATCAACAGGAAAGCCGTAATGAGCCATGTCCAAACGAACATCGGCATCTTCATGAGCGGCATGTCGGGTGCGCGCATGTTCAAGATGGTGACGATGATGTTGATCGAACCCATGATGGAGGAAGCGCCCAAAATGTGGAGTGCAAAAATTGCAACGTCCATGGAGGGGCCCATCTGCATGGTAAGCGGTGCATACAAAGTCCAGCCTGCAGCGGGTGCGCCACCAGGCATGAAGAATGTAGAGGACAGCATCAAGGCAGCAGGAATCATCAGCCAGAAGCTGAAGTTGTTCATGCGCGCGAAGGCCATGTCAGATGCGCCGATTTGCAAAGGAATCATCCAGTTTGCAAAGCCCACGAAGGCCGGCATGATGGCGCCAAACACCATGATCAAACCGTGCATGGTGGTCAATTGGTTGAACAACTCAGGGTTGACAATTTGCAAGCCAGGTTGGAACAACTCTGCGCGGATGAGCAAGGCCAAAACGCCGCCCAACATCAACATGGTGAATGCAAACAACAGGTACAAAGTACCAATGTCTTTGTGATTGGTCGCGTAGACCCAACGACGCCATCCGTGGGGATGATGATCGTGGTCGTCGTGAGCGTGTGAATCGACAAAGCCGCCGTCAGAATGGGAAATGGAACTCATGGTTTACCTCAGTCTTTCAACTCAATCACTTCTTCACGGACGCAGGGGCTTGGGCTACTTGCGTAGCAGCGGCTGCATCATTTTTTGCTGTAGCAGGTGCTGCTTCAGCCTTTTTCTTTTGGACCCAAGCTGCGTAATCAGCTTCGGACAAAACTTGTACATTGATAGGCATGTAAGCATGCTCTTTGCCGCACAACTCTTGGCACTGGCCATAGAACATGCCTGTACGCTCAGCCAAGAAATGGGTGTCGCGAACAAAACCTGGAATGGCGTCTTGCTTGATGCCGAATGAAGGCACTGCAAAAGAGTGAATCACGTCAGAAGCCGTTGTAATGATGCGAATCTTTTTGCCAACAGGCACAACCAATGGGTTGTCAACCTTCAACAAATAGTCATCAGGCATGTCGCCCTTGGCACCTGAGTTTGACAAGATGCGGTGCTCATTGTCCAAAGATGAAATGAAGGAAATGCCCTCGCCTTCACCTTTGATGTAGTCGTAACCCCAGCGCCACTGGTGGCCTGTGGCCTTGATGGTCAGATCGGCGTTGGATGTGTCTTTTTGCGCAATCACTGTTTTGGTGGCGGGGATGGCCATGAAAATCACAATGATGAATGGCGCCAAAGTCCAAGCAATTTCAACTTTGACAGACTCATGAAAATGCGCAGGCTTGTGACCCAACGATTTGCGATGCTTCAAAATTGAATAGAACATCACACCAAACACAGCCACAAAAATGACCAAGCAGATGACCATCATGAAAACGTGCAAATTGGCTTGATCTGCAGCCAATTTGGTAGCCGGGACGTGCAAGTTCAATTGACGAACCGCAGGGCCGCCGGGCAAATCGTTGACGGCGTAGGCTGAAGACGTCAAACCGGCCAATGCAGCAATGCTGCCGTTGGCAAATTTTTTCCAATGTTGGCTCAATTTATTCACTTTATATCCTCGAAAAACAGCGCTGTAGATGACCAACCGGTATCAACGGAATTTGGACTGAGGAACGACTTTGAGTTCCCCTTGTTGGCTGCCCAAATAATCTGCAATCATTTTCAGCTCGGCCAATGAATATTGCTTGGCAACACCGCCCATGACGGCATTGTTGCGACCCCAGGTGCTAGAGCCCTCTTCTTTATAAGACCTGAGGGCCATGTACAAGTAATCCTTGTGCTGGCCAGCTACCTTGGGAAAATCGGGGGTGGTGGGTTTGCTGAAGTTGGCGCCATGGCAGCCTGCACAACCACCTTTGGTCAACAATTCGGCCACTTTGGCGGGAGCGGGTGCAATCTGATCGGGTGCAGGCAAGGAATTGCCATGCAATTCGTAATAAGCAGAAATGTCTGCAACATCCTGCGCCGTAAGACCCAATGCAACAGTGCGCATGGTGGGATGCTTGCGCTCACCCGATTTGTAAGCAGCCAATGCGTTAGAGATGTACTTTGCACCCTGACCAGAAATCATGGGGACTTTGTAAACTGCGGGAAAACTGGCCTGATAGCCAACAATTCCATGGCAGCCAATGCACATGGCAATTTTTTTCTCTCCAGCTTGCACATCGCCTTTAAGGTCTTGCGCGACTGACATTTGGCCAGCCATGCCCGCGAACAAAGCTGCCGCAATGGCAAAGGATTTGATACTCATGGGACGCATTCTGAAAAAATTAGTTGTGGTTGATCTAAATCAAATATTATACATAGTTGGCTTTATGCAAATTACGCACACAGACAAGTGCGCGCGCCATGCTCGACTCGTTTCAATATTACAAAAAGCTTACATCTTAAAATTTCTTGACGCACATTGAAATCCGCAAAGTTGCATCGCATGCCATTATCCAAACAAAGTCTCAAATGAACATCGGTCCACTTTTTAAACAGTACAACGCACTCACTAAGCCTAGGGTTATTCAGCTGATTGTGTTTTGCGCACTGATTGGCATGGTGCTGGCGGTGCCAGGACTGCCGACCTTGGGTGAATGGCAACGAATGGCCATAGCAAGTTTGGGCATTTGGCTAGTTGCAGGGGCTGCGGCTGCTTTCAATTGTTTGGTTGAAAAAACCATTGATGCAAAGATGCGCAGGACAGCCTGGCGGCCCACAGCCAAAGGTGAGTTGTCTGATATGCAAGCCCTGATTTTTTCAGCCACGCTTTGCGCCATCGGCTCATTCATTTTGTATCAGTGGATCAACCCCATCACCATGTGGCTGACGTTTGCCACGTTCGTGGGCTACGCGGTGATTTACACACTCATTCTCAAGCCTATGACGCCACAGAACATCGTCATAGGTGGGGCATCTGGCGCCATGCCACCTGTCTTAGGCTGGGCCGCTATGACTGGCGAAGTTGGCGCCGAAGCTGCCATCCTCTTCTTGATCATTTTCCTTTGGACGCCGCCTCACTTTTGGGCCTTGGCGCTTTATAGAGTGGAAGATTATCGGAAGTCAGGTTTGCCCATGCTCCCCGTCACACACGGCAATGAATTTACGCGCCTTCAAATTCTTCTCTACACCTTCTTGTTGGCTGCGTCTTGCATGATGCCCTTTGCATTTGGCATGAGTTCTTGGCTTTATTTGGCAGGGGCCGTTGTATTGAGCATTGGCTTCATTGCTTATGCCGTTGCGTTGCTGAAAAAATATTCAGACGAATTGGCCAAAAAAACCTTCCGCTTTTCGCTGATTCATCTCACGGCGCTCTTTGCTGCCCTGCTGCTTGACCACTACATCTTGACTTAAGTCAATTTTGAAGATGGCGCCACTGGCAGCCATCTATCGAAACCCCTGATGGTCAACTGACACAAGATCATTAAACTTTGTGGCACCCCCACAAAGAGGCCTTTCATGTCTGCCATTCGATCCGACCTTCCTTGGCTCAGTCCTGTGACCTGGCTGAAGCTCGGCTTTGCAGACATGCGCGCCACTCACTTTGCAGGGACTTTTTATGGCCTGGTCTTTGTCATCTTGGGTTACACCCTTTCCATGGTCTATGCCAATTTTTGGAAAGCCACCATGGGCTTAACGGCCAGCTTTTTCTTATTGGGTCCAATTGTCTGCACGGGCATTTATGACTTGTCTCGCCAAGTACAAAACGGCCATGAAGTGAGTCTTCTCAAAAGCATGAAAGCCTGGCTTCCTAATTGGAAATCCATGGGGTTTTTTGCCATCATCTTGACGTTTCTCATGATTGTTTGGGCTCGGGTGTCCATCGTCATCTTTGCTTTGTTTGCTGACCATGAGTATCCGCACCTGCAAAGCCTCATTTCACAAATTGCATCGTTTAAAAACATTGAATTTCTAATGGTCTGGGCCAGTGTCGGTGCCATCTTTGCATCATTTGCATTTGCAATTTCTGTGGTGTCAGTACCGATGCTGCTAGACCGGCCAAGCGACACGCTCGGCGCCATTTTTACCAGTGCCAATGCACTCTGGAACAACACCGTGGTGTGTTTGTTGTGGGCTGCCTTGATCGTTTGCTTGATCGGCTTTGCGCTGGTATTTTTCAAACCTTTGTTGGCGATTACAGCGCCATTGATTGGCCATGCAACTTGGCACGCTTATCGCATGCTGGTTGTAGCCGATGACGAAACGCCTATGGTTTCCAGCGTTTGAGCAACAATGCATTGCTCATCACACTGACTGAACTCAATGCCATGGCGGCGCCAGCCACTACTGGACTCAGGTAACCCAAGGCTGCCAATGGAATGCCCGCCGCGTTGTAAGCAAAAGCCCAAAACAAGTTTTGCCTGATTTTGGCAACTGTGCGCGCCGAGATGTCAAAGGCCCCAGCCACCAAGGCCACATCGCCTCGCATCAAAGTAATGCCTGCCGCTTGCATGGCCACATCGGTACCGCCACGTCGGCCATCGACATTCAAATTGGCCATGGCCAAGCCCACATCAGCAGCAGCCAAGGCAGGTGCATCGTTGATACCGTCGCCGACGAAAGCCACCACATGTGGTGTCCCCTGCGAATTGGTTTGCAAACTTTTGACCAACGCGGCTTTGTCGCCTGGCAAGACCTCCGCAAACACCTCATCGGGCAGTAGACCCAAGCGCCGTGCCATGGCATGCGCTGCGCCTTTGTTGTCGCCCGAAATCATGACCAGCCGAAGCCCACGCTTGCGCAACAACGTCAAGGCGGCTTGAACACCTGGCTTGGGTTCATCGCCAAACGCCAAAACGGCCAGTGGCCGGACACCTGCATGGGTGCGCTCTGCCAAGATAGACACCGTTGCACCTTCTGACTGCATTTGTGCCGCTTGAACTTGCCACGCGCCAGCGGGTACTTGCAATGCATCCATCCAGCGCAAACTTCCCAGCAACAATGTACGGCCTTGCACTTGGCCTTCACTTCCAAAGCCTGGAACGGCATTGACGTCATCGGGCACCACACATTGCAAGCTCTGACTTTTTGCTTCTTGCACAACAGCATGCGCCAAGGGGTGTTCGCTGCCGCTTTGTAAACTGGCTGCCAACAGTAACAACTGAGCATCCGATTCAGGGGCCGAAGCATCGCTTGGCTTGACCGATGTCAAGGAAGCCAACCGAGGTTGACCGACGGTCAAGGTGCCTGTTTTATCAAACGCAACCGTATCAACCTTGTGCGCAATTTCCAGTGCCTGCGCATCTTTGATGAGAATGCCATGTTTGGCCGCAACGCCTGTGCCCGCCATGATGGCCGCGGGGGTGGCCAAACCCAATGCGCATGGGCAAGCAATCACCAACACGGCGACGCTGTGAATGAGCGACACTTCCAAGCTGTGCCCCGTGAACCACCACGTCAACAAAGTGACCAGCGCCAGCACCAACACCACCGGCACAAACACGGCCGATACTTGATCGACCAAGCGCTGAATCGGTGCTTTGGCAGCCTGCGCATCTTCAACCAAACGAATGATGTTGGCCAAGACAGTCGCGGTACCCGTCGCACTGACGTTCACCAGCACGCGGCCTTCGCCGTTGATACTGCCACCTGTCACACGCGCACCCATGCTTTTATGAACGGGCAATGGCTCACCTGTCAGCATGGCTTCGTCAACTTGCGTCTGACCTTCCAGCAACACGCCATCTGCGGCAAATCTTTCACCGGGCAGCACCACCATGCGGTCACCGACCAGCAATTCATCAATGGGGATTTCTTGTTCACCATCGGGCGTGATGACGCGCGCTTTTTCGGGTCGCAACGCATGCAGTGCACGAATGGCATCGGTGGTTTGACGCTTAGCTCGTGCCTCAAGCCACTTGCCCATCAACACCAAAGTGATGACAACGGCAGAGCCTTCAAAATACAAGTGCACCATGTGGCCGTCGGGCGCCATGAGCCACAACCACATAGACAACAACCAACCTGCCGAGGTGCCAATGGCAACTAACAAATCCATGTTGCCACTGCCCGCCAACAAGGCATGCCAACCGGCCTTGTAAAAGCGTGCGCCCAAAATGAATTGCACTGGCGTAGCCAGTAAAAATTGCCAAAGTGCAGGCAACATCCAATGCTTGCCGAATGCGTCGCCCAACATGGGCAAGACCAGAGGTGCGCTGAGCAGCAACCCCACCGCAACAGGCCCAAATCCAGACCATGCGCCAACGGGCGCCTGCTCCAAATGTGCTGCCGCCAGAGGCTCGTAGCCAGCATCTCTTACGGCACGTCGCAAGCGGGCTTGCTGTTCTTGTGCATTGACCTCGCCAGATTCGGGTAATTTCCAGGTGACCCTGGCCGATTCCGTGGCCAAATTGACACTCACGTCTTTGACATCGGTCAATTTTCCGATGGCTCGTTCCACACGCGCAACGCATGACGCGCAGGTCATGCCGCCAATACCAATATCGCAGGACAATTCAGACATAGGCTAAGCTTACATCCATTACAAGGAGTTGTTCATGAATAATACGTTTCAAGTCCAAGGCATGACATGTGGTCATTGTGAAATGGCCGTTAAAAAAGCCATCACCCGTTTGGATCCTGAGGCCAAAGTGGCCATTGACCGACCTGCAGGCAAAGTGGAGGTAGAGAGTTCCAAAGCGCGTGAAGAAATTGCGAAGGTGATTGCAGAAGAAGGCTACACGGTTGCCGCTTAAAGCGTCGACAAACGTTGTATCGCAGCCTCTCGCAGCACTCTGGCCAAGGGCGCTTCCGACCTTGACTTAAGAGAGACCCACCCAAATCGCGCATTCGCATTGAGGGGCGGCGATAAGGGCAACTCTTTCAAGTCGGGCGCAACCGCCCTCACCGTCAACACCACAGCCTGCGTGTTTCTGGCCACATCCAACAAACTGGAAATTTCTTCGCAGCGCAATTGAATGAGTTGATCTGGGTGCGCTTGTGCGCCGTATTTTTCAGTCAAGACACGCGCCACTTCATCACTTAAAGGCGTCGAAGCAATTGGGTATTCAAGCAACTGTTCAAAACTCACACGCTTGAGTTTGGCCAAAGGATGCTTCTTGTTGCACATGAACGTGCCAGGCAACTCGCACAAAGGTTCAACCTTCAAATCTGTCGAAGGGCTAAGCGAGCGAATGTCCAAGATGAGCGCATCCAGCAAACGTTCGCGCAGTTGTTGTACCAATAGCGTGGTGGCACCGCGCGCAATTTCCAAGCGCGCGCCGGGGCATTCATTGGCCACATAAGTGAGGAGTGGCGTCATCCACAAAGCACCCGGTCCGGAACCTAGCCCCAGTTTCAATTGCCCACTTTGACCCGACAGGATGTGTTGGCTACTTTGCTTCAAGTTGTTGGCGGCATCCACCAATTCCCGCGCCTGCAGCAAAACGTGTTTTCCAAAGAGTGTCAGTTCGTTCTTGCGCCCTACCCTGTCAAACAAGGCTTGCCCCAATTCATCCTCCAAGGACTTGATGCTTCGGCTGAGAGCGGGCTGTGTGAGGAACAGCTTTTCTGCCGATTTGCTGAAAGAGCCATTGGCAGCTAACTCTAAGAAGTGTTTGAGTTGGACCAGCGTCATTGCTTTTCTCCATGCATTTAAATCATGCTAATGCATATTATTATGCATTTGACTTAGATCAACGCCATTTCTACGATGAAGTCATCCATCAACCCAAAAGGAACGCAGCATGCAAACAGCCGTTGAAAAATGCTTCAAGAACGTCGCAATCGCCATGGGCACGCTGCTCGTGGCCGGCACCGTCTTGGCTCAAACTTACCCCTCCAAGCCCGTCACCTTGTTGGTACCCTACCCCGCCGGTGGTGTGTCTGATGTGATTGCCCGTACGGTCAACAACACTTTGTCCAAGAATCTGGGCCAGCCCGTGATCGTTGACAATTTGGGTGGCGCCAGCGGTGCCATTGCTGCGCAAAAAGTATTGAGTGCCCCTTCAGATGGTCAAATTATTTTCCAGGGATCACCCAACGAATTGATCCTGGCACCTTTGGCCATTTCTGCCGTCAAATTCAAGAGCGAAGATTTCCGCTTGGTGCAGATGATTGCCACAGCACAAATTGGCTTCTTGGCGCGCAAAGATTTGCCCGTGAACAACGTCGATGAATTTATTGAATACGCTCGCAAAGAAGCGCAAGCAGGTCGCCCCATTACCTACGCTAGCGTCGGCCCAGGCTCTTTCTATCACCTGCTGGGCGAACACTTGTCCAAAGTGACCAACATTCCCATGACACACATCCCCTACAAGGGCGGCGCACCTGCCAATCAAGATTTGATTGGCGGTCAAGTGGACATTTTCTTGGCACCATTTGGCAAAGCTTATGACGAGCTGCACAAGCAAGGCAAGATCAAGATTTTGGCCATGCTCAACAGCGAGCGCTTGGAGTCTGTCAAAGCGTATCCCGCTGTTTCAGAAAGCAAGTCACTGAAGAACTTCACCTTCAATATTTGGACAGGCTACTTTGTGAAAAAAGACACACCTGAGCCGATCGTTCAGGTCTTGCACAAAACCATTACCGATTCTTTGAGCGACGCCGCAGTTCGCAGTGGCCTAGAAGCCAACAGCCAACTGGTTGCCAAACCCTTGTCATTGCAAGCAGTCGACAAAGCCTACGTTGATGGCACCGCGCAATTCCGCGCCATTGCCAAATCAATCAACTTGCAGCCTCAATAAGCATGACGTATTTGCGCGAAGCCCTCACGGCCAGAGTGGGTGAATTCATCCAACTCCGGCGTGACATTCACCGTCATCCCGAGTTGGCGTTTGAAGAACACCGCACCTCTGAATTGGTGGCGACCAAGCTTGAAGCTTGGGGCTATCAGGTTCACCGCGGGTTGGGCGGCACCGGCGTGGTGGGCACACTCAAACGTGGCATCAGCACACGCAGCTTGGGCTTGCGCGCAGACATGGATGCTTTGCCGATTCAAGAAGCCAGTGGCGCTGAATGGACCAGCACCAAACCCGGACTGATGCATGGGTGCGGGCACGATGGCCACACGGCCATGTTGTTGGCAGCAGCGCACGAGTTGGCCCTCAACAGCGATTTTGATGGCGTGTTGCATCTCATCTTTCAACCCGCCGAAGAAGGCGGTGGTGGTGCCTTGCGAATGATGCAAGATGGTCTGTTTGAATTATTCCCCTGTGACGCCATCTTTGCCATGCACAACATGCCTGGCGTGCCTGTGGGCCAATTTGTGTTTCGCAGTGGCAGTGCCATGGCGTCAAGTGACTATGTCACCATTCGCGTGAATGGCACAGGCGGTCACGGCGGTATGCCGCATCGCGCTGCAGACGCCTTGGTGGCTGCAGCGTCCATCGTGATGGCTTTGCAAACCGTCGTGTCTCGGAATGTCGATCCACTGCACACAGCAGTTGTAACGGTAGGCTCTATTCAAGCTGGCAAGGCCAACAATGTGATTCCTGCGTTGGCCACCCTGGAATTGAGCGTGCGTGCTTTGGACCCTGGCGTTCGTAAATTGCTAGAGCAGCGCATCAAAGCCATCGCCACATCGCAAGCTGAAAGTTTTGGCGTAACGGCCGAAGTTGAGTGGAAAGAAGGCTACTGCGTGTTGGTCAATTCAGAAAACGAAACCCATTTTGCAAGGCAAGTGGCCTTGGATTTAGTGGGCGCTGAGCGCGTCGTTTTAAACGGCCCACCTTTAACTGCCAGCGAAGACTTTGCCTTCATGCTAGAAAAAGTACCTGGCAGTTATTTACTCATTGGCAATGGTGATGGCGACTCTGCTGGCGCGTGCATGGTGCACAACCCGGGTTACGACTTCAATGATGACAACATTGCAACAGGCTCTGATTATTGGATACACTTGACGAAGGAATTCTTCAAGTCTTAATTTAAAGATTCCATTGACATCGGGAGAGATTGCTCTAGAAGCAACGCCGAAGGAGCAACCGCCCCGGAAACTCTCAGGCAAAAGGACCGATGCCATCTTTCATTCTGAAGAGTGGTTTGCGTTTTCGTCCGCAAACCCACCGCAGGAGCAAACAACACCCCAGCGTGTTGTGAATCTCTCAGGTCCAAAACAGAAGGGGCGCCACTGGCACAGGTGTGTCATGGCTCAACCCTTCGACGTTTTGAAAGATCTGAATCATGAAAACTATAGCCATTGTGGGTGGCGGCATTACAGGCGTCACCACGGCTTATGCCTTGGCCAAGCGCGGCTTCTCTGTCACCTTATTTGAGCGTCATCGCTATGCGGCCATGGAGACTTCGTTTGCCAATGGCGGTCAGCTTTCTGCTTCCAACGCAGAAGTCTGGACCCACCCCTCCACCATCATCAAGGGATTGAAGTGGATGCTCAAAAGCGATGCGCCACTGTTGGTCAATCCCAAACCCAGTTGGCACAAAATTTCTTGGTTTGCAGAGTTCATGGGGTCCATGACAGACTACGAAAAGAACACCATCGAAACCACCAAGCTGGCCGTGGCTGCGCGTCAACATTTGTTTGCCTGGGCGCAGGCAGAAAACATCGACTTCGATTTGAAAAAGCAAGGCATCTTGCACATCTATCGCGACAAAAAAGGCTTTGACCATGCTGGCAAAGTGTCTGAAATGCTGGCCAAGGGTGGCCTGCCACGTCACGCTGTAACGCCTGAAGAAATGAAGGCCATCGAACCCACTTTGGCAGGCAAGTACTATGGCGGTTATTTCACCGAAAGTGATTCCACCGGCGACATTCACAAGTTCACCAATGGTTTGGCCTTGGCAGTTCAGCGCTTAGGCGTTCGCACTTTGTACGACCAAGACGTCACGAACATCCAAAGCGACAACGATCAAGTCAAGATCACGGTGGCCCATTCAGATGCCCCCACCAGCGTTCACACCTTCGACAGTGTGGTGGTGTGCGCAGGCGTGGCCAGCAAACAGTTTGCATCCCAACTGGGTGACCGCGTCAACATCTACCCGGTCAAGGGCTATTCCATCACCGTCAATTTGAACGACGCAGAAAGCCAAGCAGGTGCACCACAAGTGAGTTTGCTCGACGACGAAACCAAGCTGGTTACCAGCCGTTTGGGTGATGACCGATTCCGTGTGGCGGGCACTGCAGAATTCAACGGCTACAACCGCGACATTCGCTCAGACCGAATCAAGCCACTGGTCGATTGGGTGAACCAATGCTTCCCCAAAATCAACACCCGCTCCGTGGTGCCATGGGCTGGCCTGCGTCCCATGATGCCCAACATGATGCCGCGCGTAGGTCGCGGTAAAGCCGCCAATGTGTTCTACAACACAGGTCATGGCCACTTGGGATGGACCTTGTCAGCGGTGACTGCCGACATGGTGGCTGAAGTGGTATCGGCTCAGGCTTTAGCCGAACGCGCAACGATCATTTCAGGATCGACCAACCTGGCACGTGTGTCCACGTAATAACCACCGAACTCGGTGTACTTCAAGACAGCACATTGGCATGTGCTGCACTTGAAGACATCGCAGCGGTTGTAGGGGAAATAGTCCACTGCAATGGGCGCGTTAGGTGAGTCATAGCGCGTACCGTTGGGGTGGAACTCTTCGAAGGTCAATTCCATTTGGCCTTCTGCAAGTTCTTGCCTGAGGGTGCCAGCAGCTTGCATTTGGCCGGCCGGCCAGCGCGCGTCGGGCACGCTTTCCCAACCTTTGCAGATTTTCAGGGCGCAGGTGCAATGATTTGGTGCTTGAATTGCCAGCGATTTGAGCTGTTCTGCGGTAAGAGGGTGTTCATTTGACATCCCCCTATTTTGCGCGATGCAATAGACAGCCGGCCACTGACAACTCGGCCATCAAAATGTTGCCATTGCTTGAGTCTGTGCAATACAAGGTTTTCCGGTCTTTGCCACCAAATGCTATGTTGGTGAGTGACGCGCCTTTGGGTCCAGTCAGAACTTCTTCAGGCTCCGCCCAATGCGACAACACCCACACATAAGCTAGCCCAGGATTGGCCACCAATAAACGGCCGCTTTCGTCCATGGCCAAACCATCTGGGCCACTGGGTCCATAGGATGTGAAAAACTGCCCCACTTTAGACACACTGCCATCGATCAACAAAGGCATGCGCCAAACGCTGTTGCCTCGTGTGGCGGCCACAAATAAAAACCGCTCATCGGGTGACAGTACGATGCCATTGGGGCTGGGCACGTTGTTCAGCAGAAGGTCCAGCTTGCCTTCGGGCGACAATCTGTACACACGACCTGAAGGGTCGTGCACGCCGGTTTGCCCTTGGTCTGTGAAGTACACATTGCCTCGGGCATCCAACACCAGGTCATTCACGCCTTTAAATCTTTCGCTGTTGCGACGCTCTAGGAAAGGCTTGACTTGTCCTGTTTGAATATTCAGGCGCATCAAACCATTTTTATAGTCTGCAATCAGCAACTCTGTGTCGTTGAGAAACTTCATGCCATTGGGTTCACCATCCCATTGAGCTACCAAGTTCCACTCGCCCTTTGGGTCGACTTGAAACACACGGCCAAAGGGAATGTCAGTGACGTAGAGATTGCCACTCGAGTCAAAGACCGGGCCTTCCAAAAATGAATCAGCTAATCGGCCACCCTGATTCACATCCGCCCATTCACTGCGCACGCCCGTTTGCCTGTATTTCTCAGGCATGGCGCTGAAGAGTTGAAGCGAGCGAATCTTGGGGTTTTGAACTAAAAGCAAGTTAATCCAATTTCAGATTGAGTTCGTTGGCCAGTTTAACGTAGGCTTTGGTATCTGACTCCAGCATGCCCCCAAAAGCATCACGACACATGTGTTGAGGCTCCATCCCCAAACCCTGCAGTTTGGCAATGCTACTGGCTTGCTCTGCAAATTGTGCGGAAACTTTTTCTAATGCTTGCAGCGCAGTAACGGGCGTACCCGCAGGTGCTAACAAGCCATACCAAGCATCCGCCGAATATCCCTTGACACCCGACTCTGCAAATGTGGGCACATTGGGCAGCAAAGTTGATCGCTTGTTAGAGGCTACTGCAAGGGCTGTCAGCTTGCCAGACTGCACTTGCGGCAAGACAGAACCCAGCGTTGCAAAAGAACTGTCAACCTGTCCACCCATGACATCGGTCACCACTTGCGCAGCACCTTTGTAGGGAATATGGTTCATGGTCAAACCCACCATTCTTAGAAATTGCTCGCTTGCAAAATGACCTGAGCTACCAGAACCCGGGGTCCCATAGGTTCTCTTTCCTGGTGCCTCACGAACTTGCTGCATGAAGCCAGACAAGTTTTTCACATTCATGGAGGTTCCTGTCACCAAAATGGTGGGGCTGACTGCCAAGGTACAAACCGGCGCAAATGATTTCACTGCATCAAATTTCACCCTCGCACTGTAGAGTGCAGGAATCATGGTGTGATTGGTAGCAGCCATGAGCAAGGTGTATCCATCCGCAGGCGCAGCAGCCACAGCCTCGGCCGCCAAAATGGTATTGGCACCGGGCTTGTTTTCTACCACCACAGGCTGACCCAAAGTGCGACTGGCTTGCTCTGCAAAGACGCGGGCCACAATGTCAGTGGGCCCACCGGCAGAAAAACCAACAATAATTCGGATTGGCTTGGTAGGCCAGTTTGCACTTTGAGCAAGAACGCCCAAAGACGTGCTCACCATTAGAACAGCGACGCAGACCTGTTTTAGGGAAGTTAGTGTTTTCATCATCACCTCTGAAAATGGGTCACTCTTTTTTAATGCCAGAAGCCTTTACCGTAGCAGCCCATCGCTGGGTTTCGCCTGCCAAGTACTTGCGAAACTCTTCAGGCGTAGAAGCCACAATGCGCGAACCCAGGCTGTCGAACTTGGCCTTGACTTCAGGCGTCGCCAACACTTCTTTCACGGCCACCTGCAAGCGATTCACAATCTCAGGGGAAGTGCCTTTGGGCAGAAACATACCATTCCACTCATATGATTCGTAAGGCTTGCCAATCACTTCTGACACCGTGGGCACATCAGGGAATGAAGGATTGCGTTGTGCAGAGGTAATGGCCAGCGCCCTGACCGTGCCACTTTTGACATGACCACTGATGGCCGGCAAATTGAAAAAACCCATGTCCACTTCAGCGGCAATCACCGCGGTCACCGCCAGACCACCGCTCTTGTAAGGGATGTGCAGCATGTTGACGCCTGCAGCCTGATTCATCAACTCAGGTGCCATGTACTGCACCGTGCCTTGCCCACCAGAACCAAAGGTCAATTTTCCAGGTGATTGCTTAGCCGCCTTCAGGAAGTCTTGTGCGGTGGCAAATGCGGAGGATTTGGGCACCGTCAGCAACATGGGCGTCACACCCACTTGCGTGACAGGAATCAAATCTTTTTCTGCATCGAATGGCATTTTTTGCAAATGCGGATTGATCGACAATGGTGTTGCGTCGTACAAAACCGTGAAGCCATCGGGTGAGGCTTGCGCCACGGCTTGCGCACCAATGATGCCGCTTGCACCTGCTTTGTTCACCACCACAACAGAGGTCGATAGCTTGGTGCCCAAGTGCTGCGCAATCAACCTTGCCAACGCATCGGCAGTTCCGCCGGGTGCATAGGGCACCACAATGCTGACCGGCTTGCCATCAGGCCAAGCGGCCATGGCTGCGGGTGAGCTCAGTGTGAAAGTCATACCTGCGGCCCAGAGCAAAGCGTTCATTAATCGGCGGTTCATGTTGTCTTCCTTTGTTTTCAATGAATCAAACTGTGGCAATGGGCGTGACGGGAGAACCCGCAGCCCCCGGCAAACGCAAGGGCGGCGCCGTAAGTAAAAAGCGAGAACGGTTCTGCGTGCGAAGCCAATGCGCCAGTGGCGTGAGCAACCATAACTCACCTAAGTGGATGCCGTTTTTGAACAGGCAATGTTCGTGCAAGGGCAAGCGTGGCCTTTTCATACCAGCTGGTTTGGTGAGTGACACGGCCTGAACCAACTCAACGGCGGGATTGTCAGCCACCAAGCAGGCCAAATGTGAATCAGAGATCCAATTCAGCAGCTGTGTGTCTTCGCCATCCAAACCACTCCCTGTTTCATGCAGGTATTCTGTATCGGGTTGCTTGCGCATGTTCAGCAGGGTGTCTGCAAATCCAGTGTGCAAGCACACCATGTCACCGGCTTCAATGTGGACCTTGTCTGCATCCAAAATACGCATCAATGCGTCATAGCCCACGGCAACTCTTTTGCGACCCAAATGTTTTTCCAAATCAATCAACACACCTCGCCCCTGAACGCCATGTGCAGCCAAATTGGCAACACCCAAGGCGTTTGCATCAGGATCTGGATAGCGTGCCCAATTGTCTGCAGCTGTTGAATCAGTCGCACCGGGGTGAATCTCAACGCCTGCTCTAAAGCCGTTATAGAAAACAGCTTCTGCCTCGCCATCACCATCGGCATCAAAGCGGCTGCCCATGTGAGCCAGGCTGTCCCACTGCGTTGAATATTGCGTGTTCATCAACATGACCTCATCGCACACGACATCGGTCAAGTTGGGATCTTCTGTGGCGTATGACCAGCAAAAGCCCTGCACACCGGCGCTGGCACCATCTCGCAAAGTGCCGTACAAACGCGGTGGCATGCGCCGCGCATTCAAGGACCGTCCACCCGGCACATCCAACGGCAAGGACAAACAAAATGTCAGTCCTTCTCTTACCTCTGCAATGCCTTGACGCACCTTTTCTGGCGTCACCAAGTTCATTCGGCCCAAACGATCGTCTGAGCCAAATTCTCCCCAGTGGCTGCCTGGTGGTGCGTTCTTCCAGCGTTGCGTCATGATGGCAAGTGTCTTATGCAGAAACCGTTTGCGAAACTTTGCTCAAAACTGCGAGCACATTTTTGGCCGCGCCTACACCCATGTTGATGTAGGCGTCGCTGGTCACACCGCCAATGTGCGGACTTAAAAGGATTTGCGATACACCGTGAAAGATGTGAGAGGCTGTCATCGGCTCTACAGCAAAGCTGTCCAGACCAGCTGCAAACACATGGCCACTTTGAACAGCCGACAACAAAGCATATTCATCCACCAAACCACCACGTGCGGTGTTCACCAGCATCACACCAGGCTTGCAAGCGGCCAAGGTTTGGGCATTGATCAACTGCCGGTTTTCTGTCGTGAGCGGGCAATGCAAAGAGATGGCATCGGACTCTCGCCACAGGGTCTCAAAGTCAACGGCTTGGATGTAATCGGGCAAGTTTTTGGCGAAGGGGTCAACACCTAAAACTTTCATGCCCATCGCATCGCACATTTTGGCAAAGCGTTGGCCAATAGCGCCCAAGCCCACCAAGCCAATGGTGCGGCCGTGCAGTTCAATGCTTTTGTGGGCGGCTTTATCCCAGAAACCTGCATGCATGCGCTCGTTCAAATGCACAACTGATTTGGCGCAGGCCAACAACAAGGCCATGGCTTGTTCCGCCACAGCAGCCGCATTGGCGCCTACTGCAGCGCACACTTCAATACCGCGTGCTTTAGCGGCTTCTTTGTCGATGGTGTCGGTACCACTGCCGTGCTTAGAAATTACTCGCAAAGCGGGCGCAGCGTCCATCACTTCGGCACCCACACTGCCATAACGAACAATGATGGCCACAGGATTGTGGCGTTGGCACAAAGCGACCATGTCCGGCGCTTGAGGTGTTTTACCTGCATAGACAATTTCGAAATCAGTCAGCAATGCCAAGGCTTGGGATGCCAAATCTGCGCCTGTGACGATGACAACGGGACGCGAACTCACAGCGTTTCGCCTTCTTTCAAAACACCAGCCGCGACCAAGGAAGGCAGCAACCATGATGCACTGGTGTTGCCTTGCTTGATCTGCACAATGCGCTTGGCCTCGTCCACCACTTTTTTGTCTGCCAGTGGCAACAAGCCTGGCAGCTTCTCGCGTTCAACCACAACGATGCCATCGGCATCCGCCAGCACAAAGTCGCCGGGGTTGACAGACACGCCGCCACAAGAAATGGGATGACCAATGCGGCCACCGATGTTTTTGGTGGGGCCATTGGGATTGGTGCCCACAGAAAAGACGGGGAAATCCATCTCTTCAATTTCCAGACTGTCACGCACAGCAGCATCCACAATCACACCGGCAATGCCCAACTGTTTGCACGCCGTCATCATGATGGTGCCCATCAGTGCAGCAGTTTGATCTGCTTTGCCATCAATGACCAAAACATCGCCAGGCTTGGCCATTGCAATGGCGGCATGAATCATGAGGTTGTCGCCGGGGCGAACTTCTACGGTCAGCGCGGGACCCGCCACTTTCATGTGAGGACGCAGCGCACTGATGCGGCCGTGCATCACACCACGGCGCCCCGCCACATCGGCAAAAATGGCCGCTTGATGCACCGATGCTTTTTGCACCAGATCAGCAGACACACGCTCAAAATTGCGAACAATATCTTGACTCATGAATATTCCAAATAAAAATTAATCAGTCGGCGCGGGCGCCAGATTCTTTGACAACCTTGCTCCATTTGACGAGGTCATCACGCATCAGCTTGGCAAATTGTTCAGGCGTTCCACCCGTGATGTCCAAGCCTTGATCGCCCAGTTTTTTGCGCAAGTCTTCTGCGCGTAAGGCTTTGTTCACTTCCGCATTCACTGCAGAAACCACCTCTGCCGGCAGCTTGGCGGGGCCTAGCAATCCAAACCAAGTGGTTGCCTCAAAACCCTTTAACCCAGACTCGGCCACTGTGGGGACATTGGGCAAATCGTCTGTCCGTTTAGCAGATGTCACCGCCAATGCTCTGAGCTTGCCGCTCTTGATATGACCAATCAGGGTGGGCACAGAAGAGACGTACACCTGCACATTGCCACCGATCACATCGGTCAAGCCCTGGGCCGCACCTTTGTAGGGAATGTGCGTCATGCGAACGCCAGCTTCTTTCTGCATCAGTTCAGTGGCCAAATGCGCCACCGTACCGCTACCCGAACTTGCGTAATTGATGACATCAGGTTGGGCTTTTGCTGCCGCTAACAATTCACCAAATGTTTTGTACGGCGAATTGGTTGCCACCACAAACACCACGGGTGAACTGCCGATGTTGACGATGGGCGTCAGGTCTTTTGAAGGGTCGTAGGGCAGCTTGCTGTAGAGGCTGGGATTGATGGCCAAGTTGCTGGTTTGGCCAATGACCAAATTCAAACCATCAGGCACCGCCTTGGCAATGGCGTCTACGCCAATGTTGCCGCCAGAACCGGGCTTGTTGTCATAGATGAAATTCCATTTGGTGTTGGACACCACTTTGTTGCCCACCTCGCGTGCAATCAAATCAGTGCCGCCACCTGCCGGAAAGGGCACCACCACACGGATGGGCTTCGCCGGCCAGTTTTGCGCAAAAGCGTTTAATGTCAGTGTGGTACCGAGCAAAAGAGTTGCCAACGTACACTGCGTCACGAAGCGACGCGCCTGCACTGAGTGAGTCATGTTTGCCTCCAAAAGGGAAGAATTGTTTGAGACGGATTGTTCATTCATATTTCATTCAATACAATGGTGTTTCACACAGTGAAAGATGTTTCATGGCACGAAAACCCAACACGACACCCACGACAGATGAACCCCAAAACGACGGCGGCGTGATCGCTGTGAAACGAGCTTTGCAAATTCTGGAGGTCTTTGAAATTGGCGACCAGCACCTGTCGCTGGCCGAACTCAGCCGCCGAACGGGGCTTCACAACACCACCGTT
>JAHEBO010000081.1 GCA_024642215.1 Limnohabitans sp.
TCCCTATGGCCGAGGTGTATGAAGTTGCCACGTTCTACCATCACTTTGAAGTCATTCGCGATGGCGAGTCAGCGCCAAAGTTCACGGTGCGGGTGTGTGATGGGCTCAGCTGCGACATGGCGGGTGCCACCACATTGCTTGGCAAGTTGCAGGCTTCCCTTGGCACTGACAAGGTCAAAGTGGTCGCAGCGCCTTGCATGGGCCGATGTGAACAAGCGCCCGTTGCAGTAGTGCATCAACACGAAATTGGACATGCGTCTGTGGACAAGGTCATACAAGCGGTTCAAGCCAATGACATTGAAGCCGTGGTGCCTGATTACATTGATTTCAACGCCTATGTGGCCGAGGGTGGCTACGAATTGCTTCAAGCATTGGCCAAGGGTCAATCAGACACAGAAGCTGTTCTGAAGGCCATGGAAGATTCAGGTTTGCGCGGCTTAGGCGGGGCAGGATTTCCAGCGGGCCGCAAGTGGCGCATTGTGCGCGAGCAAGTTGCTCCCCGTTTGTTGGCCGTGAACATTGATGAAGGCGAGCCCGGTACCTTCAAAGACAGAACGTATTTAGAGCGCGATCCGCATCGGTTCTTAGAAGGCATGTTGGTGGCAGCGCAGGTGGTGGGCATTGAGGCCATCTACATTTATTTGCGTGACGAATACCATGGCTGTCGACAAATTTTGGAAACAGAACTGGCAAAGCTGCAGGCCCATGCGCCAGTGGCCTTGCCCAAGATTGAATTGCGGCGAGGCGCTGGTGCGTACATCTGCGGCGAAGAGTCGGCCATGATTGAAAGCATTGAAGGCAAGCGCGGTGAGCCGCGCATGCGGCCGCCTTATATTGCGCAAGTTGGCTTGTTTGGCAGGCCTACCCTAGAGCACAACTTTGAAACCCTTTACTGGGTTCGCGACATTGTGCAAAAAGGACCTGAGTGGTTTTCAGGTTATGGCCGACATGATCGCAAAGGTTTGCGCAGTTTCAGTGTCAGTGGGCGCGTGAAGAAGCCTGGTGTGAAGCTGGCACCGGCAGGTATCACCATTGCAGAATTGATTGAAGAGTATTGCGGTGGCATGCAAGAGGGCCACGAGTTCTACGCCTACTTGCCCGGCGGTGCTTCTGGCGGCATTCTTCCTTCATCGCTCAATCAAATTCCACTCGACTTTGACACCCTGCAACCCTACGGTTGCTTTATTGGTTCGGCAGCAGTCATCGTGTTAGGTCACCAGGACTCTGCGCGCCATGCGGCGCTCAACATGATGAACTTCTTTGCACACGAAAGTTGCGGGCAGTGCACGCCTTGTCGCGTCGGAACTGCCAAAGCTGTTGAGTTGATGCAAGCCCCCAAATGGGACAACAGCACCTTAGAAGATTTGAACCAAGTGATGACCGATGCCTCCATCTGTGGTTTGGGGCAAGCAGCACCCAACCCTATACGGTCTGTTCAGAAGTATTTTCCACAGGAGATCAATTAAATGAATGCCCCTGTGTCCAAAGAATTGCTGGCGCCGCCCAGCGTTGAATTCAAGCTCAACGACCAAACAGTGGTGGGCTTTGAAGGCGAGTCCATCCTCAATGCAGCCAAACGCCACGGCATCGACATTCCGCACCTTTGCTACAAAGAAGGCATGCGTGCTGATGGCAATTGCCGTGCGTGTGTGGTGGAAATTAAGGGCGAAAGAACCTTAGCCCCCAGTTGCTGTCGCAACGTCACCCCAGGCCTTGAGGTGTTGAGCCAAAGCCTTCGCGCCAAAAAGAGTCAAGAGATGGTGTTGGAGCTGTTGCTGTCTGATATGCCTGATCAGGGTTACAAATGGACAGAAGCAGGGCAACATGGTGAGCTGAGTGATTGGGCGCAAGCCATGAATGTCACGGTCAGACCTGAACTTCAAAGCCTGCGGCGCGAGCAGCCTTCTGCCGATGTCTCTCACCCTGCAATGGCCGTCAACTTAGATGCTTGCATTCAGTGCAATCGTTGTGTACGCGCCTGCCGAGAAGAGCAGATGAACGATGTGATTGGGTATGCGCATCGCGGTGCGCACAGTCAAATTGTGTTTGACCTGCAAGACCCTATGGGCAGCAGCAGTTGTGTGGCTTGTGGGGAATGTGTTCAGGCTTGCCCCACCGGCGCGCTCATGCCTAAGACCCAAGTGGGCTCGCAAGTGGTGGACAAGAAGGTGGACTCTGTGTGTCCCTTCTGTGGCGTGGGATGCTTGCTCACCTACAACATCAAAGACAATCGCATCGTCAGCGTCGATGGGCGCGATGGTCCAGCCAATCACAATCGCTTGTGCGTGAAGGGACGATTTGGCTTTGACTACATTCAGCACCCTCAGCGCCTCACGGTGCCCCTCATTCGCAAAGCTGGCATCCCCAAGGACCCAGAAGCCATTCAACATCTGAATCGCAACGCGGCCAAGTGGTCTGATGTTTTCAGAGAAGCTACATGGGAAGAAGCTTTGGCTTTGGGGGGCGGTAAATTAAAACAATTGCGCGATACGCATGGACCCAAATCCCTGGCAGGCTTTGGCTCGGCCAAGGGCAGCAACGAAGAAGCCTATTTGTTTCAGAAGTTGGTGCGCACAGGTTTTGGCTCCAACAACGTCGACCATTGCACGCGCTTGTGCCACGCCTCCAGTGTGTCGGCTTTGCTGGAGGGCGTGGGCTCTGCCGCGGTGAGCAATCAGGTCAATGATGTTGAACACGCCGGCTTGATTTTTGTCATTGGCTCCAACCCCACGGCCAACCATCCTGTGGCCGCCACCTGGATGAAAAATGCGGCCAAGCGCGGCGCCAAAATTGTGCTGGCCGATCCGCGCGTCACCGACATTGGCAAACACGCCTGGCGCACATTGCAGTTCAAACCCGATACCGATGTGGCCATGCTCAATGCGCTGATCTATACCGTGATTGAAGAAGGCTTGGTCGATCAAGACTTTGTTCAATCACGGGCTAGCAATTACGAAGCCTTGAAGCAAAACATTCAGGGCTACAGCCCCGAAGCCATGGCACCTATTTGTGGTGTACCTGCCGCAACACTGCGCGAAGTGGCGCGCGAGTTTGCCACCAGCAAAGGCTCGATGATTTTGTGGGGCATGGGCGTCAGCCAGCACGTGCACGGCACCGACAACGCGCGCTGCCTCATTGCGTTGGTCACTGTCACTGGTCAAATTGGCAAGCCAGGTTCAGGTCTGCACCCCTTGCGCGGTCAAAACAATGTGCAAGGTGCCAGTGATGCCGGTTTGATCCCCATGATGTACCCCAATTACCAGCGCGTAACCAATCCAGAGGCTCACGATTGGTTTGAAAAGTTTTGGAACACACCACTGGACAAGCAACCCGGTTATACCGTGGTGGAAATCATGCACAAGGCCTTGGCCGATGACGCGGATCCGCACAAAGTTCGTGGCATGTACGTGATGGGCGAAAACCCCGCCATGAGCGACCCAGATTTGAACCACGCAAGGCATGCACTGGCATCGCTAGAACACTTGGTGGTACAAGATATTTTCATGACCGAGACCGCATGGCTGGCTGATGTGGTGTTGCCAGCGACCGCTTGGCCAGAAAAAACCGGCACCGTGACCAACACCGATCGCATGGTGCAAATGGGTCAGCAGGCCGTGCAAGCGCCCGGCCAAGCCAAAGCCGATTTGTGGATCATTCAGCAGATGGCCAAGGGCATGGGCTTGAATTGGCATTACGCAGGAGAACACCATGGTGTGGCGGAGGTTTACGAAGAAATGCGCCAAGCCATGCACGAAGTGATCAGTGGTATTTCATGGGAGCGATTGGTACGAGAGTCCAGCGTGACGTATCCGTGCCTGACAGAAGACGACCCGGGCGAGCCCATCGTGTTCAAAGACCATTTCGCAACGGACGATGGCCGGGTTCATTTGGTGCCAGCTGACATCATTCCTGCCAATGAGAGACCCGACGCGCAATATCCCTTTGTGCTGATTACAGGACGTCAGTTAGAACATTGGCACACAGGCAGCATGACGAGACGTGCCACAGTGCTGGATGCCATTGAGCCCGAAGCCACTGCGTCGATGTGTGGTGCTGATTTGTTGGCTTTGGGGGTGAATGCTGGCGACGTCATCACCTTGGCTTCAAGACGAGGCGAAGTGTGTTTGCGCGTGCGCCGGGATGATGGCACACCGCAGGGTGCAGTGTTTGTGCCGTTTGCTTATTACGAAGCGGCTGCCAATCTCATGACCAACGCTGCACTCGACCCGTTTGGCAAAATTCCTGAATTCAAATATTGCGCCATTGCTGTGAAAGCGGGCGGCCAGTTGTCTGAATCCGTTGGGTTTTTTCAAGCACCTGCCTGAGAGTTTTCTAATTGCGAGTTTTCTAATTTGTAGCGCTCATGCCCCGCGCGGCGCAAGTCACAAGCAGGGCAAGTGTTGCAGCCATAGCCCCAAGCGTGGCGGTG
>JAHEBO010000016.1:0-3140 GCA_024642215.1 Limnohabitans sp.
GATTCATCGCGCTATTGGCCTGCAGAAAGTTATGTCGAGGGTGTTAACCCACCCAGTTACGACAAGCAGTTTTTGCGTGACTGGCTCGAAGGTGCCTTGGTCAATGGCAAGCCTTGGGACAAAACGCCGCCAGCTCCTCGTTTACCCCGTGAAGTGATTGAAAAGACCTCGGCAAAATACGAAGAAGCGCTGCAGCGATTGACGCGTTAATTCGCCGTACAAAGCGGCCATTGCTTCCAAGCCGTCGTCGACGGACGGGCCAGGCAGTGGCTCAGCACTTCCTATCTTGGAGAAGCTATTCATGATCAGTTTGTTTCGTTCGGCCCCCGAGCTCATGGTGCAGTACGCGCACTATCACCGTGATCGACGCAACATCCTCACCCACTTGCTGGGCATACCCCTGATTGTGTTGTCCATTGGCATGCTGTTGTCGTTGGTGTCTGTGGACATTGCAGGCAACAGCGTCAGCTTGGCGGCCTTGCTCTGGGTGCTCTCTACCCTCTGGTACCTCACGCGTGGCAGCCTGTTGCTGGGTGTGGCTACCAGCTTGGTCAATGGTGCCTTGATTGCCTTGGCGCATACGCCTGAGGCAGCCACAGCTTGGGGCCTTGGCGTTATTTTTGATGCGGCCTGGTTTCCAGGCTTGGCCGTGTTTGTGATTGGTTGGATCATCCAGTTTGTGGGCCACATCTTTGAGGGCCGCAAACCAGCGTTTGTGGACGATGTGGTGGGCCTGCTGGTGGGTCCCATGTTTGTGGTGGGCGAGGTGCTGATGATGGCGGGCATGCTCCGCAGCATGCACCACCTCATTGAGGCACAGGCGGGCGCTACCCGTTGATCCTTTGAATCAGTTCAGCATCATGCTGAGCTTGCGGCGGTAGCTCGACACCATGGCCGCTTGCGGGTCTTCTTGCACCGCACTTTTGCCCATGAGTTCAATGCCACCCGCCGATTTGCCCGTTTGATCGGTGCCACCTTTGGGGGCGACCGGTGTGAGCAACTCCAACAAGCCCACCATGGTTTTGCGCGGTGCTTCGTCATTCCATTTCTTGTCGCGCATGATGATCTCTAAGAGTTCGTCCATGGCGCCTGTCCAGTCGTCGCTGGCCAAGAGCACGCGGGCTTTGGCAAAGCGGGCGTCAAAGTCGCGCTTGTTGGCCGCAATGCGATCATCAAATTGCGCCAATGACCATTGACCCATGGGGTCGGTGGTGACAAAGTGCAAGGCATCCAGCCATTGTTTCAAGGCTTCAAAGCGCAGTTTGAGGGGAATCTGGTTCAGTCCTGGTTTGAGGACCGTGCCCGCGGAGTCGAGCTGGCCCATGCTGATCAGCAATTTGACCAAATCGAAGCGGGCGTCGTCGTTCTCGGGGTTGGCTTCCAAGGCTTCCATCAATTTGGCTTGGGCCGTTTCCAAGTCACCCGATTCCAACAAGGCTTCGGCTTCTTGCACTTCTGCTTCTGCCATCACCTCGTTTTCGCCAGGGAGGTGTTTGTCGAGAAACTCGCGCAACTTGCCTTCGGGTACGGCGCCCATGAAGCCATCAACAGGCTGGCCGTTTTTGAGCAAGACACAGGTGGGAATGCTTCGGATGCCAAAGGCGGCGGCCAATTGTTGCTCTTGGTCAGAGTCAATTTTGACCAATTTGAAGCGGCCACCATAGGCTTCTTCCATCTTTTCCAAGAGGGGGCCTAAGGTTTTGCAAGGACCGCACCAAGGTGCCCAAAAGTCCACCAAAACAGGGGTGGTCATGGAGGCTGCAATGACCTCGGTTTCAAAAGTTTCTACGGTGACATCAATCATATTTACCAGACCTTAGGGCTAAACCTTAAAATTCAAGGATTCAGCTGAATTCAGTTGAATCCTTCATTCAATTCTTATCGACTGCGTCTTGACGCTTCAGCAAAGCCAAACATGACTAAACCCGCATCCAAAGCCAAAACACGCATCGGCGTGGTCATGGGGTCCAGTTCCGACTGGGACACAATGCAGCACGCAGTGCAGATTCTCCAACAGTTTGGCATCGATCACGAAGCCAAAGTGGTCTCAGCCCACAGAATGCCTGACGAAATGTTCACTTATGCCGAAACGGCCTTAGATCGCGGCCTGTTTGCCATCATTGCGGGTGCCGGTGGTGCTGCACATTTGCCAGGCATGTTGGCCGCCAAAACGGTGGTGCCGGTGTTGGGCGTGCCCGTGGCCAGCAAGCATTTGCAGGGTGTGGACTCTTTGCACAGCATTGTGCAAATGCCCAAAGGCATTCCGGTGGCCACTTTTGCAATTGGTGCGGCAGGTGCTGCCAATGCCGCTTTGTTTGCCGTGGCCATGCTGGCGCAACACGATGCGGCCTTGCAAGCCAAGCTGACGCAATTCAGAAAAGATCAAACCGCTGTGGCGCAAGCCATGGCATTGCCGCCTGTAGGTGCGGCGTGAGCCCCGCCGTTTCTTTGTTGCCTGGCGGCAGTGCCGCGCCCGCCACATCTGTGCCGGCCACTGCTGCTGAGCCCCTTACGCTGGGCGTGATGGGCGGCGGGCAATTGGGTCGCATGTTTGTGCATGCCGCACAAAGCATGGGCTACTTTACTGCCGTGCTAGATCCTGATGTCAACAGCCCCGCAGGTCGCGTCAGCCATCGACACATCCAAACCGATTACACCGATCCGGCAGGACTGAAACAACTGGCAGCATGCAGCGCTGCCATCACCACCGAATTTGAAAATGTACCGGCCCCTGCTCTTCGCGAACTGGCCAAGCACAGGCCCGTGTCGCCCGGCGCCGATGCCGTTGCCATTGCGCAAGACCGTGCGGCAGAAAAAGCACATTTTGTGAAATGCGGTGTGCCGTGTGCGCCGTATGCCGTGATTGAAACGGCCACGCAATTGGACGCTGCCTTGTCGGCCAACTTGTTGCCGGGTATTTTGAAAACAGCGCGCATGGGCTACGACGGTAAAGGCCAAGTGCGCGTGAAAGATGCAGAGGCTTTGCGCGCGGCCTGGCAAGACTTGAAGCAAGTGCCTTGCGTGCTTGAAAAAATGTTGCCCTTGGCCCTAGAGTGCTCGGTCATTGTGGCGCGCGGCCGCGATGGGCAGATGGTGAATTTTCCGGTGCAGCGCAATTTGCATCGCGAGGGCATCTTGGC
>JAHEBO010000016.1:3240-103782 GCA_024642215.1 Limnohabitans sp.
GCGTGCTTGAAAAAATGTTGCCCTTGGCCCTAGAGTGCTCGGTCATTGTGGCGCGCGGCCGCGATGGGCAGATGGTGAATTTTCCGGTGCAGCGCAATTTGCATCGCGAGGGCATCTTGGCTGTCACCGAAGTTTACGAAGGTCACTTGCCTGAGGCTTTGCAACAACTTGCCGTGGCGGCTGCACGTTCCATTGCCGAAGGCGTGAACTACGTGGGTGTGCTGTGCGTTGAATTTTTTGTGCTGCAAGACGGCAGCATGGTGGTCAATGAAATGGCACCTCGGCCGCACAACAGTGGTCACTACACATTGGACGCGTGTGATCAATCACAATTTGATTTGCAAGTGCGCACTTTGGCAGGTTTGCCTTTGACGCAACCCCGTCAACACAGCGCGGCCATCATGCTCAACCTGCTGGGTGATGTCTGGTTTGACGCCAACAACACCATGCGATTGCCCGATTGGGCTGCGGTCTTGGCATTGCCTGGCACGCATTTGCATTTGTATGGCAAAACCGAGGCACGCAAAGCGCGCAAAATGGGACACCTCAATGTCACAGGTGCTTCTGCACAAGCAGTTCGTGACGTGGCCTTGAAGGCTGCCGCTATTTTGGGCATTGACGCTTTTTAAATGGCGTGTAACAAGTTTCACAAAAGCAGTTCATCAAGCCGTTAAGCAAGTTCATTCACATGATCATTTCAGGCAACAACCCCACGCATGTGCAACAAGCGGCAGATGCTTTGTGCGCAGGTGAACTCTTGGGCTTGCCCACGGAAACGGTGTACGGCTTGGCCGCCGATGCCAGCCATGAAAATGCTGTCGCCAAAATTTTCAAAGCCAAAGGACGGCCTTCCAATCATCCGTTGATTGTGCATGTGGCCTCTGCCGAGGCGGTGGCGAAGTTTGCCAGCGAAGTGCCTGCGTTTGCACAGCAACTGATGGCCAAATTTTGGCCTGGCCCGCTCACCCTCATCCTGCCACGGCGTGATGATGTGGCCGCAGCCGCAGCGGGTGGTCAAACTTCAGTGGGCTTGCGTTGTCCATCGCACCCGGTGGCACTGGCGGTTTTAAAAGCATGTGCTGCTCAAGGCGTTTGGGGCATTGCTGCGCCCAGTGCCAATTTGTTTGGCCGTGTCAGCCCCACCAGCGCCGCACATGTGCAATCTGAATTTGGCGATGCCTTGCTGATTTTGGACGGCGGTGAATGTGAGGTCGGCATCGAGTCCACCATTGTTGATTGCACCCGCGGTGTGCCTGTGTTGCTCAGACCAGGGCAAATCAGCCGCACCCAAATTGAACACGCTTGTGATTTGAAATTGGTTGCGCCAGAAGCACTCAACACCGACGCACCACGCGCCTCAGGCACGTTGGCGTCACATTACGCGCCCACAGCCAAAGTGCGATTGATGAGTTCGGCCGATTGGCGCAAAGCTTTGGAGGCTTTGGGCCCCCACACGCAAAACTTGGCCTTGTGGTCTGCTGAAAAACCAAGCCACGAAATGATGGGCGCTGGTTTGTTGTGGCGCGCAATGCCCTTAGATGCAACACAAGCCGCACACGACTTGTTCAGTGTGCTTCGCAATTTTGATGCACGCGGTGTTCGCACTATTTGGATTGAAACGCCACCTGAAACCCCAGAGTGGGAAGGTGTGCGCGACAGACTCAATCGCGCAGCGGCTTAAGCGCCAAAAAAAACACCCCGAAGGGTGTTTTTTGATTGGCGCATATCAAATTAGAAGCGCATGCCCACACCCAGGCTCACACCGATGGGATTGAGGGTGATGTCCAGCGTTTGGCCGGTGGACAAGGTATTGCGTGTTTTCAAAGGTGTTTTGGTGATGGCACCATCGACAAACCAGCGTTCGTCAATTTTGTAAGATGCACCCACTTGCAGTGTCGCTGCCAATTTTGATTGAATGGACAAGCGTGTTGGAATCATGGGTGTACCGCCCGTTAGGCCAGACAAGGCTGCCGTGGCGTGCTCACCATCAAACTTGGCGTAGGTGGCGCCCAAACCCAAATAAGGACGGAACACACCACTGGCTTCGCCAAAACGGTACTGCACCATGACCGTGGCTGGAATGGCCTTGGTGTCGCCAATTTTGCCGACGCCCGCAATGGTGCCTGCGCCATACAAATTGTGTTTGAACGGCAAAGCCAAAGGCAAGTCGATGGCCACGCTGTTGGTCAGCATGTAGGTCAGGCCGCCCGCATATTGCGTGCTGTTGCTAACGCTGGACTGTGCACCAGGCAAAGAGGGTGCAGTAAGGGTGCCGCTGCTGACCTGAGGTGCCAATTGCATGATGCCACCGCGAACGAGCCAGCTGCCCTGAGATTGCGCTTGCGCAGCCGTGCCGAGTGTGAGTGCGGAGACTGCTGCCAAGGCAGACAGTGCAAAGCAGAATTTTGTTGTCATGAGAGTTCTCCTTTGCGATGAATTACAGCCAGCCTGCTGTGGCCAAAGATTTCGCCACCAATTGGCTCAGCAATTGATAACCGAGGGGCGTGGGATGGAAACCATCCGAGAAGGCGTAGGTTTGCCACCAGTTGGCACCGCCTGTTGCGCCTGCGGGGGGCGTCATGGCCGACAAGTTGGCTGCTGTACATGTTTGGAAGTTGTAAGTGGGCAAGCCATCGGTACCCATGCCAGAGATGGGACAGGCAGGTGTGGTGACATTGGTTAAACCGTATTGCTCGGGGTGTGCCACTTGGTCATTGAAGGCGGTGTAGAAATCGACCAGCACAATGCGCTTGTCGTTGGCCACCAAAGTGGCCAATCGCGCATTGAATGCTTCGATCCAAGATTTGAACAAGGCCTCAGATTGCGCACGCGCGCCAGCCCCTGTCGCGCCGCCGCCATAGGCTGCTGCGATGCCGCCCAAAACCATTTGGAAGCGAGGTGTGTTGGTAATGCCTGGCATGTTGAGTACAGCAACGCGCTGCGCACCCTTGTCCAAAGCGCTGGTTTTGATGCTGGCGTAAAACTTATCGGCCAAGGCCACCATGTAGGTGCCACCCACTTGCGCCATGCCGGCTTGACCGCCTGCCAGCATGGGGCCGAGGGTGGCTGCAGGAATCAGCGTGCCAGTCATGGCCGCAAAGCTGGCGCCACCGTCTTTGGCGGCACCCAAGTAGGCACCCACCAAGTCGGCAGCGTCGTTGCCGCCACCGTCAACCAGCAGCAGGTCGGAGCTGGCGTAATTGCCGGCAGCGCTGGCCACTTGCAATTGGTAAGTGATGGAAAACGGTGAGGCACCGGCACCCGTTTGCGGGTTGATGTTGTTGATGCGACCACCGCCCACGGCATAACTGGAGCAGCCTGCCACTGTGGCAAAGGGTGTGGCGGGTGCGCCTGTGTACTTGAAGAAATTGCACAACTGAGGTGTGCCCAGAAGCGCCGCAATGCGTTCTGTCCAAACGGTGTTGGGTTCGCTGGCGCTGTCTTGCACCGAGAAAATACGGCCATTGGTGGGAATGCCTTTGAACACCCCGCTGTCAGCCAGGCTGTCGCCCATGACTTTGACGGAGGTGATGCCCGCCACTTTGCTGGTTTGATCGGCGCCGCCGCCGCCGCAAGCTGCCAATATGGCCGCTACTGCCGTGCTGAGCAGTGCAAGTTTCCACGTCTTGGTTGTCATCGTTCACCTCTTTGCTTGTCTCGAAACTCAATAGAAAAAGAACGCCCGTTCTTTTTGTTGCATCTTAAGCAGAGCGCGTGCCGTCGGTGATGGGGTAAGTACCAGTTGGGCTATGACTTTTTTTGATCGGCCACGGTCCATTCCAACAGCTTGTCCAAGGCAGGTCTGGCGGCATTGGCGTTGGGATGGTTCACGATCACCACAAACACATAGCGTTGGCCGCTAAGGCCATCTACGTAACCGGCCAACGAGGCCACGTCGCGCAGGCTGCCAGATTTCAAACGCGCTCTGCCAATGGCTGCCGAGTTGGGCAAGCGATCTCTTAAGCGTGAGACGGTGCCATCCACCCCAGCAATGCTCAAAGAGTTTTGAAGCGCGTTGGCGTAGGGGCTGTTTGCCCCCAATTGCAACAAAGCTGCCAGGGCCTGTGCGCTGCTTCGCTCTTCCCGAGAAAGGCCCGAACCGTTTTCTAAGATGGGCAATTTTTGATCTGAAAGATTGTGACGCCACCATTGCAAGACCGATGCGCGTGATGCCTCAAAGTTGCCCCTGCCTTGCTGACTGGACAAGGTCAAAAACAACTGTTGTGCCATTACGTTGTTGGAAAACTTGTTGATGTCGGCCACGATCTCAGACAAAGGCAAAGACGGTGCCTCATGCCAGAGGCTGGCGCGTTGGGGGGTGAGGCCGTCGCGCACTTGGCCCGACAGTTGGCCGCCCGCTTGAAGCCACAGGGCCTGCACCATGCGCGAGGCAAAGGTGTGCGGTTGAACATAAGCCACGGGCCATTTTTGTTCGCCACATGCGCTGGGGTAAGCGCCTGTAAAGCGAACGTGGTCTGCGTTTGAGAAATCGGCCTTGAGTTGGCTGCGCCAGTCTTGGCAGGGTACATGGCTCAAGGGCACGGAAGTGGACCACTGCACATTGCGCAAGGGCGGCTCGCTGTCGATCCGGGCTTCACCGCGTGTGGTGTCCGGTGTGAATTTGAACAGCATGGCATTGAAGTTCAGCAGCAATCCCTGCGGTGCCACGTTGTAGGGGCGCAGCGGTTCATCGTCAAAACTGGCAGGGTTGCGCGCGGGCAACTCAAACACACTGCCATCTAAGATGATGTCGCCCCGAATGTCGCGCAGGCCTTTTTGTAAAACCTCATCGATCAAAGACTGCATGCGTTCGACCACCAGTTTGGGGTCGCCACTGCCTTTGACGTACAAATTGCCATACAGCACACCGTCTTTCACGGGCCCGTCAATGAACACGCGATTGCGCCACGTAAAGTCTGGACCCAACATCGACAAACCGGCCGAGGTGGTGATCAGCTTCATGACCGATGCGGGGTTCATGTCTACGTTGGCGCGGTGGCTCAGCCTGGCCGGTGCTTGCACGACGTCAGATGCCGATTGAACGGGCACCACGATGACGCTGAGTGCATTCAGGGGCACATTGGCTTGTTTGAACGCCATGCTGATGCTGGTCGGCAAGCTGTCCTTGGCGGTGCCAGGCGCTGGGGGTTTGGCGTGAACGCTCAAGCCATAAAAGACGCAGAACAACGCCCATCCCGCATCTGGCCAACCGAAAGAAATAAACTTGCGCATGCCTGAAGTCTAGCCGTCTCGCCATGGCCGTGTGGAGCGCAGGACGTATCATTGGCACATGGCATTTTCTTCTCGCACTGTGGGCCGCTTGGCGGCTGTTGTCACCGTCCTGATTTGGACCTCTTTCATCATCGTGGCCCGCGCATCGGCCTCGCATGTCTTGTTGCCGCTCGACATTGCTTGCGCGCGCATCATTGGCGCCAGCAGCATTTTGTTGCCATGGGCTTGGTGGATGATGCGTGAGCAGCGGCAACGGGGCGAGGTGGTGGGCTCTTTATGGGGTTTGTCACCTTTGCCTTTGCGGATCACCGTGCAAGCAGGTTTTTTTGGCGGGTTTTTGTATGCGGTGCTCGCTTACATTGGCTTCTTTTATGCGCCTGCAGGCCATGCCTCTGTGCTCATGCCTGGCAGCTTGCCCTTGTGGACCACCCTCTTGATGTGGCTTTTCTTGCGCGAGCAAATTGGCATGAACCGCGCCATCGGTTTGATCATGATCGTGTGCGGCGATGTGTTGGTGGGCGGCGTGAGTTTGCTCAAGGCATTTGAAGGTGGGGAAGTGTGGATTGGCGATGTGCTGTTCATGACCGCAGCGTTTTGTTGGTCGGCCTACAGCGTCACAGTGCGCCGCTATGGCTTGGACGCGGTTCGAGCCACCATGGCCATCACCGCGTTTGCCTTGGTCTGTTTTGTGCCAGGCTATGCTGTGTTGGTCAATTTGGATGTGTTGCCCAGCCACATGTCACAGGCAACTTGGTCTGAAATTGTGTTTCAGGCGGTGTTTCAAGGTGTCGGTTCGGTGGTTATTTCGGGCATCACGTTTACCCAAATGATTCGCTCGTTTGGCCCCGTCAAGTCCACCATGATCACCGCAGTTGTCCCTGGCCTGTCGGCTTTGGGTGCGGTGGTGTTTTTGGGTGAACCCTTGTCTTGGAATTTGTGGGCTGGACTGGCCTTGGTCACTGGCGGCATTTTGTTTGGTGTGCGACAAGCCCTGGTGAAACAGTAAGACCGAACCGTATTTCTCATGACAGACACACTGAAATTTTTGGCGTTTGAAACCAGTACCGACATGATGTCGGTGGCCTTGTGCGTGGGTGATCAAACCTGGCATCTGCATACGCAAGGGGGTGCCAATGCGTCGGCGCAATTGATTCCCAGTATTCACAACTTGTTGACGCAAGCACACATCAGCTTGTCTGATTTAACAGCCTTGGTCATAGGCCAAGGACCTGGCTCGTTCACGGGCTTGCGAACGGCCTGTTCCGTGGCGCAAGGCTTGGCCTTGGGCGCACAACTCAAAGTGATTCCTGTCGACACCTTGATGGTGGTGGCTGAAGATGCGCGTGCCAAATTGCAAACCCCGCTATCGTCCCACCTGAGTGTGGTGATGGATGCGCGCATGGGCGAGGTCTATGGGGGGGCTTATGAATGGCTTGCAGCCAGCGCGCAATGGCAAGCCGTTGTGCCGCTGCAAGTGGGCCCGCCCGCACGGATGGCGCAGGCACTGCTCTTGGAGCACGCAGCCTCGGCGGTCTTGGCCGGCAATGGTTTTGAAGTTTACGCAGAAGCCTTTTCTGATGCACTGGCAAAGCGCAGCACTGCGCCTGTGACCTGCGTGGCTGCGGTGCCGCATGCCTTGGCTTTGCTGCGCTTGGCGCCGTCGCTGTGGGCGGCGGGCAAAGCCGTGGCCCCCGAAGGTGTTCAGCCACTCTACATTCGAGACAAAGTGGCGCAAACCACGGTCGAACGTGAAGTCATCAAGGCGGCCAAAGCCGCGGGCCTCTCAATCGACACGCCATGACATTCAATTCACAAGGCAAGCAAGCACTGCCCCATGATGTGAGCGTGCAGTGGACCCCCCTGACCGAACTGGATTTGGACGCGGTGGTGGCCATTGATAAGCAGTGCTATTCACACCCTTGGTCAGTGGGCAATTTCAAGGATGCTTTTAAAGCGGGCAATTTGGCGCAAGGCTTGAAGGTTGGCGAGCAATGGGTGGGCTACTACGTGGCCATGCAAGTGCTGGATGAAGTGCATTTGTTGAACATCACGGTGGCACCTTCTTTTCAACGCCAAGGTTGGGCTCGCTGTTTGATGCAGTCTTTGTCATTGTGGTCGCAAACCCATCAGGCCACCACCCTGTGGCTGGAGGTACGAGAAAGCAATGCACGGGCACTCAAGCTGTATCACGCGTTTGGCTTTGAACAAGTTGGCCTTCGAAAAGACTACTATCCCTCTGGCAGAAACAGCCGCGAAACCGCCGTGGTGATGCGCATGGCACTAAACTCTACCCAATGACCGATACGAACGACATCGACACGCGCTTTGAATTGGACGATCGCCAACGCGCCATGTTGGCCGAGATGGGCGTGCGTGTGTGGATGCCCAAGTCAAAGCCGCAGACTGCGCAGGCGCAGCCGCCCCTTGCCGCCGCTGCGCCAATGGAAAACAAGGCGGCGCCCAATGTTGCGGCGGCGCCTGCGGCGGCCTCCGCGTCTGTAGAGCCTTCAGCGCCTGTGGCAAGACCGATAGCGGCAGCACCCAAAATGGTCACAATTCCAGTGGTGGACATTTCTGCGTTGCCCGAAGGCATTGCCAACATGGCATGGCCCGCGCTTCAAGCAGCAGTCAGTTCCTGTACCGGTTGTGGTTTGAGTCAAGGCCGTCAACAAGCCATTTTGGGTGAAGGCCCTGCCACCGCCGAGTGGATGGTGGTGGGCGATGCACCCGGAGAAGACGAAGACAACGCGGGCGCCAGCTTTGCGGGCCCTGCAGGTCAATTGCTGGACAACATGTTGAAGGCCCTTGACCTGACACGTTCAGAGGTTTACGTCACACATGCGCTGAAGTGCCGCACACCCTCGGGTCGCAGTGCCAGTCCAGTGGAAGTGTCACATTGCGCGTCTTACTTGGCCAGACAAGTGGCCTTGGTTCAACCCAAGGTGATTTTGGCCATGGGCAGAACTGCCGCCTTGGCCTTGCTGCAAAGTACCGAGCCTTTGGGCAAGTTGCGATCCGACGTGCAAAGCTTCCACGGCGTGCCTGTGGTGGTCACTTATCCGCCGGCTTATTTGCTTCGCAACCAGGCCGACAAAGCCAAAGCTTGGGCCGATTTGTGCCTCGCTGCCAGCTTGATACGTTCTTAAGCAGTCGCAGGTTTGGCCGGCCACAGCACGCTGGCAATCGACACCACCATCAAGCCCATGGCGGCCCAGTCCTGCCAATGCAGGGTTTCATTCAAGGCCCAAGCGCCACTGAACACGCCCAAAATCGGAATCATCATCACACTCAAGGTGGAGGCTACGGGCGGCAAACTGCGGGCCAAGTAAAACCAAGCGGCGTGGGCAAAACCAAAAACCAACACGGCGTTGTACAAAATAGATGCCCAGTGCGTGGCGCTGGGTTCTTGCCAACGATCGAATTCAAACGCAAACGACAAGATGCCCATCACCACAGTGGTCATGGCAGTCATCCAAAACGACAAGGTGAGGGTGGGCAAGGGAATGCCAGTGCGGCGGAGCAATTGCGTGCCCAAGGCCCAAGTGCTGGCGGCAATCAGGGCCAACACCACGCCAATGGGCTTGCCTGACAGGTTGGACAACTCGTGCCAAAGCAATAAGACCACGCCCAATGCCGCTGCCGCCACGCCGCCCCAAGCGCGTTGAGCCAACTGATTCTTGAACACCCAAGCGCCAATGAGCGCAGAAAAAATGGGCATGGTGTATCCCAAAATGGCCGAACGGCCGCTGGACAAATACTGCACCGCCAAAATGATCAAGGCATGCCAAATGAACATGTTGAAAATGGCCAGCACCAAGAGTTCACGCCAATAGCGCTTGGGAATTTGGAAAGGCACTTTCATGGCCCACAGGCCCAGGCCCAGCACCGGGGTGCCGATCAACAAGCAAATGAAGCGAAAGGTGAGAGGGGGAAAGCCTGTCACGCCCATTTTCATGATGGGCCAGTTCAGGCCCCAGACAACGGTGAGAAGTGCCAAGACCAGCCATTGGCGCGTGGTGAGTGAGTGCATGGGGCGATCTTAGAGGCAAACGGCTGGCATTGCTTTATCTGGGGCCGTCTGCTTGAGGCCGGTCGTTTGAAGCCTTTAAAATCGGGGCATGACCTTCTTAGAACAACTGCAAGGCGCCGAGCGCCAAAACGGCTCCCTGTTGTGCGTGGGCTTGGACCCCGAACCCAGCAAATTCCCTGCCGGCATGAAGGGCGACGCCAGCAAGATCTATGATTTTTGCGCGCAAATTGTCGATGCCACGGCCGATTTGGCCATCTCGTTCAAGCCCCAAATTGCCTACTTTGCCGCACACCGCGCCGAAGACCAATTGGAAAAACTCATGGAACACATGCGCCGCAATGCGCCCCATGTGCCCGTCATTTTGGATGCCAAGCGCGGCGACATTGGCTCTACCGCCGAGCAATATGCCAAAGAAGCTTTTGAGCGTTATGGCGCCGACGCTGTCACCTTGTCACCCTTCATGGGCTTTGACTCCGTGCAGCCTTATTTGAAATACCACGGCAAAGGCGCGTTCTTGTTGTGCCGCACCTCCAACCCGGGCGGCGATGATTTGCAAAATCAACGCTTGGCGTCCGTGGAAGGCCAGCCCTTGATGTACGAACACATTGCCAAGTTGGCGCAAGGCCCTTGGAACTTGAATGGTCAATTGGGCTTGGTGGTGGGTGCCACTTACCCTGCAGAAATTGAACGTGTGCGCAGTTTGGCGCCCACCTTGCCCTTGCTCATTCCCGGTGTGGGTGCGCAAGGTGGCGATGCGGTGGCCACCATCAAGGCTGGTTATCGCCAAAGCCATGGCGCCACCACAGGTGCCGTCATTGTGAATTCATCGCGCGCTATTTTGTATGCGTCATCTGGGGATGACTTTGCACAGGCTGCGCGCAAAGAAGCCATGCGCACGCGCGATGTGTTGAGCGCTGCAGCGCAAGGCTGATCAAGCCTTACTGCCGCCACTCTTTTTGAGTTCAGCGTCCTCACACGGTCAAGTGTGAAGGATGCTTTATTTTTGAAGCAAGCGCTTTAAGTAACGACCTGTGAAGCTGTCTGGATTCTCTGCCAGTGCTTCGGGCGTGCCAACACCCACAACTGTGCCACCGCCCGAGCCGCCCTCAGGGCCCATGTCAATCAACCAATCGGCCGTTTTGATCACATCCAAGTTGTGCTCAATCACCACGATGGTGTTGCCCGCGTCGCGCAGTTGATGCAACACTTTAAGCAGCAACGCAATGTCGGCAAAGTGCAAACCAGTGGTGGGCTCGTCCAAGATGTACAGCGTGCGACCGGTGTCGCGCTTAGACAATTCCAAAGCCAACTTCACGCGTTGTGCTTCACCGCCCGACAAGGTGGTGGCCGCTTGGCCCAAGCGGATGTAGCTCAAACCCACATCGAGCAAAGTTTGCAACTTTCGCGCAATGGCGGGCACGGCGCTGAAGAATTCGTATGCCGCTTCAACGGTCATGTCCAGTACTTGGGCAATGTTCTTGCCTTTGTACAAAATTTCCAAAGTCTCGCGGTTGTAGCGTTGACCATGACACACGTCGCAGGGCACATACACATCGGGCAAGAAGTGCATTTCAACTTTCACCATGCCATCGCCTTGACACGCCTCGCAGCGGCCACCGCCATTGGAAGCATTCACGTTGAAGCTGAAGCGGCCCGGGCCATAACCACGCTCGCGCGCAGCAGGCACTTCGGTCATCAGGTCGCGAATGTGGGTGAACAAACCGGTGTACGTGGCAGGGTTGCTTCGGGGTGTGCGGCCAATCGGTGACTGATCGACATTGATCACTTTGTCAAAGTGGTACAGGCCCAAAATGTCTTCGTGTGCGGCAGGCTCGTCGTGTGCACGGTGAATGCTGCGCGCCGCTGCGGTGTACAAAGTTTCGTTCACCAGCGTTGATTTGCCAGAACCCGAGACACCTGTGACGCAGGTGAGTAAGCCCACGGGAAAGGCAACGCGCACATCTTTTAGGTTGTGGCCTGTGGCGCCCAAAATTTCAATGAAGTCTTTGCCGGGCGCGTTTCGCTTGGCAGGCACCTCAATGGTTTTGCGGCCAGACAAATACTGTCCGGTTAAAGAATCGGGCGCCAGCAAAATTTCTTCGCAGGTGCCTTGCGCCATGACACGACCGCCGTGCACACCGGCACCTGGGCCCATGTCGATCACATGGTCGGCAATGCGGATCATGTCTTCGTCGTGCTCTACTACCAGCACGCTGTTGCCAATGTCGCGCAAATGCTGGAGCGTGCCAATGAGGCGGTCGTTGTCGCGCTGGTGCAGGCCAATGCTGGGCTCGTCCAGCACATACATCACGCCCGTGAGGCCCGAACCAATTTGGCTGGCCAAGCGAATGCGTTGGGCTTCGCCGCCCGACAAGGTGTCGGCGCTGCGGTCCAAGCTCAAATAATTCAAACCTACGTCGTTCAAAAACTTCAAACGAGAACCAATTTCGCGCACCACTTTGTCGGCAATTTCGGCTTTGGCACCGCGCAATTGCAAGCTTTGGAAATAAGTTTGGGCCTCACCCAAAGTGACGTGATTGACTTCATAAATGGCGCGCGCTTGATCGCCCTCGCCCACACGCACATGCCGTGCTTCACGGCGCAAACGGGTGCCTTTGCAATCAGAGCAGGCATGGTGACTGCGCATGCGCGCCAAGTCTTCACGGACCACACTCGAATCAGTTTCTTTGAAGCGACGTGTGAGATTGGGAATGATGCCTTCGAACGGGTGCTTCTTGCTCACGCGTTTGCCTTGCGACGCACCCGACTCCACGATGTAGCTGAACTTGATGTCTTCTTCGCCCGAGCCCCAAAGAATGACGTGGCGGACGTTGTCGGGCAAAGACTCGAAGGAGGCTTCCACATCGAATGCGTAATGCTTGGCCAAACTCTCCAGCATGCTGAAATAAAAGCCATTGCGACGGTCCCAGCCTTTGATGGCGCCACTGGCCAAGCTCAAAGAAGGAAAGGCCACCACACGGTCGATGTCAAACACTTCAGTCGTGCCCAAGCCATCGCAGGTGGTGCAAGCGCCCATGGGCGAGTTGAAAGAAAACAAGCGCGGCTCAAGTTCAGCAATTGAGTAATGACAAACCGGGCACGCAAATTTGGCGTTGAACATGTGCTCTTTGCCCGTGTCCATTTCAACCGCCACCGCACGTTGCTCGGCCAAACGCAAAGCGGCTTCGAAACTTTCGGCAATGCGCTGGCGCAGGGCATCGCGGGCTGGCGCTTCGGCTTCGTGGCGAATTTTGAGGCGGTCGACCACCACATCGATGTCGTGCTTTTCAGTTTTCTTCAAGGTGGGCAAGTTTTCCACTTCGAAGGTTTCACCGTTGATGCGAAATCGCACATAGCCCAAAGCCTGCATTTGCTCGAAGACTTTTTCAAACTCGCCTTTGCGTTCGCGCGCAATGGGCGCCACGATCATGAGGCGCGTGTCTTCTGGTAGTTCTAAAACCGCATCGACCATTTGGCTCACGGTTTGTGCTTGCAATGCCAAGTTGTGGTCTGGGCAATAAGGTGTGCCTGCACGCGCAAACAACAAGCGCAGGTAGTCGTGAATCTCGGTGACCGTGCCCACTGTGGAGCGCGGGTTGTGGCTGGTGGCTTTTTGTTCGATGGAGATGGCGGGCGACAGGCCTTCAATCAAATCGACATCAGGTTTGTCCATCAGTTGCAAAAACTGGCGTGCATAGGCCGACAAGCTTTCGACATATCGGCGCTGACCTTCGGCATACAAGGTGTCAAAGGCCAAGCTGGATTTGCCGGAGCCGCTGAGGCCCGTGATGACCACCAGCTGGTTGCGCGGAATGTCGAGGTCGATGTTTTTGAGGTTGTGGGTGCGGGCGCCGCGCACGCTGATGTGCGTTTGGCGCAGGGCGCTGGCCAAGTAGGCGCCTTCGGTGTCACGCTGATGTGCATCAGCGTCACGCGCAAGCTTATCAACACGCTCAAGCTTATCAACACGCTCAAGCTTATCAACACGCTCAAGCTCACCGTCACGCCCACCTGAAGACTGCGCGGCTTCAAGCCGTGCGGCCGCCAATTCGACTTCCAATAGACGAACCTTTTCTCTGGCTGCGGCCAAAGCGGTCAAACTTGCGGGGGCGTTGGGAGCGTTCAAAATCAGGGTGCCAGACAAAACCCTCGATTATCGCCAGTTCAGTCGTTCCTGTCTTGGCTGCCGGGTCATCGCTTGGCCGCAGGAAAGCGTGTGCCATGAAAAAAGCCAGCTTTCGCTGGCTTTTGGCGGCCACCCCCACTGGCGGTGACATGGGGCAAAAAATGCCCAGTGAGTGATTAGGCCTTCTTGGCGTAAGCGGAGCACCAACCGGCGCCAGCCACTTGTTTGCCAGCAAACAGAGGGCAGCCACCAGCGGCATCGCTAGCTTTGCCTTGGAACAAGGCGCAATTGGCGCACTTTTGACCTGCAGCGTATTTGGCGTTCTTGACTTTGGTGGCGTCAGCGGCGTAAGCCAATGCAGCAGCTTGTGGGTCTTTCTCGTTCACCAGGGCTTGGGCCATGGCTTGTGTTGTGGCCAAGGCAGTACCGCCCAAGGCGACTTGCATCATGAAAACGCGGCGATTGGTTTGTTTCATAAAATCTCCAGTGAAGTTGCAAAAATTTTTTTCCGGACGAATATTAACGTCAAAAACGATTTGTCGTTGCTGCCCCAACCCAACAACTTGATTGATTTAGTCAAGGAATCAAGTCTGACGGGGAAAGCCCTGTGAATCGGGGACAATCGGGGCTCAGAATAACCCTTATGCACGCCACCCCTTCCCCCGTATCCAATTCGATGGCACCGCTTTCACCCAGTGGTGCTGATTCGCTCATGACCTCTCTGGAGAAGCGCTCCAGCTTTTCGCTGGCCTCTATTTACGCTTTGCGGATGTTGGGCTTGTTTTTGGTTTTGCCCGTGTTTGCCATTGAGGCAGCCAAATATCCGGGTGGTACCGATGCCGGTTTGGTGGGCTTGGCCATGGGCATTTATGGTTTAACCCAGGGGGCGTTGCAACTGGTGTTTGGTTCGGCTTCCGACAAGCTGGGGCGCAAAAAAGTCATTATTTTTGGTCTACTGATCTATGCGGCAGGCAGTTTCGTGGCTGCCGCTGCCGACTCTTTGTCAGGCTTGATTGTGGGCCGTTCACTGCAGGGCGCGGGCGCCGTTTCTGCAGTGGTGACGGCCTTGTTGGCAGACCAAACACGGGAAGCGGTCAGAACCAAGGCCATGGCTTTGGTCGGTGCCAGCATTGGCTTGATGTTTGCGCTGTCTTTGATTTTGGCGCCAGCGCTGAACTCAGTGGCCGGCTTGTCGGGTTTGTTTATCTTGACGGGCGTTTTGGCGCTAGGCGGCGTGGCCGTGGTGATGTGGTGGGTGCCAACAGAGCCTGTGCAGCAAATTGCAGCGCCCAAAGGCAGCCTGAAAGAAGTGCTGACGCACATTCCGTCACTTCGCAACAATTTGGGTGTGTTTGTCCTGCATGCCGTGATGCTCGCCATGTGGGTGGCGGTGCCGCAAATGCTGGTGGACGCTGGTTTGTCCAAAGAGCACCACTGGTGGGTCTACTTGCCAGCCGTGTCGCTCGGATTTTTGGTCATGGGCAAAACCCTTTTCCCTATGGAGCGAAAAGGCTATTTGCGAGCGGTATTTTTGGGATCAACCACGGTCATTGCCTTGGTCATGTTCAGCTTGGCTTTGGTGGCCAGCGGCAAGCCAGACCTGTGGTGTCTGGCGGCCATCTTGTTTGTGTTTTTCTGTGGCTCCAATATTTTGGAAGCTTGCCAACCCAGCATTGCTTCGCGGGCTGCCCCGCCCCATGCACGTGGCACGGCCATGGGTTTTTACAACACCTTGCAGTCCTTGGGCTTTTTTGTAGGGGGTGCAGCAGGCGGCGCCCTCATGAAAGCAGGGGGCGCGCAGGTTTTATTCGTTGTGTGTGGCCTTGCCACCCTGGTCTGGCTTTTGCTTGCATGGTTCATGGACCCCATTGAAGCGCCAGCCCGCTAACAAGCATAATTGCACCTGTACACCTCAAGAGATTTCAAGGAAATAAGATGGCTTCAGTCAACAAAGTAATTCTGATCGGCAACTGCGGCCGTGACCCCGAAATTCGCTACCTGCCCTCAGGCCAGGCGGTGGCCAATGTCAGCATTGCCACTACCAGCCGCCGCAAAGACCGCACGTCTGGCGAAACCGTGGAAGACACCCAGTGGCACCGCGTCACTTTCTACGATCGCCTGGCCGAAATTGCTGGCGAATACGTCAAAAAAGGCCGCCCCATTTACGTGGAAGGCCGTCTGAAGTACGGCAAATACACCGACCAAGCCGGTGTCGAGAAAAACACGGTCGACATCATTGCCACCGAAATGCAATTGCTCGGCGGCCGTGAAGGCATGGGCGGCCCCAGCGGTGGCGACGAAGACGGTGGCGCTCCCGCCCGCCGTCCCGCACCGGCAGCCCGTCCTGCGGCCAGCGCAGCACCTGCCAGCCGCCCAGCGCCTGCCGCCAGACCTGCCAGCGGATTCGACGACATGGACGACGACATCCCGTTCTAAGCCGCCTTCGCAGCCCAAAACAACCCTAAAGCCTGTTCTCGTAGCAGGCTTTTTTGTCAGCATTTGTATACCCCGTGGGGTATATGGTAAGATGCCACTTTCGTTGGAGACGACATGAAAAAAAGATTTGAAATCCCTTCTGCCCTGACAAGTGCATGGTTGGCCGTTGGCTTGCTCCTTGGCCCAGTGCAGACGCATGCGCAAAGTGCGCAGACTGGACCGGCTGTCAAAGTCGTCGCCGCGGGTCAAAAATCAGTTGCCAATTTCAACGACATCGACGGCGTGGTGGAAGCCGTGATGCAAAGTACCTTGTCTTCACAAATTGCAGGGCGTGTGCTCAGTTTGAATGTGAAGGCGGGAGACCGTGTCAAGGCGGGCCAAGTCTTGGCCACCCTCGACGATCGCGAAACACAAACAGGCGTGCTCAGAAGCCAGGCGCAATTGCAGCAAAGCGATGCTGAACTGAGGCAGCTGCAAATTGCCTTGAAGCGCACCCAAGATCTGAAAACTCAGGGATTTGTGAGCGCTGCCGCATTGGATTTGGCCGAAGCGCAATACAAAGCGGCACAAGCAGGGCGAGACAGCGCAGTGGCCGCCACACAGCAAGCCAAAGTCACACAATCATTTTCAAAAATCACAGCGCCCTATGACGCGTGGGTGTTAGAGACATCGGCCCAAGCGGGCGACTTGGCCCTGCCAGGCAAGCCCTTGCTGACGGTGTATGCGCCGCAGCCCCTGCGTGTGGTCATGCAATGGCCCGCTTCAGAGAAGAACACCTTGCCCAAGTTGCAAGACATTCAAATTCAACTGGGTGCTGAGACCATCAAGCCAGTTTCGATCCAGATCATGCCCAATGCCGACGGCATCAGTCAAACCATCGGGATCAAATTGGATTTGCCGCGCGCAGGTGCGGCCCTGAATGCGGCGCCTGGCCAACAAGTTCGTGTGCGGACGGCGGGTACATCGCAAGCCAAGGGCTTGGTCCCTGGCACTGCCATTTTGCGCAGAGGCGAAATGACAGCGGTGTATGTGGCGCAAGAAAACGGTTTTGCCATGAAATTGGTGCGCTTGGGTGCAGACCACGGCAGCGCAGGGGTGGAGATTTGGGCCGGCCTGAAGGCGGGTGAACTGGTTGCCGTGGATGCCGTGCAAGCAGGCATGAAAGGCGCACATGTCGCACGATAAACAAGCGCATCAGCAGCCAGACCCCAGCAAGTTTGGCTTTGCCGGTCAGCTGGCCGCCAAGTTTCAAAACAACGCACTCACGCCTTTGTTGGCCATCGTGGCCTTGCTGATGGGTTTGTTTGCCGTGATGGTCACGCCGCGTGAAGAAGAGCCGCAAATCAACGTGACCATGGCCAATGTGCTGATTCCGTTCCCCGGTGCCAGCAGCGAAGACGTGCAAAGCAAAGTGGCCCGTCCTGCAGAGCAAGTGCTCGGACAAATTGCCGGCATTGAGCACACGTATTCTGTGTCTCGACCGGGCATGGCGGTCCTCACGGTGCAGTTCAAAGTAGGCGTGCCACGCACAGACGCTTTGGTGCGTTTGTATGACGTGCTCAATGCCAATCAAAACTGGTTGCCGCGCGATCTGGGCACATTGGCACCCATCGTCAAACCCAAAGGCATCGACGATGTTCCGGTGTTGGCGGTCACTCTGTGGGGCAAAGATGCACCGTCAGCTTTAGAGCTTGAGCGTGTGGCTCGCAGTTTGGAAATGGATTTGAAGCAGGTCAAGGGCACACGCGAAGTGCAAACCATCGGCGGTCCAGGCCGAGCCGTTCAAGTGAACTTGAACCCGACACGCATGCGTGAGCGAGGTTTGGACATGCGCAGTGTGCAAAGCGCCTTGGCGGGTGCCAACGTGGGCGCGCCATCGGGCTATGTGATGAACCCCGATCAATCAGCAGGCCAACGCATCAACATTGAAACGGGTTACTTTTTTGAATCGGCCCAAGACGTTGCCGACGTGGTGGTGGGTGTGCACGCAGGCAAACCCATCTATTTGAAAGAAGTGGCGCAAATTGAAGAGGGTGCACAACAAGCCCAGCAATTTGTGAGCTACATGCCGGGCGCTGCCCATGCCGATTTGAAGGGCCAGATGTACCCCGCTGTCACGATGACGGTGACCAAGAAGCCAGGTGAAAATGCGGTCGATGTGGCGCGTGCTGCTCGTGCACGTGTTGAGCAAATGCGCAACACCGTTTTGCCACAAGGCATTGAAGCCACCATCACCCGTGACTACGGCGAAACCGCCGCAGAAAAAGCCAACAAGCTGATTCAGAAGTTGGCCTTTGCCACAGCCTCTGTGATTTTGTTGGTGGGATTGGCACTGGGCAAACGCGAAGCCATCATTGTGGGCGGCGCAGTCATTTTGACTTTGACCGCCACTTTGTTTGCCAGCTGGGCATGGGGCTTCACATTGAACCGCGTCAGCTTGTTCGCCTTGATTTTCTCCATCGGCATTTTGGTCGACGATGCCATTGTGGTGGTGGAAAACATCCATCGTCATCAGCAGTTGTACCCCAACAAGTCATTGAAAGACATCATTCCATCGGCGGTGGACGAAGTGGGTGGCCCTACCATCTTGGCCACGCTCACTGTGATCGCCGCCTTGTTGCCCATGGCTTTTGTGTCGGGCCTCATGGGTCCCTACATGAGCCCCATTCCCATCAACGCCAGCTTGGGCATGGCTTTGTCTTTGTTGATTGCCTTCACGGTCACCCCATGGTTGGCATTGAAGTGGATGAAGTCGCACCATGGCCGTCACGACCATGACGCAACACACGCAACACACGCAACTTCGCATGCCCCTGCCACAGGTTTTGCTGCGCGCTTGCCAGCATTGTTTGGTCGCATCCTGCGCCCCTTCTTGAACAGCAGCCGTCAACGCTGGAAACTTTTGGGCGGCATTGTGCTGGCCATGTTTTTGTCGGTGGGTTTGGCCGGCATGCAGTGGGTGATCATGAAGATGCTGCCCTTTGACAACAAGAGCGAGTTTCAAGTGGTGGTCGACATGCCCGCTGGCACGCCTTTGGAAAATACCGCCGCGGCATTGCAAGACATGGGCACTTATTTGGCCCAACAAAAAGAAGTGTTGGATGTGCAAACTTATGCGGGCACCGCCAGCCCCATCACCTTCAATGGTTTGGTACGCCAATACTATTTGCGCGCTGATGCCGAGCAAGGTGACTTGCAAGTCAATTTGGTCGACAAACACCAACGCTCAGAAAAGAGCCATGCCATTGCGCAGCGCTTGCGGCCTGGCTTGGAGAAAATTGCGGCTGCGCACAACGCCAACATCAAAGTCGTAGAAGTGCCGCCTGGCCCTCCCGTGCTCAGTCCGCTCGTCGCTGAAATCTACGGTCCCGATGAAGCCGGCCGTCAAGCCTTAGCGGCCAATGTGGCCAAAGCTTTTGCGCAAACGCCTGGCATCGTGGGTGTGGACACCTCACTCAAGGCCGATGCCCCCAGGCAATGGCTGCAAGTGCGCCGACAACGCGCCGAAACCCTGGGCATTTCGGTCAGTGCCATTGCGCAAACGGTACAAGGCGCACTGCAAGGCGTGGACGCCACGTACCTGCACGATGGCATCAGCAAAATGCCGGTGCCCGTCCGTTTGCAATTGCCCATTCAATCGCAAGTAGGTTTGAAAGACGTGTTGGCCTTGCCCATGCGTGCCGCCAATGGCCAGCTGGTGCCATTGTCTGAATTGGTCGAAGTGAAAACGGGCGTGATTCAAAAGCCGCTGTTCACCAAAGACTTGCAGTCCGTGAGTTATGTCATGGGTGACATGGCGGGCTCACAAGACTCGCCTTTGTATGGTTTGTTTGGCATTCGTTCTCACCTCAAAGACGCGGCGTTGCCAGGCCAAGGCATCTTGGGTGAGTACTGGATCCAACAGCCTAGCGACACTTACCGCGAGTACGCCATCAAGTGGGACGGTGAGTCGCAAATCACATACGAAACATTCCGTGACATGGGTGCGGCGTATGGCGTGGGCCTGATCTTGATTTACCTTTTGGTGGTGGCCCAGTTTAAAAGTTATCTCACACCCTTGGTGATCATGGCGCCCATTCCACTCACCATGATTGGGGTGATGCCTGGCCACGCTTTGTTGAACGCACAGTTCACGGCCACCAGCATGATTGGCATGATTGCTTTGGCCGGCATCATTGTGCGCAACTCCATCTTGCTGGTGGACTTCATTGAGTTGCAAGTGGCGCAAGGCATGGACTTCAAAGAAGCGGTCATTCAATCGGCCGCTGTGCGCGCCCAGCCCATTGTGCTCACTGGCTTGGCCGCCATGATTGGTGCGTTCTTCATTTTGGATGACCCCATCTTCAATGGCTTGGCCGTGTCCCTCATCTTTGGCATTTTGGTGTCCACCTTGCTGACGCTGGTGGTCATTCCTGTGCTCTATTTTTCTTTGTTTAAACCTAAGGAGTCTGTATGACTGTTGAACGTTACATCCGCGTCATTGCTGGATTATTTATTTTGATTTCTTTGTCTTTGGGTATTGAGGGCAGCCCCTTGTTTGTCAGTTCATGGGCCTTGGCATTCACTGCATTTGTAGGTGCCAACTTGTTTCAATTTGGCTTGACCAATGCATGCCCCATGGGCTGGATCTTGCGCAAGATGGGCGTGCCTGACGCCGCGCCTTGCAGCGTTCAAAGCTAAATCACAAGCAGGCGCACATCACTGGCACAATGCGGCCATGATGTCAGTTGATGTGTTGAATAAGTTGCAGGGCTAGGACGAACCATGGAACTTCGTCAGTTGCGTGCGTTTGTCCGGGTGGTCGAGTTGGGCAGCATCAGTCGTGCTGCACTAGATCTCAACGTCGTTCAATCCGCCCTAAGCCAGCAAATCACCAAGCTTGAAAGCGAGTTGTCGACGCGGCTCCTTCAGCGCTCAACCCAAGGCGTGACGCCCACTGAAGCGGGCGTTGCATTCTTCCGTGAAGCGCAACTCACGCTTAGGCATGCTGCGCAAGCGGTGCGCGCGGCGCAAGAGTCGCGTTTGTCTGGCACGGTCAGTGTGGGTATGCCGCCCACCACCGCTGCGGTTTTGGGCATGCCTTTGATGCGGGCACTCAAAGCGCGATATCCCGATGTCCGCTTGCATTTGGTCGAAAGCCTGTCTGGCCATTTGACGGGCATGCTGAATGCGCGTCAATTGGATTTGGCGGTGCTGTTCGATTCTTATGTCTTACCCAGTGCCCATCTTCAAACGTCCAAACGTTGGCACGTGATGCCGTTGTTGGAAGAAGACTTGTTTTTCATCAGCGCCAAGAAAAACACACGCGCCAAGATGGCTGACACCCTTCAATTGAGCCAATTGAAGCAAGAGTCTTTGATTTTGCCGACAGGCCCGCATGGTTTGCGCAGCACGCTGGACGCTGCATTTGCCAGAGCCAAAGTGGTGCCTGATGTGGTTTTGGAAATTGACTCTTTGGCCTTGTTGATGGAGGCGGTAGACGCAGGATTGGGCGCGACTTTGCAGCCCTGGGCTGCTGTGGCCAGGTTTCCAGATGCGGCCGAACGGTTTCACATTGCCCGGATTTCGGACGCCAATGTGCAACGCATCAATGTGCTGTGCAGTTTGTCGGAGGATGAGCTGTCCCCTGTGGCATTGGCTGCGCGCGTGGTTCTGCGTGATTGCGCCCAGCAATTGGTGTCGCAAGGTATTTGGACGGGTGCGCGCGTCAAATCCTGAGGGCGGTCGGTCCATTTTAGGGGTATCACTTTTTTTGATACCCCGATCCATCTTGGGGCGTTCAAACCCCACCTGCCAGCGTTACAGTGCTGTTCATCGACATGACATTCAACGGAAAGGCACATCATGGACTTGCAACTCAAAGACAAAACGGCATTGGTAACGGGCGCTAGCGTGGGCATTGGCCGAGGCATTGCCAAGGCATTGGCGGCCGAGGGCGTCAAATTGGCGATTTCTGCGCGCCGTGCCGACAAGTTGCAAGAAGTGGCCGACGAAATTGTGGCCGCAGGCGGCCACCGCCCTGTCATCATTGAATCCGACCTCTACCCAGAAGATGCCGCCGCCAAACTCACGGCGGCTGCCATTCAAGGCTTGGGCCATGTGGACATTTTGGTCAACAACGCAGGCGGCTCACGCAGTTTCAAAGATTTGCACGTGAGCGAAGAAGCTTGGCAAGAAGCCATCACCTTGAATTTTCATCGCCCCCGCCAAGTGGCCGATGCCTTGGTTGACCAAATGATCGCCCGCAAATGGGGCCGCATCATCAACATCACGGGCAAGAGCGAACCCGATCACGTGAACGGTGCCTTCTGTGCCAAGGCTGGCATTCACAGCTGGGCCAAAGGTTTGTCCCGCATGGTGGGCCCACATGGCATCACCGTAAACTGCATTCCGCCAGGCCGCATTCACTCTGAGCAAATTTTCCGCAACTACACACCTGAATACCGTCAGTGGCAGTGCGAAAACGAAATTCCCATGGGCCGTTATGGCGAACCCGAAGACATGGCCAACCTGGTCACCTTCTTGTCATCGCCTTTGGCCAGCTACATCACGGGCGCTGTGATTCCTGTTGACGGTGGCTTGCGTCGTTACCAGTTCTAACAACCGGAGTTCATGGGATGAGCCTTGATGTTTTGGTCATTGGCGGCGGTAACGCTGCCTTGAGTGCGGCCCTCATGGCCCGAGAAGCAGGTGCCAGTGTCATGGTGCTCGAGTCTGCGCCGCGTGAATGGCGCGGTGGCAACTCGATGCACACACGCAATCTGCGTTGCATGCATGACGCCCCTCAAGATGTTCTGATTGAGGCTTATCCCGAAGAAGAATTTTGGCAAGATCTGCTGAAAGTCACAGGCGGATTGACTGACGAGCATTTGGCCCGCTTGGCCATTCGCCATTCTCACCATTGCCGTCCTTGGATGGTCAAACATGGTGTGCGTTTCCAGCCTTCTTTGTCAGGTGCTTTGCACACGGCACGCACCAATGCGTTTTTCATGGGCGGCGGCAAAGCGCTGATCAATGCGTATTACCGCAGCGCCGAAAAACTGGGCATTCAAATTCACTACAACGCCGAAGTCAACGAACTCGAGTTGGAAAACGGTGTTTTCAAAGCCGCGTTGGTGATGCACAAGTCGCCACAAGGCGAGGTCTTGCGCACCGAGCGCATCACCGCCAAAGCGTGTGTCATGGCAGCGGGTGGTTTTGAATCCAACATTCCTTGGCTGAAAGAGGCATGGGGTCAAAACGCGCAAGGCGAATATCCGGCAGACAACTTCCTCATTCGCGGCACCAAATTCAACCAAGGCACCTTGCTTAAGCATTTGCTTGACAAAGGCGCTGACCAAATTGGCGATCCCACACAAGCCCACATGGTGGCCATTGATGCGCGTGCGCCTTTGTACGACGGCGGCATTTGTACCCGCATTGATTGCGTTTCCTTGGGCGTGGTGGTCAACAAAAATGCCGAACGCTTCTACGACGAAGGCGAAGATTTTTGGCCCAAGCGTTATGCCATTTGGGGCCGCTTGGTGGCGCAGCAACCCGGTCAAATTGGTTACTCCATCACGGATGCCAAAGCCGTAGGCCGCTTCATGCCGCCCGTGTTTGAGGGGACTGTGGCACAAACGCTGCCCGAGTTGGCGCAAAAGTTGGGATTGAACGTGGACACCTTCATGGCCACTCTCAATGCCTATAACCAAGCTTGTGTGCCGGGCCATTTCGATCACACGGTGCTGGACGATTGCCACACCGAAGGCGTGACGCCTGCTAAAACGCACTGGGCACTGCCACTGAACACGGCGCCCTTTTACGCCTACCCCGTGAAGCCCGGGATCACCTTCACATACCTCGGTTTGAAAACCGACGAAACCACCGCTGTCAGGTTTCAAAACCAAGCCAGCCCCAACTTGTTTGTGTCGGGCGAAATGATGGCAGGCAATGTTTTGGGCAAGGGCTACACCGCTGGTGTGGGCATGACCATTGGCACAGCCTTTGGCCGAATTTCGGGTGAGCAGGCGGCACGTGCCGCTTTGGGCACCCCTGCCTCAGTGCCCACTTTGGCGCAGCAAGTCATGCAAGGCACGGCCGACCGCAACACACACAGGCCTGCCTAAAGAGAACAAGCATGCAAACACTTCAGCAACTCACTCAAGAAGCCCAAGCCTTGGCGCGGGGTGACATCCTTTTATCCGGTTCAGAAAAAGAAGTTGCACGCCAACTTCAAATTTGCAATGGCTGCCGCTATTGCGAAGGCTTCTGTGCGGTGTTTCCCGCCATGACGCGGCGCTTGGAATTTGGCAAAGCCGACATCCATTACTTGGCCAACTTGTGCCACAACTGCGGTGCTTGTTTGCATGCTTGCCAGTATGCACCGCCGCACGAATTTGCCATCAATGTCCCTAAGGCCATGGCCACTGTGCGGGGGCAAACTTACGCCGATTACGCGTGGCCACCTGCGTTGGGCAAACTCTACCAGCGCAATGGCTTGACACTTTCTTTGGCGTTGGCCGCCAGCCTGACTTTGTTCATGTTGTTGGCGCTGCAAAGCAATGGCAGCTTGTGGGGCAACCCTGCGCAGGTGGGGCCACAAGGCTTTTACGCCATCTTTCCGCACAACTTCATGGTGAGCTTGTTTGCGCCTGTTTTCTTGTGGGCTGTGTTGGCTTTGAGCATGGGCGTTCGAAAGTTCTGGCGTGATGTCACGCCCGCAACCAGTGGCGCGCCTTTGAGCACACCCGCTGCAGCAGAGGCCACGCACGATGCCTTGCGTTTGAAGTACTTGGGCGGTGGCCACGGTGATGGCTGCAACAACGAAGACGATGCCTTCACCTTGGCACGAAAGCGTACGCACCATCTCACGTTTTACGGTTTCATGTTGTGCTTTGCGGCCACCAGCGTGGCAACGGTTTATCACTATGCGTTCGGTTGGTCTGCGCCTTACAACTTCACCAGCTTGCCTAAAATTTTGGGCACGGTGGGTGGCATCTCTTTGGCCTTGGGCACTTTGGGTTTGTGGCGACTCAACCTGGCACGTGATCCCCAGCACGGCGATGTTCAGCAGCGCCCCATGGACCGTGGTTTCATCGCTTTGTTGTTCTTCATCAGCGTGACGGGCTTGGCCCTCATGCTGTCCAGAGACACCGTGGCCATGCCCGCCTTGTTGGCCCTGCACTTGGGCATGGTGATGGCGCTGTTCTTAACCTTGCCCTATGGGAAATTTGCCCACGGCATTTTCAGAACAGCCGCACTGCTGCGATTTTCTGTTGAAAAAAGACAGCCTAGCAAGTTGGCGCTGGGCAGCGACTGAACCCACTTACGCCAGGGTGGTGGCCGTGTTGATCACGCCACCGCCCAAACACACTTCACCGTCATACAGCACCGCACTTTGCCCGGGTGTGACAGCCCACTGATGCGCATCAAAGGCCAGTGAAAACTCGTCCACTTGGGACGACGTGAGTGTACAAGCCGCATCGGCTTGGCGGTAGCGTGTTTTGGCTGCGTAGCGTCCTGCAACTGGCGCCATGCCAGAGCACCAGCTGGCATCGGCCGCATCAAGCTGCGGCGACAACAACCAAGGATGCTCATGCCCTTGTACCACCCACAAAATGTTTTTGGCCATGTCTTTGCGCGCCACAAACCACGGTGTGTGTTCGCCGCCCCCGCGCTGGGCACCTTTTTCCTTGATGCCCCCAATGCCCAAACCTTGGCGTTGGCCCAGGGTGTAAAAACTCAAGCCCACATGCTTGCCAATGGTGCGGCCTGTGGGATCTTTGATGGGCCCTGGCTCTTTGGAGATGTAGCGGTTCAAGAAATCGCGGAAAGGACGTTCGCCAATGAAGCAAATGCCGGTGGAGTCTTTTTTCTTGGCATTGGGCAAGCCAATTTCTTCTGCAATTTGACGCACTTGCGTTTTCAGCAACTCACCCACAGGGAACAAAGTTTTGGACAATTGCGCTTGGTTCAGGCGGTGCAAAAAGTAGCTTTGGTCTTTGCTGTTGTCCAAGCCTTTGAGCAATTCGTGCAAGCCAGTGGCCTCATTCAAACGCACGCGGGCGTAGTGACCCGTGGCAATTTTTTCGGCGCCCACTTGCATCGCGTGGTCTAGAAAAGATTTGAATTTGATCTCGGCATTGCAAAGGATGTCGGGGTTGGGCGTGCGGCCCGCTTGGTACTCGCGCAAAAAATCTGCAAACACGCGGTCTTTGTAGTCGGCGGCAAAGTTGACGTGTTCAATCTCAATGCCCACCACATCGGCCACCGCCGCGGCATCGACAAAGTCGATGTTGGAAGAGCAGAATTCGCTGTCGTCATCGTCTTCCCAGTTTTTCATGAAAATGCCGACCACTTCATGGCCTTGCTTTTTCAACAAATGGGCCGTGACAGCCGAGTCGACGCCCCCAGACAAACCCACAACGATACGGTGATGCTTCATGGGCCCAATTATCTCTTGATCAATCCCCATCAGATTAAATATCTATACTTGGGCGCATCATGAATTTGCCGTCTAGCCCTACTGCCCTGCAGAAATTGCGAGTGGCCACCAGCACCTTTGTGCGAGACGTGGGTCGTGGCGTGTTGACCTTGACCCACAGCGGCTTGGCCATGTTGGGCTTGGCGCTGGTGTTGGGTCTGGGGCTGGCTGCATTTCGCCCTGACTTGTTGAGCGAGGCCGAAACTTCGGTTTATGCGGTGTTGCGTGAGCGCCAACTGAGTTTGTGGTGGGAGCCCCAAAACACGGCAGATCGCGCAACAGCGACCGACCTGAAAGACATTCCCAGCCGCCAAGCCGCAGTGGCGGCCTGGTTGGCCAAGAAATACAAGGTGGCGCCCGAGCCTCTCGCGGCCTTGGTGGCCGAAGCCTATGCCTTGTCTGAAACCTCGCGCTTGAAGCCTCACTTGATTTTGGCGGTGATGGCCATTGAATCGAGCTTCCATCCGTATGTGCAAAGTCAAGCAGGCGCCCAAGGTCTGATGCAAGTCATGACCGACATCCACGCCCAGAAATATCAAAAGTACGGTGGCAAATTGGCCGCCTTTGACCCTTTGACCAACATGCGTGTGGGTGTTTCCGTTTTGCAAGAGTACATCCGCCTCAAAGGCGGCTCGGTAGAGCAAGGCCTTTTGTTTTACTTGGGCGGCGACAACATCCAGGGCGAAACCGACTACGTTTCCAAAGTGCTGGCCGAGCAGGCTAGGCTGGACCAAGTGGCCGCAGGCATCAAAGTCAGCACCCAGCCCTGAGACGCTAGGGGCTGGCCATGCATTCAGTGGCCTCGTGGGTGGATTTAACGCGTGCAATGCTGGCTTTTGAGGCTTTATAAAGCACAATACAGAAACTAATAAGGTTTGTAAGCTTTCAGGAGACATCTATGCGCATTGGCGTGCCTGCCGAAATCCGACCTGGCGAAACTCGTGTCGCCGTTACCCCCGAAACAGCCAAAAAACTCAAGGCTCAGGGGCACTCATTGCACATTCAGTCCGGCGCAGGTGTTGCTGCCAGCGTCACTGATGCGGCCTATGAGGCCGTTGGTGCAGAGATCACCGATGCTGCGGGTGCCTTAGGTTGCGACATGGTGCTCAAAGTCACGGCGCCAACCTCCGACGAGCTTTCGCGCATGAAGTCTGGCGCTGCTTTGGTGGGCATGCTCAATCCTTTCGATGCAGAGGGCCTGTCGCGCATGGCGTCGGCTGGCCTTACCAGTTTCGCCTTGGAAGCAGCGCCTCGTACCACCCGCGCACAAAGCATGGACGTGTTGTCGTCGCAGGCCAACATTGCGGGTTACAAGGCGGTCATGGTGGCCGCCGACAAATACCAACGTTTCTTCCCCATGCTGATGACCGCTGCCGGAACCGTCAAAGCGGCCCGTGTGGTTATTTTGGGTGTGGGCGTGGCCGGCTTGCAGGCCATTGCCACGGCCAAGCGTTTGGGTGCTGTGATCGAAGCATCCGATGTGCGCCCAAGCGTCAAAGAGCAGGTGGAGTCTTTGGGGGGCAAGTTCATCGATGTGCCTTACGAAACCGCTGAAGAAAAAGAAGCGGCTGAAGGCGTGGGGGGGTATGCCCGCCCTATGCCACCTAGCTGGCTTGAGCGCCAAAAGGTCGAAGTGGCCAAGCGCGTGGCCATGGCCGATGTGGTCATTTCCACCGCCCTCATTCCAGGCCGTGCGGCGCCCGTTCTGGTCACGGAAGACATGGTCAAAAGCATGAAGCCCGGCTCGGTCATTGTCGACATTGCGGCAGGCAAAGCAGCCGACGGTGTGGGCGGCAATTGCGTGCTCACTGAAGCTGGCCAAACCGTGGTCAAGCATGGTGTGACTTTGGTGGGTGAAACCAACCTGCCAGCCTTGGTGGCCGCAGATGCATCCGCACTCTATGCGCGCAACGTGCTTGATTTCTTGAAACTGGTGTTCACCAAAGAAGGTGAATTCAAAGTCGACATGGAAGACGACATCGTGGCTGCTTGTTTGATGACGCAGGGCGGCGACGTCAAGCGCAAATAAGTCCTTCACTTCCAACCCCATTCAATCAGAACTCGGAGATTTCCATGGAAGCAGTGTCACCCACCCTTCTCAATTTGATTATTTTTGTATTGGCCATTTACGTGGGTTACCACGTGGTATGGACCGTCACACCTGCGCTTCACACGCCCTTGATGGCGGTGACCAACGCCATTTCGGCCATCGTCATTGTGGGCGCCATGTTGGCCGCCGCCCTGACTGAAACCAATTTGGGCAAAACCATGGGCGTGTTGGCCGTTGCGCTGGCTGCCGTCAATGTGTTTGGCGGCTTCTTGGTCACGCGGCGCATGCTGGAGATGTTCAAGAAGAAAGAGAAAAAAGCGGTTGCCACTGAGGGAGACAAAGCATGAGCATGAACCTCGTCACCTTTTTATATTTGATCGCCAGCATTTGCTTTATTCAAGCCTTGAAGGGCTTGTCGCATCCCACCACATCGATTCGTGGCAATGTTTTTGGCATGACCGGCATGGCCATTGCGGCACTCACCACTGCAGCACTCATTGTGGAGTTGTCGGGTGGTCAAGCCTTGGGCATGACCTGGGTCTTTGCGGGCTTGGTGGTCGGCGGCGGTTTGGGCGCTTACATGGCCCAAAAAGTGGAGATGACCAAAATGCCAGAACTGGTGGCCTTCATGCACAGCATGATTGGTCTGGCCGCCGTGTTCATCGCCATTGCAGCGGTGGCCGAACCTTATGCGTTCAACATTGTGCGCAAAGCGGCTGACGGCACCGTGCCACCTATTCCAGCGGGCAACCGTTTGGAGTTGTTCTTGGGCGCGGCCATTGGTGCCGTCACCTTCAGTGGCTCGGTCATTGCGTTTGGCAAGTTGTCTGGCAAATACAAATTCCGTTTGTTCCAAGGCGCGCCTGTGCAGTTTGCCGGGCAACACAAATTGAACTTGATCTTGGGCTTGGCCACGGTGAGCCTGGGCTTGGTCTTCATGTTCACTGAAAGCTGGACGGCCTTCTTTGCCATGTTGGCCCTGGCCTTTGTCATGGGTGTGCTCATCATCATTCCCATTGGCGGCGCCGACATGCCTGTGGTGGTGTCCATGCTGAACAGTTATTCCGGCTGGGCCGCAGCGGGCATTGGCTTCAGCTTGAACAACAGCATGTTGATCATTGCGGGTTCCTTAGTGGGCTCCTCGGGTGCCATCTTGTCCTACATCATGTGCAAGGCCATGAACCGTTCGTTCTTCAATGTGATCTTGGGCGGCTTTGGCGGTGAGGCTGCTACTGCCACCGGTGGCGCACAAGAGCAGCGTCCTGTGAAGAGTGGCAGCGCAGACGATGCCGCCTTTGTGCTGGGCAATGCCGAAACCGTGGTCATTGTGCCGGGATATGGTTTGGCCGTGGCGCGTGCCCAGCATGCCGTCAAAGAGTTGGCTGCCAAGCTGACCGAAAAAGGCATTACCGTGAAGTACGCCATTCACCCTGTGGCCGGTCGCATGCCCGGCCACATGAACGTGTTGCTGGCCGAAGCCGAAGTGCCTTACGACCAAGTGTTTGAGATGGAAGACATCAATGGCGAATTTGGCCAAGCCGATGTGGCCATCATCTTGGGTGCCAACGACGTGGTCAACCCTGCGGCGCACATCAAGGGCAGCCCCATTTATGGCATGCCCATTTTGGAAGCGTACAAAGCCAAAACAATCATTGTGAACAAGCGTTCGATGGCGGCCGGTTATGCCGGTCTCGACAACGAGTTGTTCTACATGGACAAAACCATGATGGTGTTTGGTGATGCCAAAAAAGTGGTGGAAGACATGGTGAAAGCGATCGAATGATGACTCAAGCGCGTGTGTGGTTAGACAGCTACCCCGAGGGCGTACCAACTGACATAGACGCCTCTCAGTACGATTCCTTGGTGGGCTTGATGGCAGACAGCTTTGCCAAGTACGCCAACCGAACCGCCTACAGTTACATGGGGCAAGACATCAGCTATGCGCAGACCGATGTTAAAAGCCAAGCGCTGGCCGCCTATTTTCAATCCTTGGGTTTAGAAAAAGGCGATCGCGTGGCCATCATGATGCCCAACGTGCCGCAATACCCAGTGGCCGTGGCGGCTGTCTTGCGAGCCGGTTTGGTGGTGGTGAATGTGAACCCGCTGTACACCCCGCGCGAGCTTGAGCACCAACTCAAAGACTCTGGCGCCAAAGCGATTGTCATCATTGAAAACTTTGCCATCACGCTGCAAAAGTGCATTGCTGAAACGCAAGTCAAACACGTGGTGTTGTGCGCCATGGGCGACATGCTCAGCGTTCCCAAAGGGGCCTTGGTCAATTTTGTGGTTCGCAATGTCAAGAACTTGGTGCCAGTTTTTGACTTGCCAGGCGCTGTCAAATTCAACCAAGCCCTTAGCCGTGGCAAGCACGCCACGTTTGTCAAACCGGAGGTCAAGAGCGATGACATCGCGGTTTTGCAATACACCGGCGGCACCACCGGTGTGTCCAAAGGCGCGGTGCTGTTGCATCGCAATGTGATTGCCAACTTGTTGCAATCGGAGGCTTGGAACGATCCAGTCATGAAGCGTGTGCCTGCCAACGAGCAACCTACGTCGGTGTGCGCCTTGCCGCTGTATCACATCTTCGCTTTTACTGTGAACATGATGCTGGGCCTTCGCACCGGAGGCAAAAATATTTTGATTCCCAATCCCCGCGATTTGCCTGCGGTGTTGAAAGAGTTGTCAAAGCACACCTTCCACAGTTTTCCTGCGGTCAACACCTTGTTCAATGGTTTGGCCAACCACCCTGACTTTGGCACAGTGAATTGGTCCAATTTGAAGGTGTCGGTTGGGGGCGGTATGGCTGTGACCAGCGCGGTGGCCGCTTTGTGGCTTGAGAAAACGGGTTGCCCCATTTGCGAAGGTTATGGCTTGTCGGAAACCAGCCCTTCTGCCAGTTGCAATCCCACCACCAGTACGCAGTTCACAGGCACCATTGGCGTCCCTTTGCCCAGCACCTTCATGAAGTTGTTGGACGATGAGGGCAGGGAAGTGACTGAATTAGGACAGCCTGGTGAAATTGCCATCAAGGGCCCGCAAGTGATGGCCGGCTATTGGCAGCGCCCCGATGAAACAGCGCGTTGCATGACGGCGGATGGTTATTTCAAATCCGGCGACATTGGCATTCGCGATGCCAAAGGCTTTTTCAAAATTGTGGACCGCAAGAAGGACATGATTTTGGTGAGTGGCTTTAACGTGTACCCCAACGATGTCGAAGAAACGGTGTCTTTGTGCCCAGGTGTACTCGAATGCGCTGCCGTGGGCGTGCCCGATGAAAAAACGGGTGAAGCCGTGAAGTTGGTCATTGTGAAAAAAGACCCCACCCTCACGGAAGACCAAGTGCGTGCGTATTGCCGCGCCAACATGACCGGCTACAAACAACCCAAAGTGATTGCGTTCAAAACAGAATTGCCCAAAACAGCGGTGGGCAAAATTTTGCGACGCGAGTTGCGCGATGCGCCCTAGTGAGGGGGCGCCGCGCATTGCCCTGATCGGGGCCATGCAGGAAGAGTTGTCGGCCGTGTTGGCGCTCATGCCGGATGCACATTGCGAAACCGTTGCAGGGCGTCAATTTTGGCTGGGCCACCTAAGCGGTCATGCGGTGGTGGCTGTTTTGTCAGGCATTGGCAAAGTGGCTGCGGCCATCACGGCCACGGTGCTGATTGAAAAATACCAAGTCCACAGCATTTTGTTCACTGGGGTTGCGGGCGGTTTGGCGCCGCAGGTCAAAGTGGGCGATGTGGTGGTGGGCACTGAGTTGCTTCAGCACGACATGGATGCCTCGCCTTTGTTCCCGCCCTATGAAGTGCCTTTGCTTGGCCGATCGCGATTTCAAGCCGACCAACGCATGACGCAGTGGTTGCTTGAAAGCGCCGCACAGGCCTTGCCGCACGCACAAGTGCATGCGGGTCTCATCATCAGTGGCGATCAATTTGTGTCTAGCGCATCGGAGAGTCAGCGCTTGCAATCAGCGATTTCAGATGCTTTGGCGGTTGAGATGGAAGGCGCTGCACTGGCGCAGGTGTGTCATGCCTATGGCATTCCTTTGGCCGTGGTGCGCACACTGTCAGATCGCGCAGACGACGATGCGCACATCGACTTCACGCAGTTTGTGAAAAACGTGGCCAGCGGCTACAGTGCTGCCATTGTGTCTGAGTTTTTAAAGCGGTTTCCCAAAGCTTGATTCGCCGCCGATGGCAACGCATCAAAGCTTTTTATTTCAACCAGCCACGCCTGCGGAAATACCACATCGGCACCACCGCACTGGCCACCATCAGACACAGCGCGTACGGGTAGCCCCAAGTCTGTGACAACTCGGGCATGTACTGAAAGTTCATGCCGTACAAACTGGCAATGAGCGTAGGTGGCAGCAAAGCCACGCTGGCCACCGAGAAGATCTTGATGATCTTGTTCTGGTTGATGTTGATGAAACCCACGGTGGCGTCCATCAAGAAGTTGATCTTTTCAAACAAGAACTCGGTGTGCGAATCGAGCGAGTCGATGTCGCGCAAAATTTGGCGCGCTTCTTCAAACTGCTCGGCATTCAGCATCTTGCTTCGCATCATGAAACTCACTGCGCGGCGGGTGTCCATGACGTTGCGGCGAATGCGGCCATTCAAATCTTCTTGACGCGCAATGGCGCCCAGCACTTCGCCGGCCATGGCGTCTGTCACGTCGCCCGACAGCACCAGCTTGCCGGCAATTTCCAATTTGTCGTAAATGTTTTCAAGCGTGTCGGCAGAGTACTCGGCGTCGGCGTCAAACAACTTCAGCAACACTTCTTTGGCGTCTTCCAACAAGCCAGGGGCGCGGCGCGCGCGCAAACGCAGCAAGCGGAACACCGGCACGTCTTCGTCGTGAATGGAAAACAAAACGCCGCGGCTGCGCAGGTCGGCATTGTGCTGGTTCAAGATGAACGCACAACGCACCGTGCGGGGCTCGTCTTCGTCGGCAATCAAAAAGTCAGAGCGAATGTGCAACTCGCCGTTGTCTTCTTCGTAAAAACGCGCAGATTCTTCAATGTCCTCGTCCATCGCATCTTCTGGAATGGACAGGCCGTAGTATTGTTTGATCCAGCGTTTCTCTTCAACGGTGGGTGACTCAAGGTCCACCCAAATCGGATGGAACTTGGACAACTCTTCCAGAGATTCAATCTCTTCTTGGACGAGACGGCCGTTGGCCAATGTGAAAATGTTGAGCATGGCAGATCTCCTTCAGCCCCAAAAACGGGGGGCCAGGTGTTCGATAAGGCGGCAAGGGGGTGAAGCAGCTTTCGAACGACTGGCGTGGCTGCAGCGCGCTGATGTGGCGCAGTGTGCAGCGAGGAGACCATTTCATTCGAAAGCTACCAACTAGGGTGGCTTTCCACGGAGCAAACTCCAAAATAATGATGGGCGGATTATGGCACTGCAATGTGACCATTGAAACCCTTGTCTTGCTTTAGTCGGCAAAAAAAGCCAAGAGCTCCTCTTTTCGCTGCATCACATCTTGCGCGCCCAAGGCCATCAGGGCTCGCAAGAAGCCTGGCTCAAACAGCAAGTAACTTGAGAGGGAGGCACCCGAGCCTTTCAAGGCCCCCAGTCCTTCTAAGACACGGTGCACCGGCCGCGGCAGTTCTTGCACATGCGCTTGCGCCAATTCATCCAAAGAGGCGCTGGGTTGCAAGGCCAGCACCGACACTTCGTGAAAAGGCAAGGACTGCGCCAATGCCGGACTGTGGTGATCGCTCAAATGGTGTTTGAGTTGTTGGATGCTTTGGTTCACGCGTTGCACTTGCTCCACATCGGCCAGCAAGGTGTCGTTGAAGACACTGGCCATGGCGTGTCCCGCAATGTTGCCAAGGCTGGGCTGCCGACTGGGCGCGTGGCCATCTCTGCCGAGACCCCAGTGGCCGCGTTGCGGTTGGCCAACGCCAATGGCCAAAATTTTGTTGGCGCCCAAGTGCACCGCGGGCGACAAGGGTGAACTTTGTCGCATGGAGCCATCGCCAAAATACTCCATGTTGCCATCGACCCAGAGCGGTGTGGCCGGAAACAAAAAGGGAATGGCACTGGACGCCATGAGGTGCTCAATGGTGATGTCTTGCAGCTCAGCGCGGCGACCGGGGCGACTCCAACTGACCGGGTCCATGTCGGCATGGGTTTGACAAAAGGTCCAGTGCACACCGGTGGTGTAGCTAGAGGCCGTCACAGCCAAGGCTTTCAAATGACCCTTGTCCAAGGCTTTTTCGATGTTGTTCAGCGCAATGCGGCGGTGCAGTGTGTCCACCAAGGGCATGCTGTCCAGTGCCGCGCCTTGGCGCCTCACCGACAAGGAAACGCCCAAGGCCGTGGCCCATCGGCTGAACTTGGCCAAAGGGGTGTCGGGCAGGTGGTACACCAAGTGCGAATGCATGCCATGCCAAAACTCGCCCAAGCCTTTCAAAGCGTCGAGCCCGTCCATTGCGCGGCTGGCCAGGTACGTTGCATTCAGGGCGCCGGCAGAGGTGCCTACCAAAACTTGAAAGGGAAAAGGCGCCGCAGTGTCCGCAGTGGCCGAACTGGCTGTGAGGTCCGATGCAGAAGTGGTGTGCTGGCGCTGCGTGGCCAACAATTGCGCCAAAGCCTGCAAGGCCCCCGCCTGGTAAGCCGTGCGTGCGCCACCCCCCATGAGCACCAAGCCTCGCGTTGAATGTTGCGGCCGGGGTTGCGAGTGCCCACTGAAAGGGGCATTGCGGGTTAAGTCATCCAAATGCATGAGCCAATGATAGAGTCAGAGGTTCAGGAACACCATAGATGACGACACATTTGACGCCCCAACGTGAGCGCTGGCTCTTGATGACTTTGGCCAGCATCCAATTTACAAGTGTGCTGGACTTCATGATCATGATGCCCCTGGGCCCTCAACTGACGCAGTTGTTTGGCATTTCGGCCGGCCAATTTGGCTTCTTGGTGTCGGCCTATACCTTCTCAGCAGGCTTGTCAGGTTTTTTGGCATCGACCTACATTGACCGCTTCGGTCGTAAGCGCATGATGCTGACCTTCTACCCCTTGTTTGGCCTTGCCGCTTTGGCGTGCAGCCTGGCCCCTTCCTTTGGCTGGCTGATGGCGGCCAGGGTGGCCTCAGGATTTTTTGGCGGCGTGTTGACGGCCTTGTCGCAAACCATTGTGGCCGAGGTGATTCCGTTTGAACGACGCGGCCGCGCCATGGGCGTGGTCATGACCTCTTTCTCGGTGGCCACGGTGGCCGGTGTGCCTTTGGCCTTGTTCTTGGTGTCTCATTTCAATTGGCATGCACCTTTCGTGGCCATTGCGGTCATGGTCAGCTGGGTCGCGTTGGCGGCCAGCCAAACGCTGCCCAGCCTAAAAGGCCATTTGCAAACGCACACCGATGGCAACGCCGTGCGCCTGATTTTGGCCAATTTGCGTGCAGTGTTGGTGGACCCCAATCACTTGCGTGCGTTTGCCATGTCGGCCAGCATGGTGTTTGCAGGTTTTGCCGTCATTCCTTACATCACCTTGTATTTGCAGGCGAATGCAGGCTTTCAGCCTGACCAAATTCCCTATGTTTATTTGTTCGGCGGTATCAGCACCTTGCTCACAGCGCGTTGGATTGGCCATTGGTCTGATCGCGCGGGCAAAGCCTATGCTTTTCGCCGGCTGGCGCTGTTGATGCCCTTGCCTTTGTTGGGCTTGACCTTGTCAGCAAGCCTGCCCATGGCGGGAGTCTTGCTGGTGTCTTCGCTGTTGTTTGTGGTGATGAGTGGCCGCATGATTCCTGGCATGGCCCTCATTGGCGCCTCAGCCGATCCACAAAGGCGCGGCAGCTTCATGACCTTGAACTCTGCCGTGCAATCTTTGGCCATGGGCCTGGCGGCGCTGGTGGGCGGGCTTATCTTGGGCCGAGACGGTGATGGACACCTCACCCATTACTGGCTGTCGGCATTGGTGGGGGGGAGTGCCAGTGTGCTGAGCTTTGTGCTCTCGTCCAAATTGCGCTTGCATGGTGCAGCGGCCAAATAGGCTTTGTCTTCAAGATGGGAATTTATCAGCTTTTTGACTGAAAAAACGAACTCCCGACCAAGTTGGAGGGCTAAAACAGCCTAGCTTGCTTTTCTCATATGCGGGGCGCATAGTGGATTCAACCCACCACCCAGTGCGTGGCGGTGGTTGTTCAACCAAGAGAGCATCAGGAGGCTATTTATGAATCTCACGATCAGCGGTCATCATTTGGAAGTGACACCCGCCTTGCGAACTTATGTGACGGGTAAATTGGACCGCATCACGCGACATTTTGACCAAGTGGTCGATGTCAAAGTCCTGCTCACGGTTGAAAAACAAAAAGAAAAGGAAAAACGCCAACGTGCGGAATGCAACATCCATGTCAAAGGCAACGACCTGTTTGCAGAAAGCGCCCACGAAGATTTGTATGCAGCGGTTGACGAATTGGTCGACAAACTCGATCGTCAAGTGATCAAGCACAAAGACCGCATCACGGAACACCACCACAGTGCGCCCAAGCGCATGATGTGAAATTTTTCAGCCATTTCCTTTCACAAGGCCCTGCCGCACCCCTCGAGGTGCGGTTTTTTTCGTCTGCAGCTTCTCAAGGGTGCATAATCCGCCCTCGATATGAACAGACTTGCAGCCATCCTCCCCGTTGAACAAGTGCTGGTTGGCGTAGATGCCACCAGCAAGAAGCGCGCTTTTGAAGAGGCGGGTCTGTTGTTTGAAAACTTGCACGGCCTGTCGAGGGCCCTGGTCACCGACAGCTTGTTTGCCCGCGAACGCTTGGGCTCCACGGGCTTGGGTCATGGTGTGGCCATTCCACATGGTCGCATCAAAGGCTTGAAATCGCCCATGGCCGCCGTGTTTCAGTTGGCGCAAGCCATCGGCTTTGACGCCCCCGACGAGCAGCCGGTCAAGTTGTTGATCTTCTTGCTGGTGCCCGAAGCGGCCACCCAAAAGCATTTGGAAATTTTGTCTGAAATTGCTGAATTGCTCAGCAACGCCAGTTTGCGCGACACCTTGGTCAGCAGTGCCAGTGCGCTCAACTTGCACAGTTTGATTGCCGGTTGGTCACCCGCCAATTAAGGCGCCCTTAAAGTTCCCAACGAAACGAGGTTGCGATGAAGCCTACCGCAGTCAGCGCCGATGCGCTGTTTGAAGACCACCGCGGCAAACTCAAGTGGCAGTGGATTGCAGGCCTAGGCGCTTCCGAGCGCCGATTTGACGAAGTTGCAGTTCGCGCAGCCCGCTCAGGCGCCGACTTGGTGGGCTACCTGAATTACATCCATCCATACCGTGTGCAAATTTTGGGTGAGCGCGAAGTGGCTTATTTGACCCGAGGCTCAGATGAAGACTGCTTGCGCAGAGTCTCACGCATCGTGACCTTGGAGCCGCCTGTGTTGGTGCTGGCCGATGGCCAAACTGCACCTGAGTCATTGCTGCGCGTGTGCGAGCGAGCACAAATCCCCATGTTTGCCACGCCAGAGTCATCGGCCTTTGTGATTGACGTGCTGCGAGCCTATTTGTCCAAACACTTCGCCGATCGCACCACCATGCACGGTGTGTTCATGGATATTTTGGGCTTGGGCGTGTTGATCACGGGCGAGTCAGGCCTTGGCAAAAGCGAGTTGGGCTTGGAGTTGATCTCTCGTGGCAATGGCCTGGTGGCCGATGACGCAGTCGACTTGTTCCGCATCAACCAGACCACCATCGAGGCACGTTGCCCCGAGCTGCTGCAAAATTTGTTGGAAGTGCGCGGCATTGGCTTGCTCGACATTCGCGGTATTTTTGGCGAAACCGCAGTGCGCCGAAAAATGCGCCTCAAACTCATTGTGCACTTGGTTCGACGCGAAAACTTTGAGCGCGATTACGAGCGCATTCCGGCAGAGCCACTCACCCAAGACGTACTGGGCATCCCCGTGCGCAAGGTGGTGATTCAGGTGGTGGCAGGTCGCAACATAGCAGTGTTGGTGGAGGCCGCGGTGCGCAACACCATTTTGCAAATGCGTGGCATTGACACCTACCAAGATTTCATGGAGCGGCAGCGCGCTGCCATGGGCTAAGCCCGCAAGGCGAGCCTAGCGGCGTGCCTTCAATGGCGCAACTTCAACTGCGCACTCTGTGCGGGCAAGGGTTGCGGGTGCAATTGGCGTAGAGGCTCAGGGCGTGGTCGGCAATCACAAAACCCTTGGCCAATGCCACATCGTGCTGGCGCTGTTCAATTTCTGCGTCGTAAAACTCTTCGACTTTGCCGCAGTCTAAGCACACCATGTGGTCATGGTGTTGGCCTTCGTTGAGCTCGTACACCGCCTTGCCACTTTCAAAATGGTTGCGACTGAGCAAACCGGCTTGTTCAAACTGGGTCAGAACGCGGTACACCGTGGCCAGGCCAATGTCGGCGTTGTCTTTTAGCAAGTGCTTGTAAACATCTTCTGCGGTCATGTGCCGTTGCGTACCCTTTTGAAAGATTTCCAAAATCTTCTGACGGGGCACGGTGGCCTTCAGGCCTGTACTTTTGAGTTCGTCCATGTCTTTTCAGTTGCAATTGAAAGTGAGAGGGCTTGGCTTGGGAAAATGCGCCAGAGTCGGATGCTACCGCTACAATGACCCGATCATATGGCCTGCCACGCATCCATGAAAAAACAAATTCGTATTCCTCTGCGCTCATCCTGGACCTTGGGTCTTGTCATGCCCCTGTTGTTGGGCTTGCTGAGCGCGTGCAGCGTGCCCCGCTTGAATGTCTCTGCCGATGCAGTTTTGTACATTCCCGAGGTGGTGCAAGGCAATTTTGTCTCGCGCGAGCAAAAACAATTCCTCAAGCCGGGCATGTCGCGCCTGCAAGTCAAAGAAGTGTTGGGCACCCCTTTGGTCTCTAGTGTTTTCCACGAAGACCGCTGGGACTATGTCTTCACCATCCGACGTCAGGGTGTACCGCCCCAAAACTTCAGCCTAAGCGTTTGGTTCAAAGGCGACTTGCTCGACCAAGTCACTGGCGACGACCTCCCCAGCGAAACCGAATTCGTCACCAAGTTGGTGGTCGAAAAGCCCAGCCTCAAGGTGCCCGTGCTGGAAGCCAAAGACGAAGATTTGCGCAAATTCCCTGCGCCTGTGCGCAAAGTCGAACCCACTGCTGCGCCTGCCGCACCCTTGCCCTCTTCTTACCCGCCGCTTGAACCTGCTTCACGCTGAACCCACTCATGACACAAGTTACTTCACATTCCTCAGGCCATCCGATGCACGCCGTTGCAGTGGCAGGTGCCTCTGGCCGCATGGGCCACATGCTCATTGAAGCCATCAGCCAGTCTGACGACTGCCGCTTGTCTGGCGCCTTGGATTTGCCCACCAGCGCGGCTGTGGGCACCGATGCCAGCGCTTCCTTGGGCAAAGCCAGTGGCGTGTTGGTCACCGGCGATTTGCGCACGGGCCTCCAAAATTCAAAATACCTGATTGACTTCACCCGCCCAGAGGGCACCTTGGCGCACCTCAAAGTGTGTCAGGCCTTGGGTGTGAAGGCCGTCATTGGGACCACCGGATTTTCAGAAGCCGAGAAGGCTGAAATCAAAGCCATCGCCAAAGACATTGCCATCGTCATGGCGCCCAACATGAGTGTCGGCGTCAACGTCACGCTCAAGTTGCTCGAAATGGCGGCCAAGGCCTTGGCCACCGGTTACGACATCGAAATCATCGAGGCGCATCACCGTCACAAGGTCGATGCACCGTCCGGTACCGCGCTCAAAATGGGCGAAGTGATTGCCGATGCCTTGGGCCGCGACCTCAAAGACTGCGCGGTTTACGCCCGCGAAGGCGTCACAGGCGAGCGTGATCCTTCTAGCATTGGCTTTGCCACCATCCGCGGCGGCGACATTGTGGGCGACCACACCGTCTTGTTTGCTGGCACCGGCGAGCGCATTGAAGTCACGCACAAGTCTTCCAGTCGCGCCACCTATGCCCAAGGCAGTTTGCGAGCGGTCCGCTTCTTGGCTGGCCAAGAAACGGGACTGTTCGACATGTTCGACGTGCTCTCCCTCCGCTAAGCCATCGCATGAGCTTGCTCACCTTTTGGCTGCAGGGCGACTTTGTCATTCGGTTTGTGGCCATGGCCCTGTTGGCCCTCTCAGTGGGCACTTGGGTGGTCATCCTCTGGAAGTGGGCCTTACTGCGCCGCGTACAGCGCGATGTGCCCCAAAGCATTGCCGCATTTTGGCAAGCCGCGCAGTTTGACGAGGCCTTACAAGGTGTGGCGCGGTTTGATCGCGACCATTGCGTCAAGCCCATGCTAGAGGCCACCGTCCTGCCTTTGGGCGGCACCTTGGCAGCCGCGGGTGAGCGCGAACACCAACTCACGCGCGTGTTGCGCGACAGCCTCCAAACGACCGTGCGACGTCTGCAATGGGGCCATCTGTTGTTGGCCACAGCTGGCGCCATCGCGCCCTTTGTGGGTTTGTTGGGCACGGTGTGGGGCATCTTCAACGCCCTCAGTGGCATGGCCGAAGCGGGTCAAATCACCTTAGACCGCGTGGCAGGCCCTGTGGGCGAGGCCCTGATCATGACGGCCGCTGGCTTGGCTGTGGCCATTCCCGCTGTGTTGGCCTACAACGTCCTAGGCCGTGCCGTGTCGCTCATCGAAATCGAGTTGGAGGGTTTTGCCCAAGACCTGCTGAACTTGCTCACGGGACGTCAGCGCTAAGGCAGCGCTACAACGCACGCACACGCCATGGCATTCGGCCGCTTTCCTCGTCCAACGCAAGCCAAGCCCTTCAGCGACATCAATGTCACGCCGCTGGTCGATGTGATGCTGGTGCTCTTGGTCATCTTCATTCTCACAGCGCCCTTGCTCACCAGTGCCATTCGGCTCGATTTGCCGCAGGCCCAAGCCGCGCAAGCGGGCGAGGCGCCTGAAGCGCTCACCCTCAGCCTGAACCAGGCCCAAGAGCTGTTTTTGAACGACAAACCCACAGACTTGGCCGCTTTGCCGGACGCGCTGCGCCGCTTGGCATTGCAAAAGCCTCAATTGGAAGTTCAATTGCGAGTTGATCAAACGGTGCCCTATGGCCAGGTTTTGGTGCTGATGGGCGTGGCTCAGCAAGCCGGTCTTAGCCGCATTGGCTTTGTCACCGCGCCAGCACCCGGCGCTGCAGCTGCACGCTGAATTCTCTCAGTCGGCCTCGGCGGGAATTTAACCCCGCCAAACACCTACAATTTGCACCATCATGCAAGACAAGTACAACCACCTCGAAGTTGAGCCCGCGGCGCAAAGCCAGTGGAACGCTCGCGATGCCTACCGCGTTACCGAAGACGCCAGTAAAAAGAAGTTTTACGCCTGCTCCATGCTGCCCTACCCCAGCGGCAAGCTGCACATGGGCCACGTGCGCAACTACACCATCAACGACATGCTCACGCGCTATTTGCGCATGAACGGTTACAACGTGCTGATGCCCATGGGCTGGGACGCGTTTGGTTTGCCTGCCGAAAACGCTGCACTCAAAAATGGCGTACCGCCTGCCAAGTGGACCTACGAAAACATCGCTTACATGAAGAAGCAGATGCAGGCCATGGGCTTGGCCATCGACTGGAGCCGCGAGGTGGCCACGTGCGATGCCAGCTACTACAAGTGGAACCAATGGTTGTTCTTGAAGATGCTCGAGAAGGGCGTCGCTTATCGCAAAACACAGGTCGTCAATTGGGACCCCGTTGATCAAACTGTGTTGGCCAACGAGCAAGTGATCGACGGCAAAGGCTGGCGCACGGGTGCGGTGGTCGAGAAGCGAGAGATCCCTGGCTACTACTTGAAGATTACCGATTACGCCGAAGAGCTGCTCGACTTTGTGACCGGCGATAAGTTGCCCGGCTGGCCCGAGCGTGTGAAGCTGATGCAAGAAAACTGGATTGGCAAATCCACCGGTGTGCGTTTTGCGTTCCCGCACGACATTCGCGGTGCCGATGGTCAGCTCATTCAAGACGGCAAGATGTTTGTGTTCACCACCCGTCCCGACACCATCATGGGTGTGACGTTTTGCGCCGTGGCACCAGAGCACCCCTTGGCTGCGCATGCGGCCCTCACGCAACCTGCTTTGGCCACGTTCATTGAAACTTGCCAAAAGGGTGGCACTACCGAAGCCGAGATGGCGGTCAAAGAAAAAGAAGGCATGCCCACAGGCTTAACCGTCACGCATCCGCTGACTGGCAAACCTGTTGAAGTGTGGGTGGGCAACTACGTGCTCATGAGCTACGGTGATGGCGCCGTCATGGGTGTGCCTGCGCACGATGAGCGCGACTTTGAGTTTGCGTTGAAATACCAATTGCCCATTCAGCAAGTGGTGGCCTCCAAAGGCGTGACCTTCAGTCACACCGAATGGCACGATGGCTTTGGCGACAAAGCCAATGGTGTGTTGGTTAACTCTGGCCAATACGACGGCTTGAATTTCAAAGACGCCTTAGAAGCTGTGGCCGCCGACTTGGCTGCCAAAGGTTTGGGCGAGAAGAAAACCACCTGGCGTTTGCGCGACTGGGGCATCAGCCGCCAGCGCTATTGGGGCACGCCTATTCCTATCATCCATTGCGATGAACACGGCGCCGTGCCCGTGCCGGAAAAAGATTTGCCCGTGGTGCTGCCGCAAGATTGCATCCCCGATGGCTCAGGCAACCCCCTCAACAAACACGAAGGCTTCCACGCCGGTGTGGTGTGTCCAGTGTGCGGCAAACCCGCGCGCCGCGAAACCGACACCATGGACACGTTTGTCGATTCGTCTTGGTACTTCATGCGCTATTGCGACCCCAAGAACACCGACCAGATGGTGGCCGAGGGCGCTGACTACTGGATGCCGATGGACCAGTACATTGGCGGCATTGAGCACGCCATTTTGCACTTGCTGTATGCGCGCTTCTGGACCAAGGTGATGCGCGATTTGGGCTTGGTCAAAGTGGACGAGCCCTTCACCAAATTGCTCACGCAAGGCATGGTGTTGAACCACATTTACTCGCGTCGCACCGAGAAAGGTGGCAAGGATTATTTCTGGCCCCACGATGTGGAGCACATGTTGGCCGACGACGGCAAAGTGATCGGTGCGCGTTTGAAAAATGCCGTGGGCAATTTGCCGGTGGGTACCGCCATCGATTACGAAGGCGTGGGCACCATGTCCAAGTCGAAAAACAACGGCGTCGATCCACAAGACCTGATTGAACGGTACGGTGCAGATACAGCGCGCCTGTACACCATGTTCACCGCACCGCCCGAAGCCACTTTGGAGTGGAACGATGCGGCCGTGGAAGGCAGCTACCGCTTTGTGCGCCGTGTGTGGAACTACGCGGTCAAAGTTGAAAGTGCTTTGAAAGTCGGCCTCACGGTTGATCGTTCTCAGCCCATCACCTTCAGTGCCGAGGCCAAAAAATTGCGCCTCGAAATTCACTCGGTGCTGCGCCAAGCCAATTACGACTACGAGCGCATGCAATACAACACGGTGGTGTCTGCGCTCATGAAGATGCTCAACACACTGGAAGACTCACCGCTGTCTACCTCGACAGATGTGAACGACAACGCCGCTTTGGCCGAGTGCTATTCCATTTTGCTGCGCGTGATGTACCCCGCTTGCCCCCACCTGGCTTTCCAGTTGTGGAACGAGTTGGGTTACGGCACTTGCTGCGGTGACTTGCTCGATGTGGCGTGGCCAGGCGTGGACGAAACGGCTTTGCAACGCGACGAGATTGAGCTCATGTTGCAAATCAATGGCAAGTTGCGGGGCTCGCTCACAGTGCCTGCCAATGCAGACAAAGCCGCCATTGAACAAGCAGCTGCTTCGCACGAGCAAGTGACCAAGCAAAGCGCTGGTGCGGCCCCCAAGAAAATCATTGTGGTGCCTGGCCGTTTGGTCAACGTGGTGTTGTAAGCACACTGCCGCAAGCCAATCGCCTCAAAGCACACACCATGAACAAGGTCCCTCAGTTGCTAACCCGTCGCCAATCGCTGCAAGCCTTGGGGCGGCGCTTCGCTGGTGGTGCACTGTTGGGTGGTGCTGCAGTGGCTGGCTTGTCGGGCTGCGGTTTTCAATTGCGTCAAAGTGCCGACTTGCCCTTCAAGTCTTTGTTCTTGATTTTGCCGCGTCAATCGGCATTGGGCACTGATCTGCGCCGCAATTTGGCCAGCAACGCTGACTTGAAAGTTTTTACGGAAGCCAAAGACATGGCGGCCAGTGAAGTGGTCTTAGACGTCATGTCGGAAGTGCGCGAGCGCGTGGTGGTGGGTTTGAATGCTTCTGGCCAAGTGCGCGAATTGCAGCTTCGTTTGAAGGTGAAGTTTCGCTTGCGTACGCCGCAGGGCAAAAATTTGATTCCCGAAGTGGAGTTGCAGCAGCAGCGCGACCTGAGCTTCTTGGAGTCGGCGGCTTTGTCCAAAGAAATTGAAGAAGCCATGATGTACCGCGACATGCAAGTGGACATCGTGCAACAAATTTTGCGCCGCTTGCCCGCCGTGAAGTCGCTCTGAAAAAACTGCACTTGTTGCGCGATTAAAGTTCCATCCCATGCAACTGGCACTGCCTCAAATTCAAGCGCACCTGCAAAAAGGTTTGCGCAGCCTGTACGCCTTGCATGGCGATGAAGCTTTGTTGGTGCAAGAGGCGGCGGATGCCATTCGCGCCGCAGCGCGCAGCCAAGGGTTTACCGAGCGCAGCGTGCACGTGGTGTCGGGCGCACATTTTGATTGGAGCGAAGTTTTGGCAGCCGGCGGGTCCATGAGTTTGTTTGCAGACAAACAAATCTTGGAAATTCGCATCCCGACGGGCAAGCCTGGCAAAGAAGGCAGCCCCATGATTCAACAGCTGGCGCAAACGGCAGAAGGCAATGACAGCACCTTGACGCTGTTCATCTTGCCGCGACTGGATGCGGCCACCAAAAAGGGCGCCTGGTTTGGCGCCTTGGACCAATACGGTGTGACAGTGCAAATTGACTCACTCGACCGTGCGCAGTTGCCCCAATGGATTGCCCAACGTTTGAAGCTTCAGGGTCAAAGCGTGGTGGCAGGCCAAGAAGGTCAAAATTGTTTGCAGTTTTTTGCCGACCGTGTGGAAGGCAATTTGTTGGCAGCCCACCAAGAAATTCAAAAGTTGGGTTTGCTTTTTCCTGCAGGCGAGTTGACGCAAGCCCAAGTCGAAAGCGCCGTGCTCAATGTTGCACGCTACGATGTCTTCAAGTTGTCGGAGTCGGTGTTATCGGGTCAAATGGCGCGCGTACAGCGCATGCTCGATGGCCTGCAAGCCGAGGGTGAAGCGGCTGTGCTGGTGCACTACACCTTGGCCGAAGACATTCGCGCACTCAAACGCGTCAAAGATGCCATGGCCGAAGGCAAGCCCCTGCCCATGGCCTTGCGAGAGCAGCGTATTTGGGGCGTTCGCGAAAAACTATTTGAGCGCGTCCTGCCGCGCTTGTCTGCCAGTCGTTTGGCCCAATTGCTGCAAAACGCACACCAGGTGGATGGCATTGTCAAAGGCCTTAAGGTGGCCGATTGGCCAACCGATCCGTGGCAAGCGCTGAACCGTTTGGCCTTGCGCTTGGCCAGTGCGTGTACCACTAAAAGCTGACGCCACTTGAAGCGCTGTGCACTGTGAGGGCAATTCACACACGCCCTGATGAAGCCTTTGATTCGGCTTGAAAAGATCGGGCTTGGGCCTACACTCACTGCATTCCAAACCAGGAGAGACAAGCCATGCCATTGACCTTTGCTTTCGTACGCCGCAACGCTTTGTTGACTGTGGCACTGCTCGCTGCCCAATCATTGTTGCCAGCGCATGCCCAGACCAGCGCTGCAGACAGCAACTTCCCATCCCAAAGTATCAAAATTTTGGTGGGCTTTGCCCCCGGTGGCAGCTCCGACACGGTGGCCCGCATCATGGTGCCCAAGCTCACTGAGTTGTTCAAGCAAAACGTGGTGATCGACAACAAGCCCGGCGCAGGCGGCAACATTGCCACCGACTTGTTAACCAAGGCGACCCCTGATGGCCACACCATCATGCTGGGCACGGTGGGTTCTTTGTCGGTGAACCAGCACATGAACAAGCTGAACTACGACCCCGTCACCGACACTGCGGCCTTGAGCCTGTGTGTGGTGTTCAGCAATGTGTTGGTGGTCAACTCGGCCAGCGATGTCAAAACCTTTGATGACTACCTCAAGCAAGCTCGCCAAGAAAATTCCAAGATGTCCTTTGGTTCTTCAGGCATTGGCGGCGGAGGCCACTTGGCCGGTGAGTTGCTCAAAATTGCGGCCAACTTGAACAACCAACACGTGGCCTACCGCGGTGGTGCGCCAGCCATGAACGATTTGCTCGGCGGTGTGTTGCCCTCCATCTTCTCAAGCCCCACCGATGCAGTGCAGCACATTCAAACAGGCAAGTTGCGCCCGCTGGTCACCACCGGTGCCAAGCGCTTAGAAGCTTTGCCCAACGTGCCCACCATTGCGGAGTCAGGCTTTCCTGGTTTTGAGGCGACCAATTGGTATGCCTTTGCCGCGCCCGCCAAAACATCCCCGGAAGTCATCAAGCGATTGAACGCGGCCTTGGTGGCCACTTTGAAAGATCCTGGTGTGGTGGCGCAGTTGCGCAAGCTGGGCTTAGAGCCTACGCCCACCACGCCAGCTGAAGCGGCCCGTTACATCAAGGCCGAAAGCGACAAGTGGGGCAGTGTGGTTCGCAAAGCGAACATCAAAGGCAGTTAATTTTCAGAAAGCACATCATGGGTTTGACCCTCGCAGAAAAACTATTGGCGCGCCACGCCGGTTTGCCAAGCACCCGAGCGGGTGACCTGGTGGTGGCCAACGTCAGCTTCGCCATGGTGCACGATGCGCGTGCGCCCAATGCCATTCGCATGGTGGAAAAAATGGGCGCCAAGTCTTTGCCCTTTGCCAACAAAACGGCTTGGGTGCTCGATCACTTTTCGCCACCGCCCACGGTGGAGGCGGCGCAAGGCCACACAGCCATGCGTAAATTTGCCGACGAACACGGCAGCGTGTTGTACGACATTGGCGATGGCATTTGCCATCAAGTGATGCCCGAAGGCGGGCACCTCACTTGCGGCGATTTGATTGTCGGCACCGACACGCACTCAGTGACGTATGGCGCTTTCAACGCGTTTGGCACGGGCATTGAAGGCACCGACGTTAGCGCCGTGATGGCTACGGGCAAAGTGTGGCTGCGAGTTCCCGAGTCTGTGCGCGTGACCCTCAAAGGACGCTTGCAACCCGGTGTGTGGGCCAAAGACGTGACCTTGCACATGCTGGGCAAATTTGGCGCAGAAGGTTTGAACTACCGCGCCATTGAATACGTCGGCTCGGCTGTGCAGGCCATGGAAATTGACGACCGCATGACGCTGTGCAACCACGCCGCCGAGCTGGGTGCCAAAGCTGCATTGCTTGAGGCCGACGAAAAAACCTTTGCCTGGCTCAAAGCCCATGGTGCCAAAACACCTGCGCCATTGAGCGCCGATGCCGATGCGCATTACGTCGACCACTTTGAAATCGATGCATCGCAACTGGCCCCGCAAGTGGCGCGCAAGCATTCGGTGGACGACATCGTGTCGGCACATGAAGTGGTGGGCCAAAAAATCAATTTCGCTTTGATTGGCACTTGTACCAACGGCCGTTTGGACGACATCCGTCAAGCCGCTGCGGTGCTCAAAGGCAAGCGCGTGGCCAAAGGCGTGCGCATGATCATCACACCTGCATCGCGTCAAATCTATTTGGCCGCTGCGCGAGAAGGCTTGATCGAAGCCTTGACCGAAGCCGGTGCGTCCGTCGAAGCCGCTGGTTGCGGCACCTGCGTCGGCATTACCAATCACCTGATTCCGGGCGACCGCGAAGTGGTGATTTCCAGTGCCAATCGCAATTTCCAAGGCCGCTTGGGCAATCACGATGCCGACATTTGGTTGGGTTCTGCCGCCACCGTGGCCGCCTCGGCTTTGACTGGCTACATCACCGATCCACGCACTGTGGCGGGCGGCCAATGGGAGGCTTCACATGCTTGATCACACCCTTCAAGGACGTGTTTACCGTTTGGGTGACGACGTCAACACCGACCTTAATTGCTCGGGCAAGTACTTGCCTGGCAAAGACGAAGCCTTCATTGCTGCGCAAGCCTTTGATGCGGTGTCACCCGGTTTTGCATCCCGCTTTGTGACGGGCAGTGTGATCGTTGCGGGCACGCACTTTGGCATCAACTCGTCGCGTGAACAAGCTGTTCACATCTTGCGACGCATGGGCGTGGCAGCCATTGTGGCGCCTTCGTTTGGGCGTCAATTTTTTCGCAATGCCATCAACAATGGCCTGCCCGTGATTGAGTGTGATGTGGCGAGCATCGAAGAGGGCGACACGCTGCGCATCGACATGGCGGGGCAAAAATTAGAAGTCAGCAACCGCAACATGGTGCGACCTTTGGGCGCAGTGCCCGAAGCCATTTTGGCCATCTTGGCCGAAGGCGGCCTCATTCCTTTTTTGAAAAAATACCCCGATTGGAAAATCACAGCATGAGTGGAAATCCAATCTCTGCGGAAAGTCAGCGCGCACTTACGCCGACGCAGTTGCGTCAACAATTGCGAGCCAAGCTGAAGCAAGCACAGCAGGGCGGCCCTGCGGTGGTGGCCCCTGGCGTGTTCGACGGCTATGGCGCGCGCATGGTGCAACAACTCGGATTTGAAGCGGTCTACATGACCGGCAACGGCGTGTCGGCCACCTTGTTGGGCCGCCCCGATGTGGGTTTGGTCGACTTGTCTTTGATGTCCGGTCATGCCCGCCGCGTGGCCTCGTGCGTCAACTTGCCGCTCATTTGCGATGCCGATACCGGTTATGGCAACGTGGTTGGCGTGCGCCGCACCATCGAAGAATTTGAAGCGGCAGGGGTGGCGGCCATTCACATGGAAGACCAAATTTCGCCCAAACGCTGCGCCCAATTGCCGGGCGATCGCAGTGTGTTGCCGTTCCGCGAGGCCGTTGCCAAAATTGAAGCGGCCGTGGCGGCGCGCAAAGACGATCAGTTCATGATCATTGCCCGCACCGACAGCGTGGGCGCCGAAGGCCTGGCCGCAGGCATTGCCCGTGCGCAAGTCTTTCAAAAAGCTGGCGCCGATGCTGTGTTCGTCGAGCTGAAAGCCCATCCCGGCTTGCTGGACGATCTGAAGCAAATCTCAGACGCTTTGACCATTCCTTGCACCGTCAACATCGATGCCGGTGGTCCCTTGCTCGGCTTGCCCGCAGCCCAATTGCACACCCATGGCGTGGCCTTGGCCATTTACCCCGCCTTGCTGCGCAATGCGGTGGGTTTTGCCATGCGCGAGGCCTTGCAGCACTTGCAAAACGACGGCCACACCCTGGCGGCCAAGCCGCGCCAGCTCACTTCCAAAGAGTACAACGACTGTTTAGGGCTGCCAGAAGTTGAGAATTGGGAGCGTCAGTTCCCCGTTTGAGCACAAGAGTGCGAAAATAGGGGCATGAACGCATCCATGCAGACCCTCGGGCAACAGGCCAAAGTTGCCTCCGCCTTGATGGCCAAAGCCTCTACGGCTTCTAAAAACAAAGCCTTGAAACGCTTGGCAGCCTTGCTGCGCGAGAGCACGGCTGCCCTGCAAATCGACAACGCCAAAGACCTGTCGCGTGCAGCGTCAGCGGGCTTGTCCGCGCCCATGGTCGATCGCTTGCGCCTCACGCCCAAGGTCCTTGAAACGTGTGCAGAAGGTTGCGAACAGCTGGCCGCCATGCCCGATGTCATCGGCGAAATTTTGGGCATGAAGCAACAACCCAGCGGCATTCGTGTGGGGCAAATGCGGGTGCCCATTGGTGTGTTCGGCATGATTTTCGAAAGCCGTCCCAACGTCACCATTGAAGCTGCCAGCCTGTCGATCAAGAGCGGCAACGCTTGCATTTTGCGCGGCGGCTCTGAAGCCATTGAGTCCAACAAAGCGCTGGCCTTGTTGGTGCAGCAAGCCCTGCAAGAGTCAGGTTTGCCAGCCGATGCGGTGCAGTTGGTGCAAACCACCGACCGCGAAGCGGTGGGCCAACTCATCACCATGCCCGAGTACGTTGACGTCATCATTCCTCGCGGCGGCAAAGGCTTGATCGAGCGCATCAGCCGCGATGCCAAAGTGCCTGTTATCAAGCACCTGGATGGCAATTGCCACACATACGTGGACGATCCTTGCGATGTGGCCATGGCCGTCAAAGTGGCCGACAACGCCAAAACGCAAAAGTACAGTCCCTGCAATGCCAGCGAAGGCTTGTTGGTGGCCCAAGGTGTGGCCGCAGAATTTTTGCCACTCATTGGCAAGGTCTATGCCGACAAGGGCGTTGAAATGCGTTGCTGCCCCAAATCCAAGGCCATCTTGTCGCAAGTGGCTGGCGCCAAACTGGTGGAAGCCACCGAGCAAGATTGGTTTGAAGAGTACTTGGCGCCCATCATCAGCATCAAGGTGGTGGACGGTCTCGACCAAGCCATCGCCCATATCAATCATTATTCAAGCCATCACACCGATGCCATCCTCACGCGCAACCACATGCATGCGCAGCGCTTCTTGCGCGAGGTCGATTCGGCCAGCGTCATGGTCAATGCCAGCACGCGTTTTGCCGATGGTTTTGAATTTGGACTGGGTGCCGAAATCGGCATCTCGACCGACAAGTTTCACGCCCGAGGTCCTGTCGGGATTGAAGGCCTCACCTCACTCAAGTACGTTGTGCTGGGTGAAGGCGAAGTCAGAAATTAACAAAGGCTGCTATGGTTCCGCATTTAGTCACTGCCCTCAACGGGCCCATCAACGAACTCGAGCAACGCGTGCTCGACTCCATGCCCGCCATTGAGCGCTGGTTTCGCCTCGAGTGGATGGAGCACACACCGCCCATTTACACCTCGGTCGACATTCGAAACGCCGGCTTCAAACTGGCGCCTGTGGACACCAACTTGTTTCCAGGCGGCTGGAACAACCTCTCGCAAGAAATGCTGCCTTTGGCCGTGCAAGCGGCACAGGCGGCCATTGAGAAGATCTGCCCCGAGGCCAAAAACCTGCTGATCATTCCCGAGAACCACACGCGCAATACGTTCTATTTGAGCAACGTGGCGCAACTTCAGCGCATCTTCCACATGGCCGGTTTGAATGTGCGCATTGGCTCGATCAATCCCGAGATCAAAGAGTTGACGACGATTGATTTGCCAGGCGGCGAGCAAGTGACCTTGGAGCCGGTGCTGCGCTCTAAGCACCGTGTGGGTTTGAAAGACTTCGACCCTTGCACCATTTTGCTGAACAACGATTTGTCGGCCGGTGCACCTGGCATCTTGGAAGACCTGCATGAGCAACACTTGTTGCCACCGTTGCACGCCGGATGGAGCGTGCGCCGCAAAACCTTGCACTTCCAAAGCTACGAAGAAGTCTCTAAGCGTTTTGGCAAGCTGTTGGGCATTGACCCCTGGCTCATCAATCCCATGTTCAACCAATGTGGCGATGTGAATTTTGCCGAAGGCCTGGGCATTGAGGCACTGCGCAGCAACGTTGATGCCTTGCTGACCAAAATCAAGCGCAAGTACAAAGAGTACGGCATCAACGAAAAACCGTTTGTGGTGGTCAAAGCCGACAACGGCACTTATGGCATGGGCATCATGACTGTGCGCGATGTGGCCGACCTCGATGTCCTCAACCGCAAAACGCGCAACAAGATGAGCGTCATCAAAGACGGCCAGGTGGTCAGCGATGTGATCATTCAAGAAGGTGTGCTCACCAACGAACGCATGAACGATGCCGTGGCCGAACCCGTGGTCTACATGATGGACCGCTACGTGGTGGGCGGCTTCTACCGCGTGCATGCCGAGCGCGGTGTGGACGAGAACCTGAATGCGCCTGGCGCCAGTTTTGTGCCTTTGGCTTTTGCCGACACACCGCATTTGCCGCAGCCGGGCATGAAGCCCGGCGCCAGCGTGCCCAACCGCTTCTACATGTATGGCGTGATTGGCCGTTTGGCCATGTTGGCCGCCAGTTATGAGCTGGAAGCCACCGATCCTGAGGCAGAGGTGTACGACTAAAGTGTGTATTTTGGCGCGGCAGTTGCTGCGCCGCAACATTTCCAAACAGGCCTGTCTTTTAGAGTTTGGACCCCATGGCAAAGAACGCAAAACAGGCGCAGAATCGCGTTCATTCTGAACAACAAGCCCAGCCCTGATGCTGGGCTGATTTTTTGTGTCTTCTAGCAAATCTTCTCTAGCCGCCTTAACCCTAGGCGCTATCGGTGTGGTGTACGGCGACATCGGCACCAGTGTGTTGTATGCGATGAAAGAGGTGTTTGGCTCCGGTCATGTACCTTTCACGCCCGAGAATGTCTACGGCATTCTGTCTATCTTCTTCTGGACCCTGACCACCATCGTCTCAGTCAAGTACGTCAGCTTGGTGCTGCGTGCCGACAACCACGGTGAAGGCGGTCTGGTGGCCATGCTGGCGCTGGCGTCGCAATCGGTCAAAGACAAGCCGCAATTGCGCAAAGTGCTGTTGATGGTGGGCATCTTTGGCACTTGTTTGTTTTATGGCGACGGTGTGATCACGCCGGCCATCTCTGTGCTGTCTGCAGTGGAAGGTTTGGAGGTGGTCTCGCCCACCTTTAAGAAAGCCGTGATTCCACTCACGCTGATTATTTTGTTTGGCTTGTTTGCCGTTCAAAAAAGAGGCACTGCGGGCATCGGCAAATTTTTTGGTCCTATCACCGTGGTCTGGTTTGCTGCCATCTCGGTCTTAGGGCTGTACCACATTGCCACGCAACCCGAAATTTTGTGGGCCATCAGTCCCCATTACGCCATCCGTTTCATTTGGGACTTTCCAGGTATCACCTTCATTATTTTGGGTGCCGTGGTCTTGTGCGTCACAGGGGGTGAAGCCCTTTATGCCGACATGGGCCACTTTGGCAAAAAACCAATTCGCTTGGCGTGGTTCAGTGTGGTGATGCCCTCACTTACTTTGAATTATTTCGGACAAGGCGCGCTGCTCTTGAGCAACCCAGAAGCCGTCAAAAATCCCTTTTACATGATGGCACCCGAGTGGGCCCTGATTCCCTTGGTGGGACTGGCCACACTGGCCACCGTGATTGCCTCACAAGCCCTGATCACCGGCGCGTTCAGTGTCACCAAGCAGGTGATTCAGTTGGGCTATTTGCCGCGTTTGCAAGTGCTCCACACCAGCGTCAAAGAGACCGGTCAAATTTACATGCCCTTCGTCAACTGGGGTTTGTTTGTGCTGATCGTGTTGGCTGTGGCCTTGTTCAAGTCGTCAAGCAATTTGGCGGCGGCCTACGGCATCGCCGTGTGTACCGACATGCTGATTACCACCGTGCTCACCTTCTTTGTGATTCGCTACAGCTGGAATTTGCCACTGTCACTGTGCATTGGTGCAACGGGATTTTTCTTTGCGGTTGATTTTGCGTTCTGGGCGTCCAACCTTTTGAAACTGTTTGAGGGCGGTTGGTTTCCGCTCGTCATTGGCGGTGGCATCTTTTTACTGATGATCACTTGGAGTGATGGCCGCAGGTTGCTCAACAACTCGCTCAAGGCAGACTCATTCAGCTTGGTTGATTTCTTAGAAGCCATTTTTGTGGCGCCGCCTGTGCGCGTTGAAGGCACTGCCGTTTTCTTAACGGCTGAAACGGGCAATGTGCCCAATGCTTTGCTGCACAACTTAAAGCACAACAAGGTCTTACATCGCCAAAATTTATTTGTGACGGTGCGCAGTCATGAAGTGCCTTGGATTGGCATGAACAAGCGTTTGGAAATTGAACCTTTGGGTCACGACTGCTGGCAAGTGATTGTCAACTACGGATTCAAGAACGATCCCAATTTGCCTCAGGCTTTGGAGAGCTTGAAGGGCCACGGCGCAGAACTCGATCCGATGAGCACCAGCTATTTCTTGTCGCGCGACATTGTCATTCCCACCATCGGTGGCGGCATGGCCACTTGGCGTGAAAAGCTGTTTGCGCAAATGCACTTGAACGCCAGTGCGGCGGCCGAGTTCTTGAAGCTGCCCAACAACTCAGTGGTGGAGTTGGGCTCCAAGATCGAAATTTAACTGAACGTTAAATGCGGCTCATCGCCTCGCCCATGTGAAGTGGGCGGGTGCTGAGCCAATCTGTAGGAAACTGAATGCTGTTTTGCGGAAACAGCATGACCACGGTGGAGCCCAACAAAAAGCGGCCCATCTCTTCACCTTTTTGAAGCTTGACATCTTGCGTGTCGTAGCGCCATTCGCGCACCATGCCAGGACGCGGCGGATTCACTTGACCGTGCCAAACCGTGGCCATGCTGCCCACAATGGTGGCACCCACCAAGACCAACACCATCGGTCCTTGTTCAGTTTCAAACTCGCACACCACGCGCTCGTTGCGTGCAAACAAACCAGGCACACCCCGGGCTGTGGTGGGATTGACCGAAAACAAATCGCCAGGCACGTGAATCATCCGCAGCAGCTTGCCGGCAATGGGCATGTGAATGCGGTGATAGTCGCGTGGACTTAAGTACAAAGTGGCGAACTGACCATTTTGAAATTGCGCAGCCAAGTTCTCATCGCCGCCGACCAATGTGCGGGTGCTGTAGTGATGGCCTTTGGCTTGAAAAATTTGATCTTTGTCGATGGGCCCACATTGGCTGATGGCGCCATCCACAGGGCAGACCCAGGTGCTGGACGCCACAGGACGTGCACCGTCTCTCAAGGGGCGTGTGAAAAATTCGTTGAAGCTTTTGTAGTGGGCGGGGTCGGCATGCACCGCTTCATCCAAGTTGACGTTGTAGCGCTTCACAAAGCGCTTGATCACCCACGTGGTCAATCCGCCCCATTCTGCACTGGCCAAACGCCCAGCCAGCCGGGTCATGGCCTGTTTGGGCATGAGGTATTGCGGCAATACTGCCAATTGATCAGACACAGGGGCTCCCTCGATTCACATGGGGACCTATTGTAGAAGGGTAGAAGGCTTGCAAGGCGTCACTTTGAAGCCTGCAAGTGTTTCAAGGGCCGCTTCTTAGAACTCTTGGTAAAAGCCCAAAGCACGCTGTGTGGGGGCATCGTCCACATGGAACAGGTAGGCATTGCCGTTGCTGGCGCGGTGTTGGATGTGCGCATGGGTCGGAATGGCCACGGTGTCACCTTCTGACCATTTCAACGTGACGCCATCAATCTCGGATTCGCCGCGGCCTTCAATGACGTGCATCACCGAGCTGGCCGAACGTGGGCGAGGATTGAAGTCCAAGCCATCTCTGAGCAGCTGTGCAGAAAAGCCCAAGGTGGGCAAACAAGGGGCGCCTGTTTCTGGGTTGACGTAGGCCAACTGGACCGCCGCCTCTTTTGGCGTACCTTTGTCGAGGGCATTCAAGGCTTCGCGTACATCGACCCAAGGGTAGCGAATTTGAGGGTATGGGGCACGCGTCGCTTGGCTCAGTGACCCAAAGGGCACCAAACCTGCACGCCGGTACTTGGTTTGAGATGCATCCAAATCAGGGCTGGCGTTTTGCGAAGGCCCCTCAATGGCGTATGACGCTTCCATGCTGTAGACCATGGGCAAATCCAATGCATCCAGCCACACCACGGGGCCTTTGCCTTCATGGCCGTGTTCGTGCCACAAACCGGCGGGGGTCAAAATCAAATCGCCTTTGTGCATCGGGCACTTTTCGCCTTGCACCGTGGTGAAACCGCCTTCGCCTTCCACCACAAAGCGAACAGCGCTGGGTGTGTGGCGGTGGTTGGGTGCGACTTCGCCAGGCAAGATCAGCTGCATGCCCACATAAATGGTGGGCGTGGCCACCAGTTTCTCTATGCCGTGGCCAGGGTTGCACAAGACCAAGACCCGGCGTTCAGCCTTTTCAATGGGCGTCAAATCGCCTGCTCGCATCAATTGGGGGCGAACATCTTTGTAGTGCCACACAAAAGGCTGGGTCGCGCGGGCGGGTTTGCCGCGTGGCAGCAGACCGCGCAATTGTGGCCACAAGGGTGCAATCGACAGGGCCGTCATGTCTGCGATGTAGTCTGCAGGCAGATCTTCTAAGCGTCCCAAGGCATCGGCGTGGTTGGAGGGGTTCATGATGTGATGGGTCCAGTAAGAGGTGGCAACAGTCTTTTAATAAGTATACATATTGATGCTGTTTTCACAAGGCCTGCGACACGTCCTGCGTCAAATAGGAGACGGATTCGCGCTGGGGGTCAGCTGGGTCAAAGGATCGGCGAGGCACAATCAAGGGATGACTGATTTATTGAGCGTAAAAAACCTCGTCAAACGCTTTGGCGACAACACGGTGGTGAACGATTTGTCGTTCAACATCGCGCCTGGCGAGTGCCTGGGCGTGATTGGCCCCAACGGTGCTGGTAAAACCACCACGCTGCGCATGTGCTTGGGCTTGACCACCCCCGATGCTGGCAGCATCACGTACTTTGACAATTTGTCGATGCCCCAAGATGCATTGGCCATCAAGTCAAGGTTAGGCGTGGTGGCGCAGATGGACACCCTCGATCCCGACTTCACGGCGGAAGAAAACCTGCTGGTCTATGGCCGCTACTTCGGCATGAAAGACCGCGACATCAAAGCGCGCATTGCACCGCTCTTAGAGTTTGGCGCCTTGACCAGCAAGGCCAAAGCCAAACCCGGTGAATTGTCTGGCGGTATGAAACGCCGCTTGAGCTTAGCGCGCGCACTCATCAACCAACCGCAAATGTTGATGTTGGATGAGCCCACCACGGGTCTCGACCCACAGGCGCGGCATTTGATGTGGGAGCGTTTGCAAATGCTGATGCAAGAAGGCAAATCGATTTTGCTCACGACGCATTTCATGGATGAAGCCGAACGTTTGTGTGACCGTTTGTTGGTCATTGACCATGGCAAAAAAATTGCCGAAGGCAAACCACGCGATTTGATTGCGCAGCATCTCGAGCCCGATGTGGTGGAACTGTATGGCCAAGGCGCATTGGCATTGGCCGCAGAAGATTCGCCGCTCAGGCAACATGCGGCAAGGGTTGAGGTCAGTGGCGAGACGGTGTTTTTCTACACCTCGGAAGCCAAACCTTTGTTGGTGGCTTTGCAAGCCTGGCCTCACATTCGCAGTCTGCACCGCCCTGCCAATTTAGAGGATTTATTTTTGAAACTCACCGGTCGACAAATCAGGGAGAACGCATGATGAACACACACCATGTGACTCCTTCTGTGTGGGCGCCGCCGCAACTCTCGATGCGCTGGTGGCCCGTTTTCTTGCGCAATTTGTTGGTGTGGCGCAAGTTGGCCATTCCCAGTTTGGTGGGCAATATTGCTGAACCACTCATGTGGTTGGTGGCCTTTGGTTATGGCCTGGGCGCCTTGGTGGGCGAAGTGAACGCCGGGGGGCAGCAAGTGCCCTACATTTTGTTTTTGGCCAGCGGCAGCATTTGCATGAGCGCCATGAATGCGGCGTCGTTTGAGGCTTTGTATTCGGCATTCTCACGCATGCACATGCAAAAAACCTGGGACGGCATCATGAACGCGCCGGTGCGCCTTGACGATGTGGTGATGGCTGAGATGCTGTGGGCAGCTTACAAAGCCATCTTCACCGTCACAGCCATCATGGTGGTGATGTTGGCGCTGGGCATCACGCACAGTTGGAAGTTGATCTTGGCATGGCCCATCCTGTGGTTGGTGGGTGTCACCTTCAGTTGTATCGCCTTGATTTTCAATGCCTTGGCCAAAGGCTATGACTTCTTCACCTACTACTTCACCTTGTTCCTCACGCCCATGATGTTTTTGTCGGGCATTTATTTTCCGCGCACGCAATTGCCGGAGTGGCTGCAAATCATCACGTCCTATTTGCCGTTAACGGCTGCCGTTGAAATGGTGCGTCCTTTGTTCTTAGATCAATGGCCCCAGCATTTTGTGGGCAACTTGTGCCTGTTGTTGGGCGTGGCTGCCAGTGCGTTCTGGATTGCATTGGCCTTAACGCGCAAACGATTCAGAGCATGATGAGGCGCATCGTGGCATCTGCATTTTCTTTTATCAACTTTTCATTTTTCAAATCATGATCATTCAAAAAGTAGGCATCATTGGCGCAGGCACCATGGGCAACGGCATTGCGCAAGCATGTGCCGTGGCAGGCATTCCCGTGGTGATGGTAGACATTTCTGAAGCGGCAGTGGCCAAAGGCATTGCCACGGTGTCGGGCAGTTTGGACCGTTTGCTCAAAAAAGAAAAAATCACCGAAGCCGACAAGGCTTCTGCGCTGGCGAAAATTCAAGGCAGTACCCGGTATGAAGATTTGATGAGCGCCGATTTGGTGATTGAGGCGGCCACTGAAAACCAAGACCTCAAAGTCAAAATCTTGAAGCAACTCGATGCTTTGTTGGCGCCCGAAGTCATCATCGCATCCAACACTTCTTCCATTTCCATCACGCAGTTGGCGGCGGTCACCACTCGTGCAGACCGCTTCATTGGCATGCACTTTTTCAACCCTGTGCCCATGATGGCTTTGGTTGAAATCATTCGCGGTTTGCAAACCAGCGATGCCACGCACGATGCGGTGCACGCGTTGGCCACTGCTTTGGGCAAGACGCCAATCACTGTCAAGAACGCGCCAGGTTTTGTGGTCAATCGCATTTTGGTGCCCATGATCAATGAAGCCCTGTTTGTGTTGTCTGAAGGTTTGGCCACACCCGATGACATCGACGCCGGCATGAAGCTTGGCTGCAATCAACCCATTGGCCCTCTGGCCTTGGCCGACATGATTGGCTTGGATGTGTGTTTGGCTGTGATGGAGGTGTACCTCAAAGAATTCGGCGACAGCAAATACCGTCCTTGTCCCTTGCTCAAAGAGCTGGTGGCGGCTGGTCGCCTAGGCCGTAAAACCGGTCATGGCGTATACCAATATTGATTTAAAACAAGTTCACTTGGCGCGTCTCTCTTTAACCTGCAAGCAAGGTTCTCTATGACAACAATTCACCCAGAAGGCAGCATCGACTTGGACGTGCGGGACGGCGTGTTGTTGATCGGCATCAACCGACCCAACAAGCGCAACGGCTTTACGCCCAAGATGTACCGCGAGTTAGGCGAGGCTTATACACGCCTAGACGACGATGCTTCGTTGCGTGTGGGCGTGTTGCATGCCATGGGGGATCACTTCACAGCCGGCCTTGATTTGCCCACCATTGCACCCCTCATGCAGCGCGGCGAAAAAGCCGTGCCGCTGGGTTTGGTCGATCCGCTCAACTTGGGCATGGAGGGCTATCGCCGCCGCACCAAACCCATGGTGGTGGCGGTGCAGGGCATTACCTACACCTTGGGCATTGAGTTGATGCTGGCCGCCGACATTGTGGTGGCCGCCGACAATTGCCGTTTCTCTCAACTAGAAGTGAAGCGCGGCATCATGGCCACCGGCGGGGCCACCTTGCGAATGGCTGAGCGTGCCGGCATGGGCAATGCCTTGCTGCATTTGCTCACCGGTGATGAATTCAGCAGCGCAGAAGCTTTGCGTTTGAATTTTGTGCAACGCGTGGTGCCTGCAGGTGAACAACTGAACGAAGCGTTGAAGATTGCAACAGCCATTGCCGCGCAAGCACCCTTGGCGGTGGTGGCCACACGCCAAAGTGTTTTGAAAGCGGTGGAGCAAGGTCCTTTGGTGGCCATGCACGAATTCATCTCGGTGCAAAAAACACTCTCCAACAGCGAAGACGCCAAAGAAGGTGTGCAGTCCTTCATTGAAAAACGCAACGCACGCTTCACTGGAAAATGACGTTGTGAAAATTGCACTGCTCTCAGACATTCATGCCAACCTGCAAGCGCTCAACGCGTGCATGGCGCATGCAAAGACGCAGGGCGTTGAGCGTTGGGCTTTGTTGGGTGATTTGGTCGGTTATGGCGGTAACCCGCAAGAGGTGGTGGACATCGCCATGCAATTGGCCGATGAGGGTGCTTGGGTCATTCAAGGCAACCACGATGCCATGGCCGTCAAGCCGCCTGTCGATGATCAGAGTTTAGGCAGCAGTACCGCGCAGTGGACCTTTGAACAATTGGGCGCTTCTCAGCGCGGATTCTTAAAGTCCTTGCCCTTAACGGCTCTGTCGGGACCCCTCTTGTTGGTGCACGCCAGTGCGCATGCCCCCGATCGTTGGCACTATGTCGATTCTGAGCGCGCCGCCGATTTGTGCGCAGACCATGCACTCCAAAACTTCGATGCACGCCATGTGGTGGTCGGGCATGTGCATCAGCAAACGGTCTATTACCGCGGCACTGGGCACAGCATGATGAAGTTCGATCCCACCGCGGGTGTGCATGTGCCCATGCCTTCGCATCGTCGGTGGGTGGTCACTGTGGGGTCGGTGGGGCAGCCCCGCGATCACAAACCCGAAGCCATGTACGCCCTCTACGATGATGTGGCGGGGCGCATGACATTTCACCGTGTGGCCTATGACCATCAGGCGGCTGCAAATGCCATTCGTGATGCCGGCTTGCCCGAATTCTTTGCTGAACGATTGGCGTTGGGACGATGAAACTTTTAAATCCTGGCCATGTCATCGATGGCTTTGAAATTGAAGAATGCCTGCATGCCGGCGGCATGGCGCACATCTACACCGTTCAATATGCCTTGAGCAAAGACGGTACGCGCCGCGAATCAGAGTTTTCGATGGCCATGAAAATACCGCGCATGACGGCGGGTGATGGTGCGGAGAACATTGTCAGCTTTGAAGTTGAACAACAAATTTTGCCCGCACTCACTGGCACACATGTGCCGCGCTTTGTGGCGGCTGGCGATTTGTCGCGCACCCCCTATTTGGTCATGGAATATGTGAAGGCCACCACGCTGGAAGTCTGGGCGGAAAATTTCCACAAAGAGACTTTTCAAACAGGCTTGCATGACAGAGCCATTGCGCGCTTGGGCGCCGAGTTGGCGCATGCCGTCAACAGTTTACACAAACAAAATGTCTGCCATTTAGATCTGAAGCCGGCCAATGTGTTGATCAAGCCCAATGGCAAAGTCGTCTTGTTGGATTTTGGCTTGTCGTGCCACGCGCATTACCCTGACTTGCTGGCGGAAGAAATGCGCAAAGCTGTCGGTTCGCCTGCTTGGATTGCGCCAGAGCAAGTGGTGGGTGTGCGCGGCGATCCACGCTCTGACATTTTTGCCATGGGTGTGATGCTCTATGAATTGGCCACTGGCGAACTGCCATTTGGTGAACCTGCCACAGCAGCTGGCATGCGCCAACGTTTGTGGATGGACCCAGTGCCGCCGCGCAAACGCAACCCCAATGTGCCCGAGTGGTTGCAAGAAGTGATTTTGAAATGTCTGCACCCAGAGGCGGCCAAACGCTACCCATCGGCTGCCCACTTGGCCATGGACTTGAGCAACCCCGATCAAATTCGCATTACCGAACGCGGTCGGCAAATCAAGGGCACAGGCTTCAAAGAACATTTCAAACGTTGGCTCAAAGCGGCCGGCATGCACTACCAGCCAAGTCCGCTGCCGTCCAAGCAAATCAAAGAAGTGCCGATCTTGATGGTCGCTTTGCCACATGCCGATGTGAGTGATGCCACTTGGTACTCACTGCGAGAAGCGGTGGACCGCTCATTGGGCATTCGGCCCGGTGCCCGCTTGGCATGCGTCACGGTCATATCACCCAGCGACACCAGCAGCACCGAATCACACAAAAGTGAAAGCAAAGTGCACCGCATGCACTTGGCACGCATGCAACAATGGTCGCAAGGCCTCGACTTGCACGACCATCAAATCTCGTTTCATGTGTTGGAAGCCAGCGATGTGGCCCATGCCTTGGTCACTTACGCTGAAGGCAATGAAGTGAGCATGATCATCATGGGTGCAGCCACGCATGGCTTGCAAATGCAACGCTTTGTGGCCACCGTGCCCATCAAAGTGGCCATGGAGGCACCATGCACCGTCATTTTGGTGAAACAAGATGTGCCGTTTGAATTTTTAGGAAAACTGAATGACGAATGATCTCCCACAAGGGCCAACCGCGTGGGACGCTTTGCATCCTTATGCCTCGCTCACACCCGATGCCGTTCTCGATGCATTGGCCGACATTGGCCTGATGGGCGATGGCCGCCTCACGGCACTCAGCTCCTACGAAAATCGCGTCTATCAAATTCAACTTGAAACCGAGCGAGCACCCACACAAACAAACGGCACACCCGTGCCTGACAGTGTGGTTGCCAAATTTTATCGGCCTGGCCGATGGACCGATGCGCAGATTCAAGAAGAGCACGACTTTGCGGCAGAGTTGGTTGCGGCTGAAGTGCCCGTGGTGCCACCTTTGCATTTGCAAGGACATACCTTGCATCACAAGCCCTTTGCGGAAAGTCTTTCAAACACTGCTGCACCTGGCCAAGCTTTTCAGGGGTTCTCCTATTCTGTGAGCGAACGCCGCGGAGGTCGCCCACCTGAATTGGACGACGACGAGGTGTTGGAATGGATCGGCCGATTTTTGGCGCGCATTCATACCGTGGGCGCTGCCAAGCCATTTCACAACCGTCCATCACTCAGCATCGACACTTTCATGCAAGAGCCCAAGGATTGGTTGTTTGCCCACAAAGCCATCCCAATGGAAGTCGAGCGCGCATGGCAAGACGCCTGGCAACAGGCCCTGGACGTGATGCATGCCGCTGGCTTAGGGTCTGCGCATGGCAGTGATTGGCCGCATTTTCAAATGTTGCGTTTGCATGGCGATTGCCACCCCGGCAATATTTTGTGGACGCCTGCAGATTTGCCAGGTGGCGGCCCACACTTTGTGGACTTAGACGATGCGCGCATGGGCCCTGCCGTGCAAGACCTGTGGATGCTGTTGTCAGGCGATCGCAAACAGCGCTCCGGTCAGCTCAGCATGTTGCTGGACGGGTATGAGCAAGTGCGTGATTTTGATCGGCGCGAATTGGCCTTGATTGAGCCGCTGCGCACCCTGCGCTTGGTGCACTACAGCGCGTGGTTGGCCCGTCGCTGGGACGATCCGATTTTCCCAATTAACTTTCCGTGGTTTGGTACGCCCGATTACTGGCGTGGCCAAGTTCAAATGTTGGAAGAGCAGATCGAGCAAATGCAAGAGCCACTGTTGGTGGTTTGAGCAGAAACGAACAAGCCGCCCGAAGGCGGCTTGTTCATTGAAATGCAAATGGTTTGAATTAAACCAACAGCGCATTCACACGGCGCACATAAGCCGCTGGATCATCTGGCATGCCGCCTTCAGCCAGCAAAGCTTGGTCAAACAAAATGTTGGCCAGGTCGTGAAAGTGCACAGAGCCCTCGAGCTTTTTCACCAAGGCATGCTCAGGGTTCACCTCCAACACGGGCTTCGATTCAGGGGCCTCTTGGCCCGCTTGCTTCAGCATGCGCGCCAACTGCATGCTCATGCCGTTGTCGGTCACCACCAAACATGCCGGTGAGTCCACCAAGCGGCTGGTGACGCGCACGTCTTCGGCTTTGTCTTTCAAAGCTTCTTTCAGTTTGGCCAACAAAGGCTTGAAAGTTTCGGCCGCTTCTTCAGCGGCTTTCTTTTCTTCTTCGTCTTGCAAGCTGCCCAAGTCAAAGGCGCCTTTGGCCACACTTTGCATGGGCGTGCCATCAAACTCGTGCATGAAGTTCAGTGCCCACTCATCCACGCGGTCGGTCATGAGCAAGACTTCAATGCCCTTCTTTTTAAACACTTCCAACTGAGGACTGTGTTTGGCCGCAGCCAGTGTGTCGGCTGTGATGTAGTAAATGGCTTCTTGGCCTTCTTTCATGCGCGCTTTGTAGTCGGCCAAGGACGCGCTCACTTCGTCAGATGAAGTGGATGCAAAGCGCAACAGTTTGGCCAAGCGATCGCGGTTGCCAAAGTCTTCGCCCAAACCTTCTTTCAGTACCGCACCAAACTCTTTGTAGAAGCGGGTGTATTGACCTTGTTTGGCTTTGTCTTCTTCGCTCACGACGTCGGTCACGCCGTCTTCAGAAGCCGCAGGTGCTTCATTGTGTTTGGCCAAGTCTTCCAACATGGACAACACGCGCTTGGTGCAACCTTCGCGAATGGCTTTGACGTCGCGGCTTTCTTGCAGCAATTCGCGGCTCACGTTCAAAGGCAAATCGGCAGAGTCGACCACGCCTTTGACAAAGCGCAAGTAACTGGGCATGAGCGCTTCGGCATCGTCCATGATGAAGACGCGCTTGACGTACAACTTGATGCCTGCTTTTTTGTCACGGTTCCACAAGTCTTGAGGCGCTTGCGAAGGAATGTACAAAAGCTGGGTGTACTCGGTGCTGCCTTCCACACGGTTGTGTGTCCAAGTCAGGGGCTCGGCAAAGTCTTTGCTAATTTGTTGGTAGAAGTCTTTGTACTGTTCTTCGGTCACGTCTTTCTTAGGACGTGTCCACAAAGCGGTGGCTTTGTTGATGGCTTCCCATTCGCCGGTTTTGACCATGCTGCCGGGTTGACGGCCTTCGCTTTCGTCTTTGCCAATCAGTTCGCCATCTTGCCACTCTTCTTTTTCCATCAAGATGGGCAAGCTGATGTGGTCGGAATATTTGCCAACGATTTCTTTCAGCTTCCAGGTGTTGGCGTATTGCAAGGCATCTTCTCGCAGGTGCAAGATGATGCTGGTGCCGCGGGTGGCGCGCTCTATGGCTTCCACTTCAAAGTCGCCCGTGCCGCCGCTGATCCAGCGTACGCCTTCGGAGGTGGGTGCACCGGCGCGGCGTGTTTCAACGGTAATCTTGTCGGCCACAATAAAACCAGAATAGAAGCCCACGCCAAACTGGCCAATGAGCTGCGCATCCGACTTCTGATCGCCCGACAGTTTGCTCATGAAGTCTTTGGTGCCGCTCTTGGCAATGGTGCCCAAGTTGTCGATGGCTTCTTGCGCCGTCATGCCAATGCCATTGTCGGCAATGGTCAAGGTCTTGGTCTCGGTGTCAAACGACAATCGCACTTCCAAGTTGGGTTGGTTCTCATACAGCGCGTCGTTGTTCAGGGCTTCGAAGCGCAGCTTGTCGCAAGCGTCAGACGCGTTGGACACCAACTCGCGCACAAAAATTTCGGGGTTGGAATACAGCGAATGCGTTACCAAGTGGAGCAGCTGGGCTACTTCGGCCTGAAAGGCATGGGTCTTTTTGGTCATCTTCAAATCGATACAAAGCGGTTAAAAAGGTACTTGCCTTCGCAAAGAAAAAGGCAAGCTCAGGGTTTCAACAACCCACCACCCCCAGAATTGGGGATGGGTTTTGAAATTTCAAGGCGTGCGGTGGTCTTGGTGAATCAGCGAGCTTGCGCGCCCACTTCCTTGTTCCAACGGTCTAGCAGGCGCTTGCGCTCAGCCGCTTTGCCGTATTTCTCGAAGTCGTACTTGATCAAACGAACGTCATCGAGGGAGGGGATGCGGGGATCGGGCTTGAAGGTTTTGTTGGCTGGAAATTGCAAACTGCCTGACAGCCCACCAATTTTTTGTCCTTCAGGGCTCATCAGCCAGTCGTAGTATTGCTTTGCTGCCTCGGCATTGCGAGCCCCTTTGATCAAGGCGATGCCGCCAATTTCATAGCTGGTGCCTTCGCAGGGCGCACCCGATTGCACGGGGTATTTGTTGTGTTTCCAGAGGTCAAAGCCAAAGATAAAGCTGACGCCCACGGCCACTTCGCCTTTGGCCACGTTGGGCGCTTGCGCGGTGCCACTGCGGGTGTATTGCGTGACGTTTGGGTTCAGCCTCTTCATGTAGTCGAAGGCGGCGTCTTCTCCCATCAATTGCACCAATCCCGCCAAGATGGTGTAGGCCGTACCGCTAGAGGCAGGGTGTGACGTTTCAACCTCGCCTTTGTAAATAGGCTTGAGCAAATCAGACCAGCATTTGGGCGCAGGTAAGTTTTTCTTTTTCAGCAGTTCTGTGTTCCAACCAAAGCCAATGGCGCTGGTGTAGAACCCCCCCACTTTGTTTTCAGACATGGCGTATTGGCGCACGCTCCAGCCATACAAATCGTTGATGTAGGCAGGGCGATAAGGGGTCAGTAAACCCATCTCGGCTGCTTGCAAAAATGGATCGCCTGTGCCGCCCCACCAGATGTCGGTTTTGGGATTGGCGGCTTCGGCTCGAATTTGTGCCAAGGCTTCACCTGTGGCTTTGCGGGTTTGCAAGACGGTCACGCCGGTGGCTTTGGTAAAGGCTTGTGCCGCCATCTCGCACCAGCTTTGGTCGGTGCTACAAATGGCATTGACCGTGGCCGCTTGTGCATGGATGCCCATCAAGCTGCTGACCAAGACCCCAGCAAGGCTGTGTTTCAAGGTTTTCATGGCGGTTGTGTTCATGATGTATTTGTTCTCAAGCGTTGCTTGCGGCGCAAGCGTTCAAAGTTTAAAAACTCTCTTTAGGACCCAGGTAGCGCCATTGCCCCACAGGCAGTGCACCCAAATGCACGCGCCCCATGCGAATGCGTTTCAGGCCCACCACCTTCAGTCCTACTTGTTCGCACATGCGGCGAATTTGTCGTTTCTTGCCTTCTTTCAAGACAAAGCGCAGTTGTTCTGGGTTTTGCCATTCCACTTGCGCTGGCTTCAAAGGCTTGCCATCCAAGCTCAAGCCGTGACGCAGTCTTTGCATTTGTGCGGGCGGAAAGTGTGCCTGCACGTTGACCGAAATATCGCCCTGCGGACCGGCGCAGGTCACGCGCACCAAATACTCTTTCTCCATGTCTGAGTCTTCGCCAATCAATTGGCGTGCGACACGGCCATCTTGCGTCATCACCAACAAGCCGACGGAGTCAATGTCCAAACGACCTGCTGGCGCAAGGCCTTTGAATTGCACGGGGCTGAACCTGATGTGCGTGGAGTCGCCAGACCACTGATTGCGAGCTTGAAACAGCACCATGGCGGGCTCGTGGCCGTCTTCGGCTTGACCGCTCACATAGCCCATGGGCTTGTGCAGCAAGACCGTCACTTGCTGTTCTTGGTGTTCTTGGGCCGCGCGCTCCACTGTGATGCGATCGGCCGAGCCCACTTGCATGCCCATCTCGGCGACCTTGCCATTGACCAAGACCCAGCCTTGTTCAATCCAAGCATCGGCTTCGCGGCGGGAACACAGGCCTAGTTCGGCCATGCGCTTGTTCAAGCGCACGGTGGTGGCGCCGGTGGCACTGGGGTGCGCGCTAGACACCGCATTCGCAGGCCGAGGTGCGCGGGTGAAGGTAGGTTTGGCAGGAGGCTGGTTCATAAAGTTTTTTCTTTGACCTGATTGTCTCTGTTTCTGCGGTCAATCATGCGGGTTCGCAGGCCCTGCAGATCCAAAATTCGCAAACCACCATATTCCACACGTATCAACTCTTCTTCCTGCAGGTGGATCAACGCCTCGTTCACGCGCTGTCTGGACAAACCGACCAAGTAAGCCAGTTCTTGCTGCGTGATGCGCAGCAAATCACCCACGCCAGAGAACAGCACCGGATTGAACAAGGCCGCCAAGTTGCGCGCGACTCGCAAGTCGGGATTGTTCAAGCGGTCAAACTCGCGCGCTGCAATGAACTGGCCCAAGCGTTCATTCAACTGGTTCATCACAAAGCGGTTGAAGCCCAGTGAGTTGTCGATCAGCCAATGAAATGTTTCCAGCGGTAAACCCGCCACGACGCTGGCTCGCAAGGCTTGGATGTTGTAACGATAGACCTCCCGCTTCAAAGCCGTCCCCTCACCAAACCAACCGCCTGGTGGCACGCCTGTAAAGGTCATGGTCTGGCCATCTTCGTTGTCACTGCTCATTTTTAAGAGGCCCGACACCGTGCCAAACCAATAGGTCACAGGCCGCCCAACGCGGCACACAAAATCACCTTTTTCGGCATCGCCCACACGCAAGGCGTTGATGGCGCGCTCACGCTCTTTGGGTAAGAGCAAAGGCAGCCAAGGAATATTGGCCAATTCCTCGTCGCTTGGCGGTCGCCTTCTTTGATGCAGGTCAGATTTCATGTCATCTTCATGTAAGACGTTGATAATCCTAGGGAAAATCCTAGTGGGTGTTGCTGAAGATTGTCGTCGAAACGACAACTTGACGTCAAATGCAAGTCTAGCATTCAGTCCAAGAAATCAACAAGTCTCTTCTTTTTGGACGAGACGGTGACCCAACCAGGACCCGTATGCAGACGACCTTTCCTCAATTGCTTCTGGCACATGCCGCCCAGCGCCCCACGGCGCCGGCCATGCGTGAAAAAGAATATGGCATTTGGCAAACCATCAGCTGGCAAGACATGGCCACCATGGTGACGCACATGGCGTGTGGCCTGCACCAAGCAGGCTTGATGCGCGGTGAACACATGATTGTGGTGGGCTCCAACCGTCCCCGTCTTTACGCCACCATGTTGGCGGCGCAATCTTTGGGCGCCATCCCTGTGCCTTTGTACCAAGATGCAGTGGCCGCTGAATGCGTGTTCCCCATGACCAACGCCGAAGTGCGTTTGTGCGTGGTGGAAGATCAAGAGCAGGTCGACAAAATGTTGGAAGTGCGCGAGTCTTACCCCGCACTGGCACACATCTACTTTGACGATCCGCGTGGCTTGCGCAAATACGACGAACCTGGCTTAGGTTCTGTGGACGAGTTGTTGGCCGCTGGTGCCGTGTTTGCCAAACAGCATCCCGACTTTTACAAAGCGCAAGTGGACTTAGGTTCCAAAGAAGACGTGGCCGCCATGTTCTTCACCTCTGGTACCACGGGCAATCCCAAAGGTGTGGTGCACACGCACGGCACCTTGATTGACCGCGCTCAAGCAGGTGCTGAGTTTGATCGACTCACCAGCAATGAAGACGTGCTGGCCTATTTGCCACCCGCTTGGATTGGTCAAAACATTTTCAGCTACGCACAATGGTTGGTGGCCGGTTATGTGGTCAATTGCCCAGAGTCAGCCGCCACGGTCACCATCGACTTGAAAGAAATTGGCCCTACGTATTACTTCGCACCCCCTCGGGTGTTTGAAGGCATGCTGACCAGCGTGAGCATTCGCATGGAAGACGCCAGTGCCATCAAGCGCAACATGTACAAATACTTCATGCGCCTGGCCAAAAAAGTGGGCCCTAAGCGCATGGACGGCGAGTCGATTGGCTTCTTCAGCAGCCTGATGTATGGCTTGGGCAACTTGTTGGTGTACGGCCCCTTGCGCAACAACATCGGCTTTAGCCGCGTGCGTGTGGCCTACACCGCCGGTGAAGCGATCGGCCCCGATTTGTTCACGTTTTACCGCTCCATTGGTGTGAACTTGAAACAGTTGTACGGTTCTACCGAAACGGCTGTGTTTGTGTGCTTGCAACCCGACAACCAAGCGCGCGCCGATACAGTGGGTGTGCCTTGCCGCGGGGTTGAAATTAAAGTGGCCGACAACGGCGAGATCTTGGTGAAGTCGCCAGGCTTGCTCAAGGGCTATTACAAAAACCCAGAAGCCACCGCCGAAGTGCTGACGGCCGATGGGTGGTATCACACCAGCGATGCCGGCTTCTTGGACAGCCATGGCCACCTCAAAATCATCGACCGCGTGAAAGACGTGGGCCGCATCAAAGGCGGCAGCAACGACGGTGCCATGTTTGCGCCGAAGTACGTCGAGAACAAACTCAAGTTCTTCCCGCACATCAAAGAAGTGGTGGCCTATGGCGACCAGCGCGAAAAAGTGTGCGTCATGATCAACGTCGATTTTGATGCCGTGGGCAACTGGGCCGAGCGCCGCAACCTGCCTTACGCGGGATATACCGACTTGGCACAAAAGCCAGAAGTCTACGAACTCATCAGAGATTGTGTGGAGCAAGTCAATGCCGATTTGGCCGAAGACGATTTGTTGGCGGGTAGCCAAGTGAGTCGCTTCTTGGTGCTGCACAAAGAACTCGATGCCGATGACGGCGAACTCACGCGCACCAACAAGGTCCGCCGCGGTTTCATTGCCGAGAAGTACCAGCCCTTGGTCGACGCTTTGTATGGCGGCTTGACCACCCAGTTCATTGAAACGGTTGTGAAGTTTGAAGACGGACGCACAGGCAGTGTCAGCGCCACCCTCAAGATTTCCGATGCCAAAACATTTGCCCCTGTGAAGGCTGCAGCATGACAAAACACATTGGCGACGTCATCCTTGACGTTCAAAACATCAGCCTCCGATTTGGTGGTGTGAAAGCACTCACCGACATTTCTTTCAATGTCAAAGAACATGAAATTCGCGCCATCATTGGCCCCAACGGCGCCGGCAAAAGCTCCATGCTCAATTGCATCAATGGTGTCTACACGCCGCAAGAGGGCAGCATCACCTTCCGCGGTCAAACCTTCGACCACATGAACAGCCGCCAAGTGGCTGAAATGGGCGTGGCCCGTACTTTCCAAAACTTGGCATTGTTCAAAGGCATGAGCGTGATCGACAACATCATGACGGGCCGCAACTTGCGCATGAAGAGCAACATCTTGATGCAAGCCTTGCGCATTGGCCCTGCCGAAAACGAAGAGATCAAACACCGCGAACGCGTGGAAGAGATCATCGACTTTTTGGAAATTCAGGCTTTCCGAAAAACACCCGTGGGCCAATTGCCTTACGGTTTGCAAAAGCGCGTCGACTTGGGCCGTGCGTTGGCCATGGAGCCCCAAGTCTTGTTGCTCGACGAGCCGATGGCCGGCATGAACGTTGAAGAGAAACAAGACATGTGCCGTTTCATCTTGGATGTGAACGACGAGTTTGGTTGCACCATCGTGTTGATTGAACACGACATGGGTGTGGTGATGGACATCTCCGATCGCGTGGTGGTGCTTGACTACGGCAAAAAAATTGGCGACGGGACACCCGAAGAAGTTCGCAACAACGAAGAAGTGATCAGCGCCTATTTGGGCACTTCACACTAAGCACAAGGACAGCAAAATGGGATTTTTTCTTGAAACCTTGATTGGCGGCCTGATGGCCGGCATGCTCTATTCCTTGGTGGCCTTGGGCTTCGTGCTCATTTACAAAGCCTCGGGCGTGTTCAACTTTGCACAAGGCGCGATGGTGCTGTTTGCTGCATTGGCCATGGCGCGATTCGCCGAATGGATTCCAGCGTATGCCGGTATCACAAGCCCTGTGGCAGCCAACTTCATTGCCTTTGCATTGGCAGCAGGTGTCATGTTCATTGTGGCTTGGGTCATTGAATTCTTGGTGCTCCGTCATTTGGTGAACCAAGAGGGCACCACGCTCCTCATGGCCACCTTGGGTATTACGTATTTCTTGGATGGTGTGGGTCAATCTATCTTCGGTAGCGACATTTACAAAATTGACATTGGCATGCCCAAAGAACCTTTGATGGCTTTTGAGCAAGCCTTTGAAGGCGGCATCATGATCAACCAAGAAGACATGGTGGCGGCTGCCATTGCCGCAGTGTTGGTGGCGGCCCTCAGTGTGTTCTTCCAAAAAACTACCACAGGCCGTGCTTTGCGTGCGGTGGCCGATGATCACCAAGCCGCGCAATCAATTGGCATTCCCTTGAATCGAATTTGGGTCATTGTCTGGTGCGTGGCAGGCATTGTGGCTTTGGTGGCCGGCATGATTTGGGGCTCCAAGTTGGGCGTTCAATTCTCCTTGTCAACGGTGGCCTTGCGCGCATTGCCGGTGGTGATTTTGGGCGGTTTGACTTCCGTGCCTGGCGCCATCATTGGCGGTCTCATCATTGGTGTGGGCGAAAAATTATCTGAAGTTTTCTTGGGCCCTTATGTCGGTGGTGGCATTGAAATCTGGTTCGCCTATGTGCTGGCCTTGGGTTTCTTGCTCGTCCGTCCTCAAGGTTTGTTTGGTGAAAAGATCATCGATCGCGTTTGATCCGCTGACGCAACCACTGAACCTTCACGATCTCAGAAAGAGTTTATGTTTTACAGAGAAAACGGCCAATTCAAAACCAGCTACCAAGCTGACCAGCAAATTTTCCCCATTGCGCAAGATCGCTGGGGTGTGTTGCTCATCGTTGCATTTGCATTTTTCGCCGTGCCTTTCTTGGCCGACGAATACATGATGCGCGCCATCCTCATTCCTTTCCTCATTTTGTCGCTCGCTGCTTTGGGTGTGAACATCTTGGTGGGTTACTGCGGCCAGATCTCTTTGGGTTCGGGTGCCTTCATGGCGGTGGGCGCGTATGCCGCGTTTAACTGCTGGGTTCGCTTGGAAGGTATTCCGTTGGTAGGCGCTTTGCTGGTGGGCGGTTTCTTTGCCACTTTGGTGGGCATCTTTTTCGGCATTCCAAGCTTGCGTGTAAAGGGTCTGTATTTGTCCGTGGCCACTTTGGCTGCGCAGTTCTTCTGCGACTGGGCGTTCCTGCGCATCAAATGGTTCACCAACGACTCAGCTTCAGGCACGGCCTCCGTTGCCAATCTCACCGCTTTTGGTTTTGATGTGGTCACGCCTTTGCAGAAATACATTTTCTGCTTGAGCGTATTGGTGGTCTTTGGTGTGTTGGCCAAGAATTTGGTGCGCGGCGCCATTGGCCGCGAGTGGATGGCCATTCGCGACATGGACGTGGCGGCGGCGGTCATTGGCATTCGCCCTATGTACGCCAAGCTCAGCGCGTTTGCGGTCAGCTCTTTCATTGTGGGCGTGGCTGGCGCACTTTGGGCTTTCGTTCACTTGGGCTCTTGGGAACCTGCCGCGTTCTCCGTAGACCGTTCATTCCAATTGCTGTTCATGGTGATCTTGGGCGGCATGGGCTCCATCATGGGCAGCTTCTTTGGCGCAGGCTTCATTGTGGTGCTGCCCATTGCCATTAACTTGATTCTTCCCGTGTTGGGATCGCTGGTGGGTGTGGAGGTCAGCACCGCTGCCCTGACCCACGCAGAGCAAATTATTTTTGGTGCATTGATTGTGTGGTTCTTGATTGTGGAGCCGCACGGCTTGGCCAAATTGTGGAGTGTGGGCAAGCAAAAAATGCGTGTCTGGCCATTCCCTCACTGATTTCGTCAGTCGTTTTATAAAAGTTTTTTCACTGCTTCTTTTAAATTTTCAACAGGAGACAAACCATGAAGCTTCGTCAACTCGTTCTCGCTGCATCGGTGGTGGCTGCGGCCGCTACCAGCGCGTTGGTCAGCACGGCTGCCTTCGCGCAAGCCAAAGAACAATTTTTCCCCGTGCTGCCTTACCGAACCGGTGCTTATGCACCTAACGGTGTGCCATGGGCCAACGGCTACGCCGACTACCTCAAGCTGATCAATGCTCGTGACGGCGGTATCAATGGCGTGAAGATCACTTTCGAAGAGTGCGACACAGCCTACGCCACAGACCGCGGTGTGGAATGCTATGAGCGCCTGAAAGGCAAAGCACAAGGCGGTATCTTCCAGCCTTTGTCCACCGGCATTACCTTCGCTTTGACAGAAAAAGCGCCCACTGACAAAAACCCCTTGATCACTGGCGGCTATGGCCGTTCAGAGTCTAGCGACGGTGGTGTGTTCAAGTGGAACTTCCCCTTGCAGGGTACTTACTGGTCTGGCGCTGACATCATCATGCAGCACCTCACCAAGAAAGAAAATGGCAACTTGAAAGGCAAAAAGATTGCCTTGGTCTACCACGACAGCCCCTACGGCAAAGAGCCTATTCCTTTGTTGCAAGAGCGCGCCAAAATGCAAGGTTACGACTTGCAATTGTTGCCCGTGACAGCACCAGGCGTGGAGCAAAAAGCCACTTGGTTGCAAATTCGCCAAGCCCGTCCTGACTACGTTTTGCTGTGGGGCTGGGGCGTGATGAACTCTGCTGCTTTGAAAGAAGCTGTGGCCACAGGTTACCCTCGCGACAAAATGTTCGGCGTGTGGTGGTCTGCTGCTGAACCCGACGTCAAAGACGTGGGCGAGGCTGCTAAAGGTTACACAGGTCTGGTGGCCACTGGCCCTGGCGGCAAAGTGATCGAAGACATCCAGAAGCACGTGCATGCCAAGAAGCAAGGCACAGGCCCAGCAGACGAAGTCAACAGCACTTTGTACAACCGCGGTTTGGTGAGTGCCGCTTTGGCGGTTGAAGGTGTTCGCGCTGCGCAAGAACGCTTTGGCAAAGGCAAAGTGATGAACGGTGACCAAATTCGTTGGGGCTTGGAAAACCTGAACATGGACGACAAAGCACTGAAGAAATTGGGCCTTGATACGGTCATGAAACCCCTCAGCACATCATGCCTCGACCACGAAGGTTCACGCACTGCACGTTTGCACACATGGGACGGCAAAAAATGGAATTACAGCTCTGACTGGATCGAAGCCGACACCTCCATCATCAAGCCACTCGTGAAGCAATTTGCTGACAAGTACGCTGCAGAGAAAAAACTGACACGCCGCACACCTGCGGACTGCCAGTCTTAATCGTGACACACGAGCGGGTGGCATTTTCAAATGCCGCCCCTCTTCTTCAGACTTGCGTGCAGGTCTGAGGTGGAGTTTCAAATTCATTGAGCAGGGTCATCATGGACGCTAAAAATATTGTTCTCAACGTCAATGGCATTGAAGTCATTTACAACCACGTCATCTTGGTTTTAAAGGGTGTGTCTTTGCAAGTGCCAGAAGGCAGCATCGTGGCTTTGCTGGGCGGCAATGGTGCAGGCAAAACCACCACCTTGCGCGCGGTGTCCAACTTGTTGCAAGGCGAGCGCGGTGCAGTGACCAAAGGCTCGATTGAGTTGCGCGGTGAGCGCATCGAAAACTTGTCCCCAGCCGATTTGGTTCAGCGCGGTGTGGTGCAGGTCATGGAAGGCCGTCACTGCTTTGCGCACTTGACCATCGAAGAGAACTTGCTCACGGGTTCTTACACGCGCAAAGACAAAGGTGAAATTGCGGCCAATTTGGAAAAGGTTTACAACTATTTTCCGCGTCTCAAAACACGCCGCACGTCACAAGCCGCTTATACCTCCGGTGGTGAACAGCAGATGTGCGCCATTGGCCGTGCCATCATGACCAACCCCAGCATGGTGTTGCTCGACGAGCCCTCGATGGGCTTGGCACCTCAAATTGTGGAAGAGGTGTTCAACATCGTGCGCGACTTGAATACCAAAGAAAAAGTGACCTTCTTGTTGGCCGAACAAAACACCAACATGGCCTTGAAGTATTCCGACTACGGTTACATCATGGAAAGTGGCCGCATTGTGATGGACGGCGCGGCCCAAGACTTGGCCAGCAACGAAGACGTCAAAGAGTTTTACCTCGGCATGGGCGGTGGCGAGCGCAAGAGCTTCAAAGATGTGAAGAGCTACAAACGCCGCAAGCGCTGGTTGGCTTAATCCATCCAAACTCATTCAAAGGATTTTTATGAACACGCACATGGATGCATTGGAAACGCGCGCCCCTGCCGAGCGCGAAGCCGCACTGTTGGCCGCCTTGCCAGCACAAGTTGCGCACGCCCAAAAAAATGCGCCGGCCTTTACAGATGCTTTGAAAGGCATCAACGCGACAGACATCACCTCACGCGCGGCCTTGGCCAAATTACCGGTGGTGCGCAAATACGAATTGCTTGAAAAACAAAAAGCCTCACGTGCTGCCGGGGGCAGTGTGTTTGGCGGTTTCAGCGCGCTTTCATTTGGCAAGAACATGCCTCGCGTGTTTTCCAGTCCAGGTCCCATTTATGAACCGGAAGGTGCACGTGCCGATTATTGGCGCATGGCCCGCGCCATTGCGGCTGCCGGTTTTAAATCGGGTGAACTCATTCACAACTGTTTCAGCTACCACTTCACACCCGCGGGTTCCATGATGGAGTCAGGTGCGCACGCCTTGGGTTGTACAGTATTCCCTGGCGGTATTGGTCAAACCGAGCAGCAAGTCCAAGCCATGGCTGAGCTGCAGCCTGCGGGCTACATCGGCACCCCTAGCTTCTTGAAAATCATCATCGAGAAAGCCGCCGAAATGGGCGTGCCTTTGCCGTCTGTTCAAAAAGCCTTGGTGTCGGGCGAAGCCTTTCCGCCCAGCTTGCGCGATTGGATGACCGAGCGCGGTGTCAATGCCTATCAGTGCTACGCCACCGCCGATGTGGGCCTCATTGCCTACGAAACCAGTGCCCGCCAAGGCTTGATCGTCGATGAAGGCGTGATGGTGGAAATCGTTCGTCCCGGCACCGGCGATCCTGTACCCGAAGGCGAAGTGGGTGAGTTGGTCATCACCAGCCTCAACCCCGACTACCCCTTGATTCGTTTTGGCACTGGCGATTTGTCGGCCATTTTGAGTGGTCCTTGCCCAACGGGCCGTACCAACCAGCGCATCAAGGGCTGGATGGGCCGCGCTGACCAAACCACCAAGGTGCGCGGTATGTTTGTGCATCCGGGTCAAGTGGCCGAAGTGGTGAAGCGTTTCCCCGCCGCCTTGAAAGCCCGTTTGGTGGTGCGAGGCGAGATGGCCAACGACAGCATGGCTTTGCACGTGGAGACCCAAACTGCTGGTTCGGGTGAGGCTGAACTCAAAGCCCAAATTGCCGAGGCGATTCGAGACATTACAAAACTTCGCAGCGAGGTGGTGTTGGTGGCGCCTGGCAGCTTGGTCAACGATGGCAAAGTCATTGAGGACGCACGCAGTTATCAGTGATCATCAGGCCCGTTGCCATGCGTCATATGCCATGTGGGCAAATTGGCCAAAGCCACGGCCAACGGGTTGATTTGACGCAAAAGGTCTTCATTCTTGAGGGTATGAAGACCTTTTCGTTGAGGGTGTAAGTGTTTCCGCGGGGGTCCGTGGGTGTCAGGCCGGACTAAACTAAAGGTTCTAGACAAGGAGTTATAGATGAAACGCATGCTCGTACTGGCTGCCGCCGCCTTATCGCTGTTGGCCCAAGCTCAAACTTACCCTGGCACCAAGCCCATCACCTTCGTGGTGCCCTTCGCAGCCGGAGGCCCTACAGACCGTGTGGCACGTGATTTGGCTGAAGCCATGCGCGCACCTTTGGGCGGTGCGGTTCTCCTCGTTGACAATGCCGCGGGTGCCGGTGGCTCCATTGGCGCGAACAAGGTTGCCAAAGCAACACCCGATGGCCATACCTTGCTGGTTCACCACATCGGCATGGCCACCATGCCCACTTTGGTTCGCAACATTCCCTTCAAAGTCGAAAGCGACTTTGAATACGTCGGCATGATCAATGACGTGCCCATGACCCTCATTGGCAAGCCCGGCTTGCCAGCCAACAACTACAAAGAGTTGGCGACTTGGGTCGTCGCCAACAAAGGCAAAATTAATTTGGGCAATGCAGGTGTGGGTTCTGCGTCTCACCTCTGCGGCTTGTTGTATCAAAATGCCGTTCAAGTTGACATGACCACTGTGCCTTACAAAGGCACAGCCCCTGCCATGACCGATCTGATGGGTGGCCAAATTGATTTGATGTGCGATCAAACCACCAACACCACCAGCCAAATTGAAGGCAAAAAAGTCAAGGCTTTTGCGGTCACCACCAACAAGCGTCTCACCACACCAGCCCTCAAAGATTTGCCCACCATGCAAGAGTCTGGTCTGAAAGGCTTTGAAGTCACCATTTGGCACGGTATTTATGCCCCCAAAGGCACGCCCCCCGATGTATTGGCCAAACTCAACGCTGCTTTAAAAGTGGCTCTGAAAGATCCTGAGTTCATCAAGAAGCAAGAAGGCCTGGGCGCTGTGGTCGTGACAGACAAGCGTGTCGAACCTGCTGAACACAAGAAATTTGTGGCTGCTGAAATTGCCAAGTGGAGTCCCGTCATCAAGGCGGCAGGCGTTTACGCCGACTAATGACGTCACGAGCCTCCCTCCAAAAAACCGCTCTATGAGCGGTTTTTTCATGCCAGCGATCTGGCGGCGCCTAACAATGCAGGGGATTCCTGCGCATTGATCACCCACACCGGAATTTCTTTCAAGTAGGTGCTGAAGCGACCCTTGGCTTCAAAACGTTCGCGGAAATTGGAAGTTTCAAACCAGCCCAACCAGCGCGGCACAATGCCGCCGCCTATGTAGACCCCGCCTCGCGCGCCAATGGTCAGCGCCAGATCGCCCGCCACCGAACCTAAAAAGCCAGCAAACATCGCCATACTTTGCAGGGCCAGTGGGTCTTTGTTTTGCAAAGCCCAGGCTGTAATTTCGGCAGCACCTGCCACATCTACAGGCTGTTCTTGTTTCAGTTGTCTCAAGGCTAAATACAAATCTATCAAGCCTTGACCTGACAGCACACGCTCAGCAGACACGTGACCATCACGCTGTCGAATGAGCTCAATCACACGATATTCGGTGTCATTTTGAGCGGCCAGGGTGACGTGGCCACCTTCCCCAGCGATAGGCACCCAATGATCGTGCGCATCGATGGGCAGCAATCCCGAAACACCTAAACCTGTGCCTGCACCAATCAAAGCTTTAGGTGCCCGTGCTTGTGCCACGGCGCCACCCACTTGCACCAAGTTTTCAGGTGGAATGGAAGGCAAGGCCAATGCCAATGCCGTGAAATCATTGATGACATTCAAATGCACCAAGCCCAAATTGCGTTGCATCTCCGAAATCGAGAAAGACCAATGGTGATTGGTCATGCGAATCAGATCGCCTGTCACGGGATTTGCAATGCCAAGAGCGCCTGCACGGGGCTGTGGCAGATTTTTCAAAGAGAGATAAGTACGGATTGCTGCTTCAAGGGATTCGTGTGCGGCGCACGGCAAGACCAGAACATGCTCAATGCCTGAGCGGTCGTTGGTCTGCCATCCGAACCGGGCGTTGGTGCCGCCCACATCTCCCAATAAACGAGGAAATGCAATGGTCACAAATCACATCTTCTGCAGACTTAATTCACGAACTGCTCAGAGCCTACGATGCCCAGCTTGTTCAAGCCCAAACGTTGCGCGCTGGCCATCACCAAGGCCACGGCTTCGTACTTGGCTTTGGCGTGTGAGCGGATGTGCAGTTCGGGTTGAGGTTGAATGCCTGAGGCCTCTGTCAACTTCGCTTCTAAATCAGCGCGGCCCGCCACGGGGCGACCGTTCCAATTGATCACGCTGTTGGCATCCACATCAATCTTGATCACCACAGGTTCCACTTTTTTGGTGGGCGGTGTGGAAACCGGCATGTCCAAATTCACCGAGTGAAGTTGCGCAGGGATCGTGATGATCAACATGATCAACAGCACCAGCATCACGTCAATCAATGGCGTGGTGTTGATCTCCATCATGACTTCTGGCTCGTCGCTGCCAGAGCCTGAACCGATGTTCATTCCCATGATCTTGTTCCTTTATTGCGGTTCAGTGATGAACCCGACCTTGGTGATGCCGGCGCGCTGCACCGCATACATCACCCGGCCCACCGACTCAAAGTCGCTCTTGCCATCGCCCCTAATCTGAACTTCAGGCTGGGGTTTCATGACCGCAAACTTCTTCATGCGCTGGAGCAGGTCGTCTGAATTTTTAATGGGTGTGTCGTACAAGAAGATCTTGCCCTTCACATCCACAGAGATGATCACGTTTTCTGGCTTGGTCTCCCGCACCATGTTTTTCTCTTTGGGCAAGTCCACCTTGATGGACGTTGTCACCACCGGAATCGTGATCAAGAAGATGATCAGCAAAACCAACATCACGTCCACCAAGGGCGTGGTGTTGATCTGGCTCATGATCTCGTCATCGCCTTCTGAGCCTACGTTCATTGCCATGATGGGCCTCTCAGTAAATTGAGCTTTGAATGATGAGCAAGCTTGAATTACTTGTTGCTAGAAGCCAGCAACACAGAGTGCAAGTCAGAACCAAATGCGTTCACGTCTTCCATCACAGCTTTGTTGCGACGCACCAACCAGTTGTAACCGAGCACGGCAGGCACGGCCACAGCCAAACCGATGGCGGTCATGATCAAAGACTCGCCCACGGGGCCCGCCACTTTGTCGATGGATGCTTGGCCGGACATGCCGATTTTCACGAGCGCGTTGTAGATGCCCCAAACGGTACCGAACAAGCCCACGAAAGGTGATGTGGAGCCCACTGTGGCGAGCACAGCCAAGCCGTCTTGCATGCGGCTTTGAACGTTGCCAATGGCGCGCTGAATGCTTTGGGTGGTCCAAGTGTTGAAGTCCACAGCGCCCAACAGGCCTGTGTGCTTGTTGGCGCTCTCAAGGCCTTTTTCTGCAATGAAGCGGAAAGGGCTCTCTTCAGACAAGCTGTCTGCGCCTTGACGCAATGAAGCGGCTTTCCAGAAAGATTCTTGCGCAGCCGCTGCAAATTTAGCGGCTTTCGATTGTTCAAAGAACTTGGTAATGATGACGTACCAAGAGCCCATGGACATGAGCACCAAGATCAGCAAGGTGCCTTTGGCCACGATGTCACCCTGGTTCCACAATGCGGACAGGCCGTAGGGGTTCTCTTCTGCTGCGTGCGCAGGCGCGGCTTCTGCAGCAGCGGGTGCGGCGGCGCTCAAGGGTGCTGCAGGTGCAGCTTCTGGCGCAGCAGGTGCCGCGGCAGCAGCAGGCGCCGCCTCTTTGGGCTTGGCCGCAAAGCTGGTGCTGGCCAAACCAACGCCTGCGACCAAACCGATGGCCAGTACGAGAGTTTTGAGTTGCTTGATCATGGAAAGACTCCTGTGAAACGTATTCAATTAAGTTTTAAAAAGTTCAACACTATGTTGCTTGTTTGCGGGTGCTTGGATTTTGAGAAGTTTCTGCAACTTCTTATTCCAAACGCCATGTGTATTTCATGCTCGCCCAGCTTTGCTGAGGTTTGCCATCCACCGTGCCAGGCCTGAATTGACACTTGGACAAGCCCGCACGCGCAGCTTCGTCCAGGCGCCTAAAGCCCGAGGACTTTTCGACGGCAGATTCAAGCACCTTGCCGTCTGCGCCGACCAAGAACTTCAGCGTCACGGTGCCTTCTTCTTCCAAGCGCTTGGAGGCGCTGGGGTACTCAGGCTTCTCGCAACTTGATGCACTGATCACAGCAGCCGTCGAAACGGGGCCAGAAGCCACTGGCAACGGCGAAGGCGGGGCAACAGGTTGCGGCGTGTTGGACACGGCAGCAATGGCATTCACGGGTGTGGGGGCGGCCACAGCAATTTCCACAGGCGGCACATAAGCCGGCGGTGGGGGCGGCAAATTCTTCGGCGGTGGAGGTGGCGGGGGCGGCGGAATGTCCGGTTTGGTCTCTTCCAAAAGAACGGCCTCAACCGGTCCTTTGATCACTTTCACAAACTTGCGCGCAAGTCCGGAGTTGATGGCCCAAAACAGCAGCCCGTGTAACACCACCACTACCGTCAAACCCACGACATGTTTGCGGGGTGTTCTCTGCCGGCTGGCGTAATCGATCATGTAGCAAGTACTCCTTTTCAGGTAAGCAGGGTTGCGAAGAGTTTTCGCATCCTAGAATCTTCAGGTTTAATTCCGGATCGGTCGAAATTGTAATTAAGTTACAACTCTGCGCATGTTCGCAAAAAATGCACCTGGCATATTCTGTAAGGCGTAGATCTTACCCGCTGATTGATTGAACGGGACGGGTGATCCGCGAGGTGTTGGGAGGTCCCATCCCGCCTCTTGCACACATAATGACAAAGCAGAGGACAATACCGGCACAATCCGCGAAAATTTTTTCCTTGAGTTTTGAGTATTTTTGATTCATGCAACACGTTTCCTGGTCACGCAGCGCCAACATTTACCAAGTCAATGTCCGCCAATACACACCCGAGGGCACGTTGAATGCATTCGCAGTCCATTTGCCACGCCTGCATCAAATGGGTGTGGACATTTTGTGGCTGATGCCCATTCAGCCCATTGGCAAATCAAAGCGCAAAGACAGTTTGGGCGCCTATGACGAGGTCACCGATCACGTCGCAGTCAACCCAGCATTTGGTTCGCTCAAAGACTTCAAGGCACTGGTTCAGCAAGCACATTCACTGGGCATGAAGGTCATCATCGAATGGGTGGCCCAGACCACCTCACGTGAGCATGTGTGGGTCAAGCAACATCCTGAGTGGTATCTCAAACTCGAGACAGTCGAAACCCAAAGTACTCAGCATGAGAAGGGCGTCAGGGCCGCAGAAGGGTCTGAGCGCTTGAGCCTAGACTTCGGCAGCAAGCCTGTCTGGGCAGCCATGACACAGGCCATGCTCTTTTGGCTCAAAGAAGCCGACGTGGATGGGTTTAGCTGTCCATCGGCCAGCGAATTGCCGCTCAAGTTTTGGCAACAAGCACGCGCCAAGCTAGAGGCTCAAAAGCCTGTGTTCATGTTGGCCGGTTCTGCAGATGCGCAAGTTGAAGAATCCGCTTTTGACATGGTGTACGACTGGGCGCTGTACGATATTTTGAAAAAGATCGCCAAGGGCCATGCCGATGTGCGAGATCTCAAAGCTTATCTGGCAACGACGGCGGCCAATCTTCAAGCGGACACGTTCCGCATGACCTTTACAGCCAATCACGACACCAACGCATTGCAAAACCATGATGCGGCTCATTTTGGTGACGCTTTTTCGGCCATGGCGGTAATTGCAGCCACCTTTCCTGGTATGCCATTGGTCTACAGTGGTCAAGAATCGGGGCTTCACAAAATGCTCCCCATTTTTGAAAAGGATGCCATTGACTGGCAAAACTTGAAGTACGAAAAACTCTATGCCAATTTGCTGGCCATGAAGAAAAAGCACCCAGCTTTGCACAACGGTGCAACTGGCGCATCCGTTGAAGTATTTGAGGTAGACAACCAGCACATCTTGGCCTTCCGTCGCCAAAAAGGCATCAATGTGGTGTCAGTACAAGTCAACTTGAGTGGGCAAAACCAAGCCTTCAACTTACACGGCAAGCCACGCAAACTTGGCGCTTGGGAACACCAAATCCAAACCAGTTGATGGGCCTTGCTCTCGTGTGGCGGCGCTTCAGGCCCTACGCGACCATTGCGTTGCAATTTTTTCTAAAGTTCATTATGAAAATTTCACCGACACATTCTTGGATGTCTACCGTTTCATCAAGGCTTCAAGGCGTTTTCTCCCAAACTTTGGCTGTCGTGTTGTGGGGCTTTGCCTTCAGCTTGAGCGTCCAAGCCCAACTGGCTGTGAGGCCGGAGGTTGCCAAATCCCTGCAAGCTGCCCAAGATGCTTTGAAAGCGGGGCAAGTTGAAAATGCACTGACTTTGTCACAGCAAACGCTCGCCATGCCAGGCATCACGGCCATTGAGAAACCCATCATCCAACGCACCTTGGCGGTGGCCGCCCTCCAAGCCAAGAACCTGCCCTTGGCGATCAGTACGCTTGAAAATTTGATTCAAGAAATGCCAGCCGACACACCTGCCGCTCAAAAACGTCCCTTGATCGAGTCCTTGCTCAATGCCAGTCAGCAGGCGCAAGACTTGCCGCGTGTTGTTGATTGGGCGCGTACCTATTTAAAACTAGAAGGCAGCAACGCATCGGTCCGCCCTGTCCTCATTCAAACCTTGTCCGTCTTAAAGCGCCACGATGAGGTGATTCACGAAGTCAAAGAAAAAATGCGCTTGGATGAAGCTGCCAAACTCAAAACTGCCGAAAGCGAATTGCGCATGATGGCCGTTAGCCAACGTCAGCTCAAAGACGATGCGGGCTACAACGCAAGCTTAAAACTGCTGCTGCAAAACTACCCCTCCAAAGCGTATTGGGGCGAGATGATCCCGCGCTTGGCCCGGCAAGCCAACTTCAATGCCCGCTATGACCTGGACCTCTATCGCTTGCTCGAACTGACGGGCAACTTAGAAGACGCCATCGAGTACGTTGACATGGCCAACTTGGCACTCAAGGCGGGCTTGCCCGCAGAAGCTTCGCGCATGGTCGAGCAGGCATACAGGTCAGGACTTTTGGGCAAAGGCAGTGATGCGGCCAGTCACCAAAAACTTCGGCAACAAATTCAGCAACGCTTGAGCGAAGACGAAAAGGCCTTGCCTGCCTTGGAAAAATCAGCCAAAGATGCCAATGCGTTGGCCAGCTTGGCGGATGTGTATGCCGCCAAACAAAAATGGGAACAAGCGCAAGCCTATTACAGCAAGGCCTTGGCCCTGGGTGGCCTGCGGCGTGAACCTGAAACACGTTTACACGCTGGCATGGTGCTTTACAAGTTAGGCCAAAAAGCAGAGGCACTTCAAATGTTAGGCAGCGTTCAGGGCGATGTCACCGCTGTTGACATTGCCCAGTTGTGGACCTTGTGGCTGGTCAATCACTGAGCCATCATGGTTTAGCAGCAGAGGCTGCTGCAGAGGCCGCCTTCAATGCAAACTCCGCGCGCAAAGCGCGCAGTTTTTCGCGAGGGTCTTCTTTCACCGTTGTTTTGTCGAGTGCCATTTCGCCAATGAAACGGCTGGGCAGTGCGGCAATGGTTTCGCGCCCTTTTTTCCGGCGCTTGGTCCAACTGACTGCCAAAGACCGCTGCGCGCGGGTGATGCCCACATACATCAAGCGTCGCTCTTCTTGAAGTCGGGTGAGTTGACCCTCAGCATGCACTTCTGCATTGATAGATTCTTTGTTCTCTTCGTCCATCTTGAAAGGCAGCAGCCCTTCATTCACGCCCACCAACATCACATGCGGCCACTCCAAACCTTTGGCGGCGTGCAAAGTTGACAGCGTTACCACATTGGGATCTTGCTCGCGTTCGTTCAAGGTTGAGAGCAAGGAAATTGTTTGCGCCACTTCCAGCAGTGACTTGGTCTCAGAGGCCACGTTCACGCCGGCGGCATCGTCGATGGTGCCGCCACACCGACCCGACATCCAATCGCAAAACTCAAGCACATTGGTCCAGCGTGCAGCCGCTACTTTTTCGTTGTCTTCGCCATCGTACAAATGCTTTTCATAGCCAATGTCTTTGAGCCACTGCAACAGGAATGCCTTTGCTTCTTCCGCGCCATGGGTTCTTTTGGCGCGGTATTCCAAGTCGTTCATGAAGCGTCCAAATTCATGCAGGCTGCCCACGGCCCGTGCAGACAAGCAAGAGCCTAGGCTGTTGGAAAACAGTGCTTCAAACAAACTCAATTTGTACTGGCTGGCCAGCGTGCCCAAGCTTGCCAATGTTTGATGGCCAATGCCACGTTTAGGGCTGGTGACGGCGCGCAAAAACGCTGGGTCATCATTGTTGTTAACCCACAAGCGAAACCATGCGCACAAGTCTTTGATTTCTGCACGGTCAAAAAAGCTTTGCCCGCCAGAAACTTTGTACGGAATTTGTGCACGCCTTAATGCTTTTTCGAAAGGCTTGGCCATGTGATTGGCGCGGTACAAAATGGCAAATTCACGGTAGTCGCGGTATTGCACACTTCCTGCTGTGGTCGTGATGCCCGCTCGCAAAGATTGAATGCGTGCCACCACGCGGTCAGCCTCGTGCTCTTCGTTGTCCGCATCCATCACGCGTACCGGCTCACCTTCGCCCAACTCCGAAAACAGCGTCTTGGGATAGAGCTTTGGGTTGGGTTCAATCACATTGTTGGCGGCGCGCAAAATAGCGCTGGTGGAGCGGTAGTTCTGCTCTAGCTTGATCACCTTCAATTCGGGAAAGTCTTGTGGCAAGCGTTTCAGGTTGTCGAGCGTGGCGCCTCGCCATCCATAAATCGATTGATCATCGTCACCCACGGCTGTAAAGCGAGCCCGCTCGCCCACCAAGTGTTTCAGCACTTCATACTGTGTGGCATTGGTGTCTTGGTATTCGTCGACCAGCACATGGCCCATGGCCGCTTGCCAGCGCTCACGAACCTCTGGAAAATCAGCCAGCAGTTTCAAGGGCAGGCCGATCAAATCATCAAAGTCAACGCTTTGATAGGCTGCCAAACGCTCTTCGTAACGCGCCATGATGCGCGCCAGAACGCGCTCGTTGTCGTTCTTGGCAATGGCTTCTGCCTGTGTGCTGTTCAGCCCGCTGTTTTTCCATGCGCTGATAGCCCACTGCCATTGGCGCGCAGTGTTGACGTCGGTGGAGCCGCCGCCACAGTCTTTCAAAATGCTCACCACATCATCAGAATCCAAAATGCTGAACTGTGGTTTGAGTCCCAACACATGGCCATCTTGTCGCATGATGCGCACGCCCAGTGCGTGGAAGGTGCAAACCATCACATCCTTCGCACCTTTGCCAATCAGTTGGCGAGCGCGTTCGCGCATTTCGCTGGCCGCTTTGTTGGTGAAGGTAATGGCTGCAATGCGCTTGGGTTCTAGGCCGACCTCAATCAAGCGCGCAATCTTTTGCGTGATCACGCGCGTTTTGCCCGAGCCCGCACCCGCCAGCACAAGGCACGGGCCTTTGACGTAATTGACGGCTTCAAGTTGCGCCGGGTTCAAACCGAGGGAGGGGGATGACATGCTTTGGTAACTGAAACACCACGCTGAAAGTCAGGTGCTGCGGTCATGGATCATAGCGGGCAATTGGGGCTCAAAATCCAAGGCACAATGTGGCCCATGTTAGATGTCTTGCGCGTCACCTTTCCCTTCTTTGCATTGGTCTTTTGCGGCTATTTTGCTGCCCGTCGCAAAATGCTGCCCTTTGAGGCCATTCCTGGACTCAATGGTTTTGTGCTGTTCTTCGCGCTGCCTTGTATGCTGTTTCGCTTTGGGGCCAGCACCCCCATTGCGCAGTTGCTCGATGCGGGTGCATTTTTCATGTACCTGTTTTGTGCCTTGGTCATGGTGGCTTTTGTGCTGGCTGTGTCCATGAACAGACGCATTGGTTGGAACGATGGTGCGTTTGGCGCTTTGGTGGGGGCATTCCCCAATACCGGTTTCATGGGCGTGCCTTTGTTGGTGGCGCTGTTGGGGTCTGCCGCGGCAGGTCCAGCCATTGTCACCATCGTCATTGACATGGTGATCACCACGTCCTTGTGCATTGCGCTGTCGCGTTTGGATGGTGCCGGTGAGCAGGGTGTGGGGCCTGCTGCTAAAAATGCGCTCTGGGGCATGCTCAAGAACCCCATGCCTTGGTCCATTTTGTTGGGCACTTTGTTCTCGGCTTTCCAAGGTGAATTGCCCGGACCCGTTGCTAAAACAGTGGCGTTGTTGGCTGACGCAGCATCGCCTGTGGCTTTGTTCACCATTGGCGCAGTTCTGGCGCGCTCACAAAAAATTGCGCACCACGCGCAACACGGCCCGCTCACCTGGCGCGACTATGTGCCCGTGGCGCTGATCAAACTGTTTTTACATCCCCTCTTGGTTTTGTTGGTAGGCTTGGCCGTCATTTCAATGGGGGTTCCCATTGACGTGTTTGCCCTCAAAGTCATGGTGTTGGTGGCCGCGCTGCCCAGTGCCAGCAATGTGTCGATGTTGGCTGAGCGCTTTGGCGCTGACAATGGCCGCATTGCCCGCATCATCTTGGTCTCAACCTCCGCCGCCTTCCTCACCTTCTCAGGTGCGGTCGCTTTGTTGCAATAATTTAAAGCCGTCAGATGGCCAGCGGGTCGACATCGACCAGCCAGCGAATCAAACCTTTGTGCGCTGGATTTGAACGTGCCTCATGCAGACACGCTTGAAGCAAGTCCAGCACTTTGTGCAGCGACTGACGCGAAGTGCTTTCCAGCAACATTTGCGCGCGCTCTACATTGGCCACACGCTGAATGCTCATGGGCACTGCAGGAAAAATACTGACATCTGCCATCAGGGTCGCTGCGTGTGCATCGTCTTGCGTCAAGCTTTGCAATTGCGCGTTGCCATGGTTTAAAAATGCTTGCGCCACGGCCTGCATGCGGGCGTCGCATCGAATCAAAGCTTGAAAGCTGAAGGGGGGCAAACCAGCTTCTAAGCGTTCCTTCAACTGCTGTGCCGCAAAGGAAGGGTAGTCGTGTTTTTTCAGCGCCTCAAACAAAGCGTGCGATGGGTGAAAGGTCTGAACCCACATTTCACTGGAAGCACTTTGCGCTGCATCACGGCCAGCGCGGCCACCGGCCTGCATCAGCAGTGCAAACAAACGCTCAGGTGCTCTGAAATCACTTGAGAACAAAGCACCATCGGGGTTGATGGCTGCGACCAAAGTGATGCGCCTGAAATCATGTCCTTTGGCAATCATTTGAGTGCCGACCAGCACATCCACTTCACCGCTGTGAACGCCAGCCAATTGCGCTTCAAGTGCGCCCTTCAGTTTGGTACTGTCTGCGTCAATGCGCATCACGCGAACGGCTTGACCGTCGGGACGTTTAACGTCGATCAGCAGCTCGGCCAAATGTTCTTCGAGTTGTTCGGTGCCGCGGCCCATGGGGGCAATGTCTGCATTGCCGCACGCTGGGCATGCGCGAGGCACACGTTCCGTCAAGCCGCAATGGTGGCAGCGCAACGTGCGGTCAATTTTGTGAAACACACGAAACGCGCTGCAATGGGTGCATTCACTTTTCCAATCGCAATCGGCGCAATGCAACACGGGGGCATAACCGCGGCGGTTGAGCAACAGCATGCTTTGCTCGCCTTTGGCCACGCGCTCTTGAATGGCCGCGATCAAAGGCGTAGAGAGCACCGTTTTTCGAGGCTGATGGTTCATGTCGACCCGGCGCACAAAAGGCAATTTGCCAGCGCCAATGCGCGCGGGCATTGGCAAACGCAAATAGCGCCCGCCTTCTGCAGCTGGGCGACTGTGGTACCAACTCTCCAAAGACGGTGTTGCGGATCCCAGCATCACTTTGGCACCTTCTCGACTTGCGCGGTAAATGGCCAAGTCGCGTGCTGAGTAGCGAGCGCCTTCCTGTTGTTTGTAACTGGCGTCGTGCTCCTCGTCGACCACAATCCATTTCAGCTTGGGCATCGAGGCGAAAATCGCCATGCGTGTCCCCAGCACAATGCGTGCAGAACCGTTGTGGGCCGCTAGCCAACTCTTCAAGCGTTGCGGCCCTGTCATACCACTGTGCATGGACACCACGCCGTCAGCGCCAAAGCGGGCTTTCACGCGTTCCTCCAACTGCGGTGTCAAATTGATTTCTGGCACCATCATCAGCGCCTGTGCTTCGGGGTCTTCTGCCAAGCAGCGCGCGACAGCTTGTAAATACACTTCCGTTTTGCCGCTGCCCGTTGCGCCGTGGATCAAGAAGGGGCCTGGTGCTTCAGCGATGTGTGCCAGTACCTGGATTTGCTGTTCAGACAGTTGCCAAGGCGAAGCCATCGTTGCTTTCATGGTTTCATCGGATGCACTGTTCTTTTTCAAGCGACGGCCCAGTTGAACGGGGGTCAGGTCACGCAATTGCGGTGGCAAGGCGGCCATCGCCACTTCACCGATGGCGCGCTGGTAATACTGCGCAGTAAATTGAACCAACTGAAGCCAGTGCGCACTCAGCGGGCTGACGCCATCCAACACGGCCGCCACATTTTTCACAGCATTCTGTGCCAAGTGCGAAGGGGCCACAGCATGCACCCGCCACACCACGCCCAAGACTTCACGCTTGCCAAATGGCACGCGCACCAAGTGACCTACCTGGGCGGGTAGGTCTGTGCCGTAAGTGAGCAGGCCACCCACTTGGCTGTGGGCTGGCGCCGAAACGGCAACGTCAAGCCACATGTGCATCAAGTCCCTTGTGTTGAAACTTCAATTTGAAGTCGTTCATGCATTCTGTCATTTTCTTGCTCATAAATATTCTTGAAATCGTGGGTAAGTTGTTGTTTTTCAAGATCTTTAGAAGCAGTCCCAATAAACTGTGGATAACTTTGTTGAAAACTCTACCCGATGCCTCGCGAAGCCTTGAAAAATAAGGCTTTGCTTGGATTGCTCGAGAACTGAGCAGATTCATTAAATTCAATGAAATCAATAACTTAGAGAAATCCCAAAGCGCCTAAGAAGCGCATGAGCGAGACAAGAATTTTAAATTCTATTGAAATTGCTTTTGTGCATAAGTCAATAGAAAAAACCCAAAAATTTAAATATTTTTGGGTTTTTTTGAGGGGTCTTATGCGCTAGGGCGCAATTGTGGGTCTGTCATTTGCGCAGGGCCTTCGAGTGCTTATGGACGGCCTCGACCAGTGCTGAAACATGTTCCGGGGGCGTGAATTGGCTAATGCCATGTCCCAGATTGAAAATATGCGTTGGGCCAGTGCTGTTGGCATCTGTGTGTGGCTTGCCAAAACTGTCCAAGACGCGAATCACTTCTTTTTGGATTTGCGCAGGCGGGGCAAACAACACATTGGGGTCGATGTTGCCTTGCAAGGCTTTGCCTGGGCCATTCACTGCGCCGCCCACCATCTGGCGAGCGCGTCCCAAGTTCATGGTCCAGTCCAAACCCAGCACGTTGCAATCGAGTTGGCCCATCTCTTCCAACCACAGGCCACCGCCTTTGGTGAAGACAATGCTCGGAATGCGCACGCCGTTGTGCTCTTTCTTCAGCAGTGCCAAAACTTTGGCGGTGTAGGCCAAGCTAAATTCCTGAAATGCCGCGTCGGCCAACACACCGCCCCAGCTGTCAAAAATCATGACAGCTTGCGCGCCGGCTTCAATTTGCGTGTTGAGGTAGGTGGCCACCGCTTGCGCATTGACTTCCAAAATTCGGTGCATCAAATCAGGCCGGCTGTACAGCATCGATTTGACCAAGCGATAGTCATCGGAGCCTTTGCCCTCCACCATGTAGCAAGCCAAGGTCCAGGGGCTACCCGAAAAGCCAATCAAGGGCACGCGGCCGTTCAAGGCTTTGCGAATGGACGTGACCGCGTCAAAGACATAACGCAGCTTGGCCATGTCGGGCACTTGCAACTCGGACACAGCCGCTTCATCTCGCACGCTCTTGGCAAAGCGAGGGCCTTCGCCCAATGCAAAGCTCAGACCCAAGCCCATGGCGTCTGGGACCGTCAAAATATCGCTGAACAAAATGGCGGCGTCTAAGGGGTAGCGCTCAAGCGGCTGCAGGGTGACTTCAGTGGCAAAGTCCACATTGGTGGCCAAGCCCATGAAACTGCCCGCCTTGGCGCGCGTGGCGCAATATTCAGGCAAATAACGACCCGCTTGCCGCATCAACCACACGGGTGTGTGATCGGTGGCTTGGCGCAAACAGGCGCGCAAGAAAGTGTCATTCGTCAAAGGGGCAAAACTGGCTGAAGTCATAGCAATAAAGGCCGTGAAGGCGTTTCCAAATGTGTCTGCTGCATTCTCGCAGACTGCCCGCGTTCCGCGGTTCGAATTGACGTGCGTCAATTCAAATTATGGCGAAGTCTTAACTTGGCTCAATGAATTTTGAATTTCTGACACCGTGGGCAACTCGGACAGCAAATGCGCTTCCTGACCTGGTGCATACCAAGCGTAAACGGGCACACCGTTGCGGCCCATGGCGTTTAGCGCTCGGGTAATGGCGGGGTCATACCGAGTCCAGTCGGCGCGCAACAGCAACACCTTCTTTTGTAAAAAGTCAGCCTTCACCACAGGGTCGTTGAACGTGGTCTTTTTGTTGAACTGGCACGTGACGCACCAAGCGGCCGTGAAGTCTACAAAAACGGGACGTCCTGCTGCGCGAGCTTGGGCCACTTTGTCTTCAGACCAAGCTTCCCAAATCACACCTGCCGAACGCGGCTTGCCATTTGATTCAGAAGCAACGGGCCAGTGATCTTCGGCTGCGGCTGGGTCAATGCGAGTCCAGCTGGCGCCCCATTGCCACAAAGACAAGACCATCAAGACCGCGGCCAAGCTGCGCAAAAACCAGCCTGACTTGCCCTGCTGTGGCAAGGCCCACAACATGAGCGCCAAACTCAGCAAGCAAATGAGGAAGCCCGTGACACCTTCCAGGCCCACTTGTTGACCCAAGACCCAGACCAACCAGATGACCGTTGCAAACATGGGGAAGGCCATGAATTGACGGAAGGTCACCATCCATGCGCCGGGTCTTGGCAGGCGATCAACCCATGCCGTGCTAAACGAAACTGCAATGAAAGGCAGTGCCATGCCTAAACCCATGGCAGCAAAAATAGGCAACGCCTGCCAAGCGGGTAACCCAATGGCCAGACCTAGCGAAGCACCCATGAAGGGGGCCGTGCAGGGCGACGCAATGACCACCGCAAACACGCCTGACCACAATGCGTTGACCCAAGTCTTAGACCACTGAAAACCCGCCACTGAACTGGGTACAAAGGCGCCAAATTCAAACAGGCCAGACAAGTTCAGTCCCATCACGGCAAACAGCATGGCCAGTCCACCCACCACCCAAGGCGATTGCAGTTGGAAGCCCCAACCCATTTGCGATCCTGCGGCTCTGAGGGCCAACATCAAACCACCCAACAGCAAGAAAGACATCAAAACACCCGCCGTGAAGGACCACGCTGATACCTTCATGTCCTTGGGGCTGTTGGAATGTTGCGTGATGCTCAGTAATTTGATGGCCAAGACGGGGAAAACGCAGGGCATCAAGTTCAACAACAGACCCCCTGCAAAGGCGCCTAGCAAGGCCAGAACCCATGTGGCAAAGGGGGCTGGCAAAGCACTGCTGACGCCTTGTGCCGTGTTGCCAGCACTTGTAGCAGGTTGGATGTCATCTGCAAACGCTTGCCATTGACCCTGAACGGGCGTATCTAGCGTCCATTGCAAGCCAGTGGGCGCGTCGGCCTTGCCTTGCACCAGAAGCCAAGTCATTTGTTTTGGGCTGTCCATTCGCTCGCTAGAAACCTTGACTTGCACTTGCGTCGGCGCTTTGCCGTCTTGAGGCAAGCCTTGAATGAGTGGCGTGGCATTGTTCTGAATCACGTTGGCCGTTTGAGGGAACACCGTCCAACTGCCCGTTTGCAGTTCTGCAGGCAAACCGGCAATGGCCAATTGAAGCGTGCGACCGTCGGAGGCAATGCGGGCTTCATGCGCGCCCTTCAATGATTTGGGTTGCAGTTGAATGGCTTTTTGAAACTCGGCTGGCGCCATGGTCGTTGCGCTTTTGAGTGGGATGGACAGCTGAAAGTCACCTTCTTGAGGAATGCACTCTTGCTTACAAACCAGCCAGTTGGCATGCAGTTGGATGTCCAGGGCAGCCAAGTCGGTGGCCGGCTTGAAACCCTTGTCAATTTGGATGGGGGTGACCAGCAACACGGTGTCCTCATAGCCAAAATTGGCCATGGGCCCGATGGGAATCATTTTGGGCACGGGCCAAATCACCGGCGCAGCCTTCAAGCCGGAAGGCAGCTTCCAAGTTAGTTCGGTAGGCAGTCCGGAATCGCCTGGATTACGCCAATAGGTGTGCCAATGCGGTTGATGCGCCAGTTGCAGGCCCACCCAAAAGGTTTGACCGGCCGCGATGCCTTGCGGTGCTTCGGCCAGCAAGATGGCTTTGACTTGCTGAGTTTGAACCACGTTGGAAACTTTGGCGTTGCCCAGAATCTGGGTGGGTTGTTGTGCCTGCGCGTGGCTTGTCAGTGTGCCAAGCAGCACCAGCAGACCCCACAGCGTGGCAAGCCATAAAGGGTTCACAAGGCGACGAAAATTCAGCAGCAACATAAGCCAGAAGCATTCCAAAAAATAGGGAAGACGCAATGTTCGAACTCTACACCTCAAAATCATTCCCTGAAAATCAGTGTCTCTATTAAACTGCCGTCATGAAAAGCCCGTCAGCCAAGCCCACAGCTACCCATTTCTGGTCAGAATTGACCACCCTCGACTTTGCGAGCATTGACACATCTCGCGCCATTGCGGTGCTACCACTGGCTGCCACAGAGCAGCATGGCCCGCATTTGCCTTTGTCTGTTGACGCAGATATCGTGAACGGTGTTGTCCAAGCAAGTTTGGCGCATTTGGGTGCGAGTCAGCAGGGTTGCCAAGCAGACTTGCCCGTCTTTTTCTTGCCCACTCAAAGCGTAGGCCTCAGCCCCGAACATGCAGCCTTTCCGGGCACGCTCACCTTAAAACCTGAAACTTTGATGCGTCTTTGGACCGACATTGCCGAATCTGTCAAAGCAGCAGGCGTCAACAAATTGGTGCTGTTCAACGCACATGGTGGGCATGTCGGTGCCATGGATGTGGTGGCCCGCGATTTGCGCGCACGTTTAGGCATGTTGGTGTACAGCGTCAATTGGTATCAACTGCCGTTGCACAACGACAAAGGTGAAGATTTGAATGACTTGTTTCCTGCACATGAACACCGCTTCGGTGTGCATGCGGGTGATGTGGAAACCTCCGTCATGCTGGCCCTTCAGCCGCAATTGGTGCGGATGAACTTGGCGCAGAATTTTCAATCAACGTCTCAGCAGCGCGCCGCAGATTTTTCCATTTTGGGCAACGGTCGAAGTGCCAAGTTGGCCTGGCAAATGCAAGATTACAACCCTGCTGGCGCAGCTGGCAATGCCGCCGCGGCTAGCGCTGAAAAAGGTCAAGCATTGCTTGCGGCTGCAGGCCGTTCGCTGGCGCAGCTCTTGTCTGAAATTGATCGACTGCCCGTTGACACACTTCGCAATTGATGCCTTTGAGCGGCTTCAATACCGCAACTTAATTTATCTTGGGTAGTTGGAGCTCACAGGCTTCGGCGTAAATTTGCTTTGGACATTCGCGGCTGGCATCTAAGCAGCCACCCTCTGCATAAATGCCTTTGCCATCGCGCATGCGCTTCATCACGCGCAAGACCTGTTCCAATTTGAGTGGGTCTTCCAGCGTTTTTTTAACGCACGCTTCAACGATGGTTTCATCGATCCAAGCTTCGCCTTGCGCATTGGTGCGAAGGCCGTCTCGCCAGTGATAAATTTCCACGCATTTGGTGGCCAACGTAAAGGGTTGGTCGCGTTTCCAAAAATTGCTGAACAAGCCGCCGCCCATGTAAATGACCCATGAGCCTTCATAACCCGTCACATCCGACGACGCTTCATGGGGATTGCGAAACCAAAGTCGATCGCCTGGCACAAAAAAATGCGCAGGCAAGGGCGCCTCGAGAGAGCCGTATTCGTGCAAGAACACATCGTGAAACTGCCCCGATCGCACAGCATGGACTTCGTTGAGGTGTTGCAGTGCTGTCAATAATGCGGGGTGATGCATTTGCGCTTCTTGCGCCAACCCCAACAAAATCACGTACTCACTGGCGCGATAACAAGAGAAGTCATAAAGCTTGCCGGTGACTTCGGGTTGCGTGGCACTGATCAAAGCTTTGATCAAACAAGTGCCGGGTTGCAAAATGAACCCGGCTTCGTCCACATAGTGCCAAAACTCAACAGGCCGCTCAGCCGCTTCTGTGCGAAAGGCGAGTGCTGTCTTGCGTGCCGCTCTCGCAATGTTTTCTCTGACGCGCACGGCACTTGAAAGTGCTTCTATATTTTTAAATTCAAAAACATGGGGAGAAATCAACAGCGACCACAAAATCTCTTGTGTTAAGTTATGTGCGTAATTCTGAAATGACAGCGTGTTGTATTCGGGTGCAAACTTACCAGCCCAGTCTGCTTGCATGTGGCAATGCGTGATACCTTGCTTGTATTCAATCACGGCATCAGTGAGGAGACCTTGCTTGCGCAGGAAGTCCCTGCAGCTTTCAGTGGTTTCATCTGTCAAACGAATGCCCTGAGCACGGTCAAGCATGGATGGAGTCGAGGGCTGAGTCTGCATGCATGTCATTTTGACAAGAAATGAGGCCTCACCCTATCGGGACAAACACTATCGTGTTTTAACTTCTTAGACTCAGCGCAAAAAGAGTGTGTGATTTGATCTCACGCAAAAGTCACCCACTGGTGGTGGTCACTTCCGTCCAAGTGCGGCAAGTTGTTATAGGAGAGCAGCATGTGCCTTGACGGCGTGTAAATGAATTCTGTCAATGCAGTGTTGCGAATGCGCAAGTTCAACTCAATGGTGGTGTCTGCGGGGGCGCCTAGCACTTGGCCCACGGCTGTCGAAATTGGTCCGCCACTTGACACCAAAAGCACCCGGCCTTGATAGCGTGTACGCACATGTTCCAGCACCTCTTGAATGCCTTGAACAAACTCAGCGTAACTTGGCATGCCCTTGGGCTGTGTTTCGCCCGCCATCCACTTTTGCAGCGCAGTTCTGAGCAAGCGAAAATGATGTTTGTACATCTCGGGTGTATCTGGCTTGGCCAAAGGCATAGGATGCACAGTTTCAATCAAAGCATGGCTGTCATACTCGTTCAACCCAGGCCACACTTCGGGTGTCATGTGAAGGCCAGCACCCTCTGCAATGCCTTCCCAAGTTTGCCGGTGCCGCTTCAGGCTGCCCATCAACACCGCATCAAATGCCAAAACGTCGGGTGCATGCGCAGACGCTTGTTTCCAATAGGCGCCTAAGCGGATACTTTGGCGTTTGCCCAAGTCACTCAGTTGATCGTAGTCGTCGGCGCCAAAGGATGCTTGTCCATGACGCACCAAAGTCAGTTGTCCCATGATGCTCAGTCTAACGCCACTTGGCCTTCAATGCAGACCACAGTGTCGCCACCCACCCACACTTGGCCTTGCGAGTCTTGTTGTATGTGCACGCGCCCCTGTCGCCCCAGTGCTTGTCCTTGGCTTGCGATGTAGTGCTTGGGCATCTTGCCCGAGTCGATCAGCCACTGCGCCAGCGAGGCATTCAAACTGCCGGTGACAGGATCTTCCAAAATGCCGATGGCCGCAGCAAAAGCACGCACCTCGAGTTGGGCATCAGCGGTTGCCATGCCTGACCTGCCTGCAAATGCCCTTGATTCCCGATTGCTCCGTGAAATCAGCAGACTTGAACTTGACTTGTCTTCGTCAGTGATGGCGGCAACCCCCACTTTGACGCCCAGTTGTTTCAAGGCCAAGTGATCCGGCGTCAAGCTGCGAACGGTTTCAGCAGAGTCCAATAAAAACGACCACCACTCGGGGCCGTTATTCAGAATTTGGCACTGCAAGATGTTTTCTTGTTGAAGGCCCAATGCCTTCAACACTGCGCGCATCATGTCGCTGGCTATGTCACGCCTTTGTGAAGGCGGTGCAGCAAAAGCCCATTGGTCTTGGCGTGCTTCAATTCGAACCAAGCCGACGCCACACTCTTGCACAATGAGGCCTTTGACTTGAGGCTGATGCCCAGCCTGCAACCAAGCCCTGGCACTGCCCAATGTGGGGTGGCCTGCAAACGGCAATTCGCCGCCGGGTGTAAAGATGCGCAATTTGTAATCGGCGCCTTGCGCTTGGGCTTCTGGTGTGGGCGGAAACATAAAGGTTGTTTCGCTCAATTGCGTCCAGCGTGCAAAACTTTGCATGCTGGCATCACTCAGACCTGTACCGTCCAACACAACGGCAACAGGATTGCCTAGATAGCCAACGGATGTGAAAACATCCACTTGTTTGAAGGGCCTCGAAGTCATGGGAGATCTCCGTATTTAAAGACTTGTTTTAAACATCCAAATGGCCGTGAGGACCAGGGCTGCCGACATGCAGCGATTGAAAACCAACAACCTCACGCCCTGTGCCAACCATTGGCGCAATATGCTGCCCATGGCTGCGTAGGTCAGATTGCTCACAAAACCAAAAGCCATCATGATGGGAAGCAGGATCATGCTGCGTGCAACGGCATCTTCTTTGCCTGCAACCCAGCCTGCCACCACAGAAAGCGCCAACATCCAAGCCTTGATGTTCAAGAACTGAACACTCACCCCTTGAAAGAATGTGATGTTCAAGCGGTCTGCATTGGCACTGATCAACGCCCTCATGCCCCAAAGTCGGTAGGCCATCCACAACAGATACAGCGTGCCACTGACCATGATCACCCAGCGCAGCGCCGGCACTGCTAAAACCAGATGCCCCAAGCCGGCCATGCAAAGCGCTAACAACAAACCCCAACCGATGGGAACTGCCAAAATGAATTTCATGGCCGATCGCATGCCATGGTTGGCCGCCAATGCCGTCGACAGCGTGGTGTTAGGCCCCGGTGTAAAACTGGCAGCGGTAGACAACACCAACAAGGCTGTCAGTTCTTCTGAATTCAAAATGAAATTCATGCGATAGGTTGCAGGTATGGCGCTGGTTCAGTTGTCTGGAGGTGGATTATTTGGCTGAAAGTGTTTCCCAGCGCTCTAGCGCCGCCAACAATTCAGCGTCAATTTCGCCGTCGCGTGCATACAAGGCAGTCGCTTGCGCGGGATCCTTTGCAAACAAGCTGCTGTCTTCCAAAGACAATCTAATTGTCGCCTGTTCTTTTTCAAGCGTTTCAATCAGGCCAGGCAAACCCTCTAACTCACGTTGCTCTTTGTAGCTAAGCTTTGTCGTGCTCTTGCTCTGTGGCGTTGCAGGCATGTTTGCCTTCACTTCAGTAGCGCCCTTGTTCGTCTGTTGCGCCACTTCTGGCGTCTGAGCTTTTTTCAAAGAGATGTTGATGTTTGAAGCGATTTGGGCTGCGCCGGCTTGCTTTGCCGCAGCCGCTTTGTTCTGTGCTTGAATGGCTTGGCTGCGCTGCGACTGCGTGAGCCAGTCCTGGACAGAACCTTCGTACTCCCGCCAAAATCCAGGGTTCTCTTCCGTCGCTTCACAAGCGATGATGCTTGTCACCACGTTGTCCATGAAGGCACGGTCATGGCTGACCAAGAACACGGTGCCCTCGTAGTCTTGCAGTAACTCTTCCAGCAGCTCTAAGGTGTCAATGTCCAAATCGTTGGTGGGCTCGTCCAGCACCAAGACATTGGCGGGGCGTGCAAACAGCCGTGCTAACAGTAAGCGATTGCGTTCACCGCCCGACAATGACTTGACCGGTGATGTGGCGCGCGCAGGTGAAAACAAGAAGTCGCCCAAATAGCTTTTCACGTGTTGGCGTTTGTTGCCAATTTCAATCCACTCGCTGCCCGGACTGATGAAGTCTTCCAAAGAAGCCTCAAGGTCCAGCGCGTTTCTCATTTGATCAAAATAGGCCACCTGCAAATTAGCGCCTTGGCGAATGGACCCACTGTCGGCTTCAAGTTCGCCCAAGATCATTTTCAGCAGTGTCGTTTTGCCTGCCCCGTTGGGGCCTAATAAGCCAATCTTGTCGCCACGCAACAAGGTGGCGGTAAAGTCTTTCACAATGACCTTCACATCGCCCTCTGGGGAGGTGAATGATTTGCAAACATCTGTGAGTTCTGCCACCAACTTGCCACTTGGCGCGCCAGAAGCCACTTCCATGCGAACACGTCCCACTTGTTCTCGGCGCGCACTGCGAGTGGCGCGTAAATTTTCAAGGCGAACGATTCGGCTCTGACTGCGTGTGCGTCTGGCTTCTACGCCTTTGCGGATCCAAACTTCTTCTTGTGCCAACAGTTTGTCGGCCTTCGCGCTGATCACAGCTTCTTGCGCCAACTGTTCTTCTTTGTTAATTTGATACTGCGCAAAATTGCCTGGATAACTTCTGAGACGACCACGGTCTAATTCCACAATGCAGGTGGCGATGCGATCCAAAAAAGCACGGTCGTGCGTGATGGCAACCACACTGCCCTTGAAATCAATCAGCAATTGCTCTAACCAAGAGATGGAATCTAAATCCAAATGGTTGGTGGGCTCATCTAACAAGAGCACATCAGGACGCGTGACCAATGCTTGTGCCAATGCAACACGTTTGCGATTGCCACCAGACAGCGTGCCAATTTTTGCAGCGGGATCTAAATGCAAGCGGTGCAAGGTCTCATCGACCCGTTGCTCCCAACCCCAGCCATCCAGTGATTCAATTTGGCTTTGCAGGGTGTCTAAGTCGCCGACGCAGTTGCTGTAGTCATCAATCAATTTCATCACGGGCGCAAGGCCGCGTTGAACAGATTCAAAAATGGAATCCTCAGCCTCGAGGAGCGGTTCTTGTGCAACATAGGCGATCCGAACGCCTTGTTGGACGTGCATGGTGCCATCGTCAGCGTGCTCCATGCCAGCCAGAATTTTGAGGAAGGATGATTTGCCTGTGCCGTTACGACCAATGAGGCCAATGCGCTCAGAAGTTTCGAGTGCAAAGTCTGCATGATCCAAGAGTGCCACATGGCCATAAGCCAATGATGCGTCTAATAAAGTGATTAAAGCCATTGCCTCATTATCAATGAGGCTAGAAAAATTTTTACAAAAGACTTGCGCTGCTCCAAAAAGTAGTGTTATAGTCGAGGGCTTCGCTGCTGAATAGTTGTTTACAACTGCAGTAGCAAAGCTTGGTTGAATTGGCTGCACTGCAGCGGATGTGTATCAAGAAAAGCCAAGAGGCTTTGCTGCAGGATCACAGATTGGCAGCATGCTGAATGGCTTGAAAAAAAGTTTAAAGTTTTTTAGATTTTTTTCAAAGCAGGCAAAAAATGCGTGCTATACTGCAAGGCTTCGCTGATCGCAGCGAGTGATGCAAAAACAACAAGGGCTTCGGCTTGAAATTGTTTGCAACGAGATCTTTAAAAATATACAGCCGATAAGCGTGGGCGTTTGATGGCGATTGCCAAGTTCTACGGAACTAAGTCTTAATTGACTTACAAACGCTCATGAGAATAGAAGTGAAGTTCACTTCAATTCCGTTTTTATGAGTTGCTCGAAAGAGCGAAAAAATTCAAGATCGAACTATAGAGTTTGATCCTGGCTCAGATTGA
>JAHEBO010000066.1 GCA_024642215.1 Limnohabitans sp.
ACCAACACCAAGATTTTGAAAGAAGGCATCGACAAAGGCATTGCCAATTCGATCCTGATCAAGATCAACCAAATTGGCACTTTGACCGAAACGTTTGCGGCCATCGAGATGGCAAAGCGCGCAGGTTACACCGCCGTCATCAGCCACCGCTCTGGTGAAACTGAAGACTCCACCATTGCCGACATTGCCGTGGGCTTAAACGCAGGTCAAATCAAAACGGGCTCCATGAGCCGTAGCGATCGCATGGCCAAGTACAACCAACTGTTGCGCATTGAAGAAGACCTGGGCGACGTGGCTGAGTACCCTGGCCGCTCTGCGTTTTACAATCTGCGTTAATTAAGACGCACCCTCCTTTCAATGCTCATGGAAAACCGCTTTTTGCCAGCTGTCCTGATCGCCTTGCTGCTGATCTTGCAAGGACAGATTTGGCTTGGCAAAGGCGGTGTTCCCACTGTGATCGAGCTTGAAAAAAGAATCAAAGAGCAAAACGAGTTGAATGCCAAAGCCAAACGCCTCAATGGCCAACTCAGCTCCGAAGTGAACGACCTCAAAGAAGGCTTGAACACTGTTGAAGAGCGTGCCCGTCACGAACTGGGCATGGTCAAAGCCAACGAAATTTTCGTGCAGATTGAAAAATGACAGACCCGGTCGAGTTGGCCGGCTTCGTTTTGTCGTTGGCAATGGTTTATTGCAACATCAAAGAAATTCATTGGGCTTGGCCTTTGGCCATTCTCAGCTCTGTCCTTTATGGCGTGGTGTTTTGGAACAGCCAACTCTATGGCGAGTCATCTCTGCAAGTGATGTTTGTTCTGACTTCCCTGTGGGGTTGGCGGCAATGGCGAGTTGGATCGCCGCAATCAAACACGGATACAACACCAGCTCCTTTGGCCATCAGCATGCTCTCACCTGCAGAGCTAAAGAGTGCGCTGTTGGCCACCCTGCTGGCCTGGCCCGCCTTCTCTCTTTTTCTGCACCACTTCACCGACAGCGACGTCGCCCTGTGGGACGGTTTGGTCACGGCCTTGAGTTTGCTGGCCCAATATTTATTGGCCAAAAAGAAATTGGAAAACTGGTGGGTTTGGCTTGCCGTCAACCTCATTACCGTGGGCTTGATGCTGGCCAAATCTCTTTGGCTCACTGCCCTGTTGTACCTGATCTTTGTCATCCTCAGCTATGTGGGCCTCAAGGCCTGGCTCAAACAACATGCAAAGTGATGTGATTCGCATTGCCTTGTTAGGCGCTGAAAGCACTGGCAAAACCAGCCTGAGCTTGGGGATTGCGCAGGCCCTTCAAGCCATGGGCTTGCCTGCCATGGCTGTGCCCGAGGTCCTGCGTGAATGGTGCGATGCGAAAGGTCGAACGCCCTTAGCGCATGAACAAGCCGACATTGCGCAGCAACAAGCCCAACGTATTTTTTCCATTGCCAAGGGCTGGGTCATTGCTGACACCAGCCCGGTGATGACAGCTGTTTACAGTGACTTTATTTTTCAAGACAAAAGCCTTTACGCCAACGCACTAACGCAGCAAACCCAGTTTGATGTAACGCTGGTGATGGGTCTCGACATTGCATGGCAAGCGGATGGCTTGCAACGTGACGGTGCCCATGTGCGGGAGCCAGTTGACACCTTGCTGCGACAAGCCTTGAGCAGCGCCAGCATCCCCTTTAAAGTGATTTACGGCCAGTCGGATGCGCGGTTGAATGCGGCCCTCTTGGCCATTCAAGAAGGTGTGGCACACATCAATTCAGAACTGGGGCAGCACTTGTCCTCGTTCAAGTCGGTTCAAGCACAGCGAGAATTTTCCCAATATGGTTTGAACCGAGGCAAGACCGCCTGGCGCTGCGACTTGTGCAGCGACGCAGACTGCGAACACAAATTGTTCAGTGACTTACTGAAGGCGGATGGCGCAATGAAATGAGGATTCCGTCACTGATCTCTCAGTGAACAGAGGGTTCTGTGGGCGGCGTTGCTTCTGGCTGTGTGAACAAACTTGCAGCATCGACAGGGTCAAAGTGGTATTGCTTGCCACAGAACTCGCAGCCCACTTCAATGTTCTCGCGCTCCGACAAAATACTCTCAACCTCTTGCACACCCAAACCTTTGATCATGCGGCCTACGCGTTCGCGGCTGCAACTGCAGCGGAACTTGGGACCGGTGTCACCCACCAGCGGTTCAAAGCGCAGCAAAGGCTCTTCCCAGAACAAGCGGTGCAAAACCGTTTCAATGTCCAGGCCCAGCAGTTCTTCAGCTTTTAAACTTTTGGCCAAAATAGAAATGCGGTTGTAGTCTTCGCTTTGGCCCAAAGCGGCTTCTCGCTCCACCGAGTCGTACTTGCCCGCCAAGTTGCCAGAGCCCTCCAACGGCAAGCGTTGAATCAAGATACCAGCCGCCACATCCATGTTGGCCGCCAGCACCAGCGTCGTGTCGAGTTGCTCCGATTGCAACATGTAGTGTTCAAGGACTTCGCTCAACTTCTCAAGTTTCTCTTTTTGATCGCCAAACAAAGGCACCACCCCTTGGTAGGGTTGCTGCCCAGGCATGCGGTCTAGCGGGTCTAAGGTAATGGCACAACGACCTTCGTTGTGTTGGTTCACCATGTGACTGAGGCTGGCATCCGCTGCCACATCGCCTTGTAGGGTTGCTGTTGCGCGAACACCAAAGTCGGGCTGCACTTCCACCACAGCCAATTTCACAGGACCATCGCCAAACACTTGCAAAACCAAGGCGCCATTGAACTTGATGTTGGCTTGCATCAACACAGCAGCTGCCGACATCTCACCCAAGAGTTCGGTCACCGGGGCTGGGTAAGCGCCCGTTTCATTGTTGGCCGCACGGCGCTGGAGAATCTCTTGCCATGCGTCGGTCAAGCGAACGATGGCACCGCGAACGGGCAAACCCTCAAATAAAAATTTATGAAGTTCAGACAATTTTTTTCAAACCTGATTGAAAGCGGTGTGCGTTCTCGATGTAATGCTTTGCGGACATGCGCAAACCTTGAATTTGTTCTGGCGACAACTCACGAACCACTTTGGCTGGAGAGCCCATGATCATGGAACCATCGGGAAATTCTTTGCCCTCTGTCACCAATGAACCTGCGCCCACCAAGCAGTTCTTACCAATCTTGGCACCATTCAACACCACAGCGCCAATGCCGATCAGCGACTCATCGCCAATGGTGCAGCCGTGCAGCATCACTTGGTGGCCAACCGTGACGTTTTTGCCCACAGTGAGTGGCTTGCCCACATCGGCGTGCAACACGCTGCAATCCTGAATGTTGGAACCCTCGCCAATGCGAATGGTTTCCGTGTCGCCACGGATCACCGTGCCAAACCAAACACTGGCGTTCGCCCCCAATTCCACAGCGCCCATCACTTGCGCGCTGTCAGCCACCCAAGCGCCTTCAGCCAGCACGGGTTGCTTGTCGTCTAACGAATAAATTGCCATTTCAGACCTCTTTAGCCTTGACACAAAACCTCCATTGTAGGCACCCCTAAAATAGGGCATGCCCCGCGCCGAAATGCCCCCCTCTGAGTCAGACCTTCGACAGGCCGTCCTGACGCCCTTGCTTGAGAAAAATGCCGTCCGCAAGGCAGAGCTCACTTTGGCTTTGCCCGAAGAATTGCATGTGGACACCCACACCGTCATGGCTGACCCAGGTGGCATTCCGGGCCGTCCGGCGAAGCCCCTGTTGGCGTCCCATACCAGCCTTAAAGCCAAACCCTTGAACACGCCAGAGGGTCGCGCCCTTTTGCTGCACGCCATTGCCCACATTGAGCTCAATGCGATCGATTTGGCACTCGATGTGGTGTGGCGTTTCAGCGGCATGCCGGAAGCGTTTTACCGTGACTGGGTGCGCATTGCCAAAGAGGAAGCCAAACACTTCTTACTGATTCAACGGCATTTGGTGGGCATGGGCTTTGACTATGGTCACTTTCCAGCTCACAACTCACTGTGGGACATGGCCGAGCGGACCAAGGGCGACATTTTGGCGCGCATCGGCTTGGTGCCCAGGACCATGGAGGCACGCGGCTTGGATGCGTCCCCTGGCGTTAAGAACAAACTGATCAGCGCAGGCGACTTAGCGGCTGGCCGCATTTTGGACATCATTTTGGAAGATGAAATTGGCCATGTGGCTGCGGGCAATCGCTGGTATCGACATGTTTGCAAGCAACGCAACTTAGATCCGATTGCGACCTATCGCGAATTGATCACGCAATACGACGCACCCAAACTCAAATCACCTTACAACCTCGAAGCACGGCGCTTGGCCGGTTTCGACGATGAAGAACTGAATTACTTGGCAGCCAACGGCTTGTAA
>JAHEBO010000071.1 GCA_024642215.1 Limnohabitans sp.
CGCTGTTGGATGTGGGCTTTGTGTCCATGCCTGTGCCTGAGGCCCCGTTTGCTAAGGGTGGTTTTGCCACACCTTCGGGCCGTTGCGAATTTGTGAGTGACCGATTGGCTGCGCAAGGTTTGGATCCATTGCCCAATCACATTCCCAATTACGAGGTACCTGTTGCGGGAAGTGCTTATCCCTTGGCCATGATCTCGCCCCCTGCACGCAACTTCTTAAACTCTTCGTTTGTGAATGTTGAGAGTTTGCGCGCCATTGAAAAAGAACCCTTGGTCGAAATTTGTTTTGAAGATGCTTCTGCTCGTGGCATTGCCACAGGCGATACGGTGAAGGTGTTCAACGACCGCGGTGAATACCATTGCAATGCCGACGTCACATCACGTGCACGTCCTGGTGTTGTGAATGGCTTAGGAATTTGGTGGCGAAAAATGGGCCTGAACGGCACCAACGTCAACGAAGTGACCAGTCAATTGCTGACCGATTTGGGCCGTGCGCCCGTGTTTTACGATTGCCAAGTAGAAGTGGCACTTTTGAAGAAGGCTTGAAAGACATGTCTGAAATTTTCATTCAACGCGATCACACTTTGGGCATGGAGAAGGCCCGTGCGGTAGCCGCTCAATGGCAAAAAGAAGCCGAAGAAGATTGGGGCATGGACTGCACTTATGTGGCCAACGAAACCAATGAAAAGGGCGAGGTGCAAGACCGTTTGAATTTCGAACGCGCTGGCGCTTCTGGCTATTTGTGTGTGACGGCCACGCAACTCAACATGAAGCTCGAATTGGGCTTTCTGATGGCGTCGTTCAAAGACAAGATTGAAGAGAAAATTTCCAGCAACTTGGACAAATTGCTGGGTTGAAATAATTGGGGTCAGATCAACATTAATTTCCAATCAGTGAGGGCTGAAGCCAAGGGGGGCTGAACGATTTCTGGTACTCCAGTATGAGGAAGCCCCCCTTGGCTTCAGCCCTCACTGATTGACAAAATTAATGTTGATCTGACCCCAATTATTTTTCAGGGCAAGTCAGCGTTTTCTTCTGGCGCTTGTGCGTTGCGAGGTCCCACAGTGCCCAGGCGCGCCTTCAGGGATTGTGGTTGGCCAGTGATGATGGCCGCATAGTTGGTGGTGTTAGACAACACTTTCTTCACATAGTCGCGTGTTTCGTTGAACGGAATGTTCTCAGCCCAAATGGCCGCTTCCAAAACGGGACCTTTGCGCCAAGCACGTGAGCGGCTTGGGCCTGCGTTGTAGGCGGCTGCGGCCAATGGCATCGAGCCATCGAAGTCGTCTAACACCAGTTTCAAATAACCCGTGCCAATGGTCACATTGGTTTCGTGCTCGTTGAGTTGTGGCACTTGGAAGTTGGTCAAACCGATTTTCTTCGCAGTCCATTTGGCAGTCGCTGGCATCACCTGCATCAGGCCAGAAGCACCTACCACCGATTTGGCATCCATCACAAAACGACTCTCTTGACGAATTAAGCCGTACACATAAGCAGGGTCGAGCTGCACATCTTTGGCTTTGCGCAGCACGGTGTCTTTGAGCGGCATCGGAAAGCGCTGGTCAAAGTCAATTTGTGTTTTGGTGCGGTCGCTGGTGTTGATGCAGCGGTCCCAGACTTGCTTGCTGCAGGCGAGGTCTGCTGCAGCCAAGAGCTCGCGCTCATTCATGCCGCCGGGCGTGTGCAAATTGGTGCTGTAGTTCCATTCACGATTGCCTTCAGAGCGCAAGCCCATGCTGATCGCGGTCAGGGCGCGTTGCAAGCCTGCATTTTGCTGCGCAGCTGCCTTTTCTTGGGGCGCAAGCACAGCTGGTTTGGCTGGCGCGGAGATGGTTTGACCCAACTCTTCCAGTGCCAGCTGTTCATAAAAACCTTTAACGCCAGCAATGCCCCTCAAGGCCATTTGCGCTTCTTCGCGTTGCACTTCTGTGGGCGCTGTGCTCAGTTGTGCGCGGGCTTTCCAGTAAATCCAGGTGGCATCGTTTTTGGCGTCTTCCATGGCGTTGATGCTGGCCAAGGCGGCTTTCCAATCGCCTTGACGCAAGGCGGCGCGTGTTTTCCACGCCAGTAAATCATCGTTCAAGTCTTGGTTGCGCGAGACCTTGCTGAAGTACTGATGCGCGTTGTCTTGCAGCTTTTGCGCAGCTTGTTTGCCAATGACGCCCCAGGTCCAGTTGTGCTCTTCTTTGCTGAGCATCAAGCCCCATTTTTTCTCGAGCAATTGGGCGGCTTTGTCGGGGTCGGTGTTGGCAATGCGAATGAGGGCCAGCACCGACAATTCTTTGCGCTTGCGCGTGAACGCCACAATGCGTTTGTCCAAATACTTTTGAGGGTCAGCGTGAATCAGAATGGCTTGCTTGCCAATTTCGGCCGACTCGATGTTGAGGGCCGCTTGGGCCGCACGGGGGCGGTTGTTGTCCATGGCCAAACGCGCTTTTCGCCACAAATCGAGCGTGTCGAGCTTTTTGGCGTCGTGCAGTTTTTCGGCCACGGTGGTGCAGCCGTCGTCCGATTCCTTCAGGGCGTACCAAAGTTTTTTCAACTCGTTGGGCGTTTCAGGTTTGTGAAGTTGACCGTCTGTGCCCAGCGCATAACAACGCACTTCTTTGTCGTCGTTCATGCGGTAGCGTGGGTACTCTTGAGCGACCGTGGTCCAGTCGCGCTGTCGGCCCAGTTGCAGTAACCAATCGTTGCGAAGACGGTCCTCAACGTACGTGCCAGCGTAGAGTTTCAAAAACTCTTGAATTTCGGCTGAGCTGGCCTGATCCAAGCGCACGCGCAATTCCCAATAAGCAGCCCAAGGCTCTAACGCATGGCCTTTGGCTTTGGGCAATAGGCGGGAAAGCTGGGCCTTGTCGTTCTTTTTAAAGGCTTGGTTCATCTCCAAAATGACCTCATCGGCCTTGTTTTGGACGTTTGTTTGACCCAAGGCCGGGTTCATGATGGAGAAAATGAGGACGGAGGCCCCAAGCGATGTCAAAATCTGTGTCAATTGCATAGGTCGATTATGGACAAATCAGAAGCCAAAAAACAAATTCGCAAAGACTTGTTGAACGCGCGCCTCAATATGCCTGACAGGCTAGAGCGAAGTGACGCCTTGCAGCGGGTCATGCGCATTTGGTTGTTTGGCCGCCCCGATGCCGTGATTGGGGCCTATTGGCCTATCAAAGGGGAGTTTGACCCGCTGCCGGCTTTGCATCGCTGGAAAGAGGATGGCGAGTTGACTGGCGAGTCGCAATTGCGGCGAATTGGTTTGCCTGTGGTGGACAAGGTTCACAAAACCCTGACCTTTCATGCGTGGTACCCCGGTTGTCCCATGGAAGAAGATGCTTATGGCATTCCCAAACCCAAGGACACCGAAATCATTGTGCCCACACTGCTGTTTGTGCCTTGTGTGGGGTATAGCGCGGGTGGCTATCGACTGGGGTACGGCGGTGGTTTTTACGATCGAACTTTGGCCAGCTTGCAGCCCAAACCGTTCACTGTCGGCTTGGGATTTACGCAGGGCTATGTAGACGATTTCGAGCCCGAGTCGCATGACATGCCACTCGACGCCATCTTGAATGACAACGGTGTGGTGTGGCCTGTTGGCTGATTCAGTGAGAACCTATGGCAAGACCTAAATCCGCCACGCACGACATCAAGCGCGATGCCATTTTGGACATTGCGGCGCAGTGTTTTGCCGATCGCAGCTACCCTGCGGCCAGTATGAATGAAATTGCCACGGCCTGTGGCACGTCCAAAGCGCGGCTGTACCACTACTACGACAGCAAAGAGGCCATTCTTTTTGACTTGATGGACCGCTACACGCAGCGCTTGTTGTCTCTCATCGCTTTGACGGATGCCACGGCGCAGCGTCGCAATTTGGACGACCGTGCGGCTTTGCATGAGTTGATTCGAGCGTTTTTGCAGGAGTACGAAAGCTCGGCCACGCGGCATGTGGCTTTGCTGAACGATACGCAGTTTTTAAGTGATGTGGTCGATGAACATTTGGGCTCGCCTGCCATCTCGCCGCGCGAACTCATTTTGAACCGCCAGCGCGATGTGGTGGCGGCTGTGACGCGCGCTTTGCGACGTGCCTACCCTGATCGCTTAAACGCAAGCAATCAAACAGCCATTACCATGATGTTGTTCGGTATGATCAACTGGACCTTTACGTGGCTTCGTCCTGGCGGCCCCATTTCGTATGTGGCCTTCGCAGAAGAAGTCATTGCCCTTCTTGAGAAGGGTTTGAATTAATTTAATTGGGGTCAGAGCAACA
>JAHEBO010000072.1:0-1223 GCA_024642215.1 Limnohabitans sp.
GTGACGAATTGAATGAAGCGTGGGTATTTGTAGGGCGCCAAACGCTCTTTCACAAAGACTTTCACTTCTTCTTCGGTCAAGCTTTGACCGGCCTTCAACACGATGAAGGCTTTGGTTTTGGTCAGGCCATCGGCGTCCACTTTGCCAATGACAGCAGCTTCCAATATGGCAGGGTGTTGTACCAAGGTCGATTCCACTTCAAAGGGCGACACATAGATGCCGCTGACCTTCAGCATGTCGTCGTTGCGGCCGGCATAGGTGTAATAGCCTTCGGGGTCACGCGAGTATTTGTCGCCACTCTTGGTCCATTCACCTTGAAAGGTGTCACGTGATTTTTCGCGGTTGTTCCAGTACATCAAAGCCGCAGAGGGACCTTTGATGTACAGGTCGCCAATCTCGTTGTGGCCGTTAAGCACTTCCCCTTGTTCGCCGCGCAATTGCACTTCGTAGCCAGGTACAGGTTTGCCTGTGGTGCCGTAGCGCACATCGCCGGGGGCGTTGGACAAGAACACATGCAGCATTTCGGTGGAGCCAATGCCGTCGATGATTTCGCAGCCAAATTGAGCTGTCCAACGCTCGCCAATGTCAGCAGGCAAGGCTTCTCCCGCAGAGGAGCAAAGGCGCAAGGCCACTTGATTCTTGGTGGGTAAGTCAGGGCTTGCCAACATGCCGCCATAGCCGGTGGGCGCACCGTAAAACACGGTGGGCTTGTGATCGACCAAGCGTTTGAAAGTGGCTTGCGGTGTGGGGCGTTCGGCCATCAACACCACGCTGGCGCCAACACTTAAAGGGAAGGTGAGGGCGTTGCCCAAGCCGTAAGCGAAGAACAATTTGGCGGCCGAGAACACCACGTCGTTAGACGTTAAAGCCAAAACGCCTTTGCCATACAACTGCGCGGTCCAATACAAATTGCCTTGGGTGTGCACTGTGCCTTTGGGGTTGCCAGTAGAGCCAGAGGAGAACAACCAGAAGGCGGGTTCGTCGGCATGTGTTTCGGCAGGCAAGCTAGGGCCCGTGGCCGAAGCCAAGAAATCCTTGAAGTGCAGGTTGGGTGCAGGCAAGTCGCCCTCGTGGCGTGAGACCACGACGTGTTTGATGCTTTTGGTGCCTTGTGCAATGGCGGCATTCAAAGTGCCCAGCAAAGCCGACGACACCAAAGCTGCTTGTGCGCGGCTGTTGTTGATCATGAAGGCGTAATCGTCTGCGGTTAACAAAGTGTTGAC
>JAHEBO010000072.1:1323-4257 GCA_024642215.1 Limnohabitans sp.
TTGCAATGTTCATTGGCAGAATTGTTGGGCGACATCAGCACCAGCTCACCCGAATGGCTGCTGATTCGTGAACTGCTCAGCAAGCGCACAGAGGCCGATCTGCGTCGTGCGCGCGTGCAGTTGACAGAAATGTTTGGTGAAAGTGGCGATGCCACAGCGCGCCGCACACGCATTGCCCTCATAGGTTTGCGGGGTGCAGGCAAAACCACGCTGGGCCAGCGATTGGCCGATGACTTGGGTTTCACCTTCATTGAACTCAGCCGCGAAATTGAAAAATTTGCAGGTTGCCAAATCAGCGAAATTCACAACTTGTACGGCGCCAATGCGTACCGCCGATATGAGCGTCGTGCATTGGAAGAAGCCATTCAAATTTACCCCGAGGTGGTGATTGCCACGCCAGGTGGATTGGTCTCTGACTCCGCCAATTTCAATTTGCTGCTCACACATTGCACCACCGTGTGGTTGCAGGCCAGTGCCAACGATCACATGTCGCGGGTTGCCGCCCAAGGCGATTTGCGTCCCATGGCCGCCAGCCCTGAGGCCATGGAGGATCTGAAACGCATTTTGGAAGGACGTTCTGCTTTTTATTCCAAAGCCGATTTGAGCCTTGATACCAGCGCACAAAATGCTGAAGAAAGTTTCAAGCGCTTGAAAACGGAAGTTCGCAAAGTGATTCAATGGGTTGAATAGGGTGAGATAAATTTCTCAAAACCTAGGGTAAATACTTAATAATTGCATTAAATTGCATGTTGAGTCCCTAAGTTGAATGCAATAAACTGCATGTCAACGCGGTTCGATGACTTTTTTAGTCTCGCACCGGAGATCCAGACCCTACAAAGCCCTTCATTGGAGACCCTTATGACCGCAGCGCCCATCGTCAATTACCAAACCACTCCCGAAAACTACAAGCACATCAGCTTGGCCTTTGACGGTGCCGTGGCCACCTTGTCGATCAACATCGACGAAAACGCCGGCATTCGCCCTGGCTACAAATTGAAGCTCAACTCCTATGACTTGGGCGTGGACATTGAATTGCACGACGCCTTGCAGCGCATTCGCTTTGAGCACCCTGAAGTTCGCAGCGTGGTGGTGACCAGCTTGAAAGACCGCGTCTTCTGCTCTGGCGCCAACATCTTTATGTTGGGTGTTTCAACACACGGCTGGAAAGTGAACTTCTGTAAGTTCACCAACGAAACACGCAACGGCATTGAAGACTCCAGCAAATACTCTGGTTTGAAGTTTGTGGCCGCTTTGAATGGCGCTTGTGCTGGCGGTGGTTACGAATTGGCATTGGCCTGCGATGACATCGTGTTGGTCGATGACCGCTCTTCTTCTGTGTCCTTGCCTGAAGTTCCCTTGCTCGGCGTGTTACCTGGTACCGGTGGTCTGACACGCGTGACCGACAAGCGCCACGTCCGTCACGACTTGGCCGACATTTTCTGCACCAGCGTAGAAGGCGTGCGCGGTCAAAAAGCCGTCGACTGGCGTTTGGTCGATGCGATTGCTAAGCCCAATCAATTCCAACAAGTGGTGCGCGAGCGTGCTGACAACTTGGCCGCAAAAAGCGATCGTCCTGCTAGCGAAAAAGGCGTGGCGCTCACACCGATTCAGCGCAACATTGAAGCCGACCGCATCAGCTACACCAACGTGACCGTTGAGATTGACCGTGCTAAGCGTTTGGCCACTTTCACTGTCAAAGCACCTACAACAGCACAACCCACCGACATCGCAGGCATCTTGGCTGCTGGCGCTCAGTGGTGGCCCCTGCAAATGGTGCGTGAATTGGATGATGCCATTTTGCACATGCGCACCAACGAACTCGACATCGGTACCTGGTTGCTCAAAGCCGTGGGCGATGCCAAAGCCGTGTTGGCCAGCGACGCTACTTTGTTGGCTCACAAAGACCACTGGTTCGTTCGCGAGACCATCGGCCATCTGCGCCGCACCTTGGCCCGTTTGGATGTGTCTTCACGCAGTATTTTTGCCTTGGTTGAACCCGGCACTTGCTTCGTTGGTACCTTTGCCGAATTGGCATTCTGCGCAGACCGCACTTACATGTTGGCCTTGCCTGATGACGCAGACAAAGCACCCACCATTCAATTGAACGAATTCAACTTCGGTTTCTACCCCATGGTGAACGATCAGTCTCGCTTGGCACGTCGCTTCTACGAAGAAGTGCCCGCCATGGAAGCCGCTCGCGGCGCCATTGGCAAAGCCTTGGACGCTGATGCGGCATTGGCACTCGGCTTGGTCACAGCTGCACCCGACGACATCGATTGGGACGACGAAATTCGCTTGTGCTTGGAAGAGCGCGCAGCCATGTCGCCCGACGCATTGACTGGTTTGGAAGCCAACCTGCGCTTTGCCAGCCAAGAGAACATGTTGACCCGCATTTTTGGTCGCCTCACGGCATGGCAAAACTGGATCTTCCAGCGCCCCAACGCTGTGGGTGAAAAAGGTGCTTTGAAGGTGTACGGCAAAGGCGAAAAAGTGCAGTTCGACATGAACCGCGTTTAAGCCCGAAGCGTCGCATCAGTTTTTGAAAGTGTTGTGCAGCAAGGTTCCCGGTGGTCTTTGCTGCAACCAAAATTTGACCCCACCGTTGCTTTAATTTCTGGAGACTCACATGTCCGGTATCAACTACAGCGAAAAAATTCCTAACAACGTCAACTTGTCCGAAGACCGCACATTGCAGCGCGCCTTGGAACAGTGGCAGCCTAACTTCATCAACTGGTGGGATGACATGGGCCCAGAAGGCTCCAAAGACATGGACGTGTACTTGCGTACCGCTGTCAGCGTTGACCCACAGGGTTGGGCGCAATTTGGTCACGTCAAAATGCGCGACTACCGTTGGGGCGTGTTCTTGAACCCAGGCGAGCAAGATCGTCAAATTCACTTTGGCGATCACAAGGGTGAAAAAGCTTGGCAAGACGT
>JAHEBO010000058.1 GCA_024642215.1 Limnohabitans sp.
AAGATCCCACACTGTTTGCAGATGAGCGTGAAGCGCATCATTACACGCCGCAAGACGCCAAGCGATTCTTAACAGGCCTGGCCACTGAACTGGGCGTCTCGACTGGTCACATCACACCCGGTTATGAAGACACGTGGTACTACCTCTGGCGTGAGCGTCGCTTGCCGGTCAATGTCGACCCATTCGATTCCCGATTGGACGATGAATTAGAACGCGCAAGACTGCACCGCGTTTTTTCACAAGGACTCGACCGCGAAGTGGGTTACCTCCTGCCTTTGCATGCACTGGACCCCAACACCGAAACCGAGTCGACCAGTGCTTGGCAAAGTGGCCCCTGGTTCGTGCGTGACGAGCGCCTGTACCTCATGCCTGGTGACTCTGCCATGGGCTGGCGTTTGCCATTAGATTCATTGCCTTGGTCTGCGCCCACAGATCGACCTGTGTTGATAGACCAAGATCCTTATGCACCGCGCACGCCTTTGACGCAAGGGCTTGTGGCAAACAACACCCGCTCAAGACAGGCTCAAGCGCCCATCGTTCAGCAGAAACAAAACAGCGCACCCACCCAGCTTGCAACGGCTGCTGAAGCCACAGCACGTTTCACGTCAGACACTCACACGGTGCGCACTGCATTGTGTGTGGAGATTCGCGATCCACGTCGTGCCAATGGACCCGTGGCTTTGAACGATGCAACAGATGCTTCAAACATTCAAGGGGTTTTGTATGTGTTCATGCCGCCTCTGGCACGGCTCGAAGACTATCTGAACCTGTTGAGCGCAGTCGAAAAAACGGCTCAACAACTTCAAATGAAAATTGTGTTGGAAGGTTATCCTGCACCGCGCGACCCACGTTTGAAGCTGCTACAAGTGACACCCGACCCTGGTGTGATTGAGGTCAACATTCACCCTGCCAGCAACTGGCAAGAGGTGGTCGAACACACCGAGTTTTTGTACCAAGCGGCCTTTGAAACACGCTTGAGTGCAGAAAAGTTCATGACAGATGGCCGGCACACCGGCACGGGGGGTGGCAACCACGTGGTGATGGGCGGCGCAACACCTCAAGACAGCCCTTTCTTGCGTCGACCCGAAGTGCTGGCCAGCCTGCTACTTTATTGGCACAACCACCCCAGCCTGAGTTACCTGTTCAGCGGCATGTTCATTGGCCCCACCAGCCAAGCACCGCGCGTGGACGAGGCGCGCAACGATCAAGTTTATGAGCTGGAAATTGCGTTGCGCGAAATTGCGCGAAGCCGTCAAATTCACGGCCAAAGCATGCCACCGTGGCTGGTCGATCGCAGCTTGCGCAACATCTTGGTGGACATGACAGGCAACACCCACCGCAGTGAGTTTTGCATTGACAAGATGTATTCTCCCGACGCCGCCACAGGACGCTTAGGCTTGCTTGAATTGCGCGCCTTTGAAATGCCGCCTCACGCACGAATGAGCGTGGTTCAGCAGCTGTTGCTGCGCGCTTTGGTGGCACGCTTCTGGGACGCGTCGTACACCGCACCGGTAACGCGATGGGGCACCACCTTGCACGACCGGTTCATGTTACCGACCTTTGTCAAAATGGATTTTGACGATGTGCTCACCGAGTTGGGTGATGCGGGCTTTCACTTCGATCCTGCGTGGTTTGCACCCCACTTTGAATTCAGATTCCCACGTGTGGGTGAGTTTTGCATGGATGCCATTCAAGTCACGTTGCGCAATGCATTGGAGCCTTGGCATGTCATGGGCGAGGAAAGCACCTCCAGTGGTACGGCACGTTATGTCGACTCTTCTTTAGAGCGACTCGAAGTGCATGTCACAGGACTCAACCCCAGTCGATACACCGTCACCGTCAATGGCCAAGCCCTGCCATTGCAACCTACAGGCGTAGCCGGCGAGTATGTGGCCAGCGTGCGCTACAAAGCATGGAACCCACCCTCTTCCTTGCATCCTAGCATTGGCGTGCATGCGCCACTGACGATCGATGTGCTCGACACTTGGATGAAACGTGCTCTTGGTGGTGCGCAGTACCATGTGGCACACCCGGGAGGCCGCAACTACGACACCCTGCCAGTGAATGCTTATGAGGCAGAAAGCCGACGCTTGGCCCGATTTTTCCGCATGGGCCACACGCCAGGTCGCATGCCCATGCCCTCTGCCAACATTGAATTGGCGGCAAGTCCAGAATTTCCATTCACATTGGACCTTCGCAGGGTCAGATGAGGTGACAATTGACGCATTGTGGAATTTAACAACAACCCCTTTTCTGCCAATGCGCAAGGCTCGCAGGCCGCGACCGATTCCGCGGCCATGGTGCAAGCCATCGTCAGGGACATCGATGTGGCCCCAATGGGTCACTGGGATGAACTGCGAGGTGGTGTTAGCAAATCGTCCGACGTTCCCCATCACTTGTCTGTTGCCAAACAAACTGCCAACGCAGTTTGGACTGAATTTTTATCGCATCTAGGATCTGGCGGCATCCAAAGTTTGCCTGCGCGACATGAGGCCATGATGCGACAAGTTCGCGACAACGGCATGACCTACAACGTGTATGCCAATGCCGACCAACCGCAGCGCCCTTGGTCACTGGACTTGCTACCCCTGATTTTGTCGTCGCAAGATTGGTCGCAAATTCAAACGGGTGTCATTCAGCGCATGCGGCTGCTCGAGGGCATCATGTCGGATGTCTATGGCATGCAGCATCTTTTAAAAGAAGGCGCCATTCCTTACGCTTTGGTTCAGGGGCATCCAGGTTATTTGCATGCCATGCAAGGCAGCTCGCCAGTCGGTGGGCGACACTTGAATTTGGCTGCATTCGATTTGGTCAAAGGTCCCGACGGCTGCTGGTGGTTGTTGTCTCAAAGAACCCAAGCGCCCTCTGGCTTGGGCTATTTGCTGGAAAACCGACAAATCATTTCCAACCAGTTTTCGCGTGCCTTTGAAGCCATGCCTGTGCAAGCCTTGGCCGAGTCTTATCGCTCCTTTGTCAATGCGCTCAAGCTGCGTACAACAGCTGGCATGCAAGCACACATTGCGCTGCTCACACCTGGGCCTTACAACGAAACGTATTTTGAACAAGCCTACTTGGCGCGCTACTTGGGCCTTTCATTGGTTCAAGGCAATGACCTGTTGGTGCGTGACGAAAAACTTTACTTGAAAACCCTCGAAGGGCTTCAGCCTGTTCATGGTTTACTGAAACGCGTCGACGATGATTGGCTCGATCCCTTGGAGCTACGGGCCGAGTCTACATTGGGCGTACCGGGTTTGTTGCAAGCTGTTCGTGCGGGCAACGTGCTGGTCGCCAACACACCCGGCTCTGGCTTCTTAGAGTCCAATGCACTGTTGGGCTTTTTGCCTCAACTGTCACGCACACTTCTGCAAGAAGAGTTGCGCTTGCCCGCCATTCCCAGTTGGTGGTGCGGCGAACAAGCAGCCATGCACGATGTGTTGCCGCGTCTTCAAGCATGCGTCATCAAACCCACCTACCCCTACGCCTCCGGGCGCAGCAGCTTTGAGCCTGTGATGGGTCATGGCTTAGATTGGCGAGGCTTGGAAGAGTGGCGTGCACGCATTCAAAACAATCCTGAAGCGCACACCATTCAAAGCTTCATTCCCTTGTCTCACACACCCACCTTTGCCAGTCTTCGTTCAATGCCCTCACGTCCCGTCATACTGCGGGTCTTTGTCCTGGCCAATGAAGAAGGTGGTTGGCAAGTCTTGCCCGGCGGCCTGGCGCGATTGGGCACTCAAAATGGCATCGCATCCATGCAACAAGGTGGCAGCAGCGCAGATGTCTGGGTTTTGGGAAATGCCACACCCACACAAGCCGAACAACCCAAGCAAGTGCCCCAAGAAGCCGTTTTTGTGGCCAGCACTCAACGTCATCGCTTGGTCACCAGCCGTGCTGCCGAGAATTTATTTTGGATGGGTCGGTATTCGGAAAGAACTGAAAACACCTTGCGCCTGTCCAAGCTGGCACTCAACACCTTGAGCAGTGAAGCACAACACAGCCCCGCCCTGCTTGAGTGGCTCACACAGCTTTGCGTGGCGCACGGTTTGGTGGCGCCGGGTGTTGTGCAGGCTCAGCAATCTAGGCGTGTGTTTGAGCGCGCATTGATCGCAGGCTTTTGGGACACACAGCACACCACTGGCGTAGGCTACAACTTGCGCGCCATCAAATTGGCTGCAGCAGCCGTTCGCGAACGATTGTCACCAGAGCACTGGCGCTTGATTGAGCAAACTGAAAATGCTTTTTTCCAGCCGCAAGAAAACGACGCCCCTGTGGCCACCAGCGTGTGGGCGCAACAACTCTTGGCGCGCACCAGCCAACTCATGGCGGCACTCACCGGCGCACAAACTGATCGCATGACGCGCGACGATGGCTGGCGCCTCTTGTCGATTGGCCGCCACATCGAGCGTCTCGACTTTTTGGCGCATGCACTTTCTGCCGCTGTCCAAACACAATGCCTTCAAAGTCAAGCCGGCTTTGACGCTGTGTTGGCTTTGTTTGACAGCACCATCTCATTTCATGCCCAGTACCAGCAGAGTCGCACTTTAGGTGCCATGTTAGAACTGTTGCTCACCCACACCGACAATCCGCGCGCCTTGGGTTGGGTGGCCCAAAGCTTGCGGGGACGATTGGCCAAAATGGGCCATCTTGCCAATGGCACAACCGAAGAGATGTCCCACAAAATTCCAAAACTCTGGGACATTGACCTCACCAGCATTTGCCCTGATGGCCTCAACCCAAGTCCAGAACTCATGGAATTGCTAGGACAGTGTCGCCTCACTGCCAGAACCGTTTCAGATCAGCTGAACAGTTTGTTTTTTTCGCACAGTGATGAGTCTCAGCAAAGCATTGGTGCAAGCTAAGTCGAATCCCCACGAAACTTCGCATGAAACTTCGCATCACACACGAAACCCACTACCGCTACAGCCCTACTGTTGTGACGGCGCAGCATGTGGCTCACCTCGAACCCACCAACACGCCTTGTCAGACAAGTCTCTCGCATTCATTCAGCACCTTGCCACAAGCGCACAAAATAAGTCAGCATCAAGATGCATTTGGCAACCATCGTTGTTACTGGTCCTTGCCCACTGCGCACAACACACTGCAAGTGAACGCACAATCCATGATTGAAACCTGCGCATTGCATAAAGATATCGAAAATTCTTTGATGGCAAACGCTGCCAAGCTCTCGTGGGAACAAGCTCAAAAGGCTTTTCAATTCCAAGCGGGACATGCCAGTGACCCCGCCACGCCGTTTGCCTATGCATCTCACCATGCGCCCATAGACCTCGCCTTCAAGCGATACGCTCAAAGCAGCTTTACACCTGGAAAGCCGTTGCTCACTGCAGTGCATGACCTGATGCAACGCATCCACACCGAATTCAAATACGAATCTTTAAGCACCGACATCAGCACGCCCGCCCTCACGGTGCTGGCAGACAAACGGGGTGTCTGCCAAGACTTTGCCCATGTGATGCTGGCCTGTTTGCGAAGCATGGGGTTGGCAGCCAGGTATGTCAGTGGGTATTTGTTAACGACGCCGCCTCCCGGGCAAGCAAGGCTCCTTGGCAGCGATGCATCGCATGCGTGGATATCACTGCGCGTTCCCAACGAAGATGCGCCAGAGGGCGCAGAATCTTGGTACGATTTCGACCCCACCAACCATCGAGAAGGCTGGTGCAGTCCTGGCACAGACTATGTGCGCTTGGCTGTGGGTCGCGATTTTGCCGACGTCTCGCCATTGCGCGGCGTTTTGCAAGGCGGCACAAACCACACATTGCAAGTCAATGTGACCGTAGAGCCTATTTGATTTTTTTGAACTGAGTACAACATGTCCATTTACCAACGCCTCGAAGCACTTCACATCACACTGCCCCCTGTTGCCGCACCTGCCGCCGCTTACGTGCCATTTGTCAAAACGGGCAATCTTGTTTTTTTGAGTGGCCACATCTCTAAAAAAGATGGCCAAGTCTGGGCTGGCCAATTGGGCAAGAACATGCAAACCGAAGAAGGCAAGATGGCTGCGCGCGCCGTGGCCATCGATTTGATGGGCACCTTGCAGGCTGCCGTAGGCGACCTTCATACCGTCAAGCGCATTGTCAAAGTGATGAGCTTGGTCAACTCCACAGCAGACTTCACCGAGCAACATTTGGTGACAAATGGATGCAGCGAATTGTTGGGTCAGGTGTTTGGTGACGCTGGTGTGCATGCACGCAGTGCCTTTGGCGTAGCGCAATTGCCCATGGGTGCTTGCGTTGAAATTGAATTAATTGCCGAGATTGCGTAAACCCACAACTTGAGTCGGCATCTGCCCGCCTCAAGCGATAGATTCAACAAATTCACCACATTGTTGAACTTTGCAAGACACTGGCAAGGCAATGCAAAAATTCAAATTTTGAGAGGAGAAATAGCGATTTCCTGTGAATATGTGTATCTTTTATGTAAATTAATAGTCACAAATTGCACAAAAATGAATACAAAAAGAATTAGGATGAGTTCTTAAGTCAACATTTTTAACAAGGAAATCTGCCATGAAACCACTCTGCGTCAGCTTCGTTGAACAAGATTACCACTTGGCTGAACAGGTGCTGACGCATCTGAACAGCACCGGCATGCAGGGAATTCACTGCAAACATCCCGATGAATTGATCCAACAAAATGTCCAAGACACCTGTGACGTGGTCATTTTGGACGCCGTCACTTTAGGCGAGCAAAGTCTCACATTGGCCTCACAGCTAGCCAAACACCCCGAACTGCGCGTGATCATGGTGGCGCCGGCTTCGCAGCCTGAGGAAAGAATTGCAGCCATTGCGGCAGGTGCAGATGTGTGCATTAGCAAGCCCTTCAACCCCATTGAACTGATAGCCATCATTCAGCGTTTGGCCGCCCGTCTGCCCAGAACAGTCAAAACGGGCTGGACCATTGACCCTGTGAGGGCCTTGCTCACCGGTCCCGCCAACAACGCCATTGGCCTCACCGCCATGGAAACCGTGTTGCTAACCCAATTGGCCATGGCCCCCGAGCAAGCATTGCGAAGCGATGCCCTTGAAATGGCCATTTGGGGTCTTTCAGATTTTTACAACAACAAGCGTTTGCAAGTGTGTGTGTCTCGCTTGCGTAAAAAACTAACACATCGGCATGGCCCCGAGGCGTTGTTGGCCACTTGCTGGCGTTCTACTTATCAATTTGTACCGCGCATGCACTTCGCGCCCAAGCACTGAGCAGATTCTCTGCATTCATTCTTGACAAAAACAAGGCACCTCAAAAGGTGCCTTGTTGCTAGAAAGCCTATGAAAAGGCCCGCGACGAGGTTTATTCCACGCGCGAAATACAGGTGGGTTTGAAGCCCAGGTCTGCCGCTTTGCCTTTACGAGCTCTGGCCGCACGTGCGTTGTTCAAGCTGCGGATTTCCAATGTTTCTTCGCGATCTTTACCGCCTCGGCCAATGCCGGTCAGCTTCACACTGCGGGTATAAGCGGCAGCACCTGCCAGGGTGTCTTTGGCTTCTAAATCCAACAGCATCAAGCCGCGTCCACCTTTTTCCATCAGCTTGAGTTCGCCAATTTCAAACGTGAGAATGCGACCGCCAGTAGACGCACAGGCCACATGGGTAGCAGCGGGCATGGGCGCAGCGCCAGCGGCGGGTGTCGCATTAGAGCCTGACACATGCGAAGGCGCACAAACGGATTCACCCTCACCCACTGACATGAATGCCTTGCCGCCTTTTTGACGAGAAATCATGTTCTCTACCGTCGCCATAAACCCATATCCACCGGAACTGGACAACAGCAACGTGGCACTTGCAGGACCCGCAAAGAAGTGGGCGACTTGCGTACCCGCTTCTAATTCAATCAATGTGGTGACAGGCTGACCATCGCCACGCGCACCTGGCAATGAAGCGACGGGTACCGAGTAAACGCGGCCACTGCCTTTTTGGGCCGTACCAAATGCCAACAGCGTGTCGACTGTGCGGCATTCAAAGGTGCCATACAAACCATCGCCTGATTTGAAAGCAAAGCTGGTGGCATCGTGACCATGGCCCTGGCGCGCACGCACCCAGCCTTTTTGCGACACCACCACTGTGACGGGTTCGTCCACCACTTTGACTTCGGCCACAGCCTTCTTCTCTTCTTGAATGAGTGTGCGACGTGAATCGGCAAAGGTTTTGGCGTCTTGCTCAATCTCTTTGACCATCAAGCGTTTGAGCGATGAAGGGTTGGCCAAAATTTCTTCTAGCTGAGTTTGCTCTGTACGCAACTCCTTGAGCTCTTGTTCAATCTTGATACCTTCCAATCGGGCCAATTGGCGCAGGCGAATTTCAAGAATGTCTTCGGCTTGGCGTTCACTCAATTTAAAGCGGTCCATCAAGGCTTGCTTGGGCTCATCGCTTTGGCGAATGATGGCAATCACCTCGTCGATGTTGAGCAACACCAACTGACGGCCTTCCAAAATATGGATGCGGTCCATCACCTTGCCCAAGCGATGCTCGGAGCGGCGAACAATGGTTTGCTGACGGAACGTGATCCACTCAAAAATCATTTGGCGCAAAGACTTTTGCACCGGCTTGCCATCGATGCCCACCGACGTCATGTTGATGGGCGACGATGTTTCCAAGCTGGTGTGCGCCAGCAACGCGGTGATCAATTCTTGCTGCTCAATGCGGCTGGTTTTGGGTTCAAAGACCAAGCGCACTGCGGCATCTTTGCTGGACTCATCGCGCACCACATCGAGCACAGACAAGATGCTGGCCTTGAGTTGCATTTGATCTGCACTCAGGGCTTTCTTGCCAGCCTTCACTTTAGGGTTGGTGAGCTCTTCAATTTCTTCCAAGACTTTTTGTGAGCTGACACCAATGGGCAATTCGGTGACCACCAATTGCCACTGACCACGCGCCATGTCTTCAATTTTCCAACGGGCACGAACCTTCAAAGAACCACGGCCAGTGCGATAGGCGTCGGCAATGTCGGAAGCAGGACTGATGATCTGACCGCCACCGGGATAGTCGGGGCCCGGAATGAGCGCGAACAACTCATCGTCCGTTAACTTCGGAGACTTAATGAGCGCCACACACGCATCGGCTACTTCGCGCAAATTGTGACTTGGAATTTCGGTGGCCAAACCCACCGCAATGCCGCTGGCACCGTTCATCAAAACGAAAGGCAATCGGGCTGGCAACTGACGTGGCTCTTCGGTGGAGCCGTCGTAGTTGGGAATAAAGTCCACCGTCCCCTGGTCAATTTCATCCAACAACAAAGTGGTGATTTTGGAGAGACGCGCTTCTGTGTAACGCATGGCCGCAGCGCCATCGCCATCACGACTGCCAAAGTTGCCTTGACCATCAATCAGCGGATAGCGCTGGCTGAAGTCTTGCGCCATGCGCACCAGTGCGTCGTAGGCAGCTTGGTCGCCATGGGGGTGAAACCGGCCCAACACATCGCCCACGACACGGGCACTTTTAACAGGCTTGGCACCGGTGGCACCCGAGAAGCCCAAGCCCATGCGGGACATGGAATACAAGATGCGTCGCTGAACAGGTTTTTGACCATCGCACACATCGGGCAACGCACGGCCCTTAACCACGCTCAGTGCGTATTCAAGGTAAGCGCGCTGCGCGTATGTGGCCAAATTCAGCGAGTCATCGGACTCGCTGTTTTGAAGGTCTAAGGTGGGTTGATCGTTCATGATTAAATGTCCACTTCGATGTCATCACCGTGCAGCTCCATGAGCTCGCGGCGCGCTGCAGCTTCGCCTTTGCCCATCAGTTGGGTGATCAAGCTTTCGGTTTGCGCAAAATCCAAAGTGCCCAATTGCACGGGCAGCAAACGGCGGGTGTCGGGGTTGAGGGTGGTTTCCCACAATTGCTCTGCACTCATCTCACCCAAGCCTTTGAAACGGCTGATGCTCCATGCGCCTTCGCGAACGCCATCTTTGCGCAGCTTGTCCAAAATACTTTGCATCTCGGCTTCGTCCAATGCGTACATCTTGGCCGCTGGTTTTTTGCCGCGCGCCGGTGCATCCACACGGAACAAAGGTGGACGCGCGACAAACACATTGCCGGTTTCAATGAGCTTGGGAAAGTGACGGAAGAACAAAGTGAGCAACAAGACTTGAATGTGCGAGCCGTCGACGTCGGCATCGCTCAAGATGCAAATCTTGCCGTAACGCAAACCCGTCAAATCGGGGGAATCGTTGGGACCATGCGGATCGACACCAATGGCCACCGAAATGTCGTGAATTTCGTTGTTGGCAAACAGACGATCGCGATCGACTTCCCAAGTATTGAGCACCTTGCCGCGCAGAGGCAGAATGGCTTGACACTCTTTGTCACGGCCCATCTTGGCGCTACCGCCCGCAGAGTCGCCCTCGACCAAAAACACTTCGTTGTGCGCAATGTCTTTGCTTTCGCAATCGGTCAGTTTGCCTGGCAACACAGCAACGCCCGAGCTCTTGCGTTTCTCAACTTTTTGGCCTGCCTTTTGGCGGTGCTGCGCAGCTTTGATGGCCAGCTCGGCCAATTTTTTGCCGTACTCGACGTGCTCGTTAAGCCACAACTCTAAACTGGGACGCACAAAACTAGACACCAATCGAACCGCATCGCGCGAATTCAAACGCTCTTTGATTTGCCCTTGAAATTGGGGGTCGAGCACTTTGGCCGACAACACAAAACTGGCGCGCGCAAACACGTCTTCTGGCATGAGCTTGACACCCTTGGGCAACAAGCTGTGCAGTTCTATGAAACTCTTCACAGCCGTGAACAAACCATCTCGCAAACCGCTGTCGTGCGTACCACCCGCACTGGTAGGAATGAGGTTGACATAACTCTCGCGCACAGGCTGACCATCTTCGGTAAACGCCACAGCCCAACTGGCACCTTCGCCTTCGGCAAAGCTGTCGTTGTTGCCATCGGCAAATCCTTCGCCTTCAAACAAAGGAATGACAGGGTCGCCGTTGAGCGTTTGCATGAGGTAGTCACGCAAGCCCGCTTTGTATTGCCAAGTTTGCGTGTCTTTGGTTTTCTCGTTCAGCAGTGTGACCGTCACACCCGGCATCAGAACCGCTTTGCTGCGCAGCAAATGCGTGAGCTCGGCCATGGGCAAGGCACTGGATTCAAAGTACTTGGCATCGGGCCACACACGCACCGTGGTGCCTTGTTTGCGATCGCCCTCACCTGCTTTGCGTGTGACCAAAGCCTCCACCACATCGCCGCCCGAAAAGGCCAATGAAGCCACTTGCCCTTCGCGATAACTGCTGGCCTCCAAACGTTTGGCCAACGCATTGGTGACGCTCACGCCCACACCGTGCAAACCACCCGAGAAACTGTAGGCACCGCCCTTGCCCTTGTCGAACTTGCCGCCCGCGTGCAAACGCGTGAACACCAATTCAATGACAGGGGCTTTTTCTTCTGGGTGCAGTCCAAAAGGAATGCCACGCCCATCGTCCTCAATGCTGACCGAACCATCGGCATGCAAAATAACTTTGATCTTTTTACCGTGACCTGCCAGCGCTTCATCGGCGGCGTTGTCGAGCACCTCTTGAATCACATGCAAGGGGTTGTCGGTTCGGGTGTACATGCCCGGGCGTTGTTTGACCGGCTCTAGGCCTTTCAAGACTCGAATTGAGCCTTCGCCATATTCGGGAGATGAGTTTGCTGTGGTAGTAGTAGCCATGGGCGCCGATTGTAGTGTGAATTCAAACAAACTACTGGATATATTTACAGCCCAAAGTGCCGCAAGGGCATGCAAAAGGCATTCAGGCATCATTGGCACCTCGATCACCCTCTTGAGAATTCACAGACATGCATGGCACCGAAGCCCCTTCTGCTTGGGTCACCCGATGGACCCACCTCCTTTCCGCACAAAGCCGCGTGCTAGACCTGGCCTGTGGTGCCGGCCGGCACATGCGCTGGTTTGCCGAGCATGGCCACACCTGTGTGGGCGTGGACCGTTCACCGGAGGCACTCGAAGTTGCCAAAGCTTATGGCCAAGTGATTGAAGCCGACATTGAAGCTGGCCCATGGCCATTGCAAGACCAGAAGTTTGATGCCGTTATCGTGACCCATTACCTTTGGCGCCCATTGATACCGCGCATTTTGGAAAGCTTAAGCCCGCAAGGCCTCTTGATTTACGAGACCTTTGCACTGGGCCACGAAAAATTTGGCAAACCGTCCAGACCCGACTTTCTACTCAAACCAGGTGAATTACTGCAGATTTGCGCGCAAATGCACGTCATTGCTTACGAAGATGGTTTCTCGGATCAGCCTCCTCGATGTGTGCAACGAATTGCGGCAACAACACAAGTCCCAAGCTCTGGTCAACAGTTTGGCCTCGGCTATCGTTAGAATGCTTATTTGTCGCTTTACTCTTACGCCATGACGAAAACTTTCCAACCCATTACTGGCAGCATTCCCGCCCTCATCACCCCCATGCTGGAAGACGGCTCGGTGGACTATGCCAGCCTGCGAAAACTGATCGACTGGCACATTGCCGAAGGCACTGACTGCATTGGTGTGGTCGGCACCACAGGTGAATCACCCACAGTCAATGTCGAAGAGCATCGCGAAATCATTCGGGTCTCAGTCGAGCAAGCCAAAGGTCGCGTGCCCATCATGGCGGGCTGCGGCGCCAACTCCACTGCCGAAGCCATCGAATTGGCCAAATTCGCCAAAAACGTTGGCGCAGATTGCCAACTGCAAGTGGTGCCCTACTACAACAAGCCAACGCAAGAAGGCATGTACCAACACTTCAAGGCCATTGCAGAAGCAGTGCCCGATTTGCCCATCATTTTGTACAACGTGCCCGGCCGCTCTGTGGCCGATATGCAGCACGACACCGTGTTGCGTTTGGCACAGGTGCCCGGCATTGTGGGCATCAAAGAAGCCACCGGCAACATTGAACGTGCACAGTGGCTCATCCGTGATCTGCCCAAAGAATTTGCCGTCTACTCTGGCGACGATCCAACAGCTGTTGCCCTGATGCTTTGTGGCGGCAAAGGCAACGTTAGTGTCAGCGCCAATGTCGCGCCACGTTTGATGCACGAATTGTGTGTTGCGGCCATGGCCGGCAACGTTCAAAAAGCCATGGAAATTCAATTCAAATTGATGCCCATGCACAAAAATTTATTCGTAGAAGCCAACCCCATTCCCGTCAAATGGGCCATGGCACGCATGGGCTTGTGTGGCGGCACTTTGCGCTTGCCCATGACAGAACTGTCAACTTCGCAGCAACCCGTGGTTGAAGCCGCGATGCGTGCAAGCGGACTCATTTAAGGACTCCCCGTGAATCGATTTGTATCTATGCCTCGTCAATTGACTACATTGGCCAGTGCTGCGGCCCTCACCTGTTTGCTTGCAGGATGCTCAAGCTTGGAAGAAAGCAAAATCGATTACAAGAGCGCCAGCCAAGCGCCAACACTTGAGATTCCGCCCGACTTAACTCAATTAAAGCGTGACAACCGTTACCAAGTGACTGGCTCAGCCAGTGCACTGGCCAGTGCAACATCGCCGGCCACCCGCAGTGTGAACGACGCAGGCACGGCCACCAACCAAGCGGGCGATGCCAAGATCGTTCGCAATGGCAGCCAGCGGTATTTGATGGTTCAACGAAGCGCCGATTCCGTCTGGGAACCTCTGCGTGAGTTTTGGAAAGACAACGGATTTGTGCTCAGCACAGACCAACCTGAATTGGGCATCATGGAGACAGAATGGGCCGAGAATCGCGCCAAACTGCCTCAAGATTTCATTCGAAGAGCCGTCGGGAAAATGTTCGACGCGCTCTATTCCACAGGGGAGCGAGATCGCTTCAGAACACGTGTCGAGAGAACAGACAAAGGCTTGGAAATCACCATTACCCATCGCGGAATGGCAGAGATTTACACCAGTGCGTTGAAAGATCAAACCACCTGGTCACCCCGACCTGCAGACTCCGAATTGGAAATTGAATTCTTGCGCCGTTTGATGTTGCGCTTGGGTGGGACCCAATCATCTGCCGCCAATGTTGCCAATGCAGCGACCACCCCAGTAGCAGCCAGCAGCGGTTTGGCAACTGATGTCAAAGTCACCAAGATCAACCAGTTACCCGCCATCGAAATCAAAGATGGCTTTGATCGCGCTTGGCGCCGATTGGGTGTGGCCATTGATCGCACGGGCTTTACAGTTGAAGACCGAGACCGTGCGCAAGGCGTGTTCTTTGTTCGCTATGCGCCTCCTGGCTCACCCGACAAAGAGCCTGGCTTCTTTGCAAAAATGTTCTCAAGTGAAAAGGCCATTCCTACTTTGGCCAAATACCGCATTGCAGTCACCAGCAAAGGTGATGTCTCGACGGTGCAAGTTCAAGCGGCCGATGGCATTCCAGAAACATCAGCCAACGCCGAGAAAATCATCAAGCTCTTGGCTGACGAAATCAAGTAATCACCTCACCATCCAAGCTTGTGCTTGGACTTTCCCTTCAAAAAAAGGGCGAAAAAAAACCCCGCATGGCGGGGTTTTTCTTTGACTGCCAAGAATTACTTCTTAGGAGCTTCTGCAGGTGCAGCAGCGGCAGGAGCAGCGTCAGCTGGCTTAGCGTCAGCAGCAGGTGCAGCGGGTGTTTCAGCAGCAGGCGCTGGTGCAGCAGCGGCAGGTGCTGGTGCAGGAGCGGCTTCTTCTTTTTTACCGCAAGCAGCCAAAGCAGCAGCAGCGATCACGGCAGCCAAAACGAGAGACTTGTTCATGATTATTTTCCTTAAAGTTAGTGAAAAAACAATTTCCGGGAAATTGTCATCAAGATTAGAATAAACCCTGTTGACAGAACAGCGAGCACTCGAGCTCTCACTGTTCAGCCTCGAATTATAGCTTTATTCATTTCGCCGGTTTCCGTGTGGCTACTTCAGTGATGCCACCAGCCCTCTTCCCACCACGCTTGCATCAGCTCTGCTGCGTTGTCACTCAGCTGACTGGCCAAAACCGCAGACAAAGTCTTTTCGTTGGCCAGTTTTCGCAACAACTTGGCATCCTTGCCGGCAGCCTTGAAGCTTTCACCATTGATAAAAATGTGCTTGGCATCAAACAACATTTTGGTACGGCGATCCAAATGAACTTCAGCCGGCCATGAAAAATGGGGCAACTCGTCGATGTCTGGCGTGTCAAACCACACATTGGGTTTGGGCTCGGTCAGGGACTCGCCCAGCAAACAATTCAACAACTGGGGATCTTTCAGCGCCTTGGCCACAGCCTGCGCCGCAAATTGCTGCAGCGCCTGAGGAACGGAGGCGTCTTGAATGGCCGCTTCTTGATGGGGGTCTTGATACAGCGCATCCTTGGCATCGCCGCAGTCTTCCGCTACTTCTTCAGACAAGCCCATCAACAATTCACTGGCCAATTCGGCACTTCTGGGAACCCTAAAACCCACCGAATAGGTCATGCACTCGCCGACAGCAACGCCATCGTGCGCATAGCCTGGCGGCAAATAGAGCATGTCACCAGGATTCAACACATACTCTGCTTCGGGCTTGAAGTCCTTGAGAATTTTGAGGGGCACACCTTCTTGCAGTTCAAATTTTTTCTGCCGGCCAATGCGCCATTTGCGCTGCCCGTGGGCTTGCAATAAAAACACGTCGTAGCTGTCGAAATGAGGCCCTACACCGCCGCCCTCGGTGGCGTAACTGATCATCAAGTCGTCCAAACGTGCATCGGGTACAAAGCGAAACTGCTGCAACAAGGCATGTACCGCGTCGTTGTGCAAGTCAACGCCTTGGATCAACACCGTCCAGTCAAGGGTTTTAAATGAGGGCAAGCTCTTGCGTGCCATGGGACCTTTTTTCAAAGTCCACTTTTCACCTTTGCGCACAATGTGTCTGGACTCGACCTCTTCACTTTCCACCATCTCAAGCAACTCGGCGCGCTCAATGAGTGGCTTCATGTCAGGCACGGCCTGGCGAATCAGCAAGGGCTTTTTTTGCCAGTGCCGTTTCATAAACTGCTCGGGCGTCAAACCACCCAACAAGGTCAAAGCTGTATTTTTTTGCATAGGAACCTGATCCAAATCGATTTCAAAACTGCGACAATTCTGGGATGGATATTACTTCTCAATGTGTGGTCGAACTGACCTGGACGCTCAAAGATACTTTGGGCGAAGTTTTAGACGAGCTCGACGAGCCTGTCACGTTTTACGTGGGCGGCCATGATTTGCTGCCCAAAATAGAAGAAGCGCTACAAGGCCACACCGTTGGCGCCAAGGTTGATTTGCACCTAGAACCAGAAGACGCCTTTGGCGACTTCGATGAAAACTTGCTCTTTTTAGAGCCACGCGCCCTCTTTCCCAAGGACATTGAAGAAGGCCTGACCATTGAGGGCAGCGCACTGCCGTCGGCATGCAACCCAGATGCACCCCGCAATGTGTTGTACACCATCACCGAAATTTACCCAGACCATGTGGTTCTAGACGGCAACCACCCTTTGTCGGGCATCGCGCTGCGCCTTAGCCTCAAAGTGAACCACGTTCGCTTGGCCACCGCGCAAGAACAAGAAGCGGGCACCTGTGGCACCGGATTTTTCAAGATTGAAATTGGCGATGCGCCTGCCTCTGGCGGCGGCTTGCTTCACTGAGCTTGCAACTGCCGGCGCGCGGGTAGACACATCTCTAAGCGATCAACCCATCAACTGGGCATCAGCTCAACGCTTACCAGTTGAACCGTAGCCGCCTTCACCGCGCTCGCTGGGCGCATCAAACTCGGTCACCACATTGAAGCGCGCCTGCACCACAGGTACGATCACCATTTGGGCAATGCGCTCCATAGGCTGAATGGTGAAAGCCTCTTGGCTGCGGTTCCAGCAACTCACCATCAGCGGTCCTTGGTAATCACTGTCGATCAAGCCCACCAAATTGCCCAGCACAATGCCGTGCTTGTGGCCTAAGCCAGAGCGCGGCAACAACATGGCGGCATAGCCAGGGTCTTTGAGGTACACAGACAAGCCGGTAGAAATCAATTGCCAAGCATTGGGCTGCAATGTGATGGGCGCATCCAAGCAGGCACGCAAATCAAGGCCAGCACTGCCGGGTGTGGCGTAGGCTGGCAATTGATCTGCCATGCGAGGATCTAAAATTTTGACGTCAACGTTCATCATATTTTTCAGCGTTCAGGGGGTGGCGAGACGGCCAGCAATGTCTTGAATCAAATCATGCGCCAGCTTGGTTTTGGTATCGCGGGGAAATTCTTTGGCGCCTTGTGCATCAACCAACAACAAAGCATTGTCATCTTGACCAAAGGTGCTGGGGCCAATGTTGCCCACCAACAAAGGGACGCCTTTGCGTACGCGCTTGGCCGTGGCATGCGCCAGCAAGTCATGACTTTCGGCGGCGAAGCCGACGCAAAACAAGCTGCCATTTTGACCACGAGGAGACTGCGCAACGGTGGCCAAAATATCTGGGTTCTCAATGAAGTGCAATTCAGGCGTATCGCCAGAACCATCCTTTTTGATTTTTTGATCTGCGGCCGTTGCAGGACGCCAATCGGCCACAGCTGCGGCCGCAACAAAGACAGTGGCTTGAGGTGCAGCCATTTGCACGGCCTCATGCATTTGCAAAGCAGAACGCACATCGATTCGTGACACACCGCGGGGCGTTGGCAAACTGACAGGCCCCGCCACCAATGTGACCCTTGCGCCCGCATGCTGCGCAGCACGTGCAATGGCAAAACCCATTTTGCCGCTGGACAAATTGGTAATGCCGCGAACAGGGTCAATGGCTTCATACGTTGGCCCTGCAGTGATCAACACATGCTGCCCCGCCATGACTTTGGGTGTCCAAAAGGCCCGCAAGGCGTCCACAATCTCTTCAGCCTCGAGCATGCGGCCGTCGCCGGTTTCACCACATGCTTGATCACCCTGTCCCACATCTAGGACATGTGCACCATCGGCTTTGAGTTGCGCCACATTTCGCTGCGTGGCGGGATGCCCCCACATTTCGCGGTTCATGGCAGGCGCCAAAATAAGGGGTACGGTTTGAAGGGGTCTGGCCAAGCACATCAAACTGAGCAATTCATCGGCTTTGCCGTGAATCAGTTTGGCCATGAAGTCGGCACTGGCAGGGGCAATCAAAATGGCATCTGCCTCACGGCTCAAATTGATGTGGGCCATGTTGTTGCCTTCACGGGCATCCCACTGTGACGTGTAAACAGGCTGGCCCGAGAGGGCTTGCATGGTGACAGGTGTGATGAATTGGGCCGCAGCATCGGTCATCACCACTTGCACTTTGGCGCCGGCTTTGACAAGCGAGCGGCACAACTCAGCCGCTTTAAAGCAGGCAATGCCACCTGTGAGTCCTAAAACAATGCGTTTTCCGAGCAAATCGTTCATGTTGGGCAATGTAGCAGATCAGGACACCTTTATAATCTCGTTTTCCATCTCCCGGGTGCTTTGCACTTCGTTCTGGACATGACCAAATTCGTCTTCGTCACCGGTGGTGTGGTGTCTTCCCTGGGTAAGGGAATCGCCTCCGCCTCTCTCGCCGCGATCTTAGAATCGCGCGGCCTCTCAGTCACCCTCATTAAGCTGGATCCGTACATCAACGTCGACCCTGGCACCATGTCGCCGTTTCAACACGGTGAGGTGTTTGTCACCGACGATGGCGCCGAAACCGACTTGGATTTGGGCCACTATGAGCGCTTCATCAACACCCGCATGAAGAAGGCCAACAACTTCACCACGGGTCAAATCTACAAAAGCGTGCTTGAAAAAGAGCGCCGCGGCGATTACTTGGGCAAAACCGTTCAGGTCATCCCTCACATCACCAACGAAATTCAAGACTACATCAAGCGCGGCGCCGGCTTTGGCACGCCCGAAGCAGTCGATGTGGCCATTGTGGAAATTGGCGGCACCGTGGGTGACATCGAGTCGCTGCCCTTCTTGGAGGCTGTGCGTCAACTGAGCTTGCGCCTTGGCCCCAACAACGCAGCATTCGTCCACCTCACCTATGTGCCGTGGATCGCCGCTGCAGGCGAACTGAAAACCAAGCCCACACAACATACCGTTCAAAAACTGCGCGAAATTGGCATTCAACCCGATGCCTTGTTGTGCCGTGCCGATCGCATGATTCCCGAAGATGAAAAAGAGAAGATTTCTCTCTTCACCAACGTGCAAAGCTGGGGCGTGATCTCCATGCCCGACGTCGACACCATCTACAAAGTGCCGCGTGTTTTGCATGAACAAGGTTTAGATGGGTTGATCTGCGACCGTTTGCACATCAACACACCCCCTGCCAACCTCAAGCGTTGGGACGATTTGGTTTACGAAACTGAACACCCTCAAAGCGAAGTCACCATCGCCATGGTGGGCAAATACGTTGAACTGTCCGACAGCTACAAATCGGTCAACGAAGCTTTGCGTCATGCCGGCATGCGCAACCATGTGCGCGTCAAAATTGAGCACATCGATTCCGAAACCATTACCCCAGAAACCGTGGCGCAATTGGCCAAGTTCGATGGCGTGTTGGTGCCCGGCGGATTTGGCAAGCGCGGCGTTGAAGGCAAAATCCAAACGGCGCGTTTTGCACGCGAAAGCAAAGTGCCTTACCTTGGCATTTGCTTGGGCATGCAAGTGGCCACCATTGAATATGCACGCCATGTGGCGGGCCTTGCCAATGCCAACAGCACCGAGTTTGAGCCCGACACACCCTTCCCTGTCATTGCTTTGATCAATGAGTGGAAAGATGCCGACGGCACCATCCAAGTTCGCGATGCGCAGTCCGACTTGGGCGGCACCATGCGTTTGGGCGCTCAAAGCTCTGACGTGGCCGAAGGCACTTTGGCCCGTGGCATTTATGGCCCTGTGGTGACTGAGCGTCATCGCCACCGCTACGAAGCCAACGTCAACTATTTGGACACTTTGCGCAAAGCAGGCTTGGTTATTTCTGCGCTCACTCAGCGCGAGCAGCTCACAGAAATTGTGGAACTGCCCACCGACGTTCACCCATGGTTTGTGGGCGTGCAATTCCACCCCGAATTCAAATCCACCCCCTGGGATGGCCATCCTTTGTTCAACGCGTTCATCAAAGCGTCGATTGACCATCAAAAAGGTGCCAAGCACCTCAAAGCAGTTGCTTAATTTTGAAGTAACAAGACAAGGAACACCATGAAACTGTGCGGATTTAATGTTGGCCTGGACCAGCGCTTCTTTTTGATTGCCGGCCCTTGCGTCATTGAATCTGAGCAATTGCAAATGGACACGGCCGGCACCTTGAAAGAGATCACGTCGGCCTTGGGCATCCCCTTCATCTTCAAGAGCAGTTACGACAAAGCCAATCGATCTTCTGGCAGTACCTTCCGTGGTCCTGGCATGGAAAAAGGTTTGGAAATTTTGGCCAAGGTCAAGCGCGAACTTCAGGTGCCCATCCTCACCGATGTGCACACCGAAGCAGACATCCCTACAGTGGCCGCTATTGTGGATGTATTGCAAACCCCCGCCTTCTTGTGCCGCCAAACCGACTTCATTCGCGCAGTGGCGCAATCGGGCAAACCAGTCAACATCAAGAAGGGCCAGTTTTTGGCCCCTCACGACATGAAGAATGTGATCGACAAAGCACGCGCTGCCGCACGCGACGCAGGCTTGCCTGAAGACAATTTCATGGCGTGCGAACGCGGTGCCAGCTTTGGCTACAACAACTTGGTGTCCGACATGCGCAGCTTGGCCATCATGCGCGAAACGGGTGCGCCCGTGGTGTTTGACGCAACACACTCGGTTCAATTGCCTGGCGGCCAAGGCACCAGCTCTGGCGGCATGCGTGAAATGGTGCCGGTGCTGTCGCGTGCAGCCGTGGCTGTGGGCGTAGCAGGCTTGTTCATGGAAACACACCCCAACCCAGCACAGGCCATGTCGGATGGCCCCAACGCCGTGCCCTTGCAGCACATGAAGGCGCTGCTGGAAACTTTGTTGGAACTTGATGCGGTCACCAAAAAGAACCCGTTCCTCGAAAACAATTTCCAGTGATGGAAGCCAGCAACCACACTGGGTTAAATGAATTTAACAATTTTTAATTTAGACAGAGAGAAGTAAACATGAGTGCGATTGTTGACATTGTGGGCCGTGAAATCTTAGACAGCCGCGGCAACCCTACGGTTGAATGTGATGTGTTGTTAGAGTCTGGCGTGATGGGCCGTGCCGCAGTGCCTTCTGGCGCTTCCACCGGCAGCCGCGAAGCCATCGAATTGCGTGATGGCGACAAGAGCCGTTACTTGGGAAAAGGCGTGCTCAAAGCGGTTGAACACATCAACACCGAAATCTCTGAAGCCGTGTTGGGCCTCGATGCGTCCGAGCAATCTTTCCTCGACAAAACTTTGATCGACCTGGACGGCACCGAAAACAAAAGCCGCTTGGGCGCCAATGCCATGTTGGCCGTGTCCATGGCTGTGGCACGTGCTGCCGCCGAAGAATCAGGCCTGCCCTTGTACCGCTACTTTGGCGGCATGAACGGTTGCCAACTGCCCGTGCCCATGATGAACGTCATCAATGGCGGTGCACATGCCAACAACAACCTCGACTTGCAAGAGTTGATGATCATCCCCGTGGGCGCCCCTAGCTTCCG
>JAHEBO010000011.1:0-5515 GCA_024642215.1 Limnohabitans sp.
TGCTGGTCGGATTGCCTCACAAAGGGCAGCGAACAAATACCGCGCGTCACATTCCCCGAATTGGTGTCGATCAAGTGCGAGCCTTTGAGCTCGCCATCGGGGTTGTAAATACTCAGGCAGTACGGGTCCAGTATTTCTTTGGGCAGCGCATCCTTTTTGCCAGGTTTGAACCACTTCTCATTGGGGTAGTGCACAAACTCGGCATTGGCCAAGTCTTCGCCCCAATACGCGCCCGCATAAAAGTGATTGTTGTTCAAACGCTCAATGTATTCACCCAAGGCAGAAGCTAGCGCGCTTTCTTTGGTGGCGCCTTTGCCATTGGTAAAGCACATGGGCGAATGGGCATCTCGAATGTGCAAGGACCACACATTGGGAATGATGTTGCGCCAAGAGGCAATTTCAATCTTGATGCCTAAACCCGCCAACACGCCCGACATGTTGGCAATGGTTTGTTCCAAGGGTAAGTCTTTACCCAAAATGAACGTGCTGCTTTGGGCATCTGGCTTGAGGCTCAGCAAGGCTTGTGCGTCCTCGTCCAAGTTTGCCACTTCTTCAATGACAAATTCGGGTCCTTCTTGCACCACTTTTTTAACGGTGCAGCGCTCAATGGAATTCAGGATGCCGCGTCGGTCCACTTCCGAAATGTCAGGTGGCAGCTGCACCTGAATTTTAAAAATTTGCGCATAGCGGTTTTCGGGGTCAACAATGTTGTTCTGCGACAGGCGAATGTGCTCGGTCGAGATGTTGCGCGTGTCGCAATACAGCTTCACAAAATAGGCAGCGCACAACGCAGAAGAAGCCAGAAAGTAGTCGAACGGGCCTGGTGCTGAGCCATCACCCTTGTAGCGAATGGGCTGGTCTGCAATAACTGTAAAGTCGTCAAACTTGGCTTCTAAGCGAAGTTTGTCGAGAAAGTTGACTTTGATTTCCATGAATTATTTTTCTATGAAATGAGTGATTCGAAATCGCTCATCAAGTTACAAAGGTACGGCCAGTAAAGAGGAGAGTTGATATTTTCTTTGACTATATCGTTTGGCAGAAAGCGACTCATCTCTTTTTGGAAATCAATTTCCATTTGGGGTTCATTTTTTAATGAAGCAGCGCGCTCCGAAAATGCTTTTAAAAAGGCATTTTGAGATACGCGATGGTCAATGAGTTTTTGAGCCATCAATTCAATCGCTGGCGACACTTTTTGTTGCGTTAACCAAGCAATGTCCCAAATGTCCCGGTGTTTGAGCCTATTGGGCCTTAAGGCAAAAGCCAGCAGCTTGTCAGCAAAAATTTCTTCCCTAGATTGCACTCGCAAAATTAGACCACTGGTTCCCATATCAACACCATAGGCGTTGAGTAGAACCATAGGACGAACTTGGTAACTGGCAATGGCACACACATCAATGTTGATTCGCTGAGCAGGTAAGTCTCTTTGCCCAGGTCGAGTTTGGACTTTTATTTTCCAAGTGTCGACATTGCCTTGTTCTTTGATTGGCTCTGATACTTCAACTGCCAAACCATATTTGGCCTGAAGGCTGGTACTTATCAACTGGCCCATGGTTGACAATTGATCACGCGTAAAACGATGTCCACCTGTGAAATCTAAATCTTCACTTAAACGACTAGCGCCGTAACAAGCTCGTAGGCAAGTTCCGCCCATGAATGTCAGTTGATGCAGTAATCCTTCTTGGCTGAGCACTCGCAGAATGTCATGATGCAAAAGTTCTTTTTCCACCACGGGTCGCAAAGTCATCATCGATGGTTGCTGTTGCATTGCGACATTGACCAATTGATCAAACAGATTCACGGCTTGCTTTCAAATCGATCAAGTCTTGACTGCGTTGTGTCACACGCATATCGCGCATGGCTTGGTGAATGCTGGCCCGCCAAAGTCCATGCGTTGGGTCGTAGATAAGCTGGGTCGTTAACTCATTAGGTTTTTGCTTGGTTTTGACAAATTCGATGCTGCCCCACTTGCCACAGTCGATGACATTTGAACGACCTGCAGACATGACTGTAATTCGATTCATAGGCACCTGTGAAATAAGGCCTGCATCACTCAATACAGATTCGAGGCTGAGGTAATTGAGCGTAAGAGGTCTCAACTTGTTCACTGCATTGAACAAGATTTTGCTGTGATCGGGTTTTGCTTTTGCATACAAATACAGGCCACGGCAAACACGCTGAAGTTGACCGTCCCTGACTGCTCTGCTCAACAAGGTTTTGAATGCAATGTCTGAGTGCGTGGGTAAAAGTGCTCTTAAGTCAGCAGGCGAGAACAAACAAGCGTGCGGACTAGCAAGCTGACCAAGTTCCTCGATGAATTGTCTAATTGGATGCAAGACTAGTATCCAGAAAGTTTCACTTAGTGTAACCTTTTGGTGACCACCAAGCCATTTGATAAGCATGCTTATTATCTTGACAAAAATTAATAAGCACAGTTATCATTTCTCTCAGTCGCCTAACAAGGCTTAATTTTCTGGGAGAGAAGTGATGCAGTTTTACAAAAATGGTTTCCGCGGTGGCAGCCCCGACATCAAGCAAGCAGCCCCCAACCGTCGCAATCGCGGCACCAATGAGCCCCTGCCCGAAAAAGTCGATGTGCTGATTTCTGGCACCGGCCCTGCAGGCCTCTGCTTGGCCGCCCAACTGGCCCAGTTCCCTGACATTGAAACCATGATTGTGGAGCGCATGCCCGCCAACATCATCAAGGGCAAGGCCGATGGCATCAACACACGCACCATGGAAATGTTCCAAGCCTTTGGCTTTGCCGACAAGGTGAAGCGCGAAACCTATTGGGTCAATCAAACAGCTTTCTGGATGCCCGACCCTGCCAATCCTGCGCACATCAAGCGCGTGGGACGAGTACAAGACGTGGCCGATGACAGCTCTGAGATGCCCCACATCTTGATCAACCAAGCGCGCTTGCACGAGTTGTTTTTGGAAGTGATGCAAAACTCGCCCTCTCGCCTGGCGCCAGACTATGGCTGGGAAGTTTTAAGCCTCACCGTTGACCCCACCACCGAAGACCACCCTGTGACGGTTGTCTTGAAAGACTCTAGCGGTGTGAACTGGGGCGGCACGCGCACCGTGCGGGCCAACTATGTAGTGGGTTGCGACGGCGCTCACTCATCCGTGCGCAAAGCCATTGGCGGTGTGTTGCATGGCGATGCCGCACACCAAGCCTGGGGCGTGATGGACATTTTGGCCAACACCGACTTTCCGGATGTGCGGCAAAAATGTTTGATCTCATCTGCCAATGAAGGCAACATTTTGGTTTTGCCGCGCGAAGGCGGTTATGTGTTCCGCATGTATGTGGAACTCGACAAATTGCGCCCTGACGAAAAAGCGGCGCAGAAAAAATTCACACAAGATGACATGATTGCAGCGGCCAACCGCATCATCAAGCCTTACTCACTGGACGTGAAAGAAGTGGTGTGGTGGTCCATTTATGACATTGGCCACAGCCTCACCGACAAGTTTGACGATGTGGGTGACGCCACCGATCGGAACCCCCATGTGTTTGTGGCGGGTGACGCATGCCACACCCACTCCCCCAAAGCAGGTCAGGGTATGAACGTGTCGATGCAAGACACCTTCAACTTGGGCTGGAAACTGATTCACGTGTTGCAAGGCCGTGCCAATCCAAGCTTGCTGCGCAGTTATTCACACGAACGCTTGACCGAAGCCAAGCGCTTGGTGGACACCGATCACAAATGGTCGCGCGTGATGTCAGCCCCCACCACGCAAGCCGAACGTGATGGCACGGAAGAGCCACGCATCATTCGCCAGTTCAAAGACAACCTCGAATTCACGGGCGGTACGGCTGTGAAGTACGACAAGTCTTATTTGTTTAATGACAGTCCGCACCAAGCGCTGGCCACCGGTGAAGAAATTGGCCGTCGCTTTCACTCAGCACCTGTGGTGCGCGTGTCCGATGCCAAGCAAATGCAATTGGGCCATGTGGCCCAGGCCGATGCACGTTGGCGCATCTACGCGTTTGCAGGTAAGGCAGACACATCCACAGCAGGTTCGGCCATTCACAAATTGTCAGATTGGCTAGAAACCAATCCCAACTCGCCCGTCGTAAAGCACACCCGAAAAGGGGAAGACATTGATGCCGTGATTGATTTCCGCGCAGTGTTCCAGCAAACCTTTGATCAATTGGCTTACGAAACGATGCCTTCATTGCTGAAACCCCAAACAGGCAAGCTGGGTTTGCAAGATCACGGCAAAGTTTTTTGCGTGGACCACAAAGGTGTTGGCGATATTTTTGACATGCGCGGCATTCACCGTGACAAAGGTTGCCTCATTGTGGTCAGGCCCGATCAGTATGTCGCGAATGTGTTGCCACTTGATGCGTACAACGAACTGTCGGCCTACTTTGCAGGCGTTTTGCGTTCTTTGTAAAGTTGCAATCCAAGGACTAAACTCCTTGGATGAATTCAATCACGTCGCAGTCAATCAGTGAACCGCCAAGCAGCATCAGCTTCTGGCAAGCCCTGAAGTTCTGGTTCAAACTGGGCTTCATCAGCTTTGGTGGCCCAGCTGGCCAAATTGCCATCATGCATGAAGAGCTGGTGGTGCGCGGGCGCTGGCTTTCAGAGAAGCGCTTTCTGCATGCGCTCAATTACTGCATGGTCTTGCCTGGTCCTGAAGCGCAACAACTGGCCACTTACATCGGTTGGTTGATGCACAAAACGCGCGGCGGTATTGCAGCGGGCGTCTTGTTTGTATTGCCCTCGCTGTTCATGCTGATCAGTTTGTCTTGGCTCTATATTGCGTTTGGGCATGTGACTTGGGTGGCGGGTTTGTTTTATGGCATCAAGCCAGCCGTCACAGCCATCGTGGTGCAAGCTGCACACCGCATTGGTTCAAGAGCATTGAAGAATAACTTTTTGATGGCCATTGCAGCTGCCAGCTTTGTGGCTATCTTTGCAATGAACGTGCCCTTCCCTTTCATTGTCTTGGCAGCAGCAGTCATTGGCTTTATGGGGGGGCGCATGTCACCGGCTTCATTCGCTACGGGTGGTGGACATGCCAGTGCTCAATCAGCTCTAGGCCCAGCGTTGCTTGACGATGACACACCCACACCTTCCCATGCTGTGTTCACTTGGAAGCGTTTGCTGAAGGTGTTATTGGCAGGTGCCGTTTTGTGGTGTGTCCCCATGGCTTTACTGTCTGTGCAATACGGCTGGGATCACACCCTCACGCAAATGAGTTGGTTCTTTACCAAAGCTGCACTTCTCACATTTGGTGGCGCGTATGCGGTGCTGCCTTACGTGTACCAAGGCGCGGTAGAACAGTTTGGCTGGGTTACCGCTACGCAAATGATCGATGGCTTGGCCTTGGGCGAAACCACCCCAGGACCACTCATCATGGTGGTGGCCTATGTTGGCTTTGTAGGCGGCTATGTCAAAGCTGTGTTGGGGCCAGACAGTTTGTTTTTGGCAGGTGCATTGGCAGCCACAGTGGTCACTTGGTTCACGTTTCTGCCTTCCTTTATTTTTATCTTGGCAGGTGG
>JAHEBO010000011.1:5615-97435 GCA_024642215.1 Limnohabitans sp.
TAGGCGGCTATGTCAAAGCTGTGTTGGGGCCAGACAGTTTGTTTTTGGCAGGTGCATTGGCAGCCACAGTGGTCACTTGGTTCACGTTTCTGCCTTCCTTTATTTTTATCTTGGCAGGTGGGCCATTTGTTGAGAGCACCCACAACGATTTGAAATTCACAGCACCCCTCACCGCCATCACAGCGGCGGTAGTGGGGGTCATTTTAAATTTGGCCATGTTCTTTGGGTATCACACGCTTTGGCCAAAGGGTTTTGGCGATGCGATGGATGTGCCATCTGCGCTCATTGCGTTGGGGGCTGCCATTGCCTTATTTATATACAAGCGCAATGTGATGCATGTGATTGCCATGTGCGGTTTAGTGGGCATGGCTGTCCATGCCCTTCAGCGTTAACACAGTCCACCCAACGGACTTAACCGACTTAACCGCGCTTCAAATAAACTTTGACAAAGCTGGTTTTAAGTTTGTCTGCTTGCGCGGGCAAAGCTTCTGATTTGCCTTCTTTGGCCATGGCATACAAGGCATCTAACTGTGTACGGATGGCTTGAATTTCTGCATCGTTGGCTTCGGCTTCGATGGTCTGCAACTTGGCATTCACTTGTTCATACAAGCCAACTGTTTTGGCGGTGTCTTTGGCATTGCCAGAGTCAAGCATGAGTTCCATGGCATCGTGAAAATCCACCAAAGCTACGGACAACATAGAAAAGCCATTGCGCTTGAATTGTTCTTGAAAAACGGGGCGGACTTTTTCTAAATCTAAGTGCGCTTGTTTTAAATCGCCAGATTTGACGGCATCTTTAACGCCCATCATCATGCCTTGTACCTGCGCCAGATCGGCAGCAAATCGGGTGTCACTTCGCAATGCATAGGGGCGGTACTCGCTGTATTTGTTTTGAAACTTTTCAAAAGCAGGCACCCATTGATCGTAGTTGGCAATGGCTTTTTCGCGCTCACCCTTGCCCGTGAGAAACAAGGTTTGCTTGTAAAAATGGTTCATAGCATTGAAGTCTTCCAAGAATATTTTTCTTGAAAAAACAGCACTGGCGTAACTGCCGCCCACCACAGCACCCAACAAAGCCACAACGGCTACAACACGCACCCAAAGTGCTGGCATGCGGCTGCAAGACGCTGCACTGGGGCCAACACCCATCACTTTGTAAATAGGGCAAAAGCTACTGGCTCCCGTGACAAGCATGACTGCGCCCGCCAAGTAAGCCAACATTTGAGGCACGCCACTCAACCAAAAGAAGCCGGCCTCTAAAAGCACGACCGCCAGCAAGAGGCGAAGAAAACGATCGATGGGCAGTATGTTTTTCATGAAGTACCTCGTATTAAGTGTTGTTCTAAGTGTGGCGCTTCGCAACCAAAATCAAATGACATAGATCAAGGCAAACACTTATTTGAATTCAACAAATTCAATAAATTCAAGGCTTTACAAATGCACCCTGGTTGAGATATATTCTGACCAATCTAGTCAGAATAGTTATTAGGAGGCACTATGCAAATGTGGCAAATGCAAGAAGCGAAAGCTCGCCTGTCTGAAGTCGTCAAATGTGCCGAGACCATCGGACCCCAAAACATCACAGTGCACGGCCAGCCGGTAGCAGTGGTCATTTCCCAGGCCATGTACGAGAAATTGACGGGCAATGAACAATCATTGGTCAAATTCATGCGCTCTTCACCCTTGTATGCCATGGAAGATGTGCCCCTTGAAAGAGACCAAAGCCTTACACGCAAGGTGTCGCTTTGAGCTACTTAATTGATACCAACGTCCTGTCTGAACTGCGCCGCAAAACACCCGATGTCAATGTTGTGAAATGGGTCAACAGCAGGCCAGCCACAACCCTGTATTTGAGTGTGCTCACTTTGGGCGAGTTGCGCAAAGGCATCGACAGTTTGGCCGATGCAAAACGCAGACTCAAACTGGTGGACTGGCTCGAAACCGAGTTGCCTTTGTTTTTTGCGGGAAGAATTCTTGCCATTGACCAAGGTGTTGCAGATCACTGGGGGCGTTTACTGGCCGTTGCCGGTAGACCTTTGCCAGCCATTGACAGCCTGTTGGGCGCTACCGCTGCTCATCACGGTTTAACCATGGTGACACGTAACAGCAAAGATTTTGATAACCTAGGGCTAGAAGTCCTTAACCCCTGGAACGATTGAACAAACATGACCAAAGAATTTGACATTGTGGTGCACGGCGCCACTGGCTTTACGGGCCGCCTCATTGCAGAATATTTGCTAACACGCGCCGACACCGGCCTCACATGGGCCATGGGCGGCCGCAGTCTCGACAAGCTGCAAGCCGTGCGCGACGAAATTGGCGCACCCGCTTCCACGCCTCTGGTAGTGATCGAAAGCAGCGACGCAGCGTCCTTGAAATCGCTGATGTCTCGCACACGATTGGTCATCTCTGCCGTTGGCCCTTACCAGCTGTATGGCAACGAATTGGTCAAAGCTTGCGCCGAAGCGGGTGTGGACTATGTGGATTTGTGCGGCGAGCCGGCATGGATGCGTCACATGATTGACCAGCACCAAGCCGCTGCAGAAAAAAGTGGCGCGCGCCTGGTCTTCTCTTGCGGTTTCGACTCCAGCCCTTTCGACTTGGGTGTGTTCATGGCGCAAGACGAAATGACCAAACGCTTCGGCAAGCCAGCACCTCGCGTGCGCGGCCGCGTTCGCAAAATGAAGGGCACTTTCTCTGGCGGCACTGCCGCCAGCTTCAAGGCCACCATGGCTGCAGCGGCCACGCAGCCTGGCGTCATTGACTTGCTCAAAAACCCCTTCTCTCTCACCCCCGGTTTTGAAGGCCCTAAACAGCCTACAGGCCACAAGCCCATGTTGGACGAAGTCATGGGCATGTGGGTTGCGCCGTTCATCATGGCCACCATCAACACGCGCAATGTGCATCGCTCCAACTTTTTGCTCAACCATGTGTGGGGTTCCGACTTTGTCTACGACGAAATGATCGTCACAGGCCCAGGCGAAAAAGGTGAAGCCATCGCCAACGCCATTGCCCAAGACAAAAGCATGAGCGAGGACAAACTCAAACCCGGCGAAGGCCCTTCCAAAGCAGAACGCGAAGCGGGCAGCTACGACGTGTTGTTCATTGCCACCAACGAACAAGGCCAATCGGTACAGGTCGGTGTCAAGGGCGACCGAGACCCAGGCTACGGCAGCACCTCCAAAATGATTGCCGAAGCGGCCATCTGTTTGTTGAAAGATGCCACTGCCACCAAGGGCGGATTCTGGACACCCGCTTCAGCGATGGGTCATGCACTCATTGCCCGTTTGCAGTCTCATGCGGGCCTGAGCTTTAGCGTGGAATAAGCCCTACACAACAAGGTCGTGCGTGATGAGGTCACGCACAACCTGGTTAAGGCTTGAGCTCCATCGCCGAAGGTAAAAATCCCTTCAAGCTGTGCACACCATTGGCAAACAAAATGGCGTTCACAGTGGCTTGAGCGACAGCTTCTGCAGCCATCACCGTTAACAACATCATGTCGGGGGCTGCAGTTTCTGCGCATGTGGCCATGGCAAACAAGGTGTCGCCATCCAAGGTGGTGTGCGCTGGCCTGATGCTTCGGGCAAAGCCATCGTGGGCACTCATGGCCAAGCGCTTGGCTTGGGCTTTGGTCAACGTGGCGTTGGTGGCCACGATGCCAATGCTGGTGTTGGTGCCGGCCATGGGCGTGGCGGCAGTTTGCCCAGCCAGCAAGGCTTGCTGGGTATTGAGCAAACGTGTGCCATCGGCGGTGCGTGCACCCGCCAACACTTGACCATTGCTTGGATCAATCACATCACCCACGGCATTGCACGCCACCATGGCGCCCACTTGCCATGGGCCCACTCTGACCAAGGCATGGCCAATGCCGCCCTTCATGGCGCGGTTCAGTCCAAACAATTTACCCACCACCGCTCCCGCACCTGCACCCACATTGCCCGACATGGGTGGCACCATGGAGCGCATGGCGCTCGCTGACAATGGCTTTTGATAAACAGCATCTTCGCAAGCGGCGAACCCAGCGGCTACGTCAGGTCTGATCTTGGGGTTGTCGCCTTCTCGCACCATGGGCAAATCAAACAACACAGCAGCCGGCACGATGGGCACACAACCATGCCCGGTTTGAAAGCCCATGTTGCGCTCATCAAGCCAGCGCATGACACCGCTGGCCGCATCCAAACCAAAGGCACTGCCACCCGACAGCAAGACCGCATGCACTTTGTCGACCAAGTTGCTGGGGTCGAGCAAATCGGTTTCTCGGGTGCCGGGTGCTGCACCGCGAACGTCCACACCGCCCACAGCCCCTTGCGGCGCCAGCACCACTGAGCAGCCTGTTAAGCGTTGACTAGACGTAAAGTGACCCAAGTGCAATCCGGCAATGTCCGCAATGCTGCCGTAGTGCGGGTTGGCTCTTTCGCTCAATCGGGTGATTACAATGTTCTGAGATGTCATTTGAAACCCTTTTATCAATGCCCCGGTTCATACGTGCCAACACGGCAAATGAAACGCAAGCCCTGAAGTCACAAGGATAACGCGTGTCGTCATTTGTGCTCCAACGCTTGCTCAGTTTTTTCGTCACGTTGGCGGTCACCTCGGTCGTGGTGTTCGGCGTGCTTGAATGGCTGCCGGGCAATGCAGCGCAAGTCATTTTGGGTGAAACAGCCACCCCCGAATCTTTGGCGGCCATGGAAGAAAAGTTGGGACTCAATCAGCCCGCCCTCATGCGTTATATGCAATGGGCGGGTGGCTTGCTTCAAGGGCAATCGGGCATCAGCATTTCATACGATACGCCCACCGCCGTGCTCATGCTGGAACGCATGCATGTCACCCTGCCCTTGGCCATCATGGCCATGAGCCTCACTGTGCTGATGGCTTTGTGCCTGGGACTCTATGCCGCCTCCAAACTCAACACCGCGGGGGATGTGGGCGTGATGACCCTCAGCCAAATCGGTTTGGCTTTGCCCAATTTTTGGTTGGCCATTTTGCTCATCTTGTTGTTTGCGGTGCAATTGCAATGGGTCAGTGCTGGCGGATTTCCGGGTTGGTCGGAAGAAGATGGTGGTGGTTTGTGGGCTGGATTTTCTGCTTTGATTTTGCCCGCCATGGCGCTGGCCGCTGTGCAAACCGCTATTTTGACGCGCGTGACACGTTCGGCTGTGATTGAGGCCATGTCGGAAGACTATGTGCGCACCGCGCGCGCAAAAGGCTTGTCCAAACAGCAAGTGCTTTGGGGTCATGTGCTGCGCAATGCCATGATTCCGGTGATCACCGTGATGGGTTTGCAATTTGGCAACCTGATCACCAGCGCCATCGTGATTGAAAATGTGTTTGTGTTGCCGGGCATTGGTCGCCTGATTTTTCAGGCCATTGCCAACCGCGATTTGATTGTGGTGCGCGATGTGGTCATGCTGCTATCGGCCATGGTCATCTTGATCAACTTTTTAATTGACTTGCTGTATGCGTGGATTGATCCGCGTTTGAAGTCAGGCGGGGCTGACGCATGAAGCGCGCATTCAAGCATCCCAGCTTTGTGGCAGGCGCCATTTTGGTCACGCTCTTGGTGGTGAGCGCCATCGTTTCTTTGTTCTGGTCACCCTACCCTGTGGGCGACATCGACATTCCGAACAAGCTGGCCAAAGCCAGTGCGCAACATTGGTTTGGCACAGACAGCTTGGGCCGCGACATTGCATCCTTACTGTTGGTGGGCAGTCAAAACTCTTTGTTGGTCGGTTTCATCGCTGTGGGCATTGGCCTGGGTTTTGGCGTACCACTGGGCCTTTTGGCCTCTGCCAAACGCGGCTGGGTAGAAGAAGTGGTGATGCGCGCCGCCGACTTTACGTTTGCATTCCCTGCTTTGCTCTCGGCCATTTTGCTCACGTCCATTTATGGCCCAGGCTTGGTGGTCAGCATCACGGCCATTGGCATTTTCAACATTCCTGTGTTTGCACGCATCACGCGTGGTGCCGCTAACGCCGTGTGGTCACGCGATTACACCTTGGCCGCTAGAGCCGCCGGCAAAACCAAATGGGCCATCACGTGGGAGCATGTATTGCCCAATGTGGCCAGCGTGCTGATTGTGCAAGCCACCGTGCAATTTGCCATCGCCATCTTGGCCGAAGCGGCTTTGTCTTATTTGGGCTTGGGCACGCAGCCACCCAATCCCAGCTGGGGTCGCATGCTGAACGAAGCGCAATCGCAAATGTTCCAAGCCCCCATGTTGGCGGTGTACCCAGGCGTGGCCATTGCCTTGGCCGTGTTGGGACTGAACTTGATGGGCGACGGTCTGCGTGATCTGCTCGATCCACGTTTGTCGAGGGCGCGATAAGCCATTCAAATGAACATGTCTCGCAACGCCCCTCCTTTGCTGTCTGTCCGCGATTTGCGCGTGGCCCTGCAAACCTCGCACGGCCATGTGGAAGCTTTGCGCGGTGTGAATTTTGAAATGCAACGGGGTGATACGCTGGGATTGATTGGCGAAAGCGGTTGCGGCAAATCACTCACCGCATTGGCGGTGATGGGCTTGCTGCCAGACCGCGCCAAGGTTTCTGGCTCAATTCACTTGAATGGCACCGACCTTACGCAACTGAACGAAGCCGCCTTGTGCGAGATGCGCGGTGCGCGCATGGCGATGATTTTTCAAGAGCCCATGACAGCGCTCAATCCGCTGCATCCCATTTGGAAGCAAATTGCCGAGCCTCTTCAATTGCATCAAGGCATGGACCTAACGGCCGCCAAGGCTCGTGCACTTGAATTGCTAGAACGTGTGCAATTGCCACGCGCCAAAGAACGACTCGATGCTTATCCGCACCAACTCTCAGGTGGCCAACGTCAACGCGTGATGATTTCCATTGCGCTCGCATGTCAACCCGATATCTTGATTGCCGACGAACCCACCACAGCGCTCGATGTCACGGTGCAAAAAGAAGTTCTGAACTTGATACGCCAACTGGTGGCAGAAGACGGCATGGGCTTGCTGTTGATCAGCCACGACTTAGGGTTAATGCGTGATCAGGTGGACCGTGTCATGGTGATGTACGGTGGTGCGGTGGTTGAAAGTGCCAGCACTGAAGCACTGTTTGAACATCGCGCGCATCCCTACGCGCAAGGCCTGTTTGCAGCACGTCCGCAGCTGGGCGTGAAGCGCGGCACAAGGCTCCAAACCATTCCAGGCAATGTGCCTGACATTTTCAATTGGCCGCAAGGCTGTGCATTTGCAGACCGCTGCCCTTATGTGCAAACCAACTGCCGCCAGTCATTGCCGCAGCTTGAACAGGTCCCCAACCCAACGCACGCAGAAGGTTTGCCCGCTGCGGCTGAACACTGGGTGCGCTGCCCCCAATGGCAACACTTGGAGGTGGCCGCATGAGCCACGCGTCATCGGTGTTGTTAGACGTTCAACACGTCAGTCAACAATACGCATTGCCCAAGCCCTCTTTGTTTGCCAAAGCGGGCCACATTCAAGCCTTGAACGATGTGAGTTTTCAACTCAAGGCGGGCAAAAGTTTAGGCATTGTGGGCGAGTCGGGTTCTGGTAAATCGACGCTGGCCCGTTTGGTCATGGCCTTGGAAAAACCAACGCAGGGCAAGGTGGTGTTCAAAGGGCAAGATCTGAACGCCTTGGGCGCCGATCAATTGCGCGCAGCGCGCAGTGATTTTCAAATGGTCTTTCAAGACCCCTATGGCTCGCTCGATCCACGCCAAAAGGTTTTGCGCATTGTGTCCGAGCCGCTGCACAGCACCTTGCACAGCGGCTCAGGAAAATCACTGAGCTCACAAGATTTAAAAGACCGGGCGGCGCAAGCACTGACCGAGGTGGGTTTGCGCACCTCCGACCTCGACAAATACCCCCATGAGTTTTCGGGTGGCCAACGTCAACGCATTGCCATTGCCAGGGCACTGATCACAAGGCCCTCTTTGATCGTGGCCGACGAGCCCGTCAGCGCCTTGGACGTCTCGGTGCAAGCCCAGGTCTTGAACCTCATGATGGACCTGCAAGACCGACTGGGCTTGAGTTACCTGTTTGTCAGCCATGATCTTGCGGTTGTGAACCTGATGTGCGACGATGTGCTCGTTTTGCAGCACGGTCACGTGGTGGAAGCCGGTGCATCAGAAGCCATCTTTCAAAATGCCCAGCATCCCTATACGCAAGCATTGCTTGCGGCCATCCCTGGCCATGCTGCATCCGACCATTTGCATTCCGCCTAATTTTTGATGAAGGAGTTTTTCATGACACAAGCACCTCGTTCAACGCGTCGTCAGTTGGGCCAATTTGGCCTGGCCCTGATTGCTGCGGCCAGCATGATTCTCGTCAACCCTGCGGCACATGCCCAGTCCAAAAAAGACAGCGCCGTGATCGGCATGATTTTGGAGCCCACCAGCCTCGACCCCACCACTGCACCTGCTGCTGCCATTGGCGAAGTGGTGCACTACAACATCTTGGAAGGCCTGACCAAAATCAATCCAGATGGCTCAGTCACCCCCTTGCTCGCTGAGAGCTGGACCATGGATGCCGATGGCAAAGCCTTCACCTTCAAATTGCGCAAAGGCGTCAAATTCCAAGACGGCTCTGCATTTGACGCAGCCGCTGTGAAGTTCAGCTTCGATCGCGCAAAAGCCGAGAAGAGCACCAACAAAGCCAAAGGTGCCGTGTTCAACAACATTGCGCACATTTCAACGCCCGATGCCCACACTGTGGTCTTGGTGCTCACCAACCCTGATGGCAATTTCTTGTTCCGCATGGGCGAGAACACCGCCGTCATCTTGCACCCCAACTCAGCCGATACCGCGGCCACCAAGCCGATTGGCACTGGCCCCTACAAATTGGAAAATTGGGCCAAAGGCACTGCCGTCACACTCACCAAGTGGGATGGCTACCGTGATGCCGCCAACGTCAAACTCAAAAAAGTCACCTTCCGTTTCATCAACGATTCGTCGGCACAAGTGGCCGCTTTGTTGGCGGGTGACATCGATGGCATGCCCCGTTTCCAATCGCCCCAAAGCTTGAAGCAGTTCCAAACCGACAAACGCTTTGTGGTCGAGTTGGGCAGCACAGCCGGCAAGGGCATCATGACCATCAACAACAAAAAGAAGCCGTTTGACGATGTGCGCGTTCGCCGCGCCTTGTCACACGCCATCGACAAAAAAGCCTTCATTGACGGCGTGTTCGAAGGTTTGGCCAAACCCATCGGTAGCCACATGGCGCCCACCGATGCGGGCTATGTGGACCTCACAGGCCAATATGCTTTCGATCCAGAAAAAGCCAAAGCGTTACTGAAAGAAGCTGGCGTCCAAACGCCCTTGAACGTCACGCTCACTTTGCCGCCCCCACCCTACGCCCGCAAAGGCGGCGAAATTTTGGCCGCACAACTGGCCAAGGTGGGCATCGTGGCCAAAATTGAAAACGTCGAATGGGCACAGTGGCTTGGCGGCACCTTCAAAGGCAACTTTGACCTCACCGTCATCAACCACGTTGAGCCACTCGATTACATGGCCTATGCCAACCCCAATTACTACTGGGGCTATGACAGCAAAGCTTTCCGTGACTTGGCGGCCAAGCACTCCTCCACCACGGGCGCAAAAGACCGCACCAAGTTGTTTGGCGACATGCAGCGCATGATTGCCAACGATGCTGTCAACGTCTTCTTGTTCAACGCCACCAACACCGCAGTCTACAAAAAAGGCTTGAAGGGCTTGTGGTCCAGCTCGCCTATTTTTGCCAATGACATGGCGGCAGTATCCTGGAATTGAGGCATGAAGATTTTGGTGACGGGGGGTGCTGGCTACATTGGCAGCCACACCTGTGTGCAGTTGATCGACAAAGGCTGGCAACCCGTCATCTTGGATTCTCTGGTCAATTCCAAAGTCAGTGTCCTTGATCGCATCGAAAGCATCACCGGACATCGCCCCCCCTTTATTAAAGGCGATGTACGTGATGCTGACTTGCTTAGCAAGCTACTTTCAGAGCACAGCGTCGAGGCTGTGATTCACTTCGCTGGGCTGAAGGCCGTTGGCGAATCCGTTGCCCAACCCCTGCGTTATTACGACAACAACGTGCACGGCAGCGTGGTCTTGATGCAAGCCATGCAAAAATGCGCTGTCAAAACACTCGTATTCAGTTCGTCGGCAACGGTCTATGGCCACGCCTTTGCGCCACCTTGGAACGAGCAAGTACCCACCGCCCCCGCCAACCCCTACGGACGCAGCAAACTCATGGTGGACCAGATCATGGGCGATATGGCCGCGGCAGACGCCGCATGTTCCATGACCTCCTTGCGCTACTTCAATCCCGTTGGCGCTCATGCCAGCGGCCTCATGGGCGAAGACCCGCAAGGCACCCCCAACAACCTCATGCCCTACCTGGCCCAAGTGGCCGTGGGAAGACTTGAAGCCTTGCAAATCTACGGCACTGACTACGATACGCCCGACGGCACCGGCGTTCGTGACTACATTCACGTGACTGATTTAGCACAAGGCCATATCGCTGCTTTGGCCTATGCCCATGGGCAGCCAGGCCACCATGTCTTCAATTTAGGCAGTGGTCAAGGTCACAGTGTGATGGACATGCTCAAGGCATTTGGCAAGGCCTGTGGCCGCGAATTGCCTTACACCTTGTCGCCTCGCAGACCTGGCGATGTTGCAGCCTATTGGGCCAACCCACAGCACGCGCGCAACACCTTGGGTTGGCATGCTGAAAAAAGCATTGACGACATGTGCCAAGACACATGGCGCTGGCAATCTTCAAATCCAAACGGCTATCTCTGAAAATTTTAACTTGGTACGTCTTTTGCTCATGAGTTTTCGTTGAGTTGCTCAACGCTCTCTCATTAACCTTATTGGTGCATACAAAGGATTTCCATGTCACGCTCATTTGCCTCGCGCACAATTTCCAAATCTCGCATTGCCTTGGCTGCTGCATCAGCCCTTACCGCCATGGTCATGGCGCCGGCACAAGCTGCCAACTGGAGCGACACATCTGTCGGCATGCGCTATGTTTCTGATCAATCTGAGCCTGGCGTCACCGACAGTGTGTCTAAGAATGTGATGACTTTCACCCACGTCAGTGGTGACAACCTGGGCTCCAACTTCTTCACCATCGACCTGTTGAAATCCAGCAGTGTGGACCCTAGCAACAAAGGCCCTGCAGGTGCCCAAGAATGGTATGGCTTTTACAAGCGCAGCTTTTCCTTGAGCGCGCTCACAGGCAACAAAGGCGGCTATGGCATTGCCAAAGACCTGAGCCTGATTGCCCGTTTTGACGCAGGCACCAAAAACACCACTTTTGCACCAGCACCGCGCAAAGTTCGTTTAGGTCTCAGCGCTGCCATGCCTGTCACAGCCGGTTTTTGGGATGTGGGCGTAGAAGTGATGAAAGAATCTAATCACAATGGCATCGTGGGCAAAGATGTCAGTTTCTCCTCAGCACCGGTCTTCACAACAGCTTGGGCTGTGGCAGCGGGTCCTGGCACTTTCACAGGTTTCCTCGACATCGTGGGCGCTAAAGGCAAAGATGGTTTTGGCGACGAAACCAAAACTGAAACGCTGGGCCGTGCACTCTATATGTTTGACATCGGTGGCGCTAAATCTGGCTTCAAAGCAGGCGGTGGCGTGGAATACTGGAACAACAAATTTGGCTGCAACAATGCCAAGTCGTTTGTGAAAAACAGCTGCACGGCCACAACGCCAGTCCTCTTGGTTGAGTACCACATGTAAACCCAACATCGGCCATCTATGTGGCCGGTGTTGAATCACTTTGAAAGTCCTAAGCGGCCTTGAAAGTGAAGGGTTCTAAAGGCAGGCTGCTGGTGCGGCCTGCCAATTTGTCTGCCAGCAATTCGGCAGAGCCTGCGGCCAAAGTTAAACCCAAAGTGCCATGGCCGATGTTGGCATAGACGTTTTCACATGCCGTTTGATCGATGATCGGACGGCCTGATGGCGTGGCAGGACGAAGACCTGCCCAAGTTTGGACTTTGGCGTAATCGCCCGCATCTGGAAAATTATCGCGCGCTTGTTTGATCAATGCAGCAATGCGTGAGGGATCAATGTCCCGATTTTCTCGGCCCAAGTCGACCATGCCAGCCACACGCAATCGATGACCCAATTTGGCAAACACAATTTTGTGATGACTGTCGGTGATGGACACAGAGGGGGCAATGCCGTGTTCGCAATCGAGCGTGATGGAGAAACCCTTGAGTCCTAACAAGGGTGCACGGGTGTCAAACTTTTTCAACAACTCGCGACTGCTGAGGCCTGCAGCCACCACAAAATAGTCGGCTTTAAATTCCTCAACATCCGACGCGGCATCGGTCTCTTCAAGGACTGTACTTTGAGATTTGAGTTTCAAAGCGACACAACGACGTCCCTCTTGGACTGCGCCTGTGATGCGCGTGTCGTAACGCAACTCGCCACCGCGCGACACAATCAAGCGCTCTAAATACATGCACAGGCCATGGCTGTCGACCACATCTTCAGAAGGGGTGTAAATGCCTCCCGCCAACTTGCTTTGCATGGCCGCCAATGCAGGTTCTTTGGCAACGCATTCCGCTGCCGACAGCACATACTGCTCGCAGCCCACATTCAAACTGTGTTGATAGGCCACTTGTGCGCCGGCCGACATCAACGCCGCTTGATCGCGAAATACCACCAGTTTGCCATTGGTGCGGTAATCCAATCCTGCAGCAGTGGTCCAACTGGCAGGTGCATCGGCCAACCACGCTCTTAAGACACGTCGAGACAAATAACCCAAGCCCAGCAGGTCGCGCGTCGTTTGATGCGCTTTGGCAGTGGTGCAATGCGATGCAAAACTCAAGCTCCAGCGCACAAAATCGGGCGACAAAGAAGGGTGAATCCGCAGCGGGCCATCTTTTTTCAGCAACCACTTAGGCAAACTGGTGAGGGCTGAAGGTTCGGCCAAGGGGGCAACATAGCTGTACGACAGCTGGGCGCCATTGGCATAGCTGGTCACCAGCCCAGGTGCTGCGCTTTCTTCAATCACGCTCACTTGCCAGCCGTCTTGCATCAAGCGCCAGGCCGTGGACAAACCCACAATGCCGGCACCGATCACGCACACGTGTTTAGTTTGCGGATTCATGATTTGCCATCGTACTGTTTTCCATGCGCCAATAATTCTGGCGTGCCAATCAATTGATTCAGATCATCAAAATTCAGCATCTGGTCGCGCCACGGCGTGGTGGTTTGGTGTGCGTGCAAACTGCTGTAATAGCCTTGCAAGGTATGCGCCACTGCGCGTGCCGTGCCGCCTGGGAAAATCACAATTTTGAAGCCCCGGTCACCCAGCTCGGTGGCGCTTTGTATTGGCGTTTGACCGCCCTCCACCATGTTGGCCAACAAAGGAATGCGATGTGCAAACTGCGCGCAAGCTTGGTCCATTTGTGCGGGGCTGCGCAAAGCCTCAATGAACAGGGCGTCTACACCGCAGGCCAAGTAGGCTTCCGCTCGTTCTAAGGCAGCTTCAATACCTTCCACGGCCAGTGCATCCGTACGCGCCAAAATCAAGGTGTTGCGGCTATGCCGAGCATCCAATGCCGCTTTCAATTTACCTTGCATCTCTGCCACAGGCACCACGCCTTTGCCATCCAAATGGCCGCATCGCTTGGGAAAGGTTTGGTCTTCAATTTGAATCATGGCTGCACCCGCGCGTTCAAAATCGCGAACGGTGCGCTGCGTATTGAGTGCATTGCCAAAGCCTGTATCGGCATCCACAATCACAGGCACTTTGATGCGATCGGTGATGTGGGCCAAAGTTTGCGCCACTTCGGTGGCCGTGGTCAGGCCAATGTCAGAACGGCCCAAGCGCGTGTAGGCAATGGAAGCACCCGACAAATACAAGGCTTCAAAGCCGGCCTGTTCAGCAATCAATGCGCTGAAGGCATCGTAAATGCCAGGGGCTAACAGCGCAGTGGGCTGCTGAAGTCGCAGTGCCAAATGGGCGGTGTCAGCAGGGGTCGTTGTGGCTTTTGAAGTCATCTGGTTTTCTCCGAAATTTTTTGTGCAACGGTCTGCGCCGCAATATGTCCGCCGGCAATGGCACTTAACAAACCATTGCCCGACAGATAGCCCCACACTTCAGCGCCAGACACACCCCGTGCGGCGCCACCGGCGGCATACACATTGGGCAAGGTCTCGCCATTGGGCTTGAGGACTTGGCAATCCGCATCGATGTTCAAGCCGCCCTGCGTGTGAAACAAGGCGCCGGTGACTTTGATGGCATGAAACGGCGCTTCCAAAGATCGTTTGAAAGTTCGACCCCAAGCAACTGCTGCGTTGTTTTGATTCACAGCAGACAAGGTGTTCGCCAGCGTATCGACAGGACAACCCACGATGGCCGCCAAAGACGCAACATCGGCGGCCGACTTCACCGCACCCGCAGATTGCGCAGCAACAAAGTCTGGAAAGTCTTGCGCAAAACGCAGCAGTTGGTTGTCGAATACATTCCATGCGACACCCTCCGGCTGATTCAAAACTTGAACAGCAGCTTCTGAGTAGCCTTGGGTTTCATCGTGAAAACGTTCACCCAATGCGTTGATTTGCACGCCGCCTTCCATCATGAGTGCCCAAGAAATCAGGCTGCCTTGTGGAATGGCCCAAGAGCCATGTCCCTGATAGGCGCCCATGTCGGCCAAGGCTGCACCCAATTGCAACCCCCAAGCAATGGCGCTGCCATCGTTGCCCACATGGCCTGCGTACTGCGCGTCTTTCATGGCGGGCAAGTGTTGCTTCACCATGTCAGCATTGCCACCAAAACCATTGCAAGCCAAGATGACGGCATCGCACGACAAACGGCTGGTACTGCCATCGGGTTGCAAATAACTGAGGCTGTGAATGGTACCCGTGTCGTCGGCATGCAGCGCCGTCACCTGCGCCTGTGTTAACACCACAATGCCCGCCTCATCTGCTGCTGCACGGAGTCGGGTCATCAAACCTTCACCGGTTTTTTCAGGGACGGCATGCATGCGGTGCACGCTGTGGCCAGGATACAAAAACTGATCAAGCAATAGCCAGGGAATGTGGTGATGGGTTTCCAACGCGTCCATGGCCGGTCCAATGGCTTCGCTGTAGGCCTTCGCCAAAGCAGGCGCTGATTGGCCATGTGCTTTGTTTTGTATGTCTTGCGCAAACAATTCTGGACTGTCTTGCACCTTGGCGGCTTTTTGCACCCGGGTTGCAGGCGCTGGCACAAAGCCAGACGACAAAGCGGTAGAACCCGCTGGCACTGCATCTCGTTCGAGCACCACGCACTCAATGCCTTGCCTGTGCAAAGCCAGTGCCGCAGTCAGTCCACAGGCACCTGCCCCGACAATGACCACTGGCGTGTGAATGGTTTCGTCTGAAGCGCTCATGCCAAGCTGCTGACAAATTCGCTGCAAGTCGTGACTTTGCCAATCGATGCCAAGTCGGCCAACGAAGCTTGATGCAAGGCATCGCTGAACGCAGCGCAGCCATCGCTCAAGACCACCACGTTGTAATCGCGCAAGTGGGCATCACGTGCGGTACTGGCCACACCGCCATTGGTCACAATACCGCACACCACCACGTTTTCAATGCCCGCTTTGCGCAGTACCCAATCGAGTTGGGTGTTGAAAAATGCAGAGTACGCCACTTTACAAACTACCAAGTCCACGCAATTTCGGAGTTCTGGCACATTGGCTTGACCCACACTGCCCGGTGCAAAATCGCCTTTGCGCAAGAAGGGGCGCTTCTCGAGCAAGTGGGGCGACACCATCGGTTCGCCTTTGGCATCGGGCCACAAAGTGAATTGACTGGCCGCTACATAGCCCCCCTGGGCTTTCAAAGCTTTGGCCACAGGCGCTACGCGCGCAGGCAACAACAAGGCTTCTGCACTGACGGTGTTGCCACGCGCATAAGCGCCTTGCGGCGACAAAAAGTCGTTTTGCAAATCCACAATGAGCAAGGCGGTGCGTGTCGCTGCGATGTTTGAATGCTGGGTCATGACAAAACTTTCTTCATGGAAGCGTACGCTGAATTCAAACTTGTGCGGTGACCAGCAAATTGCCCATGGCATCCACTTTGGCTTCAAAGCCTGGCTCCAACCACACAGTCGTGTCGGCCTGTTCCAAAATGGCCGGGCCATTCACCTTGGCGCCAATCGGCAATTCCAATCGGGCGTAGCGCTGGGCATCCCACCACTGACCTTGGTGGTACACACGCTGCACGCCCAAAGGCTGCGTGCTGCCGGCACCCACGGGTGCCAACACCGACAAATCAAATTTGGGTCGACGGCCAATGCGGGCATAGCGCAAGTTCATGACGCGAATCACGGGGCCTTCGAGCACGCGGCCAAAAGCGTTTTGATACGCTTCAGTGAACGCTTGGCGCAAACCCTCGGCTGACAACTGCGAACGTTGCACGTTCACTTGCAGTGTGTGGGTTTGGCCGGTAAACAGCATGTCGAGCGCAATGTTTTCATCCACCGCGACAAAGCGCACACCCGCAGAATCAAGTCGTGCTTGGCAAGCCTCTGCCAATTGGTCGATGCGCGCCAACACCTCTGTGAAGTTCACATCACTCAAGGCTTGGTTCAAAGTTTGCACAGCATCATGGCGCATGTCGGCCATCACACAGCCCAAGGCCGATGTCACGCCAGGGTAACGCGGTACGATGCCTGTGGCCACGCCCACTTCGCGCATCATGGCGCACACATGCAAGCCACCACCGCCGCCAAAAGGCATGTAAGCAAACTGTCGTGGATCGTGACCTTTTTCAATGGACACCACGCGCACAGCACCAGCCATCTTGGCGTTGGCCACCGTCAAAATGGCTTCGGCTGCTTCCAAAGTGCTGAGGCCCAAGGGCTCTGCCACATGCTTTTGAATGGCCTGCTCCGACAGGTCTGCGCGCAAAGCCTGCAACAAGCCACCGCCCAAAGGACGGTCGGCAGCGATGCGGCCCAAGAACACATTGGCATCGGTCACGGTAGGTCGTGTGTTGCCACGGTCGTAGCAAGCCGGGCCTGGCACACTGCCAGCCGACTCGGGGCCTACTTGCAACATGCCACTGGCGTCCACGGAGGCAATGGAGCCGCCGCCTGCGCCAATGGTTTCAATTTGAATCATGGGAGAGCGCACCACCAAGCCAAACTCAATGGAGGTTTGCGCCGCCAAGGCCGCTTCGCCTTGCGCCACCAAGGACACATCAAACGAGGTGCCGCCCATGTCACCGGTCATCACATTGGGGTAACCAGCTGCGCGTGCAATGGCCGCACAAGCCATGACACCCGCGGCAGGGCCAGACAAGGCCGTACGAACCGGCACATCGCATGCCGTTTGACGCGACATCACGCCGCCATTGCTTTGAACAATCAGCAATTCGCCTTCAAAGCCTTGGCCACGTAAATCAGATTCCAAGCGCGTCAAATAACTGCCCACCACGGGCTGCAAAGCCGCATTCAAGGTGGCTGTAGAGCAGCGCTCAAACTCGCGAATTTCGGGCAAGACTTCGCTGGCCGCGGTCACGTGAGGGTTGGGCCACATGGCGCGCACGGCCGCCACGGCGGCTTGCTCGTTGGCCATGTTGGCATAGGCATTGATGAAGAACACGCACACCGCTTCGCAACCAGCGTCTAGCAAAGCTTGCGCTTGCGCTTTGACTTGATCGATGTCGACAGGCGTGTGAATTTGACCATCGGCCAACACGCGCTCGTCCACTTCCAAGCGCAAAGCGCGCGGCACGATGGGCGTGAAGCTACCGCGCAAACCCCAGGTCTGCGGCCGATCGCGACGGCGCATTTCCAGCACATCACGAAAACCACGTGTGGTGATGATGCCGGTACGCGCTACTTTGCGCTCTAGCAGCGCATTGGTTCCCACCGTGGTGCCGTGCACAATGCTGGCCACACCAGAAGCAGAACCATCGTCTGAAATTTTCTGAATGCCATTCATGAAACCGCGCGCTTCTTCGCCGCGTGTTGAAGGCACTTTCACAATGCGTGCGGTTCCGGTTTGCTCATCGAGCACAAACAAATCGGTGAACGTGCCGCCCACGTCCACACCCACCACCCAGCGTTTCTGGCTCATGATTTTTCCTTTGAAACGTAGGCTTCTTCAATGTCTTTGGCGCGCGCTTCGGCGCTGCGGTCGCTGGGCTTGCCCCAACCGCCGCCACCCGGTGTTTGCAAACGCACGCGCTCGCCTTTCTTCAAACGAATGCCTAGCATCTTGGAGACCATGGGCGGTGTTTTCCAAACGCCATCGTTTTCATACTCAAACACATTGGGCAAGGCAGGCTGGCCGCCTGCAATGCCTTTGGGTGAGGCTTTGCCGCGCTCACCAAAAATAAAAGCTTCGGCCGATTCTTCTAACAATTCAATTTCGTAAACGGCACCCAAGCCTCCGCGGTGTTGACCATCGCCCCCTGAATTAGCGCGCAAAGCCCATTGCGTAAAGCGCACAGGATAAGCCGCTTCCAAAATTTCCAAAGGCGGAATGGTGGCGGTCGAAATGGGCGCATTGCTGTGCGACAAACCATCGGCATCAGAATGACCGCCATGGCCGCCGCCAAAGAAGCTGAACATCACCCAGCGCTGGCCTTTGCGTTTTTCATCGGTGCGATGGCCTGCAATCGACAACGCATTGATGGTGCCGTAGGCATGCGCCACTGCGCGTTTGGGATCAGCCAGTGCCGTGGCACTGAAGATCACATCGATCATGCGCAAAATGGTTTCGGTGTAGCCACCCACGGGACGTGGACGTTCTGCACTGATCACCAAGCGATCGGGAATGATGAAATCGACGGCATCGAGCACGCCAGCATTGGCAGGCACATCAGGAAAGACGTGCTTCAAAGCCACATAACAAGCCGCTACTGCGGTCGCCTTGGAAATGTTCACGGGGCCGGCACATTGCGCAGACGTGCGAGAAAAATCCAAGGTCAAACGATCGCCCTTGACGGTCATGTCCAAGGCAATGGTGAGCGGTGTATCGACCACCCCGTCGTTGTCCAGCAGGTCTTCGAAGCTGTAGCAACCATCCGGCAAACTGGCAATGTGCGAGCGCATCAAACGCACTGCGCGGGAGCGCAACTCCACCATGGCCTGCGCCACTTTGGCGTCACCATATTCATCGAGCAAGCCATTCAGGCGCTTGGCACCCAATTCCAGCGCTGCCAGTTGACCATTCAGGTCACCCCACAGGCTGTCGGGCAAGCGGGTATTGGCACGCAAAATGGCCAGCACATCTTCGTCCAATACGCCTGCACGCAAAATGCGGACGGGCGGAATTTGCACGGCCTCTTGCCAACACTCGGTGGCGGCAGGGTTGTAATTGCCCGGTACGGCTCCGCCCACATCGTGCCAATGCGCCGCTGAAGCCAAGAAGCAAAACAATTGGCCATCACGGAAGAACGGGCGAACCAATTTGAAATCGTTGGCGTGGGTGCCGCCTTCATAAGGGTCGTTGAACAACCAAATGTCGCCGTCTTGCATGCCACCGCGCGTGGCAGCGGCTTTGGCTGCAGCGCGCACTGCAAAGGCCATCGCGCCCACAAACACGGGCAAGCCTGATTTGCCTTGCACCAGGGTGTCGCCAGACACGCCATCGTAAATGCCGTGGCACGCATCGTGCGCTTCCGCAATGATGGGGTTAAAGGCGCTGCGGTACAAGGTAGCGTCCATCTCATCGGCCACTTGCTCTAAACGACCCTTTAAAACCGCCAAGGTCACGGGATCAAGGGCAGAAGAATTTTGAAGCTTTCGCTCACTCATTGGATTTCCATTCTTTGCGAAAAATTCAGGACGACAAACTGGCGATGAATGGCTGCGTTGACTTCGCTGCCATGCGCTGTTTCAGCACATTGACCAAGCCACCGGCATTGACCATGTCCATTAAAAAGGAAGGAACTGGCGCACAAGACAGTACGCGTCCAGAGGTCGTCAACACTTGAGGCGTTGTGCCTTCGTAGGTCAATTGCACTTGTTCGTTTTCTTGCAGACTGTCTGCTTCGGGACAAGTCAAAAGTAACAAACCCAAGTTGAATGCATTTCTAAAAAACAAACCACTGTAAGTCGGCGCAATCACTGCCGCCACGCCCAAATGTTTCAATGCACCTGCAGCCTGTTCTCGGGATGAGCCTATGCCAAAGTTGGCGCCAGACACCAACACATCGCCAGCTTGAACTTCTCTTGCAAAATCGGTTCGGTGCACTTCCAAGCAGTGCGCCGCAATCACGTCAATGCCATGTTTCATGTAGGCACCAGGCGCCAAGGCATCGGTGTCGATGTTGGCGCCGACGCGCCAAACTTTGTGTGACTTCATTGCAGATTGACTCACAACAACACCTCTCGCACATCGGAAATGTTGCCGGTCACGGCAGCCGCAGCCACCGACCAAGGTGAGGCCAAGTACACCTGCACGCTGGCCGGACCCATGCGACCTTGAAAATTACGGGCTGTACTGGAAATGACAGTGGCACCTTCCTGGAAAGTGCCGCCATAACCTGCACACGCGCCACACGCATTGGGCAACACACTGGCCCCTGCGTCCGTCAAAATTTGCATCACGCCTTCGCGTGCCGCTTGTGCTTGATCACGGGCACTGGCTGGGGCGACAAGCAACTGAATCCCTGCAGCCACTTTGCGACCTTTCAAAACTTCTGCAGCCGCGCGCAAATCTGCCAACTTGGCCCCCGTACAGGCACCGATGTAAGCCACCGTGGGCTTGATATCAGAGAATGCTGCAACAGGCTTTGTGTTTTCGGGACTGTGCGGCGCAGCCACCTGCGGGCTGAGTTGAGACGCATCAAACGCAAAGCGCTCACATGCAGCATCGTCGTCAGTTTGGAAAAAATGACTGGCTTCTATTTGCGCCTCTGTCACGCCGACCGATTTCAAATACTGCGTGGTCACGCCATCGGCCGCAATCAAACCCACTTGCGCGCCCATTTCAGCACTCATGTTGGACAAGGTCATGCGCTCTTGCATACCCAAACCGCGCACAGTGTCACCGGCAAACTCAACAGCTTGATAGTTACCACCGTTCATGCCGAACTTGCCAATCATGTGGAGCATCATGTCTTTGGCACAGACACCTTTTTGCAAAGCGCCCGACCATTCCATGCGCATGGTTTGCGGCACTTGCACCCAAATCTCACCAGTGGCCACCACACCTAGCATTTCGGTCGCGCCAATGCCAAACATGTAAGTCCCAAAGGCACCCCCTGTCGGTGAATGGGAATCGCCGCCCACACAAAAGTAGCCTGGCTTTAAATGACCGCGTTCGGGCAAGACCACATGACAAATGCCTTCAGAGTCAATCACATGAGGCAGTTGCCATTCTTTGGCGACGTCACGTGTGATTTGAACAATTTTTTGCGAGTCAGCATCTTGGGCTGGTACGTAATGGTCTAGCACCAACACCACTTTGTTGCGGTCCCAAATTTGCGCACCAATGTCGGCCAACATGGGTTTGAGGCGGCGCGGTCCCGAAGAGTCATGGAACATGGCCAAATCAACTTGGCAGGTGAGCACCTCACCCAAACTGACGTGCGCACGATCTGCTGCACGCGCAATCAGTTTTTGCGCCAGCGTGGCGCCTTGAGGCTTGACATTGGCACTTGAAGATAAACTGGCAGCACTCATTCTGGCTTGGCTCCCGAGTACTGAACCACCGCACGCCAACGCACAATTTCGGCTTCTACAAATTTAGAAAATTCTTGGGGACTGTTGCCCGCAGGAATCGCCCCTTCTGATTCAATGCGACGCTTGACTTCCGGACTTTGAATGGCCACACGCGCTGCATCGCTCAAGCGCTTCGCCAACTCTGGGTTCATCCGGCCTGGTGCAAACAGACCAAACCATGCACTGGACTCATAGCCAGGCAGCGTTTCACCAATGGCGGGCACATCCGGAAAGGCGGCCAAGCGTTTGGGACTTGTCACGCCCAACGCACGCAACTTACCCGCCTTGATGTGCGCCTGTGCATTGCCCACAGCAGCAAACATCAACTCCACTTGCCCCGCCAACACATCTTGAACGGCAGGCGCCGTTCCGCGATAGGGAATGTTCACAATGAACACGCCCGCTTTCATCTTGAACGAGTCGCCCGCCAAATGCAGCGAGGAACCCAAAGCGCCAATCGCAAAATTCAATTGCCCCGGTTTTTCCTTGGCCAACTTGACCAAGTCCGCCACATTTTTCACAGGCAAAGAAGGATGTGCCACCAACACAGAAGGCGAGGTCGACACCATGGTCAAGGGCGTGAAGTCTTTGACAGGATCAAACGGCAAACTGGGATACAGCGATGCGTTGATGGCATGACTTGTAAAACTCATCAACAAGGTGTTGCCGTCGGGTGGCGCTTTGGCCACCATCTCGGCCGCCAAATTACCGCCCGCGCCTGGTTTGTTTTCAACCACCACGACACGGCTCAACTGCTGACCCAATGCTTGCGCCAAAGCACGTGCCATGGTGTCGGTTGTACCACCTGCAGGTGCGCCCACCAAAATACGAACAGGTGCATTGGCAGATGTTTGTGCATTGACGACACTCACCGTCCATGCCAAAGCTGCCCCCATTAAAACTTTGTTGATCAAATGCATCCGCATCGGAATTTCCTTGTTACATGCCCAAATAGGCTTGTCGCAATGTGTCACTGGCCAACAACTCTGCGGGTTTGCCGCTGAATCGAATGGCACCGTTCTCCATCACATAAGCACGATCGGCAATCTCGAGAGATTGACCTACGTTTTGCTCCACCAGCAACACGGCCAAACCATTGGCTTTGAGCTGTCCAATCAGGCTGAACATCTCTTCCACCAACAGTGGCGACAAACCCAACGAGGGCTCATCCAAAATCAAAAGCTGTGGCTCGGCCATCAAACCGCGGCCAATGGCCAGCATTTGTTGCTCACCGCCGCTCAAGGTGCCGGCCAATTGTTTTTCTCGCTCACGCAAGCGCGGAAAAATACCGAAGATTTTTTCCAAGTTGGCATCGCGTCGTTCACGACCCCGTGTAAATGCCCCCAATGACAAGTTTTCCAACACACTCAAATTGGGAAACACTTTGCGGCCTTCTGGCACATGGATCAAACCGGCTTGGACCACTTTGCGAGGATGCCATCCCGTGATGTCTTGACCTTCAAATGTCACATGGCCACTGCGCGCTTTCACCAAGCCGCTCAGCACACCATTCAGGGTGGTTTTACCAGCGCCATTGCTGCCCAGCAAGGCCACGGTTTCGCCGGCATTCACTGTCAGGTCGACACCCCGCAACACTTCCACCGCGCCATAACCTGCGCGCAGTTGTGTCACTTTCAAAATTTCGGTCATGCTGACACCTCCGCTTGACGCAAGCGTGCCGCCGTACCATGTCCCAAATAAGCTTCAATCACTTGGGGATGGCGCGTGACTTCTGCAGGCGAGCCTTGCGCAATCAATTGACCCTGCGCCAACACCCAGACATATTCCGCCAAACTCATCACGGCTTGCATCACGTGCTCAATCATCAGCACCGTCACACCCGATGCCGCAATGGCACGCACCACTGGAATCATCTCGGCAATTTCTTGCGGGTTCAAACCAGCCAACACTTCATCCAGCAACAGCAATTGAGGCTGCGTGGCCAAGGCGCGCGCCAACTCCAAACGCTTGCGACCCGCCACCGTCAAATCACTGGCCAGTTTGTCCAGTTGATCTGACAAACCGACACGCAGCGCAACTTGCTCGGCCGCAGCCAAGGCTTGTTCACGCGATGCCGTGTGTAAATGCGCACCCACCGCAATGTTCTCGCGCACCGTTTGCGCGGCAAAGGGCTGCACAATTTGGAAGGTACGCGTCATGCCCAATTTGGCATTCAAGTGCGGTGCTTGCCCCGTAATGTCTTGCCCCTTGAAGACAACACGTCCTGAGTCGGGCGTTAAAAAACCAGACAGCAACGCAAACAAAGTGGTCTTGCCTGCGCCATTGGGACCAATCAAGGCTGTCAAAGAACCTTGCGGCACTTCAAGGCTGACGTTTTGGACGGCCTTCAAGCCGCCAAAAGAACGGCTGACCGCTTGCACTTCTAACAAAGCAGGAGTCTTAGTCATAACGCCTCCAAGACTTGGGCAAATGGCTGTACAAGCCGGCAATGCCACGCGGCAAGAACATCACAATCACAATCAAGACCGCCCCATAAATGACCATGTTGATGCCAGGCATTTGACCGAACAAATTGCGCGTGAGGTCTGCCAGTACATGCAAGGCCAAAGCGCCCAACACTGGCCCCCACAAAGTGCCCATGCCGCCGACAATGGCGCCCACCAAGGCCTCTACCGAAGTGTGTGAACCAAAACCAATGCCAGGATCGATGTACTGAAAAACCTGCACATAAAACGCACCCGCAGAACCCATCAAGGCACCCGACAACACGGTGGCCCAAGTTTTGACATGAAATGGATTCACACCAATGGCTCGCGCAGCATCTTCGTTGTCGCGCACGGCCTGCAAATAAGCACCAAATCGAGAGTTTCGCAAATACGCTGTGACGCACAAAGCCACCGTCACCAAACCCAAAATCAGCCATACGAAGCCAGCACGTGAGCCAAACTGCATGTTGGTCCACGACTCATTCAAGGGCAGCATCAAGCCCACGCCTGCACCTGTGAAAGGCACAGACAGCGACACAATCCGAAAGACTTCGGCAAAGGCCAAAGTGACCAACGCAAAGTAAGAGCCTTTCAGGCCATACCTGAACGACAGGGCCCCCACCCAAGCGCCCACCAAGCCAGCGGCCAACATGGCGCTAGGCAAGGCCAGCCAAGGATTCCAGCCCCAAGAAATTTGGGCAATCGCTTGAAAATAAGCACCTGTGCCAAAAAACAAGGCATGACCAAATGAAAACTGGCCGCCAAAACCACCCAACACATTCCAGGCTTGCGCAATCAAGCAAGCAAACAAGGCCATCATCACAAAGTTGAGCGTCACACCTGAAGAGGTGAGAACGGGGATCATGGCCACAACCCAAACAAACAAGCCAATGCTGAACAGGTCTTTGAACAATTTATTCATGGTGTCAACCTCATGCCTTCGCCCCAAACAAACCTTGAGGTCGCAACAACAACACGGCGATGAAAATCACAAAAATGCCGACCTGTCCTAAAGACTCGCCCAAGAACAGACCGCCAAAAGATTCCACCACACCAATCAGCAAACCACCCAGCAAGGCGCCAGCAAAACTGCCCATGCCACCCAACACCACCACCGTGAAGGCCACCAACACAAAGCCGTTGCCCACTTGCGGATTGACGTAATAGGCTGGCAACAAGAAGCATGCGGCAGCGCCCAAACAGGCCAAGCCCAAACCAAAGCACATGGCATAGACGTGCTCTACATCGATGCCCATCAAACGTGCGCCTTGTTTTTCTTTGGCCACTGCACGAATGGCACGACCGAGGTCGGTGCGCTGCAAAATCACAATCAACAAGGCAGAGACCACCAAGGCCCCCGCGAAGGCCACCAACTTGGGCACTGACACCATCACCTGTGCCACTTCAGGCCCGATGGCCACGGTACTCAAGGTGTAGGCCGTGTCAATGGTGCGGGTGTCCGATTTGAAGAACAACAAGGCCAAGTTTTCCATCACGATGGACAAACCCAAGGTCACGAGCAAGATGTTTTCGTCTTTGCCGTGACTGGCCCGGTTGATGATCAAACGTTGCAGACAATAGCCCAGCACAAACATGGCGGGCACCATGATGGGCAAGGCCACATAGGGATCCACACCCCAACGTTCTTTGAGGGCATACACACCGTACAGCGCCATCATGAGCGAGGCACCATGGGCGAAGTTGATGATGTGCAACACACCATAGATCAAGGTTAAACCGAGCGCAATCAAGGCATAGACGGCGCCGGTGGTTAAACCATTGAGCAAAGCGGACAGCAAAATGCTGGCATCAAACATCATCGTGACCCATTCAAAGTGGCGTTCAAAGCGTGGTCCAAAGGCTTAAGCCTTCAAGGGGAAAATGGGTTCCACTTCGCGGTAATCGCGTGGCACGATCACCTTGATGTCGCCTTTGACCACTTGCGTCATCAAAGGTTGTGCACCCATGTTTTGGCCATTCACAAACTGTGTGGCGCCGTACGGCATGATGTGATTGGAGAAGGTGCTCTTGTTCAAAGCATCGATGATGGCGGCACGGTCGGTCGACTTGGCGCGCTCGATGGCATCGGCCAACAAAGTCATGGCGGTGTAGGTCATGAACACTTCGTAGCTGAAGAACTGGCCTTGGGCTTCCACGCGCTTTTTCAGTTCCAAAGAACGCTTGTCGCGGGGGTTGAACCAATGGTTGCAATCGATGATGCCGTTGGCCGCTTCTGGAAATTCTTTGACAAACTTGTAACTGGAAGCCGCGCCGCCCAACACTGAGTAAATCGCCTTGGGTGTGATTTTTTGCTGCTGCATGGTGCGCACCAACAAGGCGTACTCGTTGTAATAGTTGGCGGGAATCACGATGTCAGGATTGACTTGCTTGATGCGCAGGGCAATGTTGTTGAAATCACGTGTGGGGTTGGCGTGCTTGATGATTTCTTTCACGTCATAACCGTAGCCTGGCAGTTCTTTGGCCAACAAGTTGGCGGTACCCGTGCCAAACAAAGACTCTTCGTGAATGATCATCACGCTGCGCGCTGGCTTGCCCGCTGCGGTGTTGAGCACATGCAAGTTGGCCACCGCCACTTCAGCGCATTTTTTGTAGCCAGGGCCAAAACGGAAGGTGTTTTTCAAACCACGCTCCACAATTTGATCGGCCACACCGACATCGACCACGTGTGGCAAGTTGTACTTGGCAGCCGCTTGTGTGGTGGCCAAACAAATGGCGGAAGCAAACGCGCCCACCACGGCGCTCACACCGGCTTCGTTCATCTTTTCAATTTCGGCCGTACCTGCTTGTGGGCTAGATTGCGCATCGCCCAACACGGCTTCAATTTTGGCGCCGCCCAAAGACTTGATGCCACCCGCTTTGTTGATGTCTTCAATGGCCAACAAAGCACCCAAACGGCACTGCTGACCTGAATAAGCCAAGGCACCGGTCACGGGATGCAAAACACCTACCTTCACTGTCTTCGCTTGCGCGCCGGCAATCAAAGGGAAGGACATGACAGAAGCCGCGGCAGCGGTCTGGTTCATAAAGTGACGACGTGTGGTCATGGGAAGCTCCTTTGGAAGATCAAGGTAATGGTCGAGGAAAAGGTCGAGGGAAAGGTCGAGGGAAAAATCAATGGAAATTGGCCGACAGCTCTTTGTCCACCCAGATTTGGGCGTCAATGCTGCCAACACGGGACAACTGCATTTGGTATTCGTAACGATCGGGTCGGTACAAGCCCAACAGCCATTGCACAGGTTTGTCTTGTTGGTCGTAAATCAATCGACGCACAGACAACAAAGCAGAGCCTACGGGCACATCCAGGTAACGCGCCATGTCGGCGTCGGCCAGTCGGGCTGAAATGGTTTGCTCGGCACGACCTACTTTGACACCGGCTTCTTCCAGCAATACCAAAATGGGTTTTTGAGCCAATTCGCGTTGACCAAAACCCTTGGCAATGGCCGAGGGCACCCAGGTGGTGATGTGCGACAAAGGGCCTTCACGCGTGCTGCGGACGCGCTCCGCTTTTTGCACCCAGTCAGTGGCCGCAATTTGCAACTTGTCTTGAATGTCTTTGGGCGCCAATAAAGTTTGCACGGACAAGACCTTGACCGAGGTGCGCAGACCCATGGTGACCAAGTTTTCCAGCAAACCCGTCAAGCGCGCTTGCTGACTGCCCGATCCCGTTGAATCCTTGGCAGCACTGGACGCGCCGGCTTCTTCCCGCTTCACGGGCCGTGTGCCTCGGCCCGGCTCTCGCTTGATCAAGCCTTCTTCGGCCATTTGCTGGAGTGCTCGGCGCACTGTGACCCTGGCCACAGAAAACTGCTTCATGAGGCCCAACTCGCCAGGCAAGCCTTCGTCAAATTTACCTTCCTGCAATTGCTCGCACAACACCAGATAAATCTGGTGGTACTTGGGCAGCGGAAGGTTTTGATTCATGGTCGCTATGTTTAATCACTCCTAATGACCTGTCAATAGGACATTTGGTAGGACAAATTAGCAATTTCACCAATGGAGCGTCTTCATCCTGGGTGATCAGGCGTAATGGGTTCTCAACTCACGCTTGAGCAATTTACCGCTGGGGTTTTTAGGCAATGCGTCTGCAAAGACCACCCGCTTGGGCACTTTGAAAGTGGCCATGTGCTGGTTGCAATGCGCCATCACCTCGGCCTCGCTCAAAGTTTGGCCGGCCTTCAACACAATCACCGCAGTCACCGCCTCCACCCATTTGGGGTCGGGCAAGCCAATGACGGCCACCTCACTCACAGCAGGCAAGCGGTAAATCATTTCTTCCACTTCACGACTGGCCACGTTTTCGCCGCCGGTTTTGATCATGTCCTTCTTGCGGTCCACCACACTGATGAAGCCTTCGTCGTCAATGGTGGCCAAGTCGCCGCTGTGAAACCAATCGCCAGAAAACGAAGCCCGGGTCTTTTCTTCATCGTTGAAGTAGCCCAACATCAAATGGGGTGAGCGGTGCACGATCTCGCCCACTTCGCCAGGTTTGACATCTTGCATGTCGTCATTCACCACGCGCGTTTCCACGTTCAACACCGCGCGGCCACAAGAACCAGGCTTGCGCAATTGATCATCAGGACCAAGCATGGTGGCAAGTGGCGCAATTTCGGTTTGACCATACAAATTCCACAAGCGCACCTTGGGCAAGCGCGAGGCCAGTTCTTTCAAAACCTCCACCGGCATGATGGATGCGCCGTAATAACCTTTGGCCAAATGGCTGAGTTTGTTGGCATCAAACAAAGGCGAGCGCAACAAAGCAATCCATACCGTAGGCGGTGCAAAGAAGCTGGTAATTTTGTATTTTTCAATGAGTGCCAATAAATTGTCGGGCACAGGTTTGGAAGTGATCACATTGCTGCTGCCAATGTATATGGCCGGGCCGAAGAACACATCCAACTGCGCACAGTGGTAAAGCGGCAAAGCGTGCAAGGCCAAATCTTGCTCGGCAATTTCTGCATTCACCACACAACTCACGTATTGCCACAACACCGCGTCGTGCGTCAGCATGGCGCCTTTGGGCATGGACTCGGTGCCGCTGGTGTACACAATTTGCGCCAAATCTTGGCTGGCCAAATCACTCTCTGGTAAGGCATCCGTGCATGCAGCCAAGGCATGAAAATTGAGCATGCCTGGCACAGGCTCACTCGGGTCTTCAGAGGGCAGCCACACAAACTGTTTCACCTGGGTGCCCAGTGCTGACGCTTGCTTGGCCAAATCGGCCAAGCCTGAATCGGTGGCCAATGTTTGTGCCCCTGCATGCTTCAGGATGTAGGCCACTTCGTCGGCCTTCAGCATGAAGTTGATCGGCACCATGACAGCGCCCATGCGCGCTAACGCAAAGCGCAGCGCTGCAAAACCATGCGAATTGCGCGCCAGCACCGCCACGCGATCGCCAGGTTTGACACCTTGGCCAGACAAGCCTGCCGCCAAGCGCGTCACCAGCGCGTCAAATGCCGCATAAGTCCAGGCAGTGCTGCCACACACGATGCCCATTTTTTGCGGCAAGCGCAGCGCCGTGCGTCGAAGTGCATCGGCGATGGTCTGACGCCGAACCGCGGGGGAAATCAGGGCGTGTGCTGCAATTGACATTCAAAAGCTCCAATTCAAATCGATAATCAGGCCATTGAACTCGAAATTTAAGAGGCCGACATTGGCACTTCCACCCCCCTCCCCCCGAAAACTGTCACATACGCGAACCGTGGTCTATTCAGGCTTTGAACGCGAGGATGGCATGTGGGACATTGAAGCCGCACTCACCGACGTCAAAACCTACAACTTCATCATTCCGAGCCAAGGCCCACGTGAAGCAGGTCAACCCATTCACGGCTTGAACATTCGCCTGACCGTTGACGACCATTTCAAAATTCACGATGTGCTCACAGACATGGCACACATTCCGCACCCAGAATGCCAAAAGGCACCCGAGGGCATGCACAAACTGATCGGTTGCACCCTAGGTTCTGGGTGGCGCAAAACCATTGACGCGCACATTGGCGGCGTTGCGGGTTGCACCCATTTGCGAGAAATGCTGTTCAACATGGCCACCGCGGCCTACCAAACCATTCCCTCAGCGCGTCAATTCAGGGCGCAACAAGCGGGTCTGCCAGAGCACGTTCCCACCACCCCACCCCCGCACGTGGGCAAGTGCATGTCATGGGCCTTTGACGGGCCGGTGGTGCAGCGCTACTACCCCATGTTCTTCAAAAAACCTGAAGTTCCCTGAAACACATCAGCGTCGGCGCCTTTCAATCTGAATGGCACGGACGCGCCAGTCCCTGCGATAATCGAGGGCTAAACCGCTCGCCGCAATGGCGCGCACTTTCCATCAGCCCCTGGATATAAACCAGTTACCGCTTGGAGTCTCTTGTGAGCAAAAAAGTATTTATCAAAACCTTCGGTTGCCAAATGAACGAGTACGACTCGGACAAAATGGCCGACGTCATGAAGGCCGCCGAAGGCTACGAGCCCACCCAAGACGTCGAAGAAGCCGACCTCATTTTGTTCAACACTTGCTCGGTGCGTGAACGTGCGCAAGAAAAAGTCTTCAGCGATTTAGGCCGTGTGAAGCACCTCAAAGAACGCGGCGTGCTCATTGGCGTGGGCGGCTGTGTGGCCAGCCAAGAAGGCGCCGACATCATCAAACGCGCGCCCTATGTGGACGTGGTGTTTGGCCCGCAAACCTTGCACCGCCTGCCCGAACTCCTGGCGGCTCGCAGCGCCAAAAAACGCCCGCAAGTGGACATCACCTTTCCTGAAATTGAAAAGTTTGATCACTTGCCACCCGCCAAGATGGACGGCCCCACCGCATTCGTCTCCATCATGGAAGGTTGCAGCAAATATTGCAGCTACTGCGTGGTGCCTTACACCCGCGGTGAAGAAGTCAGTCGTCCCTTTGAAGACGTGTTGGTGGAGGTGGCTGGTTTGGCCGAACAAGGCGTGCGCGAAATTACCTTGCTAGGTCAAAACGTCAATGCCTATCGCGGCAAGATGGGCGACACCGCTGAGATTGCCGACTTTGCGCTATTGATTGAATACGTGGCCGACATTCCTGGCATTGAGCGCATTCGCTACACCACCAGCCACCCCAACGAATTTACACAGCGCCTGATCGATGCGTACGACAAGGTGCCTAAGTTGGTCAGTCATTTGCATCTGCCTGTGCAGCACGGTTCCGACAGAATTTTGATGGCCATGAAACGCGGCTATACCGCGATGGAATACAAAAGCACCATCCGCAAACTGCGCGCCATTCGCCCCGACATGGCCATGAGCAGCGACTTCATTGTGGGCTTCCCAGGCGAGACCGACGAAGACTTCAACAAAATGATGAAGCTGATTGACGATGTGGGCTACGACACCAGTTTCAGCTTCATCTTCAGCCCCCGCCCTGGCACCCCCGCAGCCAACTTGCAAGACGACACACCTCACGATGTGAAGCTCAAGCGTTTGCACCACTTGCAAGCCACCATTGAAGCCAACGTCAAACGCATCGGCGATAGCCGTCTCAATACGGTGCAACGCATTTTGGTGGAACGCCCAGCGCGCAAAGACGCGACCGAAATGGCCGGTCGCACCGAATGCAACCGCGTGGTCAACTTCCCCGCCGGCCCCAATGGCATGCGCTTGGTGGGCCAAATGGTGGATGTGCGCATCAACACCGCGCTGTCACACTCTTTGCGCGGCGACTTGGTGTTGCCTGAATAAAGCCTAGGCTTTTTTATTCGAAATATGGCGACGAAAGTCGCCATTTTCTATTCTGGGCCGTCCCTCTAAGGACCCGTTGTACACATAGACTTGCGCGCGCACTGCTTGGGGCGTTTCTGTTCCAAGCCAAGTCACATTGGCCTTGACTCGCAAGTACATCGAGTTCTCAATCGAGGCAGGATCAACTTCCTCCAGATCGTCCAATCGCTGCCACTGAGACGCTTCGATTTGGTACAACTCACCAAGCACAGCGCCCAAAGGTGCAGCCCTTTCAACCGCCACACGCATGGCAGGATATTCACCCAAATCAAACAACGCACCTTGCATCGTGGCGGGTCCAAGACATGTAGCACCTTGCATGTGATGATGATTGCTAAGGCCAGACAACAAAGTGCCGTACACAAACAGCAATTCATTTTCGTCAAAGGACGGCTTGCGCAAAATCATGTTCTTCCTTGGTTTTTTGCGTTAAAGTGAATTCATGAGAGCAGAACAAAACGAGCGCTTCACGCGCATAGGTCAAGGCACACCCTGCGGCGAAATGCTACGCCATTACTGGCACCCTGTGGCTTTGTTAGACGAATTTGACCCCCAACTCGATCCTCGCATGGCCATCCGACCCGTCAAAGCCGTGCGTTTGTTGGGCCAAGACTTGGTCTTGTTCAAAAATGCGCAAGGCCAGTTTGGTTTGCTCGACCGCGACTGCCCGCACCGCGGTGCCGACCTGGCCTACGGCCGCAACGAAGGTGATGGCCTGCGGTGCCCCTTTCATGGCTGGAAGTTTGACGTCACAGGACAGTGCTTAGAAACGCCCGCAGAGCCAAAAGGCAGCGTCTTGTGCACTCGCATCAAACAACGCAATTACCCCGTACAAGAACGCAGCGGTATTTTGTTTGCGTGGATGGGGCCCGAAGGCAGCACGCCACCGCCCCTGCCCGCCATCGACTGTTTTCAAGCGCCGGGCACCCACACCTTTGCGTTCAAAGGTTTGTGGCAATGCAATTGGCTTCAGGCATTTGAGGTGGGCATCGACCCTGCACATGCTTCCTTCTTGCACCGCTTTTTCAACGATGCATCGCTAGAAGATACTTATGGCAAACAGTTTCGCGGCGCCAGCGCTGGCGAAATCGATGGCGAAAAATGGCCCATGACCCGTGTCATGCGCGAGTTTGACCAGCCCGACATTTCCTCCAGCGAAAAACCTTACGGCCTGCAACTCACCACGTTGCGTCCGCTCAACGACAAGCTGACGCACGTGCGGATCACCAATGCATTGTTCCCCAACACCTTTGTGATTCCCTTGTCAGAAACCATGACCATCACGCAAATGCATGTGCCCGTGGACGACACCCATACCTATTGGTATGCGGTGTTCACCAGTTTTGCCGACCCGGTCAACAAAGAAGCCATGCGCAACCAACGCCTCGAAGCCGTCAGTTTGCCCAATTACATTCCCAAATCAGGCCGTCACAACGACTGGGGCTTCAACCCCGAAGAACAAATGAAGCGTACTTTTTTAGGCATGGGCGAAGACGACATCAACGTGCACGACCAATGGGCCTGCGAAAGCATGGGCGCCATTCAAAACCGCACCCGTGAGCACTTGGGTACTTCTGACAAAGTGATCATTGCCAATCGCCGCATTTTGGCCAAAGCCATTGACGATGTGGCTGCAGGCGCACTGCCTCCCGGATTTGCCAAGCCAGAAGTGGCCACAACTCGCTTTGGCCCAGACACTGTCGATGGCATCGCGCCTGCCCAAGATTGGCAAACCTGGTCCCAGCAAACCATGCAAGCCAAACGCGAGGGTGCGCCTTGGGCTGCCGCCACGCCCAAAACACCGTGAGTTCACCAACATGAGCGCCACAGCCGTTAGCACTTTTGCCGCAAAGTGCGGCATCCACACGCCAGCCCGGCAAGCCGAAGTACTTCGCGTGCTGGCTTTGGCGCAAGCCTCTGGCCTTGAATGGATCCGTCTGGTGTGGTGCGATGTGCACGGCAGTTTGCGCGGCAAAACTTGGGTCACGTCCGAGTTGGCCAATGCGTTTGCCGAAGGCATGGGCATGGTCAGCACCCTGATGCTCAAGGACACCTCCGATCGCACGGTGTACAAAGTGTTTGAGGCCGATGTCAAAACCGATTTACCGGGTTTTGAAGGTGCCAGCAATGTGATGCTGTTACCCGATCCAAGCACATTCAAAATTCTACCGTGGGCTGAAAAAACGGGTTGGTTGCTTTGCCAACCCTGGTTTCCCAACGGACAAGCGGTACCCTACGATTCGCGACGAATCTTGCAAGCAGCGTTAGCCAAACTGGCTGCCAAAGGCTGGGGCATGCGCACTGGTTTGGAAGTTGAGTTTCACATTTACAAACTCAAAGATGCAGAACATGGCGACGATGCCAATCCTGCCCTCGCTTCATGGCCAGGGCCTGCGCCAGAGGTCAGCATGATTCACCCGGGCTACAACTTGCTCAACGAGTTGTGGTTTGACCGCGCAGAACCTGCACTTCGCATCGTCAAACAAACCGCCCAAGATTTAGGTTTGCCATTGCTGTCCCTTGAAATTGAACTAGGCCCCAGCCAAGTTGAAGCGGTGTTCAAAGCCACCGACGCCATGACAGCGGCCGACAACATGGTGCTCTTTAGAAGTGCCATCAAACAAGCCCTGCGACGTGCCGGTTATCACGCCACCTTCATGTGCAGGCCCCCGTTTGAGAACATCATGAGCAGCGGCTGGCATTTGCATCAGTCGCTTTATGACTTGCAAACCGGTCAAAACATTTTTGCACGCACATCCGTCCAAGAGATTCAAGAGGCGCAAGCGCTTCCAACAGACGATGCGCGCTACACGCTGGCCAACCTTGGCGCACATTATTTGGCAGGATTGTTAGCACATGGCCAAGGCATGACCGCCTTGTGCACCACCACCGTCAATGGCTTTGGCCGTTTCAAACCTAACGCGTTGGCACCGCAAAGTATTTTGTGGGGCCGCGACAACCGCGGCGCCATGTTGCGTGTGGTGGGCGGTCCGGGTGATGCTGCCACGCGCATTGAAAACAGACTGGGCGAGCCTGCGGCCAATCCTTATTTGTACATGGCGTCGCAAATTTTGGCGGGACTCGATGGCATTGAGAACGCGCTGCAAGCACCTGCGGCCACCGATGCACCCTACGCAGAAAGTGCCGCACGCTTGCCACTGACCCTGGGTGACGCCATGGATCACTTGGAACAAGACATGGTGATGAAGGCAGGTTTGGGGGCCGACTTTGTGCGCTATTACCAGCGCATCAAACAGTCCGAGCAAACGCGCTTCAATGAGGCAGAAGACAAAGTGGAATTTCAGCGGCGCGAGTACTTCAGCCGCATCTAATCACACCGGCATCGAAAGTTTGGCAGACGGACAGCGCTGGGCTTGATCCTTAGCGTTTCATGCCGGGGAAACCGCCCCCGCCCATGCCGCCAAAACCACCCATGCCCTTCATGGCGCCCAAACGCTTCATCATTTTCATCATGCCGCCGCCCGACATTTTTTTCATCATGTCTTGCATTTGCTCAAACTCTTTGAGCAAGCGGTTCACATCCTGCACTTGAACCCCTGCGCCCATGGCAATGCGGCGCTTGCGCGTGGCCTTGATCAGTTCTGGTTTGGTACGTTCACGCGGCGTCATGCTGTGGATGATGCCTTGCTTGCGCGCAATGTCTTTTTCGGCTTTGCCTAAATCCATGCTGCCCGCTTTGGCGGCCAACTGCGTGGGCAATTTGTCCATCAAACTGGACAAGCCACCCATTTGTTTCATTTGCTGAATTTGCGCCAAAAAGTCATTCAAGTCAAAACCACTACCGCTCTTGACTTTGGCCGCCAGCTTTTGAGCAGCTTCCATGTCGACGCCTGCCGTGACTTGCTCCACCAAGGCCAAGATGTCACCCATGCCCAAAATGCGTCCTGCATGCCGCTCGGCATCAAATACTTCCAGGCCATCGATTTTTTCGCTGGTACCTGCAAACTTGATGGGCGCACCCGTAATTTGGCGCACGGACAAGGCCGCACCGCCGCGAGAGTCACCATCCATCTTGGTGAGCACAATGCCGGTCAGGGGCAAGGCATCTTTGAAGGCCTTGGCCGTGTTGGCGGCATCCTGACCCTGCATGGCATCGACCACAAACAAGGTTTCAACGGGGTTCAGTTCGGCGTGCAAGGCCTTAATTTCAGCCATGAGCGCATCGTCAATGGCCAAGCGACCTGCTGTGTCAACCAGCAGCACATCAAAGAAATGTTTGCGCGCGTAATCGATGGCCGCACGGGCAATGTCCAAAGGCTTTTGATCGGGCGAACTGGGAAACCACTCAGCACCGGCTTGGGCCGTGACAGTTTTCAATTGCTCGATGGCCGCAGGACGGTAGACGTCGCCCGACACCGTCAGCACTTTTTTCTTGCGCTTCTCAATCAGGTGCTTGGCCAATTTGGCCGTGGTGGTGGTTTTACCCGCACCTTGCAAACCCGCCATCAGAATAACCGCAGGGGGTTGCGCGGCCAGGTTGATGTCGGCCACGCCTTCGCCCATGGTGGCTGCCAACTCACGGTTCACAATGGCCACCAAAGCTTGGCCAGGCTTCAGAGAACCCAGCACCTCTTGCCCAAGGGCTTTTTCTTTCACTCGGGCAATGAAGTCTCGCACCACTGGCAAGGCCACATCAGCCTCCAACAAAGCCATGCGAACTTCGCGCAACATGTCCGTCACGTTGGACTCGGTAATGCGCGCTTGTCCGCTGATTTGCTTAACGAGGAGCGAGAGTTTGTCGGTGAGAGCGGAAGCCATAGGGAAAATTTCTCATAAACCGTTAGGTTTTAAGTGCTTTGCCAGATTGCAAGGGCTCAAAACGCTAAACTAGGAAGCATGATTTTAGCCAGTCCATCCGAATTGGCGATGTGGTTGACGCTTTTAACTGCCATCGCCTATGCCATTCCTGCCATCACGGCAGATCGAATGGGCCCCAGCTTGGCGCGTCGTTACCTCTGGCTTGCGTGGCTGATGCATGGCGCCACCATTGGCATTGGCCTTTTGGGTGAAACACCTCGCTTTGGCTTTGCACCTGCTTTGTCCGTCACTGTTTGGTGGGTGTTAACGGCCTACGCCGTCGAAAGCCAGTACTTCCCGCAACTGAAAGCACGTTGGGCCATGGCGGCCTTGGGCAGCGCCGCTGTTGCAGTCGCTTGGGTCTTTCCAGGACAAGCACTCCAAGTGACGGCCTCTATTTGGCTGCCGCTGCACTGGGCTTTTGGCATTGCCTCGTACGGCATGTTTGCGGCAGCTGTCATCCACGCAGCCCTTATGACCAGTGCCGAAATCCAAATCAGGCAAGGCAACGAAAATCAAAGCGGCTTGCCCTTGCTCACCCTAGAACGACTCATGTTTCGCTTTGTGTTGCTGGGTTTTGTGCTGCTGACACTCACCCTCATTGCAGGTTTTGTGTTTGGCGAACAACTCTACGGCGCCGCAGGTGCGCATTGGAAATGGGATCACAAAACAGTGTTCTCCATCCTGTCATGGCTCACATTTGGCGCTTTGCTCCTTGGTCGACGCCAATTTGGCTGGCGCGGCCGCCGTGCCGTTCGCGTTCTTTATTCTGGCGCAGCGCTGCTTCTTTTGGCCTACGCGGGCTCACGTTTTGTGCTTGAAGTCGTTTTGGGACGCAGTCTTTGAAAATTCTGCTTTTTTTACTGACGGTTTTGTTTGCTGTTTGGCTGTGGCGAAGAAACCGCCTGAATGCTTTGAACGAACGCCAGTCCAAATCTTCCGAGACTGCCAAGCCCAATCACGCAAGCCCCTTAGAGCCCAGCCCCATGCAAGCCTGTCTTCACTGCGGTGTGCACATGCCTGCCACCGACATGGTGCAAGGCAAGCGAGGCCTTTACTGTTCGCAGGCGCATCGCCAAGTCGCCGCCGACACGGCCCTTTAAAACGCAGCTTTCACATGTTGCAGCCACACACCATGCGCTTCGATCTTTGGGAAAAAGGCTGGTTGCAAGCCGCAGAAAAATGCGAATCGCCCAACTTTGGCGCTCGTCCGCCCAAAGCCACCATCGATTTGATTGTGGTGCACGCCATCAGTTTGCCACCAGGCCAGTTCGGTACGCATGCGGTGCAACAACTGTTCACCAATCAACTCGACTGGGATGCACACCCTTACTTCCAAAGCATTCGCGGCCTCGAAGTATCCGCCCATTTTTTCATTGAACGAAGTGGCAAAGTGTGGCAGTTTGTCAGCTGTGACCAGCGTGCCTGGCACGCTGGCGCTTCCAGTTACCGTGGCCGCAGCAATTGCAACGACGACTCCATCGGCATTGAATTGGAAGGCCTAGAAGGTGAAACTTTTGAAGCCGCGCAGTACGACAGTTTGACAAAACTCAGCCAGTCGCTCAAACAACAATACCCCATTGTGTATATAGCCGGTCACGAGCACATTGCACCGGGACGCAAAAAAGATCCTGGTCCAGGATTTGATTGGGCGCTGTTGCAAAAAAATGTCGCATGGCCGCCTCAGTACTTTCCCGAATTTTGAAAATATTTTCAAAATTCTAAAAATATTTTCAGGGCCATTGAGGCTCTTTTTTTTGCACCATCCACGCGCATCCATGGCCCTCCATACAGTTGTGACTTGTGCTGATGCATGGATTTGCAAGGCTTTGCGAAAGCAAATGCAAGCCAACGCGCGCCAGCACTCATTCGTGCCGCCAACCTACTGATTTGATGCGCATTCCAGGGCAAGGTTTTTGCGCCCCAAATTTGCGCTTTTTTGACACTTCAAGCAGCCCGGACTTTGTCAAGATCTTTTTCGACTCACAAAGTGCCCTGTACACTACCCCTAGTGGCTTGAATTCACCTCAGACCCCAGATATAGTGTCCCAACGCCAAAGACACGGTCCGGTGAAAAACAAGAAAACACCCCACTTTGACGACCCCGTTTGACTGTAGAACCCAGCTTCGTTGCAAGGCTGCAGCCAACATGAATTTTGAACTGACATTGACCACTGAGAACGCTATGCAAATTGAGCAAAATCTAACATCCAACCCCCAAGGCTTCTTGGGTGCTGGCGATGCATCCAACGCATCCGCTGCGGCACCCCATGCTTTGGCCAACTACCAAATCATTCGCCGCAACGGCGCCGTGGTGCCTTTCGAGCCCAACAAAATTGCAGTGGCCCTGATGAAAGCCTTCTTGGCGGTTCACGGCACACAAGGCGCGGCGTCTGCCAGCGTGCGCGAAGTGGTGGACGGCCTCACCCAAACCGTGGTTCGCGCCCTCATGCGCTCACGTCCAGGTGGCGGCACCTTCCACATTGAAGATGTGCAAGACCAGGTTGAACTTGGCCTGATGCGCAGTAGCAACCACGAAGTGGCACGTGCCTACGTGCTCTACCGTGAACGCCGCACCCAAGAACGCGCCCAAATCAAAGAAGAAAAAGCCGCGGTCAGCAACGTTCCCACTTTGCACGTTTTGGATGGCGGCCAGCGCGTGCCCCTCGACGTCAACTATTTGCAAGGCCTCATCGTCAACGCCTGCCAAGGTTTGGGCCAAGACGTGCATCCCGACCCCATCGTGGCCGAAACCATGCGCAACCTCTACGACGGCGTGCCCATGGAAGAGGTTTACAAGGCGTCCATCTTGGCGTCTCGCACTCTGATCGAAAAAGATCCTGATTACACCTACGTCACAGCCCGTCTGCTGATGCACACCATTGCCAAGGAAGTTTTGGGCAAAGAGGTGCTCTTGAAGGACATGGCTTCTCACTATGTTGACTACTTCCCTGGCTATATCAAAAAGGGCGTCGACAACGGCTTGCTGGACGAAAAACTCCTGCAATTCGACTTGCGCAAGCTGGCCACAGCCCTCAAAGCCGAACGCGATTTGCAATTCGATTACCTCGGCCTGCAAACTTTGTACGACCGTTACTTCTTGCACGTGCGCAAAACACGCATTGAGTTGCCCCAGTCTTTCTTTATGCGCGTGGCCATGGGCCTGGCTCTGAACGAAGCCGACCGCGAAGCACGCGCCATCGAGTTCTATGAAGTGCTGTCTTCATTCGACTTCATGTCCAGCACCCCCACCCTGTTCAACAGCGCTGGTTTGCGTTCACAGCTGTCCAGCTGCTACCTCACAACAGTGCCCGACGACCTCGACGGCATTTACGAGTCCATCAAAGAAAATGCTTTGTTGTCTAAATTTGCAGGCGGCTTGGGCAATGACTGGACACGCGTTCGCGCTTTGGGCAGCCACATCAAGGGCACCAATGGCGAATCACAAGGCGTGGTGCCTTTCCTCAAAGTGGTCAACGACACTGCTGTGGCCGTGAACCAAGGCGGCAAGCGCAAGGGCGCGGTCTGCACCTACCTCGAAACATGGCACCTCGACATTGAAGAGTTCCTGGAACTGCGCAAAAACACCGGCGATGACCGCCGCCGTACGCACGACATGAACACCGCCAACTGGATCCCCGACTTGTTCATGCGCCGTGTCATGGAAAAAGGCACTTGGACTTTGTTCTCGCCTTCCGATTGCCCCGATTTGCATGACAAGTTTGGCGTTGAGTTCGAAAAAGCCTACGTGGCCTACGAGCAAAAAGCCGCAGCCGGCGAAATCAAGCCCAGCCGCACCATCCAGGCCAACGACCTGTGGCGCAAAATGCTCTCCATGCTGTTTGAAACAGGCCATCCTTGGATCACATTCAAAGATGCTTGCAACATCCGCTCACCTCAGCAGCACGCTGGCGTGGTGCACTCCTCCAACCTGTGCACCGAGATCACCTTGAACACCAGCGACACCGAAACAGCGGTGTGCAACTTGGGTTCAGTCAACTTGCCACAGCACTTGATGGACGGCCCCAACGGCAAACAAATCGACCACGCCAAACTGCAGCGCACCATCAAAACGGCCATGCGCATGCTCGACAACGTGATCGACATCAACTACTACGCGGTCAAAAAAGCACGCGACTCTAATATGCGTCACCGTCCTGTGGGCTTGGGCCTCATGGGCTTCCAAGACGCGCTGTACCAAAAGCGTGTGCCCTATGCTTCTCAAGAAGCCGTGGAATTTGCAGACACTTCCATGGAAGCCATTTGCTACTACGCTTACTGGGCGTCTACCGAGTTGGCAGCCGAGCGCGGCAAGTACTCCAGCTACAAAGGTTCTTTGTGGGATCAGGGCATCTTGCCTTTGGACACTTTGGACATGCTGCAACAAGCCCGCGGTGGTTATGTTGAAGTGGATCGCAGCAGCACCATGGACTGGGACGCTTTGCGCAAGAAGATTGCCAAAGACGGCATGCGCAACTCCAACTGCGTGGCCATTGCGCCTACCGCCACCATCTCCAACATCATTGGTGTGGACGCTTGCATCGAACCTTGCTTCGGCAATCTGTCGGTCAAGTCCAACTTGTCTGGCGAATTCACCATCATCAACGGCTACCTGGTGCGCGACTTGAAGCGTTTGGGTCTGTGGGACGACGTCATGGTCATGGACTTGAAACACTTCGACGGCTCACTGCGTCCCATCGACCGTGTGCCTCAAGAAATCAAGGCCTTGTACGCCACCGCATTTGAAGTGGAAACCACTTGGATTGTGGAAGCTGCAGCGCGTCGCCAAAAATGGATTGACCAAGCGCAATCACTCAACATTTACATGTCTGGCGCGTCTGGTAAAAAATTGGATGACACCTACAAGTTGGCTTGGTTGCGTGGCCTCAAAACCACGTACTACCTGCGCACCATCAGCGCCACACACGCCGAGAAATCGACGGTGTCCAACAACCAAATGAACGCAGTGTCTTCTGGCGCCACCTCCGGCACTGCTGCAGCCAATGCGTCTGCACCTGCACAGTTCTCAGGCGTGCCCGCCACCGATGTGAAGTTCACAGCGATTGACGATGTGGGTTGCGAGGCTTGCCAATAACTTTCAAAGATTCAGGAAATTGGTTTTCACAATCTTCAAATCACGTCGAAGAAATACAATGCAAAAACGCAACACTTCTTCGCGTGATTTCAACTCATTTAAAAACAATGCTTTGCATTTCGTCCGCAAGCTTTCATAATTCACACATTGGAAATTTCTATGTTGTCCTGGGACGATTCATCTAAACCTGCGTTGCAACCTGCAATGCCAAGCTTTCCCCCAAGTGGTCCATCTGCCGACCGCTTCGCTGATCTGTCTTCATTCACAGCCAACACGCCTTCTGCAATGGCGTCAACACCGTCACCCGTCATGACAGCCGCTGGTACGCAAACTGCGCCAGCTGGTGCTGCACGCCGCGTTAACGCAGCAGACAAGCGCATCATCAACGGCCAAACCGACGTCAACCAGTTGGTGCCTTTCAAGTACAAATGGGCTTGGGAAAAATACCTCGCCACTTGCGCCAACCACTGGATGCCGCAAGAAGTCAACATGACACGCGACATCGCGCTTTGGAAAGACCCCAACGGTTTAACCGAAGACGAGCGCCGCTTGGTCAAACGCAACTTGGGCTTTTTTGTCACAGCCGACTCTTTGGCTGCCAACAACATCACCTTGGGCACTTACCGCCACATCACGGCGCCCGAGTGCCGTCAGTTCTTGTTGCGTCAAGCTTTTGAAGAAGCCATTCACACCCACGCCTACCAGTACATCACCGAGTCACTGGGTCTGGATGAGAGCGAAATCTTCAACGCCTACAACGAAGTTCAGTCCATTCGCGACAAAGACGAGTTCCTGATTCCGTTCATCCACGCCATCATGGACCCCCACTTCAAAACGGGCACGCAGGAAACTGACCAAACCCTCTTGAAGTCACTCATCGTGTTTGCCTGCCTCATGGAAGGCTTGTTCTTCTACGTGGGCTTCACCCAAATTCTGGCCTTGGGTCGTCAAAACAAAATGACAGGTGCTGCCGAGCAGTACCAATACATCTTGCGCGACGAATCCATGCATTGCAACTTCGGCATCGACCTGATCAACCAGATCAAACTCGAGAACCCCCAGTTGTGGACAGCAGAGTTCAAAGCAGAAATCAATGAGCTGTTCATGAAAGCCGTTGAATTGGAATACCGTTATGCCGAAGACACCATGCCCCGCGGCGTGCTCGGCCTCAACGCTTCCATGTTCAAAGGCTACTTGCGCTACATCGCCAACCGCCGTGCCACCCAAATCGGCTTGGAAGCCCTCTTCCCCAACGAAGAGAATCCCTTCCCTTGGATGAGCGAAATGATTGACTTGAAGAAAGAACGTAATTTCTTCGAGACCCGCGTCATTGAATACCAGTCGGGCGGCGCCCTGTCTTGGGACTGATACTTTTTACATGACGTTCCTGTTTAAACCTCACACCACGACCGCTCGCAGCGGCGCTGGGGTGAGGTTTTTCCCCATTCAAGGTGTTGAGATTCGTTCTCAGCACCTTGAATCGCTTTGCGACTCCAACATTCGCAAAGTGTTTCACCCTGTTGATTTTTCTAATTGATCAAGGAGAAAAAAATCATGGCAACTGCAAAAAAAGCGGCACCCAAAAAAGTCGCAGCAAAAAAATCGGCTCCTAAAAAAGCTGTTGTGAAAAAAGCCGCTGCTCCCAAAAAAGCAGCTCCTAAAAAGGCCGTCGCCAAAAAAGCAGCCGCTCCTAAAAAAGCAGCTCCTAAAAAGGCCGTAGCCAAAAAGGCAGCAGCTCCTAAAAAAGCAGCTCCTAAAAAGGCCGTAGCTAAAAAGGCAGCAGCTCCTAAAAAAGCAGCTCCTAAGAAAGCCGTCGCTAAAAAAGCAGCAGCTCCTAAAAAAGCCGCCGCTAAAAAAGCAGCTCCTAAGAAAGCCGCAGCTAAAAAAGCAGCTCCTAAAAAAGCCGCTAAAAAAGCCGTTGCTAAGAAAGCTGTAAAAAAAGCTGCTCCTAAAAAAGCCGCTAAAAAGCCTGCTAAAAAAGCCGCTAAGAAAGCTGCGAAAGCGCCCGCTGCCCCTGCTGCTGGCACGACAGCATTGAATCCTCAAGCTGCATGGCCGTTTCCTTCGGCCGCCAAGCCTTGATTCAACGTTAATTCGTTAGCCAAAGCCCGATGCTGCAAAGCATCGGGCTTTTTTCATGGGGCTTGCAAAGCGCTTCAGGGATAAAACGTCAGCAAGCGATAACCCATGAAGCCGCTTTCAGGGTGACGCAGGCCGAGTTGGCGCGACAAGGACACAATTTGGCCAGGCGCCATCACAGCAGGTGCACCCCAAGACGACAAATCGATCACTTTGCGCATCAGCGCTTGATCTTGAGAATCGGTCAATGTGAGCTCCACCTGGGGTGTGGCCACCGGCACTTTGGCCGAATTTCTCAGATGGATTTCGAACGACCACTGGGGTGATGGGGGCACGTCATCGACGCCCATTGGGTTGCGATGCAACAGGTCAATGGCGGCGTGGTCAATGACCACCGCATCGGCAAGTTGCAAAGCCAAAATTTGGCAATCAGCCCAAGCGCACAATTGCGTCAAGGGGGCTTTCAGTGAAGCTTGGTAAGCAACCAGCAGGTCTTTGTAAAGCAAAGTGGCCTGCAAGATCAAACCCAGAACACCCCCAATTGCCCAGGTGATCAAGCCCGCATAAGTCATCGGTTTAACTGCGGTGTGCAGTCATCAAAATCCAGCCATCTTCGCGATCGGCCACCTTCAAAGTCAGGTGAGGGGCATAAGCTTGGATGAGTTCTTCTTCTTGGCGCTCCAAGATACCGGCAAGCACCAAATGCCCGCCCGCTTGAACGTGACTGCATAGCAGCGGCGCCAGGACCTTCAAAGGCGTGGCCAAAATATTGGCCAGCACCGTGTTGTATGTGCCTTGCGCCAATTCTGGCAGACCAGCATTCAACTGAACCTCGTTGGCCTGTGCGTTCAACTCTGTGGACGTGACCGCAGCTTCATCAATGTCGACAGCATCAATTTGCGACGCACCGAACTTGGCAGCACCAATGGCCAAAATACCAGAACCACAACCATAGTCGAGCACGCGTTGACCTTTCACCTCGTGAGTGGCAATCCAACGCAAACACATGCGCGTGGTGGGGTGAGTCCCCGTGCCAAAGGCCAAACCAGGATCGAGGCGAATCACTTCGCGCGCCTGTGCTGGCGGCTCGTGCCAGGTGGGCACAATCCAAAATTCAGGCGTAATTTCGACGGGCGCAAACTGTGACTGCGTGAGACGCACCCAGTCTTGATCAGGCACGGCTGAAATGGACAAGACTTGGCATGAATCAAAAAAATCTTGGGCGGCCAACAACACCGCCGCCTCTTTGGCAGCCTCTTCTTTGGCAAACAAGGCGACCATTTTGGAGCGCTGCCAACCGTCTTTGGGCGGCGGCATACCAGGCTCGCCAAACAAGGCTTGTTCGTGCTCTGTTTCTGCGTCGGCATCTTCCACTGACACACTCAAGGCATCCAATGCTTCAAGTGCTTCACTCAAGACATCGACACGTGCCTCGGGGCACAACAAGTTGAGTTCAAACATAGTTTAGTTTTTGCGTTGACGCAACCACTCTTCCAGGTAATGGATGTTGGTGCCGCCGGTCACGAATTTGGAATCACGCAAAATTTCACGGTGCAGTGCAATGTTGGTGCTGATGCCTTCCACCACGGTTTCACCCAAGGCAGTTTGCATGCGGGCAATGGCTTGCTCGCGCGTGTCGCCATGGGCAATGATTTTGCCAATCATGGAGTCGTAGTTGGGAGGCACAAAGTAATTGTTGTACACGTGCGAGTCGACGCGAATGCCAGGGCCGCCTGGTGCATGCCAAGTGGTAATGCGACCTGGTGAAGGTGTGAACTTGAAGGGGTCTTCGGCGTTCACGCGGCATTCAATGGCATGGCCTCGAATTTCGATTTGACGCTGCGTGAAAGGCAACTTTTCGCCAGCGGCCATCATGATTTGGGTTTTGACAATGTCAATGCCCGTGACCCACTCCGTGACAGGGTGCTCCACTTGCACGCGCGTGTTCATTTCAATGAAATAGAACTCGCCGTTTTCGTACAAAAATTCGAAGGTGCCCGCGCCGCGGTAGTTGATCTTTTTGCAAGCCGCGACGCAACGCTCGCCAATCTTGTCGATGAGTTTGCGGGGGATGCCAGGAGCCGGCGCTTCTTCCACCACCTTTTGGTGACGACGCTGCATGGAGCAATCGCGCTCGCCCAAGTAAACCGCATTCTTGTGCTTGTCGGCCAAGATTTGGATTTCAATGTGACGTGGGTTTTGCAGGTACTTTTCCATGTACACCGCAGGATTGCCAAATGCAGCACCCGCTTCGGCCTTGGTCATTTGCACGGCATTGATGAGCGCCGCTTCGGTGTGCACCACTCGCATCCCACGCCCCCCACCACCGCCAGCCGCCTTGATGATGACGGGGTAGCCAATGCTTTTGGCTGTACGGCGAATGATGACGGGGTCATCGGGCAACTCGCCTTCAGAGCCGGGCACGCAGGGCACGCCCGCTTTGATCATGGCTTGCTTGGCCGAAACCTTGTCGCCCATGATGCGGATGGACTCGGGCGTAGGGCCAATGAATTGGAAACCACTCTTTTCAACGCGCTCTGCAAAATCGGCGTTTTCGCTCAGGAAACCATAGCCTGGGTGAATGGCTTCTGCGTCAGTGACCTCGGCAGCCGAAATGATGGCCGGCATGTTGAGGTAACTGAGGTTGGATGCGGCCGGCCCAATGCAAACGGCTTCTTCTGCCAGCTTGACGTATTTGGCTTCGCGGTCGGCTTCAGAGTAAACCATGACCGCTTTGATGCCGAGCTCGCGGCATGCACGCTGAATTCGCAGGGCAATTTCCCCGCGATTTGCAACCAGAATTTTCTTGAACATGAGAATCCTGGTGGGTTATTCGATGATGTAGAGGGCTTGACCGTATTCCACAGCCTGGCCGTTTTCACACAAGACTTGCTTCACCGTACCGGCCTTGTCTGATTCGATTTCATTCAAAATCTTCATGGCTTCAATGATGCACAGCGTGTCGCCTTCTTTGACGGTATCGCCCACTTGCACAAAAGGTGCAGCGCCGGGGCTGGACGATCTGTAGAACGTGCCTACCATGGGGGATTTGACGGTATGGCCTGCAGCAGCAGCTTCTGCCGCAACGGCTGCAGCTGTTACAGCCGCGGCTTCTGCAATTTCCGCCACTGTGGGCGCTGCAACGGGCGCAGCAACTTGAGCAGCTGGCACCATCACTTGTTGGGCAAGGACGGGGGCGCCCGAAGCGACAGGTCCTTTGACAATGCGAACTTTGCCTTCTGCCTCCGTGATCTCCAATTCAGTGACGTTGGAGTCGGAAACCAAGTCGATCAAGGTTTTCAATTTGCGCAAATCCATGTTACCCCCTGTGTTTGCTGTCGAAAACGTGGAATTTACACCAAAAACACCGCTAAATGGTTACAAATGCACTCATTTTCACAAACAGGGTGGAAAGAAACGTGATTTTGAATGCCTGCCACCCCTCACAGGGGCTTGGCTCACGCCTTACAAAACCTTTTGCAGCCAGCTGTCCAAATCCTTTTGCTCCAATCTTCCGGCTTTTTGCGCCAAAAGCCTGCCTTTTGCATCGAAAAGTACGCTGTAAGGTAAAACGCTCTCGGCATTGCCCAAACTGATTCCCAATTGCGTACCATTCAAACCCGCCATGCCATTGGGAAACTGCAAAGGTTTTTGCAACAAAAAGCGCTTCACCATGCTTGGTTGGTCTACTGCCAAACCGACAACTTGGAAGGATTTAGATTGATTTGCTTTGTAAAAGGCATCAATTAAAGGAAGTTCCTCAATACAAGGGGGGCACCAGGTGGCCCAGAAATTCACCAGCAAAGGTTGACCGCGAAACGCCGCCATGCGCAATGTGCCGCCTTCTGGCTTGTCAAACTCTTGTTGCCAAAAGTTTTGAGTTGCCTCGTCCAGAACGCCTTGAGGCTGGTACTTTTGCCAAGCCACAATGGCCCCTGCCAAGCCCGCTGCCACAGCAACACCGGCTGTGAGCCAATGACGGCGATCCATGCCCTCTTCAGCGACCAGCACGCTGCTGCTTGCTTGTTGTCCTAAATTTTCTTGATCTGACATTCTTTTTCCACCAACTTCATTCATTTAACCGGATCATGCCTGAATTAGGCGTTGCACAGCAGCCGCATCACCACGCGGCACTCGCCCTTGCGCATCGGCTTTCAAAGCCCCTCGCACATCGTCATATTCGTTGATCAGCAAATGCACACCGATTTCTTCGCCCAACTCTTTGCAAAAACTGTGAATGCTCAGCGCTTCGACGGGCTCGCCGTGCAAGCCATTCACGGTGCGAGTCGCAAAATCAACACCCTTGTTGATAAGTTCAATTTCACACGATTTTTCATCATCGCAGAACAACTGCAGGTAAATGTCTGACAAACGGGTAGCCGTCCCATGCCACACGGCGCCGCCGAGGTAAGGCCTGAAGTCTTGTAAACGGTGCATCCACATCAACGCATGAGTGCGCAAGGCCAAAAGTTCGGCTGGCTGCGTGTCTGCGCAAAAAAGTTCAATGTACTCCCGCACTTGCGCCTCGACCTGGTCGTTGTTGGGCAAGGGCGTTTTGGACGGCAAGCCCAGCACTTTCAAGGCACGCCGCTTGGCTGGCCCGTATTCCAAGCCCTCCTCCACCACGCATTGGGCAGCCGACGCTGCAATTTCATCTGTTAAATCTGCCATAACGCCATTGTGCACCGCCTAAAATCCCCCCATGCATATACATATATTGGGCATTTGTGGCACCTTCATGGGCGGCTTGGCCGCCTTGGCAAGAGAAGCGGGTCACCGCGTTACCGGCTGCGATGCCGGCGTTTACCCCCCCATGAGCGACCAACTGGCGGCTTTGGGCATCGAATTGATCGAAGGATTTGGCGTTGAGCAAATGCGACTCCAACCCGATCTGTACGTGATCGGCAATGTAGTCAGCCGCAGCCGTTTGTCCTCGGGCGAGCCCAAATTCCCTCTGATGGAAGCCATTTTGGAATCTGGCGCGCCCTACACCAGTGGCCCCCAGTGGCTGTCTGAGCATGTCCTGCAAGGTCGACATGTGTTGGCCGTTGCTGGCACGCATGGCAAAACATCCACCACGTCCATGCTGACCTGGATCTTGGAAGCTGCCGGTCTCACGCCCGGATTCTTGGTGGGCGGCGTGCCCTTGAACTTTGGGGTGTCTGCGCGTTTGGGCCAACTGGCGGCGGGTCACACCCGACCATACTTTGTCATTGAAGCCGATGAATACGACACGGCCTTCTTTGACAAGCGCAGCAAGTTTGTGCACTACCGTCCGCGCACGGCCATCTTGAACAACTTGGAATTTGACCACGCCGACATCTTTGACGACCTCAAAGCCATTGAGCGCCAGTTCCATCACCTGGTTCGCACCGTGCCGGGCCAAGGTCGCTTGGTTGTAAATGGTTTGGAAGAAAGTTTGACACGGGTTTTGGCACAAGGTTGTTGGAGTGAGGTCAGAAGCTTTGGCGCCACCGTGAGTGATTTTTCGGCAGAGGGCGAGCCCAGCGACTTTGCCGTCTTGCATCACGGCCAAAAAGTAGCACACGTTCAATGGTCACTGGGCGGCGTGCACAACCAACTCAACGCCTTGGCGGCCATTGCAGCCGCAGATCACGTCGGCGTATCGCCAGAAGTGGCCGCCAATGCTTTGTCCAGCTTTCAAAATGTGAAACGCCGCATGGAAGTGCGCGGCACGGTGGCTGGCGTCACGGTCTACGATGATTTTGCCCATCACCCCACCGCCATTCGCACCACGCTTGACGGCTTGCGCCGACAAGTTGGCGCACAACGCATTTTGGCCATCTTCGAGCCACGCAGCAACACCATGAAACTGGGCACCATGAAGTCACAGTTGCCATGGAGCTTGGCACAGGCCGATTTGTCTTTCTGTCACAGCGGCGGTTTGGATTGGGATGCCAATGCGGCCTTGGCCGAAATGGGCACCAAAGCCCAAGTGGCCAGCAACATCGACGAGGTGGTGACACAAGTGATGGCGCAAGTTCAGCCGGGTGACCATTTGCTGTGCATGAGCAATGGCGGCTTTGGCGGCATTCACGAGAAGCTCTTAAAGGCTTTGAAACACGCATGAAAAAAGCGTCTGTTGCCAGACGCTTTTTGAAAACTGAAAAGGACCTGTTGTACAGGCCCTTCTGTTTATTTTTGACGACGAGCCAAGACGGCTTTTGACAACGTGGCCAAAACCTTCTCGCTATCAGGCCATCCAATGCAAGCGTCGGTGATGCTTTGCGCATACTTCAGTGCACTGGGATCGTCTTTGCCAGGGCTGAACTTTTGCGCACCGCCCTCCAAATGACTTTCCACCATCACGCCAAAAATTTGACGTGAGCCTTTGCTGATTTGCGCTGAAATGTCGTGGGTCACGTCCACTTGGCGCTCGTGCTGCTTGCTGCTGTTGGCGTGGCTGCAATCGATCATCAAGGTGGGCTTGAGTTTGGCTGCCGTCAAATCTTTGCACGCCGCATTCACGCTGTCTTCGTCGTAATTGGGTGCTTTGCCGCCACGCAAAATGACGTGGCAATCGGGGTTGCCTTGTGTTTGCACAATCGCCACTTGTCCGTTTTTGTGCACCGACAAGAAGTGGTGACCGCGTTCTGCCGCTTGAATGGCATCGGTGGCAATTTTGATGTTGCCATCGGTGCCATTTTTAAAACCAATGGGCGCTGACAAACCAGAGGCCAATTCGCGGTGCACTTGGCTCTCGGTGGTGCGTGCGCCAATGGCGCCCCAGCTGATCAAGTCGCCGATGTACTGGGGTGAAATCACGTCCAAGAACTCACTGCCAGCAGGCAAACCTTGGCGATTGATCTCAATCAGCAGTTGACGTGCAATGCGCAAACCTTCGTCGATGCGGAAGCTTTCGTCCAAGTAAGGGTCGTTGATCAACCCCTTCCAGCCCACCGTGGTGCGAGGTTTTTCGAAATAAACACGCATCACAATTTCCAAGGTGTCTTGGTATTTGTCACGAAGCGGCTTCAGGCGGCGAGCGTAATCCAAGGCTGCGGCAGGATCGTGAATAGAGCAAGGGCCAATCACCACCAGCAAGCGATCATCCTTGCCTTCCATGATGTTGTGAATCTTGCGACGCGTCTGTGCAATCAGTGTTTCAACTGCGGTTCCCGTGATCGGGAAAAAGCGCATCAAATGTTCTGGTGGCGGCAACACGGTGATGTCCTTGATGCGTTCGTCATCAGTCTGCCCTGTGCGGTCTGCGGGGTTCGCATAACGAGGCTCCGAATTGGCTTTGGCTTTGGTGTTCATCGTGTGCTCCTGTTCAAAAATTAAAAAACTGAATGGGTGAAATGCAAAAAAAAACCGCCGGGGGTTGAGTCCGGCGGTTGGTAGAGGGGTTCAGTGACTTATGCGCTGGCCTCTCGTCCGCCTAGGACTGAGAATGCAAAATAAAAGCTAAAAAAGCTAAAGCGCGAGGTCATGGGAAATGAATGTAGCACAAGTTTTCTGCAGTTTTCTGACAAAAGCCGTCAGGACAAGCCCTTAAGCGGTGCCGCCCACCGTCAAACCTTCAATGCGCAGCGTGGGCTGGCCCACACCCACAGGCACGCTTTGCCCCTCTTTACCGCACACACCGACACCTGAATCCAGACGCATGTCGTTGCCAATCATGCTGACCTGTTTGAGGCACTCTGGGCCGCTGCCCACCAAGGTGGCACCCTTCACAGGGTATTGAATTTTGCCGTTTTCAACCCAATAAGCTTCGCTGGCCGAGAACACAAATTTGCCGCTGGTGATGTCCACTTGGCCACCGCCAAAATTGGTGGCGTACAAGCCTTTCTTGATGCTGGCCACAATTTCCTCGGGCGCTTTGTCGCCGCCCAACATGTACGTGTTGGTCATGCGCGGCATGGGAATGTGCGCATAGCTTTCACGGCGGCCATTGCCAGTGGGCTTGACACCCATCAAGCGGGCATTCATGGCGTCTTGGATGTAGCCCTTCAAAATGCCGTCTTCAATCAGCACATTGCGCTGGCTAGGGCAGCCTTCATCGTCCACATTCAAGGAGCCGCGGCGGTCAGAAATGGTGCCATCGTCTAAAACTGTGACGCCTTTGGCGGCCACGCGTTTGCCGATCATGCCGCTGAACGCACTGGAGCCTTTGCGATTGAAGTCGCCCTCCAAACCATGTCCAATGGCCTCGTGCAACAACACGCCTGGCCAGCCTGGACCCAAGACCACAGTCATCACGCCAGCCGGCGCTGGGCGTGCATCCAAATTGGTGAGGGCCGCATGCACTGCGTCATCGACGTAAGCATTGACCATGGCGTCGTCGAAATAAGCCAAACCAAAGCGGCCGCCGCCGCCGCCACTGCCAACTTCACGTCGACCGTTTTGCTCGGCAATGACTGTGACCGACAAACGCACCAAAGGGCGCACATCGGCGGCCAAGGTGCCATCGGCACGGGCCACCATGACCACATCGTATTCACTGGCCAAGCCGGCCATCACTTGCACCACGCGGGGGTCTTTGGCGCGGGCCAATTGCTCGACCTTTTCCAGCAACTGCACCTTGTCTGTGCTGTTGAGCGTGCCCATGGGATCGAGTGAAGGATACAGCGAACGAATGCCCGCAATTTTGCGTGCGGGCACTTTGGCTTTTTTGTTTTGATGGGCTTGCGCAATGGCGCGCACTGTTTGGGCAGCGTCCATCAAAGAAGCCTCAGAAATGTCATCTGAATAGGCAAAGGCCGTTTTTTCACCGGCCACTGCTCGCACGCCCACACCTTGGTCAATGCTGAAACTGCCTGTTTTGACGATGCCCTCTTCCAAGCTCCAGCCTTCGGCGCGGGTGTATTGAAAATACAAATCGGCGTCGTCCACTTTGTGCGCTTTGATGGCACTCAAAGCTTTGGCCAAGTGGGTTTCGTCCAAGCCGAAGGGCTCGAGCAACAATGACCTGGCCGTGGCCAAGCGTTCAATGGTAGGTTCGCGTGAAATCATGCTGCCATTGTAGGCAAGCTCCGAAGGCCCTGCTGAACAGCGGACAGCAGGCCTTTCTTTTGAGCTGCGCTTAGGTTTGCACCAAGCGCTTGGCCTTGGCAATCGACATCAAAATACCCAAACCCAGCCCCAAGGTGACCATGGCCGTGCCGCCATAACTGATGAAGGGCAAAGGCACCCCCACCACGGGCAGGATGCCACTGACCATGCCCATGTTGACAAAGGCATAGGTGAAGAAAATCATGCTGACGCTACCGGCCAACAGGCGCGTGAACAAAGAAGGCGCTTCCTTGGCAATCACCAAGCCGCGAAACACCAAAAAGAAAAAGCCGGTGATCAACAGGAGTGTGCCCAACAAACCAAACTCTTCAGAAAAAGCTGCAAATATAAAGTCGGTGGTGCGCTCGGGAATGAATTCCAAATGGGTTTGGGTGCCTTGCATAAAGCCCTTGCCCCAAAAGCCACCGGAACCAATGGCAATCATGCCTTGAATGATGTGAAAGCCCTTGCCCAAAGGGTCTCGCGCGGGGTCGAGCAGGGTGCAAACGCGTTGCCGTTGGTACTCGTGCAGTACTTTCCAATCGACACCCTCGGCGCACAATTGCGCCTCAAAAGCCACCAGCAACATCAAGCCCATCAAACCCAGAAGAACGGGTGGCAAGATCAGACGCCAGCTTAAGCCTGCAAAAAACAGCACGGCCACACCTGTGCTCAGAACCAACAACGCCGTTCCCAAGTCGGGCTGCCGCATGATCAGCCCCACGGGCAGCATCAACAAAAGGCCCGCCACGGCAAAGTCCAATGGTCGCAGTTGACCTTCGCGCTTTTGAAACCACCAAGACAACATCAGGGGCATGGCAATTTTGAGAATTTCGCTAGGCTGAATGACCACGCCCACATTGAGCCAACGCCTGGCACCCTTCTTGGTAATGCCAAAGATGGCCACGGCAATCAGCAGCAACACACCCACCGTGTAAATGGGCACGGCCAAGCTCATGAGCCGTTGTGGAGGGATTTGCGCCACGACAAACATGATGCTGCCCGCAATCAGCATGTTGCGACCATGGTCGACAAAGCGCGTGCCGTGGTCGTAGCCCGATGAATACATGATCAACATGCCCGCACAGGCCAGCACAAAGACCGCAAAGGCCAAAGGGCCGTCGAATCCTTCAAACAAAAACAGGATGCGAGACGACCAGCTGGGTTTTTCAATGACACGGGACATGGCCGAATTATCCTTTGCTTCAGCAGAATTATGGGCTTGCCCCCTAAATTTGAACTGCTTCTAAGCTGCCCAAGGGCCTGCGCATGGGACAATGATGCCCATGTTTTTATTGTTTGAAGAAGCTGGCAAATTTGTTGCCGGACGCGTCTTGTCAGAGGCCGAGGCCTCGGTGCAAGTGGAATTGGACAGCGGCAAGCGGGTCAAGGTCAAGGGCGCCAATGTGCTTTTGAAATTTGACAAACCTGCACCGGCCCAATTGCTGGCAGACGCGGCCACCATCAGCCAAAGCATTGAGCTTGACTTGGCATGGGAATTTGCGCCCGACACCGAGTTCGGCTTTGCCGATGTGGCGCGTGAATATTTCAATGCCGATGCCACCACCACGCAACAAGTCGGCGCACTCATTCGCCTCTACGAAGCACCCCATTACTTTCGGCGTGCTGGCAAGGGCCGTTTTAAAAAGGCCTCGGCCGAAACGGTGCAGTTGGCGTTGGCTGGCATCGAGAAGAAAAAACAAATTCAAGCGCAAATTGAAAGCTGGTCGCACGACTTGATGGCGGGTCAATGCCCAGCTCCCATCAAAGAGCAGCTCTACAAAATTTTGTTCCGCCCCGACAAAAACGCCCCTGAATACAAAGCAGTGGTCGAGGCCAGCCGTGCCAGTCAAACAGCGCCACTCACCTTGCTGCAAACTGCAGGTGCCATCGCCAGCGCATATGACTTTCACTGGCAGCGTTTTTTGTTTGACAACTTTCCCAAGGGTACAGGCTTTCCAAAATTGGACGCTCCTGCCATTGCGCAAGAATTGCCTTTGGCCACGGTACAAGCCTATTCCATCGACGATTCGCAAACCACCGAAATCGACGATGCCTTGTCTTTGCAAGGTCTGGGCTCAGGCACCGTGGTGGTGGGCATCCACATTGCAGCGCCTGGCTTGGCCATCGAGCCCAACAGCGCCATCGACAACGTGGGCCGCAACCGTTTGTCCACGGTGTACATGCCTGGCTACAAAATCACCATGTTGCCCGACGATGTGGTGCAAAGCTACACCTTGGCCGAAGGTCAGGCGTGCCCAGCCGTGTCGCTTTATGTGACGTTTGACGAAGCCACCCTCAGCATTCAGCACAGCGAAACCAAACTGGAGCGCGTGCCCATCCGTGCCAACTTGCGCCATGATCAGCTTGATCAGTGGGTCACCCAAGCTTGGCTTGAAGACGCTGCGCCTGTGGCGCGCGAAGGTGAACCGCAACTGCCGATTGCGCAAAGCGAATTGGCATTTTTCTGGCGCTTGGCGCAACACCTCAAAGCGGGCCGCGAAGTGGTGCGCGGCAAGCCCGAGAATTTCAACCGCCCCGACTACAACTTTCGCTTGGCGCGCGACAACAAAGACACGCCACCCAGCGGTCAAGAGACCGTGCAAATTTCGGTGCGCCAACGTGGCGCCCCACTCGACTTGATCGTGGCCGAAGCCATGATCTTGGCCAACAGCACCTGGGGCCAATGGCTGGCCAGTTTGGGCGTGCCGGCCATCTACCGCAGCCAAGCCAGCATGGCGCCTGGCGTCAAAGTGCGCATGGGCACCAAGGCCTTGCCGCATGCAGGCATTGGCGTACCGGCCTATGCATGGAGCACCTCACCGCTTCGTCGCTACACCGACTTGGTCAACCAATGGCAAATCATTGCCTGTGCCAAACATGGTGCCACAGCGGCGTTGGCCGCACCGTTCAAGCCCAAAGATGCGCAACTTTTTGCCATCATCAGCGCGTTTGATGCGGCCTACACGGCTTACAACGGCTACCAGTCGGGCATGGAACGTTTCTGGACTTTGCAGTATTTGAAACAAGAAAAAATCACCGAAGTGGTGGCCAGTTTGGTCAAAGAAATGGCGGGTGGCAGCTGGTTGGTTCGCGCCGACAGCCTGCCCCTGATGCTGACGGTCATGGGAGCCGCAGGTTTGACGCGCGGCGACAAGGTCAAAGTGCAATTGGGCGAGATCGATGCCATGGCACTGGATGTCAGCGGCACGGTCATTGAAAAAATCATCACCGAACAAACTGAAGTCGATGCCCATGCAGAAGGCATGGAAGAGTCTTTGGAGGACTTGGAAGATGCGGCCACGGGGCCCATTGCCATCGCCATGAACGTGAACGAGGCACCTGCCGAAGAATAAGCGCCATGTCGACGTCTGCCTCGCCATTTTCTGCAATTACTACGCACCGCACGCTGCTCTGGGCCTTGGGTGTTTCGGTGCTGGTGCATGTGGGCTTGCTCACCTTGAAATGGGTGGCGCCCGCCACCTTTGATCGTATTTTTGAAACCAACACCTTGGAAGTGGTGCTGGTCAACTCACGCAGCACCAACGCCCCCGATGCGCCGCTGGCATTGGCCCAGGTCAATTTGGCGGGTGGCGGTCAAGTGCCAGGCACCACACTGCAGAGCAGTCCTTTCAACGCCAACTTGCAAGATCAAAATGGCCAAGAACTGCAGCAAGTTGAGAAAAAAATCGAGACACTTAAAAGCGAACAAATGCGGTTGATTGAACAACTCAAGCAAGAGTTGTCGCAACTCAACAGCCAAGCGCCCACCTCGGCAAGTGATGGCAAAGCAGACGCCTTGAACGAACGCAAACATCAACTCTCAAGCCAGTTGGCGCAAATTGAGAAGCAATCCCAGGCCTTGCAAGGCGGCCCCAAAAAACGCTACATCGGTCCGGCCACGCAAGAAGTTTCATTTGCGCGTTACTACGACAAAATGCGCCGCACCATCGAGCTCACAGGTACCGAAAACTTTCCGCAAGCGGGTGGTGAAAAACTCTATGGCAGCCTCACCATGGTGATCACCCTAGACGCCAAAGGTCGCGTGCTTGAAACCGAAATTGCCAGCGCATCTGGCAAACCCATATTGGACAAACGGGCCCAGGCCATTGTGCGCGGCGCCTCACCCTTTGATGCTTTCACGCCAGAGATGAAACGCCAAGCCGACCAACTGGTGGTGGTCTCTCGCTTTCACTTTGCGCGTGATGAAACATTAGAAACTCACATGTTGGCACCGCAAGCCAATGGCCCCGCACCTCGCTCGATGCCAGCGCAGCGAACCCCTTAACGGCAACCAACTCGGACCCTTTGCATGGACTCTTACTGCGTTTTTGGTCACCCCATTGAACACAGCAAATCGCCGTGGATACACGCGCGCTTTGCACAACTGTCCGGTCAAACACTGCAGTACCACAAGACTTTGGTGCCACTCGATGGTTTTGCCAGCACGGTGCATGCATACCATGCCCAAGGTGGCAAAGGCTGCAATGTGACACTGCCTTTTAAAACAGAAGCGGCTGCATTGGCCACCCGTTGCAGTCCCCGTGTGCGCTTGGCCCAAGCCTGCAACACCTTGAAGTTTGATGGCGAAGATATCTTCGGTGAGAACACCGACGGTTTGGGCTTGGTCACTGATTTGGTTCACAACGCAGCTTGTCGCCTTCAAGGCAAAAGCGTGTTGCTGATTGGCGCAGGCGGTGCAGCAGCCGGTGTCTTGGGCCCCTTACTGTCTGAAAAACCTCGCAGCATTTGGGTGGTCAATCGCACCCTCGACAAGGCCACGCAGTTGGTACACCGACACGCCGAATTAGCCCTTGCAGAAGGCGTTGATTGCCAAGCTTTTGGTTTGCAACATGACGCAGTCCTTGGCCAATCATTTGAGGTGGTCATCAACGCCTCCAGCAGCAGCTTGCACCAAGGCGAATTGCCTGTCCCCGCCAGTGTGCTCAGCCCGCACGGCATGGCATGCGATTTGATGTACGGCCCTGCCGCTCAGCACTTCATGCAATGGGCCACAGCGCATGGCGCAGTGGCGCGCGACGGACTTGGCATGCTGGTGGAGCAAGCGGCTGAGTCTTTTTATTTGTGGCGCGGCGTACGCCCACCTACTGCGCCAGTGTTAGCCGAATTGCGTACCTTGTTGGCGCAAGGCTAGTCAAGCCGCTACAAGATTTGTACACTGCCCCTCCATGCGCAACGCACTCTACGCACTCAAACAGTGGCTGATGTTGGTATTGGCCGGCCTGGTTTTGTTGCAATTGTTTTGGGTAGGCCGCATCGCCTTCATGGCTGTGGTCGATCCATCCTCCACCGCTTTTGAACGCTCGCAAGCCTGGCAAATTGTCAGCAGCCAAGGCCATTTGAAGTGGCGCCAAACATGGGCTCCGTCAGATCAAATTGCCAAATCGCTCAAGCGTGCTGTGCTGGCCTCCGAAGACAGTGCGTTCACCAGCCACAACGGCGTTTGGTGGGATGCCATCGAAAAAGCTTGGAACAAAAATGCCCAAGCACAAGCCAAAGTGGAAGCCCAGTCTTCTCAAAAGAAAAATGGCAAAGTGGTGGCGCCAAAAATTGTGGGAGGCTCGACCATCACGCAGCAATTGGCCAAAAACCTTTTGCTCAGTGGCGAGCGCACCCTCATTCGCAAAGGCCAAGAATGGGTGATCACAGTGGCATTGGAAACATTTTTGTCTAAAAAGAAAATCCTCACGCTGTATCTCAACCACGTGGAGTGGGGCAATGGCGTGTTTGGTGCAGAGGCAGCAGCGCGGCATTATTTTCAGAAACCTGCGAGCCAACTCACAGAATGGGAGGCTGCGCGTTTGGCGGTGATGTTGCCTAGGCCGCGTTATTTTGAAAAACTGCCGCAATCGGTTTACCTCAGCGACCGTGCGCAAACCATCCTGGCGCGCATGAACGATGTGGCCCTGCCCTAACGCACCAAGGAACACGCACGCATGAGAATTCTTGGCATTGACCCTGGCCTCCAAACCACTGGCTTTGGGGTGATTGACGTGGAGGGCTCCAAGCTGACCTACGTGGCCAGTGGTGTCATTCGCACCGACAAAGTTCAACAAGGCAACTTGCCCAATCGACTGAAAGTCATCTACGACGGAATTGTTGAAATCAACCAACGCTATCAGCCCAACTCGGCCTCGGTTGAGATTGTGTTTGTGAACGTCAACCCACAGGCCACGTTGCTGTTGGGCCAGGCACGTGGCTGTTGTGTCACAGCCTTGGTCACCTGCAATTTACCCGTGGCAGAGTACACCGCTTTGCAAATGAAGAAGGCCATCACGGGTCATGGCCGTGCAGCCAAGTCACAAATTCAGGAAATGGTGAAGCGCATGCTGAAGTTGCCTTCTGTACCTGGGCCGGATGCGGCAGATGCTTTGGGTTTGGCCATCACGCATGCACATGCCAGCCCCTCCATGAACAAGTTAGCAGCCTTGGATGTGCTCAATCGCAAAACGCATGGCATGTACCGCGACGGGCGCAGCCACTGAGCAGGTCAGTGCTAGCCGTTTGACTTGGGCAAGACCATGCGGTCGCGCTTGGCCAAGTCAGGAAAAACTTTAACGGCCGCCAATGCCACGCCCACCGTGGCCAAGCCACCAAAAATAACGGAGCCCACAGGGCCCCACATCGCGGCAGTGGTACCTGATTCAAACTCACCCAATTGGTTGGACGCGCCAATGAAAATGGAATTGACAGCCGCCACACGGCCCCGCATGTCGTCGGGGGTTTCCAATTGCAACAAGGTCAGGCGTGTGACCACACTCACGTTGTCGGCCGCACCTGCCACCATCAAAGCGGCCATAGACAAAACAAAGTTCGTAGAAATGCCAAAGACAAAATTGGCCAAGCCAAACACCGCAACGGCAATCAGCATCCAACGGCCGACACGGCGCTCGATGGGCCACTGTGTCAGGACTACCGCCATGAGCAGCGCGCCCACAGCAGGCGACGATCGCAAAAGTCCCAAGCCTTCAGGACCCGTGTGCAAAATGTCTTTGGCGTAAATGGGCAGCAAGGCCGTGACACCCCCCAACAGTACCGCAAACAAATCCAAGGCAATGGCGCCCAACAAAACTTTGTGATGCCACACAAAGTGAGCACCTGCCAACACGCTGCGCAAATCAGCCGCTGCTTTGGAAGGCTTGTGTTCGTAACGAACAGACAAGGCCAGTAAGAAGGCAATGAACAAAAATGCCGCGCAAGTGGCATACACCGCGTTCACATGCAAAGCATACAAAACACCGCCCAATGCTGGGCCACCAATGACCGCGGTCTGAACACCTGTGGAGCTTAAAGCCACCGCGCGTTGCAGCAAGTGACTGGGCACCAAGTGCGGTGTGAGCGCTTGTTGCGTGGGCATTTGGAAGGCGCGCACCATGCCTAACACGGCGGAGATGAACAGCACCAACTCGCGCGTCACTTGATTGGCAGAAGTGCTCCACACCAAGAGGCCCGCCACTGCGGTTTGAATCAACATGCAGGTGGCATAAATGTGCACTTTGTGAACTCTGTCCACAATTTGTCCAGCAGGCAGTGTGAGGATGAGCGCTGGCACAAACTGAAACAAGCCCACCAATCCTAAATCCCACGCACTGCCGGTAATTTCATACATGTGCCAAGCCAAAGCCACCATCAACATTTGGGTGGCCAAGATACCCGCCAAACGCGCCAACCAAAACCGCAAGAAGGGTTGGTGGGACAGCAAATCTCTCAGAGACGACTGGGCAGCGGTGTTCATGAACAGGCTTTACCAGGCACGCACTGGCAAGGCAAAACCAACAGGTGCTTTTTTGACATCGTCGAAGCTGACAATTTCATAGGCATCTGGTTGATCGAGCAAGGCACGCAGCAATTGGTTGTTCATGGCGTGGCCAGAACGGAATGCGGTGTAACTGGCAATGAAGGGTTTGCCAATGATGTACAGATCGCCCATGGCGTCTAGGATTTTGTGCTTCACGAATTCGTCGTCGTAACGCAAACCATCGCTGTTTAAGACTTTGTAGTCGTCCATCACAATGGCGTTGTCGAGGCCGCCACCCAAAGCCAAGCCATTGGAGCGCAGCATTTCAACGTCTTTGGTAAAACCAAAGGTACGCGCACGGGCAATGTCACGGGCGTAGACATCGCGGCCCATGTCAAACACCACTTGTTGACCTGTCGAGTCAACTGCTGGATGCTGAAAATCAATTTCAAAGCTGAGGCGATAGCCGTCGTAGGGCTCGAGTTTGGCCCACTTGACGTTCTCGCCCTGACCATCGCGCACCTCGACTGTTTTGAGCACGCGGATGAATTTTTTAGGCGCTTTTTGCAATTCAATGCCGGCGCTTTGCAACAAAAACACAAAGGAAGAAGCCGAGCCATCCAAGATGGGTACTTCTTCTGCGGTGATGTCGATGATCAAGTTGTCAATGCCCAAGCCAGCACAGGCGGACATCAAATGTTCAACGGTATGCACCTTGGCCTGACCACTGGAAATGGTGGACGCCAAGCGTGTGTCGGTCACGCTCAAGGCGTTGATGTGAATGTCGACAGGTTCGGCCAAATCGACACGGCGAAACACAATGCCCGTGTCGACAGGTGCGGGCCGCAGGGTCAATTCAACCCGTTGGCCGCTGTGCAAACCCACACCCACAGCTTGGGTAAGGGTTTTGATGGTTCGTTGAGCAAGCATGGGCTGATTTTAAATTCTCAAGCCCAAACTTGCACTTCGAGGGTTTTTGAAGCCCACTGCCACTGAATGCGGCTTGGCGATCAGTCAGCTTGCTTGCGCAAGAAGGCTGGGATTTCAATGTCGTCCATGCCTGCAGACGCCATGCCATCCACTTTGGCCGCCGCTTGCGTGCGGTTGGTGCGCCACACGCTAGGTGTGTTCAAACGACCATAGTCACCACCCAATGCTGGGCTTTGACCACCCAATGTGGTGGAAACAGCATCGCCAGTGTCCACTGTGAAAGGCACATTGTCAGTACCGGTACGCAGCACTTGCAGCGGAGGCGCTGTACGGCGTGCACCTTGGCTAGACAAGCCTGTGGCCACCACGGTCACGCGAATTTCGTCGCCCAGGCTTTCGTCGTAAGCGGTACCGTAAATGACGTGTGCGCTTTCAGAAGCATAAGCACGGATGGTGTTCATGGCTTGCTTGGACTCGCTCAATTTGAGTGAACCTTTGGCAGCACTGATCAAAACCAACACGCCTTTGGCGCCCGACAAATCGATGCCTTCCAGCAATGGGCAAGCCACAGCTTGCTCAGAGGCAATGCGTGCACGGTCAGGACCGCTGGCAGACGCGGTGCCCATCATGGCTTTGCCAGGTTCGCCCATGACGGTGCGCACGTCTTCAAAGTCGACGTTCACGTGCCCAGGCACATTGATGATTTCTGCAATACCGCCCACCGCATTTTTGAGCACGTCATTGGCGTGCGCAAAAGCTTCGTCTTGGGTCATGTCTTCGCCGCCTGGCAATTCCATCAACTTTTCATTGAGCACCACGATCAATGAGTCGACGTTGGCTTCGAGTTCGGCCAAACCAGATTCAGCACTTTGCATGCGACGGCCACCTTCGAAGTCGAAAGGCTTGGTCACCACACCGACGGTGAGGATGCCCATTTCTTTGGCCACGCGTGCAATGACGGGCGCCGCGCCCGTACCTGTACCGCCGCCCATGCCGGCGGTGATGAACAACATGTGCGCGCCATCGATGGCAGCGCGGATGTCTTCCACCGCTTCTTCAGCCGCATCACGGCCTTTTTCGGGTTTGCTGCCAGCGCCCAAACCGGTGTGACCCAATTGAATGAAGCGGTGCGCAGCACTGCGTGCCAATGCTTGCGCATCGGTGTTGGCGCAAATGAATTCAACGCCTTGAACGTTGCGCTCGATCATGTGCTCAACAGCGTTGCCGCCGCCGCCGCCCACGCCGATCACTTTGATTTGCGTTCCTTGATTGAACTCTTCGACTTGGATCATTTCAATGCTCATGGTGCTCTCCTAAAACTGTTGCAGTTGCCTAAATATTGATTTTCGAAAATTTTATTTTTGTTGGACTGAATGAGATTCAACATCGCTGATGTGGACTCCCCCTTGCCAAGTAAAGTTTGTGCCAATCCATCAGAAGTTACCCACGATGAAATCTTTGAAACGGGTGAAGGCGTTGTTCATGGAACCCTTCTTCTGCGACACTTTGAAACCACGCAAGCGTGCCAAACGGGCTTCTTCCATCAGGCCCATCACTGTGGCGACGCGCGGTTGGCTGACCATGTCAGACAAAGCGCCGTTGTATTTGGGAACGCCGCGGCGAACCGGCTTCAAGAAAATGTCTTCGCCCAGTTCAACCATGCCGGGCATGACTGCACTGCCGCCAGTGAGCACAATGCCAGACGACAAGACTTCTTCGTAGCCAGATTCACGAATGACTTGTTGAACCAGCGAGAAGATTTCTTCCACACGGGGCTCAATCACACCCGCCAGCGCTTGCTTGGACAACATGCGCGGCGCGCGATCACCCAAGCCAGGCACTTCCACTTGGGCTTCGGGGTCGGCCAACAATTGTTTGGCACAACCGCTTTCGACTTTGATGTCTTCTGCGTCTTTGGTGGGCGTACGCAGTGCCATGGCAATGTCGCTGGTGATCAAGTCGCCAGCGATGGGAATGACGGCGGTGTGCCGAATGGCACCGTTGGTAAAGATGGCCACATCGGTGGTGCCTGCGCCAATGTCGACGCAAGCCACGCCCAATTCGCGCTCATCTTCAGTCAGCACCGCCAAGCTGGACGACAACGGATTGAGCAGCAACTGATCGACTTCAAGACCACAACGGCGCACACACTTGATGATGTTTTCGGCAGCACTTTGAGCGCCGGTCACGATGTGCACCTTGGCTTCCAGGCGCATGCCGCTCATGCCAATAGGCTCTTTGACATCTTGGCCGTCAATGACAAATTCTTGAGGCGCCACCAACAACAAACGTTGATCGGTAGAAATATTGATGGCGCGCGCTGTTTCAACCACGCGGGCCACATCGGCGGGCGTGACTTCTTTGTCTTTGACCGCCACCATGCCGCTAGAGTTCAAGCCACGAATGTGGCTACCGGTGATGCCTGTATTGACACGGGTAATTTTGCAATCCGCCATCAACTCCGCTTCTTTCAAAGCTTGCTGAATACTTTGAACGGTGGCATCGATGTTCACCACCACGCCGCGCTTCAAACCGTTGCCAGGGGCCACACCCATGCCAGCCAGTTTCAACTCACCACCTGGCATGACCTCGGCAACGACGACCATGACCTTGGACGTGCCAATGTCGAGACCGACTACCAAATCTTTGTATTCTTTTGCCATATGTCCAACCGTTCTTAACTAAATCTTCAATCGATTAAGGTTTTTTCAAACCATCTACCGCCAAAGTGCTGACACCTCGCAACCTCAAGGCATAGCCACTTTCGTAACGCAAATCCGCTGACAACAATGACGTGGTGGTGCGGCCGTAGCGCGAAGCCACCTGCGTCAATGTTTTGGAAAACAACTTCAACTTGTCGCCCAGTTCTTGTTGCGAACCATGCCCCAATTCCAAAGCGGCACCCGACTCAAGTTGCGCAGACCAACTGCCGCGCTGACTCAACTCCAACTTGTCCAAATTCATGTCCATTTTGGCCATCAAAGGCTTGAGGTACTGAAACATGTCGAGCACTGTTTTGGCTTGTGTCTCTGGGCCTTTGAGCGTGGGCAATGCATCGCTGTCCACGTCATCGGCATTGACTTCAAACACAGAACCTTCAGCGCTCAGGAACTTGCCATCACCTTCAGCACCCCATTGCGCTACGGGTTGAAATTCATCCAAGGTGACCGCCAAACGGTTGGGAAACTCGCGGCGAACCAGCGCAGAGCGAATCCATGGAATTTGCTCAAAAGCTTGGCGCGCTTGCAACAAATTCAAAGTGAAGAAGTTGCCCGTCAGTTGCGGCAACACGTTGGCACGCAAAGTAACCGCATTGCTGTGTGCCACATTGCCACGCACCGTGATGCCTTGAATTGAAAAGGCGGGATGACGCAGCAACCAACCCATGCCACTGGCCACGCACATGACAAGCGCCAAGGCAAACATCAGCCCTGACGTCCATTGCATCAAGCGCACATCCATGGGCAAGGTGATGGGCTTTTTCATGCCACGTCCTTGTTTGATGCGCCATGTTCTAGGCTGGCATTGGCCAGCAAGTGCATGCACAAACTTTCATAGTCCATGCCTGCAGCTTTGGCCGACATGGGGACCAAAGAGTGCCCTGTCATGCCTGGCGAGGTATTGATTTCCAGCAGATAAGGCTTGCGGGTTTGCGCGTCAATCATCACATCAACACGGCCCCAGCCCTTGCAGCCAAGCACTTGATAGGCTTTGACCACGTGCGCTTGAATGGCTTTTTCTTCGGCTTCGGGCAAACCAGAGGGCACCAAGTATTGCGTGTCGTCGGTGAAATATTTGTTTTGGTAATCGTAATTGCCTGCAGGCGCCACGATACGGATCACAGGCAAGGCATGTGCTGTATCGCCTTCACCCAGCACGGGGCACGTGACTTCGTCGCCCGCAATGAACTGTTCGCACAACACATCGGTATCGCACGCTGCAGCGGCTTGCAAAGCTTGTGGCAAATCGCTAGCCTGGGTGACTTTGGCCACGCCGATGGAGGAGCCTTCGCGTGCGGGCTTGACGATGAGTGGCAAACCCAAGGTTTGCAACACATGTGCCTGCGCTTGTTGGCCCAAATTATTTTTTTGGAGCAACACATAGCGAGGGGTCGGCACGTTTTCGGCCAACCACACACGCTTGGTCATGGTTTTGTCGATGGCGATGCTGGAAGCCATGACGCCAGAACCGGTGTAGGGAATGCCCAACAATTCAAGTGCACCTTGAACAGTGCCATCCTCACCGAAGCGTCCATGCAATGCAATGAAGCAGCGCTGGAAACCCTCTTTTTTGAGTTCTGACATATCGCGTTCGGCGGGATCAAAAGCGTGTGCATCAACACCGCGTGAACGCAGCGCGGCAAGCACACCGTTGCCAGACATGAAAGAGACTTCGCGCTCGGCAGATTTGCCGCCCATCAGCACGGCCACTTTGCCGAAATGGGCTGGTGAGTTGCTCATGCAGCACCTCCCATTTTTTGAACTTGGGCGGGGACTGCGCCAATGGAGCCGGCACCCATGCAAATGACGATGTCACCGTCTTTTGCATTGTCAAAAATAGCCTTCGCCATGCCCTCAATTTTATCGACAAAAACGGGTTCAATTTTGCCGGCAATGCGTAAAGCACGAGATAAAGATCGACCATCGGCTGCAACGATCGGCGCTTCACCGGCGGCATACACTTCAGACAGCAAAACAGTGTCGGCGCCGTGGCTGATCACGCTGACAAAATCTTCAAAGCAATCACGTGTTCGGCTGTAGCGATGAGGCTGAAATGCCAGCACCAAACGACGGCCTGGAAATGCGCCGCGCGCAGCAGCCAAGGTGGCGGCCATCTCAACTGGATGATGGCCATAATCGTCGATCAAGGTAAAGCTGCCGGCTTGGTTCAACAGCTTCACTTCACCATATCGCTGAAAGCGGCGACCCACGCCTTTGAAGCTGGCCAAAGCGCGTTGAACAGCGGCATCGTCAACGCCCAATTCAACCGCCACGGAGATGGCGGCCAAGGCATTCAACACATTGTGTTCACCGGGCAAGTTCAGCACCACGGGCAAATCGGGCATGACCACACCATTTCGGCGCTGCACCGTGAAGTGCATTTGTCCGTTTTCAGCCCGCACGTCGACGGCCCTCACCTGCGCGCCTTCTTGCAGGCCGTAGGTGGTGACTGGACGCGCCAACAAAGCTTCAATGCTGCGAACGCCAGGGTCATCGCTGCACAAAATGGCCGTGCCGTAAAAAGGCATGCGGTGTAAAAATTCCACAAAAGCCGACTTTAGTTTTTCAAAGTCATGGCCGTAGGTTTCCATGTGATCGGCATCGATGTTGGTCACCACCGCCATCACAGGCAATAAATTCAAGAAAGAGGCGTCAGATTCATCGGCCTCCACCACGATGTAGTCGCCAGTTCCCAACTTGGCATTGGTACCCGCACTGTTCAAGCGGCCCCCGATCACAAAAGTGGGATCTAAGCCGCCTTCCGCCAAAACACTGGCCACCAAGCTGGTGGTGGTGGTTTTGCCATGGGTACCGGCAATGGCCACGCCCTGCTTCATGCGCATCAATTCAGCCAACATCACAGCACGGGGCACCACTGGAATGTGACGGGCACGCGCCACCAACACTTCAGGGTTGTCGGCCTTGACGGCCGTAGAGGTCACCACGGCATCGGCACCTTGCACGTTGTCGGCACTGTGGCCCACATGTGTTTGAATGCCCAAATCAGCCAATCGGCGCAAGGTGCTGCTGTCGGACAAATCAGAGCCCGAAATGGTGTAACCCAAATTGAGCAGTACTTCGGCAATGCCGCTCATGCCAGCACCGCCGACACCGATGAAATGGATGTGACGAATGGCGTGTTTCATGCGGCCAATGCCTCGCAAGCAGCCACCACGTCTTGGGTGGCTTGGGTCTTTTTCAAAGCCCATGCTTTATCAGCACAAGCCAACAATTCTTCTCGTGTCACGTTGCCCAAACGGGCTGCCAAAGATTCGGGGGTCAATTGAGCTTGCGGCATCAACCAGCCCGCACCTTGCTGAACCAAAAAATTGGCATTGGTCGTTTGATGGTCGTCCACCGCTAATGGAAAGGGCACATAAATGGCGGCGGCGCCGATTGCTGCAATTTCGGTCACCGTGCTGGCACCTGAACGGCAAATGATCAAATCGGCATCGGCAAATGCTTGGGCAGTGTCATCAATGAAAGGCGTCAACTCGGCTTGCACACCGGCTTGCTGGTAGTTGGCGCGCAGTGCATCAATTTGCTTAGCGCCACTTTGATGCACCACCACAGGTCGCTGCGCTGCGGGCATCAATGACAAGGCTTTGGGCACGATGTCATTCAGCGCTTGTGCCCCCAAACTGCCGCCGACCACCCAGACTTTCAGGGGTCCGGTGCGGCCTGCAAAACGCGCGGCAGGCGCAGGCTTGTTCAGGAAATTTTGACGCAAGGGATTGCCCACCCAAATGCCTTTTTTCAGGACATTGGGAAATGCGCTGAAAATGCGATCGGCCACGCCTGCCAACACTTTGTTGGCCAATCCGGCCACAGAATTTTGTTCATGCAACACCAATGGCTTGCCCATGAGCACGGCCATCATGCCGCCTGGAAACGTGATGTAGCCGCCCAGGCCCACCACCACATCGGGTTGCACACGTCGCACCACTTGCAAACTTTGCCAAAATGCTTTGAGCAAACGCAGGGGCAACCAAACAAAACTCATCAGACCTTTGCCGCGCACGCCGCCAAACTCCACCGGCTCAAAGGCAAAACCGCGTTGGGGCACATAGTTGCTTTCCATGTTGCCAGGCACGCCTAACCAGTGCACACGCCAACCGGCATCTCGCAAAGACTCGGCCACGGCCAAACCCGGAAAGATGTGACCCCCTGTTCCGCCAGCCATGATCAATGCGCAGCGACTCATGAGCGGCCACCTCGCATCATTTGTTTGTTCTCAGCATCTATGCGCAACACAATGGCAACGGCCACCATGTTGAGCAAAATGGCCGAACCGCCATAGCTCATCAAGGGCAAGGTCAAACCTTTGGTAGGCAGTGCGCCCAAGTTCACGCCCATGTTGATGAAGGACTGAAAACCGATCCAGATGCCCACACCTTGTGCCACCAAACCAGGAAAGGTTCGGTCCAAGGCCAGCGCTTGACGGCCAATGACCATGATGCGGCGGCTAAGCCACAAGAACATGCCGATGACGGCAATGACGCCCACCAGTCCAAACTCTTCACCAATCACAGCCAACAAAAAGTCGGTGTGTGCTTCGGGCAACCAGTGCAGTTTTTCAACGCTTCCCCCCAGGCCCACACCAAAAATTTCACCGCGGCCAATGGCAATCAATGAATGCGACAACTGGTACCCCTTGCCCAAGGCGTGCGTGGGGTCCCAAGGATCGAGGTACGCAAAAATTCGCTCCCGGCGCCAGGGCGATGCGGCAATGATCATGGCAAATGCAAACACCAAGATGGCCAAGATCAAGAAGAACATGCGGGCATTGACGCCGCCTAAAAACAAAATGCCCATGGCAATGATGGCGATCACCAAGAAGGCGCCCATGTCGGGTTCGGCCAACAAGAAAATACCCGCCAAACCAACGGCTGCACCCATCGGCAATACCGCACGGAAGAAGCGTTCTTTCACTTCCATCTTGCGCACCATGTAGTCGGAGGCATAGATGATGACGGCCAACTTGGCAAATTCTGAGGGTTGGAAATTCATCACACCCAAGGAAATCCAGCGGCGCGCACCGTTCACACCTTTGCCAATGAATGGCACCAGGACTGCGGCCAACAGGACCAGAGACACAATGAACAATGGCCGCGCATTTTTCTCCCAAATTTCAAGTGGCACTTGAAAAGCCAACAAAGCCACACCAAAACCAATCACGATGGAGATGATGTGGCGGATCAAGAAATGTGTTTGCGCATAACGCGAGAACTTGGGGTTGTCCGGCATGGCAATGCTGGCCGAGTAGACCATGACCATGCCCCACATCAGCAAGGCCACCACCACCCACACCAAAGCTTGATCGATGTTTTGAATCTTGCCTTGCGCAGCGCCATTTTTGGCGTAGTCGTAACTGCCCAAATTGACGGGCAATCCCACTTCACCGGCGGTCTGTACCGACGCGCCGCCGCCGACGCGGCTCATCAAGCCAGCGCTCCAAGCAGACAAACGGGTCAGCAATTCACTCATTGTGAAGACTCCATCATTTGGCCAGCAGCCTCTGCAATGTCTGCAACCGCTTGGCAGAACACTTGCGCACGGTGCGGATAATCACGGAACATGTCAAAACTGGCGCAAGCCGGTGACAACAGCACGGCATCACCTGGTTGCGCCACATCTTTGGCGGCATCAACAGCCTCCGGCAAGGTGCTGGCATCGATCAAAGGCACGCCGCACAATTTCAATTCTTCACGAATGATCGGCGCATCTCGCCCAATCAACACCACCGCACGGGTGTAGCGAGCAACGGGTTCTGCCAAAGGTGAAAAGTCTTGTCCTTTGCCATCGCCACCCAAAATCACCACCACGCGGCGCTCCGAGCCCAAGCCCACCAAAGCCGCCACCGTGGCGCCTACATTGGTGCCTTTGCTGTCATCGAAGTACTCAATGTCATTCACAATGGCCACAGATTCCACACGGTGCGGTTCGCCTTTGTATTCACGCAGGCCAAACAACATGGATGCCAAGCTGCAGCCGGTGCTGCTGGCCAGTGCCAAAGCTGCCAAGGCATTCACCGCATTGTGTCGGCCGCGAATGCGCAAGGCGTCGGCCGGCATCAAGCGCTGGATGTGAATTTCTTCCACTTCGCCTTTGCGCAGTCGGCGCGTTTCATCCGATTCCAGCGCTCGCACCAACCACGTCATGCCATTGACTGTTTCCAAACCAAAGTCACCAGGACGCTCGGGCATGCTGGCACCATACGTGATGTGTTCACGCACGATCGGCTTTTGCAACTTGGCACGAATGGGTTCTGGCAACATGGCCATCACGCGCGCATCATCGCGGTTTAACAGCATCAAGCTCTGCTCACCAAAAATATTTTCTTTGGCCGCGGCATAAGCGTCCATGCTGCCGTGCCAATCCAAGTGGTCTTGCGTCACATTCAACACAGTGGCCGCGCTTGGCTCAAAGGGACCTGCGTTGTCCAGTTGAAAGCTCGACAATTCCAACACCCAAACTTCTGGCAAGTCTTCGTCCAAAGACGCACGCAAGGTGTCTAGCAAGGTCGGGCCAATGTTGCCTGCAAGCTTGACTGTTTTGCCAGCGCGCTCAATCAACTGTCCCGTCAATGCAGTGACCGTGGTTTTACCGTTGGTGCCCGTAATGGCCAAGACTTTGGGACTGTATTCGCGCGTGGCTTTGAGTTTCTCCAGCGCTTGTACAAACAAGCTGAGTTCACCACCGGTCCAAAGACCAGAAGTTTTTGCAGCGTCCAACACAGGCGCTGTATCGGCAGGCGCCAAACCGGGGCTTGCAAACACAGCACGAATGGAAGTCCCTTCAACCAAACTTGCATGGAAAGGACCCGAAACCCAATGCACTGCTGGCAACTCCTGCTGCAAGATGGCCAAATTGGCAGGGGCTTCACGCGTATCAGCCACAGTGACTTCTGCGCCAACAAATGCACACCAACGTGCCATGGCCAAGCCAGAGGCACCCAGCCCCAAAATCAAAACGTGTTGGCCTTGAAGGTAATTCATGCTTATCTCAGCTTCAAAGTCGACAGACCCACCAAGCACAAAAGCATGGTGATGATCCAAAAACGCACAACCACTTGGGTTTCTTTCCAACCACTTTTTTCAAAGTGATGGTGCAACGGGGCCATCTTCAAAATGCGACGGCCTTCGCCATATTTCTTCTTGGTGTATTTAAAGTAAGACACTTGCAGCATCACCGACAAAGCTTCCACCACAAAAATTCCGCCCATGATGGCCAACACGATTTCTTGACGCACGATGACCGCGATCGTGCCCAAGGCACCCCCCAAAGCCAAGGCGCCCACATCACCCATGAACACTTGCGCAGGATGGGTGTTGAACCACAGAAATGCCAAACCGGCGCCCGACATGGCCGCACAGAAAATCATCAACTCACCGGCGCCAGGAATGTAGGGCAAGAACAAGTACTTGGCATACACAGAGCTGCCGGTCACATAAGCAAACACACCCAATGTAGAGCCCACCATCACCACCGGCATGATGGCCAAACCATCCAAGCCATCGGTCAAATTCACGGCATTGCTTGAACCCACAATGACCAAATAGGTCATCACCATGAAACCAAACACACCCAAGGGGTAGCTGACCTCTTTGAAGAAGGGCACCATCAAACCGGCCTTGGGTGGCAAGTTCACGTCAAAACCAGAGATGACCCACTTCACAAACAAATCCAACACGCGCAGATTGGAACTTTCAGAAATGCTGAAGACCAAATAGAAAGCAGCCAACAAGCCAATCACGGATTGCCAAAAATATTTTTCACGTGAGCGCATGCCTTCGGGGTCTTTGTTCACCACCTTGCGCCAGTCGTCTACCCAGCCAATAGCGCCAAAGCCCAAAGTCACAATGAGCACAATCCACACAAAGCGGTTGGAGCCGTCAAACCACAGCAAGGTGCTGATGGCAATTGACAACAAAATCAAGACGCCGCCCATGGTGGGCGTACCGCTTTTGGCCAAGTGCGTCTCCATGCCGTAGCCGCGTACAGGTTGACCAATCTTCAAAGCGGCCAAATGTCGAATGACCGCAGGTCCTGCAATCAACCCAATCAAGAGCGAGGTCAATGCAGCCATCACGGCACGGAAGGTGATGTACTGAAACACGCGCAAAAAGCCCCACTCGGGCGATAAACTTTGCAACCACTGCGCCAAATTAAGCAGCATGAACTGACTCTCTTTCCGTTGCTTGCGCTGACACAGTCAGCACGCGCAAACTTTCCACCACGCGCTCCATTTTCATAAATCGCGATCCTTTGATCACCACACTGTTGCAATGGGGCATGTGCAACACAACGGCCGCTTGCAATTCATCCATCGATTCAAAATGACGGGCGCCTGCAAATGCTTGGCTGCTGTGGACACACAAAGCACCCAAAGTGAACAGGGCGTCAATGCTGCGTGATTTGGCATAAGCGCCCACTTCAGCATGAAACTCAGGTCCTTGCTGACCCACTTCACCCATGTCTCCCAACACCAACAAACGGGGTGCTGGCAACTCGGCCAACACATCAATGGCCGCCCGCACAGAATCGGGATTGGCGTTGTAGGTGTCATCCACCAAGGTGTAAGGATGGCCAGCGATTTGCCACTGACACGACTTAGATCGGCCTTTGACCGGCTCAAAACCCTCAAGCCCCTTCACAATGTCTACCAATTGCATGCCAGCGGCCAAGGCGCAAGCTGTGGCCGCTAGGGCATTCAGCACGTTGTGGCGCCCCGCAATGTTCAAGCGGCATGGCAGTTGTTGTGCTGCGGCCACCAAGGTGAACTGCCAGCCACCCTGTGTCCAAACAATGTGATGCGCTTGCACATCACCCTCTTCAAATCCAAACGTGATCACTGCGCGCTTGCCCGCCAACTCACGCCACAAACGGGTGAAGGTATCGGCAGCTGGAAACACGGCCACGCCATTTGCAGGCAAGGCACGAATGACTTCGGCATTTTCGCGCGCCACGGCTTCCACTGTGGCCATGAATTCTTGGTGTTCGCGTTGTGCGTTGTTGACCAAACCCACGGTAGGCTGGGCATAGCGCGCCAGCACTTCAATTTCACCGGGATGGTTCATGCCCAACTCAATCACGGCGCGTTGGTGAGAGGCGCGCAAGTTGAACAAAGTCAGTGGCACGCCAATCTCGTTGTTCAAATTGCCTTGTGTGGACATGGAGGCGTGTGATGCATCCGCACGCAATACTGCCGCAATCATTTGCGTCACCGTGGTTTTGCCATTGCTGCCTGTGACACCAATCAGTGACAGGTCAAACTGACCGCGCCACTGTGCAGCCAGTTCACCCAAAGCTTCACGTGCGTTGGGCACGCAAAATGCGGGAATGTTCACACCTTGTAAGTGCTTCAAGCTCGCGCTGTTTTGCAGATCGGCGGCTTCAAACAAAACCGCCACAGCACCCTGTTGTTGTGCTTGATATAAAAAGGCTGTGCCATCAAAAGTTTCACCTTTCAAGGCCACAAACAAATCACCGGCCACCACACTGCGGCTATCGGTACGAACGGCTTGGATCAGCACCGATTGAGCTTGTGTGGCCGTTAGCGCGCGCCCCACTGACACCGCTTTGGGCAACCAACTTTGCAATTGGGTCAATGTGAAGTTCACGCTGTAACCTCCATCGACCCATGAGAATTGGCACGTCGCACCAAAGCTTCGTGTGCGTGCACACGGTCATCGAATGCATATTTCACACCCGCAATCTCTTGGGTGACTTCGTGGCCTTTGCCCGCGATCAAAATGACATCACGCACACCCGCCTGCATCACCACATGGGCAATGGCCTTGGCACGGTCAAGTTCTTGGTGAGCCACGCCAGGCGCTTTCAAACCTTTGAGCATGTCTCGCACAATCGCTGTAGGTGATTCGGTGCGCGGGTTGTCACTGGTCAACACCACATGATCCGCCGCGGATTCTGCTGCTGCAGCCATCAAGGGGCGCTTGCTGGCATCGCGGTCACCGCCACAACCCAACACGCACCAAAGTTTTGAGCCCAATGCATTGGCAACCAGTTTCAATGTGGCCAAAGTTTGCACCACGGCATCGGGGGTGTGGGCATAGTCAACCACTGTCAAAGGCAAATCAATGCCCGCTACCCCAAGCACTTTTTCCATGCGACCTGGCACAGCTTGCAAACGCGCACAGACTTCGATCACTTTGACCAAAGGAATGTTCAAAGCGCGCAAGGCAGCCATGACACCCAACAAATTGTCTACGTTGTAATCACCCATCAAATGGGTTTGAATGTGCACAAGCTGTTCAGCTTCTTTCACATCAAAGGCCATGCCAGCGGCTGTTCGCTCTAAGTTCAAAGCTTGCAAACGTGCCGGCTTACCTTGACTTGAGCAGGTCCAAAGGTCGAGTGCCTTGGTCCATTGCAAATCTGCAGCCAACTGTTCGCCGTGCGCATCGTCCACATTGACGACCGCCACTTGCAAATCTGGCCAAGCAAAGAGTGCTTGCTTGGCTTGCCAGTAGGCGGCCATGGTGCCGTGATAGTCCAAATGGTCTTGAGTGAAATTGGTGAACACGGCCAACTGAATGCGCGTACCCGCCAAACGATGTTCTGCAATGCCAATGGAGCTGGCCTCAATGGCGCAGTGCGTCACACCGGCCATTGCAAAATTTTTAAACTGCGCTTGCAACAAAACGGGGTCGGGGGTGGTCATGCCTGTTGACACCAATTGCGGCGGCTCGCCCACACCCAAAGTACCCACCACGGCACACCTTGAGGGATGTGACGCCTCATTCAGTACATTCAAAGCTTGTGCCAACCACCACGTGCACGAGGTTTTGCCGTTGGTGCCGGTCACAGCCATCACCTTCAAGGCTTGGCTTGGCTGCTCGTAGTAAGCATCGGCAATCCAACCCGTGTCTGCTTTCAAACCTTCATAGGTGGCCAATTGTGCGGGCGCGTTGCCCACAGCCTTGTGCCACTCATCAGCCCATTGTTCACTGCCGTGTGCTTCCACCAAACATGCTGTCGCACCTTTGGCCACCGCAGATGCAACATACGCACGGCCGTCAGTGGCAGCACCGGGCCAAGCAATGAAGGCATCACCGGCTTGCACAGCTCGGCTGTCGGTACACAAAACACCCGTGACATGCTGACGCAACCACTGGGCAGCTTGCGTAGGACTGTGCAAGGCTTGCATCAGAACGACTCCTCGACACCGTTGGCCACAATTTGCGGCTTGACGTTCATGTCGGGTTGCACACCCAACAAACGCAAACTCTGTTGCACGGTTTGACTGAACACGGGCGCGGCCACATCGCCGCCAAAATAAACGCCATTGCTAGGCTCATCGATCATGACCGCCACCACAATGCGGGGATGCTCAATGGGCGCCATGCCAACAAACACGCCACGGTATTTTTTACCTGCGTAACCCTTGCCTTCTTGTTTATGCGCTGTACCTGTTTTGCCACCCACCGAATACCCAACAGCTTGCGCTTTAGGGGCTGTACCACCTGGGCCGGCCGCCAAGTTCAGCATGTGTCGCATGGCTTGTGCGTTTTCAGGGCTGATCACAGGAACACCCACTGGAATTTGGCCGTTCTTGATCAAGGTAGCAGGCAATGATTTGCCATCGCTGGCAAAGATCGTGTAGGCCCGTGCCATCTGGAACAAACTCACGGACACACCATAGCCATAGCTCATGGTGGCCTGCTCTACAGGTCGCCAAGTTTTGGCAGCACGCAAACGACCACTCACCACACCAGGGAAAGGCAGCTGAGGCTTTTGGCCCAAACCCACCGCCGTGAACATTTCCCACATTTCACGCGGTTGCATCTGCATGGCAATTTTCACAGTGCCCACGTTGCTGGATTTTTGAATGACCTCATTCACAGACAAAGCACCGTGCGGGTGCGAGTCGGTGATGGTGGAGCCCGTGATGTTGATGCGACCAGGCGCCGTTTGAATGATGGTCTCAGGCTTGATCAACCCTTTCTCCAAGCCCAAAGCAATGGTGAAAGGCTTCATGGTGGAGCCAGGCTCAAAGCTGTCAGTGAGTGCACGGTTGCGCAATTGCTCGCCACTCAAGTTGACACGCTTGTCGGGCGAGTAGCTAGGGTAATTGGCCAGAGCCAAAATTTCACCCGACTGCGCATCGAGCACCACCACACTGCCTGCCTTGGCTCTGTTTTGCAACACGGCCTCACGCAGTTTTTGGTAGGCAAAAAATTGAACCTTGCTGTCGATGCTCAGCTGCAAATCCTCGCCATCCACAGGCGGTGTCATCTGGCCCACATCCTCAACCACACGGCCCAAGCGATCTTTGATGACCCGACGCGCACCTGATTTGCCTGACAGTTGATTTTGGAAAATCAACTCAATGCCTTCTTGCCCTTTGTCTTCCACATTGGTAAAGCCCACAATGTGCGCTGCCGCTTCACCCTCGGGGTACAAGCGTTTGTATTCTTTGATGCTGTAGATGCCCTTGATGTTCAAGGCCAAAATTTCCTTGACCACAGGCTCGTCCATTTGGCGACGCAGCCACACAAAGGTCTTGTCTTCGTTTTCGAGTTTTTTGGCCAACTCGGCAGGCGTCATCTCCAGCAATTTGCCCAACTGGCGCAAACCTTCAGGCGAGCGGTCAATCTCTTCAGGATTGGCCCACACACTGGGCGCCGGCACACTGGAAGCCAAAATCAAACCATTGCGATCCAAGATGCGGCCACGGTTGGCTGGCAAGGTGAGGGTTCGCGCAAAGCGAACTTCACCTTGTCGCTTGAAAAAGGCATTGTCAAAAACTTGCACATAGGAGGCACGCACCGCCAAACCTACAAAGGCCATGGCCATGGCAGCCACAATCAGTTTGCTGCGCCAAACAGGCGTTTTGCTGGCCAGCAAAGGGCTGGAAGACAGCTGAACACTGCGGCTCATGGCTTCACTCCAGCGGATTTGCCTTCTGCTTTGGTGTCTGACACTTGCAGTTCTGCTGGCTGCTTCACGTATTGCGTGATGCCCGGCGTCACCAAACGCATTTGCAATTGCTGCTTGGCAATTTGCTCAATGCGCAGAGGCGAAGCTTGCGCGCGGCGCTCCACTTGCAAACGCTCACGCTCCAACTCAAGCCGATTGGCTTCTTTGGTCGCAGCCTCCAAAGCCATGAACGAGCGACGCGCTTCGTAATGGCTGTGCACCAAAAACATGGCGGAAAAAATAATGGCAATGACCAAGAACACATTGAGGCGTGTCATGCAGGCACCTCTGTTCTTTCGGCCACACGCATGATGGCGCTGCGCGAGCGGGGATTGGCCGAGACCTCTGCCTCACTGGGGCGAATGCGCTCGATGGATTTCAACTTCATGGCCTGCGGCACCGCAAAGGGTGCGCGGCGGTCATAAACTTCTTTGGAATGCTTCGCAATGAATTGCTTCACGATGCGGTCTTCCAAAGAGTGAAAACTGATCACCACCAAACGGCCACCTGGCTTGAGAACTTCAAGGCTGGCTTCTAGCGCTTGTTCAAGCTCCTCAAGCTCGGCGTTGATGAAAATCCGAAGAGCCTGAAATGTCCGCGTTGCTGGATCCTTGCCCGGCTCGCGGGTTTTGACCGTGTTAGCCACGATCCCGGCCAAATCGGCGGTGGATGAAATTGGGCCCCGCTCTTGTCTGCGAGCCACAATCGCCTTTGCAATCGGAAAAGCAAACCGTTCTTCGCCATAGTCACGTACAACCTCCGTGATCTGATCCACGCTGGCAGAGGCCAGCCACTCGGCCACACTCTGACCGCGCGTGGTGTCCATGCGCATGTCTAAGGGACCATCGAAACGAAAAGAAAAACCCCTGTCGGGGTTGTCAATTTGGGGAGAGCTGATGCCCAGGTCCATCAACACGCCTGCGATGCTGCCAACGGGCAGTTCGCCGAGGTTGCGGAAACCTTCATGCCGAATGGAGAACCGGGCATCGGTGATGCGTTCGGCTTCTGCAATGGCCTCGACATCTTTGTCAAAGGCAATCAGTTGTGCGCCTAAGGGCAATTGGGACAAAATCAAACGCGAATGGCCGCCACGACCAAAAGTTGCGTCCACATAAATGTTTTGATCGGCGTTTTCGCCTGCATTGCCTAACAATGCATCTACCGCTTCAGTGAGCAAGACGGTGGTGTGTTGCCAGTTAGTTGTCGTCACGCAGGCCTCAGAACGAAAAGTCCTTGAAGACATCAGGCATGTCGCCCTGCATGGCTTTGGCTTCTTGTGCGTCGTAGGCCGCTTTGTCCCACAACTCAAAGTGATTGCCCATGCCAAGCAAGATGGTGTCTTTGGCAATACCTGCCGCGGCACGCAATTCGGGCGATACCAATACGCGGCCCGTGCCGTCCATTTCAACGTCCATGGCATTGCCCAAGAAGATTCGCTTCCACCACTGCGCTTCCATGGGAAGTTGTGCAATGCGCTCTCGGAAACGCTCCCACTCCGTTCTGGGGAACACCATCAAACAACCGTGGGGGTGCTTCGTGATGGTCAACTGACCACCCGCTGTGGCGCTCAAAACCTCGCGGTGACGCGTCGGCACCGACAGGCGGCCTTTGGCGTCCAAACTCAACGAAGATGCACCTTGAAACACTTGATTCTCGATTCCTGGTCAATACACACGCAATTTGGGTATTTCTCCCACTTAATTGCACTTTTTTGCACTGTATCAGGAAATCACCACCTCGCAAGGGGTTTTTCGAGTTTTTTTCAATGAAATCAAGGGCTTAGGACACTCTTTGCATCAGATTTTGCTGCAAAAAATCGTTGAAAATTAGGCACTTAGAAGTTTGTTTGCAAGTAACTTATGAGACTTTTTTAGACGAAAAATATTTTCATAAATTTCATAATTTGTTCACGCTGTTCTTCACTTGCAAAGTTCAGATGAAAAAAAGGCTCCGCAGGGAGCCTTTTTCAAATGCGCAAGGATGGCCGCATCAATCTCCAAACATTTTTTGTTTGAGTTCACGGCGTTGCTGCGCTTCCAATGACAAATTGGCTGTAGGGCGCGCCAACAAACGGCCGACACCAATCGGTTCGCCTGTTTCGTCGCAGTAACCGTAATCACCCGCATCAATGCGTTGAATGGACTGCTCAATTTTCTTCAACAGCTTGCGCTCACGGTCGCGCGTGCGCAATTCCAGCGCATGTTCTTCTTCAATGGTGGCGCGATCGGCAGGATCGGGCACCACCACGGTGTCTTCACGCAAATGCTCGGTGGTTTCACCCGCATTGGCCAAGATACCCTGCTTCAAGGCCACCAACTTGAGACGGAAGTAGGCCATTTGAGCGTCGTTCATGTAGTCGTTGTCGGACATGGCCATGACTTCAGCGTCAGTGAGTTGATCGGGTTTTTTGGTTTTCCAGTTGTTGGCCAACTTGGCATCTTTTTTAACGGCGACGAAAGGGGGAGGAGTCAGAACTTGTGAAGGCATGTTTTGGAGATAACTGGCTTTTGCAGCCGTAGAGGCCACCGATTGGGCCATCGATGGCACTGTAATTTGGGCAAGGCGTGCTGAGGGACGAACTGCACGGGCAGGCACGTCACCAGTGGCCACTGGCACTGCAACAGGGGCTGCAGGGGGTGTGGCTACTTTTTCAGCTTTTGGAGGTTTGACAGCTTTGGCTGGCTTTTCTGCTTTCACGGGTGCAGCCGTTTGAGCTGCAGGTTTTGCTGCGGCTTTGACGGGTGCTTTCACCTTAGTTTTGTCTGCACTTTGGGCCACAACTTTGGGTGCTGCCTTGGGCGGCACCTTCGTGGAGGGCTTAGTTGCAACTTTGTTTGCAACTTTGTTTGCAACTTTGTTTGCAACTTTGCTTGCTGCTTTAGGTTCTGCTTTAGGTGCTGCTTTAGGTGCTGCTTTGGCAGCAGGCTTCACCACGGTTTTGGCAGTTTGTTTGGCAGCAGGCTTTGCTTTGGAAACTGGCTTGGCGCTTGGTTTGCTTGTGGATTTGGGTACCGGCTTGGCAGCTACCTTGCTTGCAGCTTTGGCTGCGGGCTTGGCGCTTGCTTTGACTGTGGCTTTGACGACTGCGGCTTTGCCCTTGACGGGTGCTTTCACAGGTGCTTTGGCGGAGACTTTGCTGGCTGCTTTGGGGGCAAGTTTGGCTTTCACCACAGGCTTGGCAGCGGGTTTGGTCGCTTTGGCCACGGGCTTGGCTGCAGGTTTGACTGCAGCTTTAGGTGCAGCCTTCTTGGCAACTGGTTTGGCCTTGGACACGACTTTGGAGGTAGCAGTTTTGGCCGCTTTCGCAGGCGCTGGTTTGCTCAGTTTTTTGGCGGGTGCAGCCGATTTGGCCTTGGCACTCGATGCTGCGCTGGTTTTCTTCACTGCGGTTTTTGAGCTCGTTTTAAGGGGCTTTTTCACGTCCTGTCTCCTAGCCGTGGCGGCTTACGTGCCCCTAAAGGCACCAGCCATTGGCAAATGAATTGTGGTCATCGGCTCATTTGCGTCAAAACCCATATTTTTCGACCTTCTGGGTGCATCGGGACCCCAATTAAGGGACCCCGTCAGGGCGCAGATTGTAGCGACTGAAAGGCCTCAAAACGCTTTCTGGCAAACTAAACCAAACATTGCTCAAGACCTTGCAACAAAATGTCTTTGGGCAGGTCGATGCCGATAAAGACCATTTTGCTAACTTTGGGCTCGTTTTCAGCCCAAACCGGCCCCAAATCGCTGCCCATCAACTGGTGAACGCCTTGGAAAATGACTTTTCGCTCGGTACCCTTCATGTTCAAAACACCCTTGTAACGCAACATGCGGGGACCGTAAACATTCACGATGGCGCCCAAAAAGTCTTCCAACTTGGCAGGCTCAAAGGCTTTGTCTGATTTAAAGACAAAGCTCTTCACATCATCGTCAAAGTGATGGTGGTGACCATGGCCCTCCCCTTGGTGCGAGGGGTGATTGCAGTGCTCACCATGTTCGTGGTCATGATGATCATGATGCTCGTGACCATGCTCATGATCGTGTCCGCAGTGCTCATCGTGCACATGTGGCGCTTCTTCTTTCAGAAAGTCGGGGTCGATGTCGAGCTTGGCATTCAAGTTGAAACCACGCAAATCAAACACTTCCGCCAAAGACACGTCGCCAAAATGCACCACCTTTTGAGGCGCACGGGGGTTCATGTGCGCCAAACGGTGTTGCAGCGCTTCCAGCTCTTGAGGTGACACCAAGTCGGCCTTGCTGATGAAAATTTGATCGGCAAAACCCACTTGACGACGCGCTTCTTGGCGATCGTTCAGTTGCTGCGCCGCATGCTTGGCATCCACCAGCGTGAGGATCGAGTCCAGCAAAAAGCTCTCGGCAATCTCGTCGTCCATGAAAAAGGTTTGCGCCACAGGCCCCGGATCGGCCAAGCCCGTGGTTTCAATGACCACGCGGTCAAAGTTCAATTCCCCTTTGCGCTTTTGAGCAGCCAGCGTTTGCAAAGTGGTTCGCAAATCTTCCCGAATGGTGCAGCAAATGCACCCATTGCTCATTTGAATGATTTGCTCGTTGGTGTCCGACACCAGAATGTCGTTGTCAATGTTCTCTTCGCCAAACTCATTCTCAATGATGGCAATCTTCTGGCCATGCGCCTCCGTCAACACCCGCTTGAGCAGCGTCGTTTTACCCGAGCCCAAAAAGCCCGTCAGGATGGTTGCAGGAATCAAAGCCATGGAAATACTCCGAGAGACAGAAAACAATAGAGGACTGAAGTGTACCCACCCCAGAAAAAACCCAGCAGGACGAGGATGTCATGGGTGGGCAACGATTTCTGGTACCCCAGTATGAGGCGCCCGCCCATGGCATCCTCGTCCTGCTTGCGAGAGAAACAAAGTCTCAAAGCTTCTTCACCACCACCAAGCCCTTGAGATATTCCCCTTCAGGAAAATAAACCGTCATCGGATGATCCGGCGCCCCCTGCAAGCGCTCACTGATGTACCCATCCACCCCCGCATCCGTCCCAGCCGACGCCACAATCTTGTGAAACAAATCGGCACTGATGCCACCCGAGCAAGAGTAAGTGAACAACTCCCCCCCAGGCGCCAGCAACTTAAACGCCAAGCGATTGATGTCCTTGTAAGCCCGCGCAGCCCGATCGGCATGCGCCGCTGTCGGTGCAAACTTAGGCGGGTCTAGCACAATGGCATCAAACTGCACTCCCTGCTCAATGAACGAACGCAGCGACGCATTGACATCCGCATCCATGAACGTGGTGCGCGACAACTCAAAGCCATTCAACAACACATTGGCCTTGGCTTTTTCCAAAGAAGGCCCCGATGAATCAATGGACGTGACATGCGCTGCGCCCCCGGCCAAAGCCGCCACGCTGAACCCACCGGTGTAGCAATAGCAATTGAGCACACGCTGAAATTTGCGAAACAAGGTGTGTTGGTAAAAGCGATAACGACTGTCACGCTGATCCAAATAAAAACCCGTCTTATGACCTTCTGCAATGTTCAGCGACAGCTGCCACCGATGCTCTTGGAGCGTGATCTCTGTGGGCCCCTCCCCCCGCAGCCAACCCGTCACCTCAGGCAAACCTTCCAGTGAGCGCACATTGGCGTCCGAGCGCTCATACAGCTTGGTCAAGCCTGTGGCTTTGAGCAGCGCGTCGGCCATCACACCCTTAAACCGCTCAGTGCCACAAGAGGTAAATTGCGCCACCAAGGTGTCGTCATAGCGATCCACCACCAAACCAGGCAGACCATCGGATTCACCGTGAACCAAACGCATGCCATTGCTTTGAATGTCAAACAAACTGCGCGCTTGCACCGATTTGTGAACCAGCCCTTCAATGAAGGCAGCATCAATGCGCTGCGCTTCATCAAAGCTCCACACCCTGGCGCGAATGCGGGAGGTGGGGCTGAAAGCCGCCCACGCCAAAAACACACCGTCATGAGATTCCACACGCACGGTTTCACCGGCATCGCCACTGCCCTTGGCAATGGCCGACTCAAAAATCCAGGGGTGTTGGCGTTGCAAAGAGCGTTCTTTGCCGGCTTTGAGTTGAATCGTTTTCATGCCGCCATTGTCCCACTCCGAGCGGCTCAAAACACCTGGCCTTGCTGCCGATTATTTTTTCTCAGCGTTGCCAGCGCCGCGCTTGGCCCGGGGGTGCGCCGCGTCATAAGCCTTGGCCAAATGCTGAAAGTCCAAGCGCGTGTAGACCTGCGTGGTGCTGATGTTGGCATGGCCCAGCAGCTCTTGCACCGCGCGCAAATCGCTGCTTGATTGCAGCACATGGCTGGCAAACGAATGACGCAACATGTGCGGATGCACCGGTGTGGCCAAGCCAGCCAACAAGCTGCGGCGCTTGAGGCGTTGCCATACGGACTGTGCCGTCAGGCGCGTGCCATGCTTGCCTGGAAACAGCGCTAGCGCTGCATCCGACAAGCCGGACTCCGATTGCGTCATCATGCCCACGGCTTGGCTGCGCAAAGGCAACCAGCTTTCAAGCGCCTTGATGGCCGCCTGCCCCAAAGGCACTGTTCTGCGCTTGCCGCCTTTGCCTTGCACCATCACCTCGGCACCTTGCAAATCGATCCAGCCTCGACCCTTCTTCGAGGCTTCCGTGCTGGCCACCACATCCAAACCCGTGAGCTCTGCCACACGCAAGCCGCACCCATACAACAGCTCCACCATGGCAGCATCGCGCGCTTCTAACCAAGGATCGTCTGCCTCTTCGGTGTGCTCGGCCAATTGCACCGCTTCGTCCACCCCCAAGGCTTTGGGCAAGGGTTTGGCCACTTTGGGCGCGCGCACACCTTCAACGGGGTTATGCAATATGAGACTTTCACGGGCCAGCCAATGGTAGAAGCCGCGCCAACCCGACAAGATGAGGGCAATGCCGCGGCCCGTGCGGCCGCCGCTGTGCATTTGCGCCACCCACCGGCGCACATGCAAGGTTTGAACTTGTGCCAAATCGACGTTGGCAGCCTGCGCCAACTCAGTCAGTTTTTGCAGGTCTAACGAATACAGCGTCGTGGTTCGCTCGGCCAAGCGTTTTTCAAAACGCACATGGTCTAAGTAACGAGCGACGCGCTCGTCCATGCTGAGGGCCTCAGTCCTTAGAGGGCAACAAAGCCGACAAGGCCGCGCTGCACAACTCAGCCAAGTGCTCCAAGAAATCGGTGCCCATGCCACTGTGGAAGCGTTGCGCATCGGGCGAGGCCAGCACCAACAAACCAAACGGGGCTTGGTCTTTGCTCAGGCGCAAAGGCAACAAGGCCACCGAGGCGGCTTGTGCGGGCTCTTGCAGCCACTGCACCGCTTCCACACCAGAGCTGGCACCGACAAAAGGCGTCGCAAAACTGGCTGCCGCCAGCTTCACTTCTTCGCTGACGTTTTGACTGTAATCCGCATGCACAAATGCGTCTGACACCCCCCACAAACGCACACCCACTTGCGGCACCTGAAAACGCGCTTCAATGTTTTTCAAAGCAGAGGGCACGCGCTCAGCAGCAGGCGTCTGCAACAACTCACAAGCCCACTTTTGCAACTTCTCGGTGATGATCATGTTTTCGTTGCCATGGCGAATCATCTCCATGATGCGCATTTCCAAAGCACGAATTTTGTCGCGCAGCATTTGCGCTTGGCGCTCTTGCAAGCTCACCGAACGGTGATTGTCGGGGCTGAGCAATTGCACGGAGGCGAGCAACTGTGCATGTCGCTCAAAAAAGTCAGGCGTATTGGCCAAAAAATCAGCGATGTCATCTTCGGTGATGGGATTCATCGGATTGATAGAGGTGGGGGTCATGCCTGTCTTTCAAATCAAGGTAGGTTGGGAACGTCAATCTCGCCTTCAAACACCGATGTGGCGGGGCCGGTCATGAAGACAGCTTGCGACAGATCGTTTTTGGCAAGGCCTTGCCATTCAATGGTGAGGGTGCCGCCATGGGTTTGCACATCCACTTTGGGGTTGAGCAAGCCCATGCGAATACCGGCCACCACGGCAGCGCAAGCACCTGTGCCGCAGGCCAAGGTTTCGCCAGCACCGCGCTCAAACACGCGCAAGCGCACGGTGTCGCGACTCACAATTTGCATGAAACCTGCATTGACGCGATTGGGAAATGAAGGATGGTGTTCGATCAAAGGGCCGTGGGTGAGAACGGGCGCTGTGTCCACGTTGTCCACCACCTGAACGGCATGCGGGTTGCCCATCGACACCACGGCCACATGCGCTTCAGATTCTGTCTTCGCAGCTTTCAAAGGCAATTGCCAAACTTCGCAGCCATTGACCAAGGTGTGCTTCAAGCCATCCGCTTTGAACGGCACCTTGGGCAAATCCAAAATGGGCGCACCCATGTTGACGGTGACGCGGCCATCGGCGTTCATTTGCAATTCAATCTCGCCTTGCTGAACTTTCACACGAACGCGGTCTTTGGTGGTCAGGCCTTTGTCGCGCACATAACGCACGAAGCAACGCGCGCCATTGCCACAGTGCTCCACCTCGCCGCCATCGGCGTTGTGAATCACGTATTCAAAATCGAGTGTGTCGTTGGGCGCAGGGCGCACCGTCAGAATTTGATCGGCACCCACGCCAAAATGGCGGTCAGCCAAGAAGCGGTATTGGGCGGTCGTGAAATTGAAACGCGCACGGGTTTCATCGAGCACCACAAAATCGTTGCCCGCGCCCTGCATTTTGGTAAAGCGAATTCGCATGGCCGAATTATCGTCGGTTCGGGGCGTGGTTTGAACAAAGCGCGTCAACGAAGGCGACAAGTACGGCACTAGGCCCGATAATCCTGCCATGGTCAGACCTCAACAACTTTTGCATCCCCAGCGAGAACCCGCCGCCACAAGGCCGGCCGCCACGGTGCTGTTGCTGCGCGACAGTGCCCAAGGCCTCGAAGTCCTCATGACGCGGCGCTCGCTCACAGCCAGTTTTGCACCTGGCGCTTATGTATTTCCAGGCGGTGGCATTGATGCGCTCGATGCGGTCTCACATCACCAAGCCCTGCGCCGGCCTACCCAAAGTGACCTGCACCTCACACAAGCCATAGCGGCCATTCGCGAAAGCTTTGAAGAGCTGGGCATTTTGCTGGCCTACCGCTCAGACCAAAGCATGGCCAAGGCGCAAGACATTGCCCTGCTCGACCGCAGCCGACCCTTTGCCGCGCAATGCGCCGAACACGGCATGAAGCTGGCCGCAGATCAAGTCTTTGTGCTGGCCCATTGGATCACCGACCGCGATTTGCCCAAACGCTTTGATGTGCCCTTTTTGGTGGCACGCATGCCAGAAGATCAAACGCCCGTGGCCGACGAATCGGAACAATTTGAGCCTGTGTGGGTCAGGCCCGCCGACGCCCTCAAGCGCCACGAAGCCGGCGACTTTTTCATCATCTTCCCCACCATTCGCACTTTGCAGCGCCTCACGCCCTTTGCCAATGTGCAAGCCGTGTTGGACGCCTGCGCCGTCAACGACGAGCCCTTGTGGACCAGCTGCCCGCGCGCGGGTTGGTTGACTGGTAAAGAAGAGCGCTACATGGAGCACGAATCGCCCTATGGCGAATTGGCCCTCACCAGCCCCGATGGTCAAATCGTGCACCACCTCGATTGGCAGTCCGATCACCCCGTGGCCTTGCTCAAAAATGTGCAACGTCTTACCGCGCCCAACCCCGGTGTGATGACCGGCCCCGGTACCAACACCTATTGGGTGGGCGACCCTCACAGCGGTTACATCGTGATTGATCCAGGCCCAGCCGACCCCGATCACTTGGACAAAATTTGGCGTGCCACCAGCGGCCAAATTCGCATGATTGTGTGCACGCACTCGCACCCCGATCACTCACCTGGCGCAAAGCCTTTGCAGACCTTGTGCAAAGATTCTTCATGGGGCATGCCACCTGTTTTGGGCTTGCCCTCTGCCAGCACCGCTAACGCACAAAGTCAATTCACACCCGATCGTTCATTGGTCCACGGTGAAATCTTGCAAGTCGGCGAACACAGCCTCAAGGTGCTGCACACCCCTGGCCATGCTGCCAACCACCTGTGCTTGGCCTTGCTAGAAGACGGCTTGCTGTTTTCGGGTGACCATGTGCTCAATGGCAGCACCACCGTGGTCAATCCGCCAGACGGTGGCATGAATGATTACCTCGACTCGCTAGACTTGTTGGCCGCTGAATGCCGCACCCACGCCCTCGAGTTCATCTTGCCAGCCCACGGCTATGTCTTGGGTTTTGCAGCGCAAGCCATTGCCCAACTGAAAGCGCATCGCTTAAAGCGCGAAGCCAAAGTCATCGCAGCCATGCGTGCCTTACCGCATGGCACGCTCGAGGAGTGGGTTGCACACGCCTACGACGACGTGCCGGAACGCTTGTGGCCGGTGGCTGCCCGATCTTTACAAGCCCACGTGGACCGCATCCAGTCCATGCCGCCTGGCAACAACTGAACACCCTACTCATGAACTCCATCGAAGGCATTCGCCTGGCCAAACGCGTGGCCGATATTTTGAAATGCTCACGCAGTGAAGCCGAACAAGTGATTGTGGGTGGCTGGGTCAAGGTCAACAACGTGGTGGTAGACGAGCCAGCGCATCGGGTGACAGACGAGCTCATCGACATTCACAGCACCGCCCAACGCGGCAAAGTACCGCTGCTGACCATCATCTTGCACAAAACGGCAGGTCAAACTTGTGTGCCTCAGAACAAGAACAGCGTTTGGTCTAGCCTCTCATCTGAGATGCGATCGAACCAAGACCGATCAGGCATCAACTTCACAGCCCGCCACCAAAAATTGTTGCAATGCGCTGCGGCCCTAGAAGATGCCGCCACTGGCCTGGTGGTGCTCACCGAAGACCCCAGCATGCTGCGCAAATTGCAAGACCAGCGCTCGCCCTTGGAGCATGAAATGCTGGCCGAAGTACAAGGCGCTGTCAGCGAAGACCAATTGGACGACATGTGCCCCACCGGCCTCAAAACCAGCATCAACAGCGAAAACCCGAAGAAGACGGGTTTGCGCATGGCATTTAAGGGCTACCAGCCTGGGTATGCCGCTGGTGTCATTGAAAATGCAGGCCTTCGCTTGATCGGTCTCAAAAGGGTTCGCATGGGCCGAGTTTTGATGGCACCTTTGGCGCCTGGCCAATGGCGCGCCCTGATGCCCTACGAACGATTCTGAAAAAAACCCCTGTTTTTGCACAAATTTGCGACATTCAGGCCCTTGAAGCCCTTGAAATTCATCAGGTCATCCTCAATTGGCATGTAAGTTTGAGAGAATATTCACATGAATGTTCGTAGCTTGCGCTGAAAGGAAAAATAACATGCGTTTGAGCACCAAAAGTCGTTTTGCCGTGACGGCCATGATCGATGTCGCCTTGCGCGAAGATCGCGGCCCCGTTTCGCTCTCGGCCATTAGCGAGCGTCACCAAATTTCACTCTCCTATTTGGAACAGTTGTTCAGTAAATTGCGCCATCACCAGTTGGTGGAAAGCACACGCGGACCTGGCGGCGGTTATTCTTTGGCACGCAGTGCCGAAAAAATCACCATGGCCGACATCGTCAGTGCCGTGGACAGCTCTGCAGAGTCTGAAGACGCCAGCAACGCTGAAGCGAGCACTTGGATGAGCAGCGATTTGTGGGCCAGCCTCAACGAAAAAATGTTGGCGCATTTGCAGTCCATCAGCTTGCGTCAGTTGGTCTCTGAGCAACGCGCAAAAGGCGTGACGGTCGAGCCTGCACCCTCCGTGGTCAAGCGCGGCGTGTTTGCCAAGCCCAAAAGCCAGCCCGTCAAAATGAACGTGCCTAACTCGGTGTTTGCCTTGGCGGCCAGCTTGGTACCCACCCGCTAAGCTTCAAGCGTTCACAACGCCAAAACGCGCACCAGATTGTCTGGCGCGCGTTTTTTTTGGGCCTTGAGTTGGCTGATTGAATAAGTGTGAAGCCCACCGATAAGCCGGATTCTGTGCATTGGAGTTGCCCCCAATGTGACCGCCATTACTCTGGGCCGAGGGTTGCCCACTCGGCTCGGTGCTACCTACCCGCACACTCTCCGGAACCAGATCAACGTGTGCCTATTTGGTATTGCTGCGCGTAGAGATTGCCCGTTTCACCCGAACTGAATCGGCTCGTCTCTGTTGCTCTAATCCTCACCTTGGTGCCTTGCGGCCTTTCGGTGGAGAGGTGTTACCTCCTACGCTGTCCTGTGCAGTCCGGACGTTCCTCCAGTGCGGCCTTTCGGCCCATGGTCCAAGAAATTCTTGAACCATGGCATCGTGATGAGGGCTTGCGCCCTCAAAATTCAGCTAGCACCAGCGACGGTCTGGCAGGCTTCACACCCGCATTATCGCCTTGCGGCATAACCATATGCAGGAATTGACAGAACAAGTAGGTCAAAATCCGTCTCAGTCATTTGAATCATTCCTCACTACACCCCAAGGACCGCGATCATGAAAGCGCAAAACGTCTTACAGACCATTGGCAACACGCCCCACATTCGCATCAACAAACTGTTTGGCGCCAATGCCAATGTGTGGATCAAATCTGAGCGCAGCAACCCCGGCGGTTCTGTGAAAGACCGCATTGCCTTGGCCATGGTGGAAGATGCCGAAAAAACTGGCGCCCTCAAAGCAGGGGGCACCATCATTGAACCCACCTCGGGCAACACCGGCATTGGCTTGGCCATGGTGGCGGCCGTCAAGGGCTACAAATTGGTCTTGGTCATGCCCGACAGCATGTCGATTGAACGCCGCCGCTTGATGCTGGCCTACGGCGCCACCTTCGACCTCACGCCACGCGAAAAAGGCATGAAGGGCGCCATTGCTCGCGCTGAAGAATTGGTGGCCAGCACGCCGGGCGCTTGGATGCCACAACAATTCAACAACCCTGCCAACATCGACATCCACGTACGCACCACAGCGCAAGAAATTTTGGCGGACTTTCCCGAAGGCATCGACGCCATCATCACAGGCGTCGGCACCGGTGGCCACTTGACGGGTACCGCCAAAGTTTTGAAGGCCAAATTTCCGCAGCTCAAAGTGTTTGCCGTCGAACCCACCGCGTCGCCTGTGATCTCTGGCGGCGCACCGGCACCCCATCCCATCCAAGGCATTGGCGCGGGCTTCATTCCTCAAAATCTGGACACCCGTTTGCTGGATGGCGTGATTCAAGTGGATGCCGAAGACGCGCGCGAATACGCACGCCGCTCTGCGCGTGAAGAAGGCTTGTTGGTGGGCATTTCTTCAGGTGCCACCTTGGCCGCCATTGCTCAAAAATTGAAAGAGTTGCCTGCCGGCTCCACCGTGCTGGGCTTTAACTACGACACGGGTGAGCGTTACTTGTCCATCGAAGGCTTCTTGCCAAACTAAATATCAGCGCCTGCGGATGCCAAGCAGGGTTTCCTTGCTTTGCATCTCGCGCGATAATTGGCGGGTCTGCTTGATAACCACAAGCCCATTGATCGACTGCCATGATTCGAATCTCAGAACTCAAATTGCCTTTGACTGCATTGCCAGTCGAAGTGCGCCGCGCCGCTGATGCCCCGTCAGAAACTGACGAAGATCGCATTCCGCCCCCTCACCCCGAGGCAGCGCTGCGCCAACTGGCCGCAAACGCACTGGACATCGAGGTGTTGGCGATTGACCAACTGAATGTGTTCAAACGCAGCTTCGACGCACGCAAAGCCGATCTGTTGGCGGTGTTCATTGCGGACATCACCTTGAAAGATCCTGCAGCAGAGGCGTCGCTGCTCAAGCAGTTTTCTGGCAACCCTCACATTCAAGCCACTCCCAACATGACTTGGCAGGCGCCTTGTCATGCACCTTCCAACTTTGGCTTGGAAGAAGGTGAACGCCCCGTGGTGGTGGGCTTTGGCCCTTGCGGTATTTTTGCAGCCTTGAGCTTGGCGCAAATGGGATTCAAACCCATCGTCATTGAACGCGGCAGCCCTGTACGCCAACGCACCAAAGACACCTGGGGTTTGTGGCGCAAAAAAACACTCAACCCCGAAAGCAATGTGCAGTTTGGCGAAGGGGGCGCTGGCACCTTCTCCGACGGCAAGCTTTACAGCCAAATCAAAGACCCGCGCCATTTAGGCCGCAAGGTCATGAACGAATTTGTGCAAGCGGGTGCACCTAGCGACATTTTGTTTGCAGCCCATCCTCACATCGGCACCTTCAAATTGGTCAAGGTGGTGGAAAACTTGCGAGAGCAAATCATTGCCATGGGCGGTGAAGTGCGGTTTGAGCAACGCGTGGTCGACATCGACATTGAAACCACAGCGCACGGCCGACAAGTCACTGGCCTGCACATGGAAGATCGCAACACGGGCAAACGTTCACACTTGGCCACCCAGCATGTGGTGCTGGCTTTGGGACACAGTTCGCGCGACACCTTCACCTTGCTGTACGAGCGCGGCGTTTACATGGAGGCCAAAGCCTTCTCGGTGGGCGTTCGCATTGAACATCCGCAAAGTGTGATTGATGCTGCAAGGTGGGGACGTCATGCTGGCCATCCTTTGCTGGGTGCAGCCGATTACAAACTGGTGCACCATGCGCAAAACGGTCGTGCGGTTTACAGCTTTTGCATGTGCCCCGGCGGCACCGTGGTGGCCGCTACCAGCGAGCCTG
>JAHEBO010000036.1 GCA_024642215.1 Limnohabitans sp.
CGCCCATGGGCCATGAAGAAAAATGTCACCATGACGCACGACTCCAACGATGCGCCCAAAATGAAATGGGTGACCGTGAACTGATTCATTCAGCTCTCACCATGAAAAAGACGCTCCGAGGAGCGTCTTTTTTTTGCACCTTGAAAAGCGACGTCAGAGCCGCGCCATCAAGCGATCCTTAACGAATCAATGCCGCCCCTCTTCCACCGCATGGCACGCAATCTTGATGCCCTTGATGCTTTTCAGCACAGGGCGCTCGGTTCTGCAACGCTCATTGACCAAGGGGCAACGAGGATTGAAGCTGCAACCGGGTGGTGGGTTGAGGGGGTTGGGCACCTCGCCCTGCACTGGCGTTCGCGCACGGCCAGTGTCTTTCATTTTGGGAATGGCATCGAGCAGCATGCGCGTATAGGGATGCTGCGGGTTGCTGAACAAACTGTGTTTGTCGGCCAACTCCACCAACTGGCCCAAATACATCACACCCACGTTGTCGCTCACATGGCGCACCACCGCGAGGTTGTGCGAAATGAACAAATACGTCAGACCACGCTCGCGCTGTAAATCTTTCATGATGTTGAGCACTTGCGCTTGCACGCTCACGTCCAACGCAGACGTCGGTTCATCACACACCAAAAACTCGGGTGCGGTGGCCAATGCGCGCGCAATGGAAATGCGCTGGCGTTGACCGCCTGAGAATTGGTGCGGATATTTCACCATGTCGAGTGCAGACAAACCGACCGACTGCAACAACTCGGCCACGCGGGCCTTCAGTTCTTGCTCATCGTGAATCAGGCCATGTTCTTTCAAGGGCTCGCCCACAATGGCTTCCACCGTCCAGCGCGGATTCAAGCTGGCATACGGGTCTTGAAAAATCATCTGAATGCGCTTGCGCATGGCCTTGGCATCATCTGACTTGAATGCGGCGTGGGCATCTTCACCATCAAAAGTGAGTCCACCACGGGTGGGCTCGTACAAGCCCACCAACAAGCGCGCCACGGTGCTTTTGCCGCAACCGGATTCACCCACCAAGGCGAGTGTTTTGCCGCGTTCAATTTCAAAGCTGACGCCGTCCACGGCCTTCAGCAATTGGCGAGGCTTGCGTTCAATCACGCGACTGAGCCACGGCGCAGACACGTCAAAGGTTTTGGCCAAGTCGTGTGCCACCACCAGCGGCTGCTGATTGGAAGAAGCATTGTGTTGACTCATTGCGCCACCTCCGTCGTCACTTCGTTTTGCAACCAGCAGGCCACATGTGTTTGTCCACTCTGGTCGGATTTGGTGACCTGGGTTAACTCTGGCCGCTCTTGCCTGCAACGCTCAAACGCTTGTGTGCAACGCGGATTGAAAGCGCAACCTGTGGGGATGGCATTCAGACGCGGCATAGCGCCATCAATTTGGTTCAAACGTTCACGATCGACATCCATGTCTGGAATAGAGGCCATCAAACCAGCGGTGTAGGGATGCTCCGGATGATTGATCACCTGATGCACGGGGCCTACTTCCACAATGCGGCCTGCATACATCACGGCCACGCGGTCGCAGGTTTCGGCAATCACACCCATGTCGTGCGTGATGAGCATCACGGCGGCGCCTCGTTTTTTGCAAATGTTTTTGAGCAAGCTGATGATCTGCGCTTGAATGGACACGTCTAAGGCGGTGGTAGGTTCGTCGGCCACAATGAGTTGCGGCTCGGCCGCCAAGGCCAAAGCAATGACCACACGCTGACGCATGCCACCCGAAAACTGATGGGGGTAGTGATCGATTCGCTCGGCAGCAGCAGGAATGCCCGTGTCTTGCAACAAGGCAATGGCACGTTGGCGCGCCTCCTGATCGGACACCGGCAAATGCGCTTGAATGGTTTCGACCAATTGCTTGCCAACAGAATACAAAGGGTTCAGTGAAGTTAAAGGATCTTGAAAAATAGCACCAATTTTACGACCCCGAATGCTGCGCATTTGGTCGTTGTTCAAATTGTCGATGCGTTGACCTTGCAACACAATTTCACCACTGGCCACGCGGCCTGGTGGCTCGAGCAAGCCAATGATGGAAGCGCCTGTGAGGGACTTGCCTGCACCCGACTCACCCACCACGCCCAAGATTTCTCCGGGCGCAATTTCAAATGAAATCTCGTCCAACGCACGCAAAGTGCCGTGTCGGCTGGGAAACTCCACCACCAAATTTTTAACTTGTAGAAGACTCATGACAACCCGTCAAAGAAATAGGGGATCAACGCAAACGGGGGTTCAAGGCATCGCGCAGCCAATCACCCAACAAGTTCACAGACAAGGCAATGAGCACCAAGGTCACGCCTGGGAAAATGGTGATCCACCATTCTCCGGAAAACAAGAAGTCATTGCCAATGCGAATGAGGGTGCCCAAGGATGGCGAGGTAGGCGGTACGCCCACACCCAAAAACGACAACGTAGCTTCGGTGATGATGGCAGTGGCCACTTGAATGGTGGCCAGCACCATGACAGGCCCCAACACATTGGGCAAGACATGGCGCAGCATGATGCGCAGCGGCGCGACACCTGTGACGCGCGCTGCTTGCACGTACTCTTTGTTGCGCTCGACCAAGGTGGTGCCGCGCACCGTGCGTGCATATTGAACCCAGCCCGTGAGCGAGATGGAAATGATCAACACGCCAAAGGCCAAGGAGTCATCGGCATCAGGAAACAACGCACGACCCACACCCGCAATCAACAGCGCGACCAAGATGGCCGGAAACGACAACATCACATCGCACAAACGCATGAGAACGGCATCGATCCAACCACCTCGAAAGCCCGCAATCAAACCCAAGCCGACGCCAACCACCAAAGAAACAATGACAGAAGCAAAACCCACCACCAAAGAAATGCGAGTGCCATACATCAAGGCAGACAAGATGTCACGACCTTGATCGTCGGTGCCCAGTAGGTATTTGGCTGAACCTTCAGCCGACCAAGCCGGCGGCAAGCGCGCATCCATCAGCTCCAAGCTGGCAGCGTCAAAGGGGTTGTAAGGTGCCACCCACTTGGCAAACACCGCACAGAAAATAAAAATGAAAGCAATCACTGCCGCAGCCATGGCCGTTTTGGATTGCTTGAAACTGTAGCCAACATCGCTGTTGAGCCAACGTGAAATGGGATTGGACATGCCGTCTGAATCTTTCTGAATGAGGGTCTACAAGGCCAAAGACTTAGGCGCCAGACAGTGGCAGCGCATGCTCCACCAGACTGGCGTGCAAGGCAGCCCCTAAAGGCAAAATGGCATCGTTGAAATCGTAGCGACTGTTGTGCAAGGGGTGAGGGCCTGGGCCATCGACGGCGCCTTGCCCCACGCGCAAATAGGCCCCCGGCTTGGCTTGCAACATGAACGAGAAATCTTCTGCGCCCATGCTGGGCGGCATGTTGCGCCAAACCCGATCGGCCCCCACCAAGGTGGTGGCCACGTCGGCTGCAAAGCTGGCTTCGGGCACGGTATTGACCGTGGCGGGATAACCGCGGGTGTAGGTGAGCTGCGCCGTGGCCCCAAAACCATGGGCCACCGATTCGCACAATTGACGCAAACGGTTTTCAATGGTTTGTTGCACCCCCTCGTTGTAGGTGCGCACAGTGCCCACCAAGGTGGCTTCGCCAGGAATGACGCTGGTGGCCGTGGGGTGACCGGCCTGCATCGAGCAAATGCTGATCACCGCTTGGTCAAAGGCAGACAAGCTGCGCGACACAATGCTTTGCGCCGCTGTGATGATGTGCGCTGCGACCAACACAGGATCTACCGCTTGATGCGGTCTGGCGCCATGACCGCCTTTGCCCGTGATGTGAATGCGAATGGTGTCAGCGGCCGCTTGCATGGGACCAGGCGTGACACCAATGACGCCTAGCGGCGTGTCGGGCGAGTTGTGCTGAGCATAAACTTGCTCGCAAGGGAAACGGTCAAACAAACCATCTTCCATCATGGCACGCGCACCGGCGTAGCCCTCTTCGCCTGGCTGAAAAATCATGACGGCGGTGCCATCAAACTGTCGCGTCTCGGCCAAATAGCGGGCCGCACCCAACAACATGGCGGTGTGACCGTCGTGGCCACAGGCATGCATGAGGCCTGAATTTTTGGACTTCCACAAACTCTCGTTGTGTTCGGGCAACGGCAGTGCATCCATGTCGGCGCGCAAGCCAATCATGCGGCCTGGGTTTTGGGCGCTGCGTCCTTGGCCATGAACCAAAGCCACCACACCCGTTTTGCCAATGCCTGTGTGAATGGCATCAACGCCAGACACTTTGAGTGCTTCAATGACGCGGGCGGAGGTGTAAATTTCTTCAAAACCCAACTCGGGGTTGGCGTGCAGATCGCGTCGAAACGCTGTGAGTTCGGGGTGAAACTTGGCAATGTGTGCAAAGGCTCTGCCTTGCGCCAAAGCATTTTTCAAAGACGCGCCTTGTAAGCCTGCATCGCCAGCATTTACTTCTAAAGAACTGTTGCGCAACATGCTCAGTGCCCCCCTGCTTTGCCCACACGCAAACGCGGATCCACCAAAAAGTACAACAGGTCAACAATCAAGTTGATCACCACAAAGATAAGGGCAATCAAGCAAAGGTAGGCCGCCATGACAGGGATGTCGGCAAACGTGACCGCTTGAATGAACAACAAGCCCATGCCTGGCCACTGAAACACGGTCTCGGTGATGATGGCAAACGCAATGAGGCCGCCCAATTGCAAACCGGTGATGGTCATCACGGGCACCAAGGTGTTTTTAAGGGCATGGCCAAAGTGGATGGCACGGTTGGACAAACCACGGGCGCGCGCAAACTTGATGTAGTCGGTGCGCAGCACTTCCAGCATTTCGGCGCGGACCAAGCGCATGATCAGGGTGAGCTGAAACACCGTAAGCGTGAGCGCTGGCAAAACAATGTGGTGCCAGCCTTTGGCGGTGAGCAAACCTGTACTCCACCAACCAATTTTGACCACATCACCCCGGCCAAAGCTGGGAAACCAACCCAGCAAGACGGCGAAAAACAAAATCAACAAGATGCCAATGAGGAAGGTGGGCAAGGACACCCCCAACAAGGACAAGGTCATGAGCAGCTGGCTGCCAAATGAACCGCGTCTTAAGGCTGCATAAACACCCATGGGGATGCCAATGAGCAAAGCCATGCTGGCCGCCATCAAGGCCAACTCCAGCGTGGCTGGAAAGCGGTCTGCAATGAGTTGTGACACCTTGGCGCCTTGGCGCAAGCTGATGCCAAACTCACCTTGTGCAGCATTGACCAAAAAGTGCCAGAACTGCACCACAAAGGGTTGGTCTAAACCCAAATCTTTGCGCAATGCGGTAATTTGATCGGCGGTGGCATCTTGACCCAAGATGAACAACACGGGGTCGCCCACATACTGGAACAACAAAAATGCGATGAACGCCACCGAAACCATGACCATGACCGCCTGAATCAGACGTTGAATGACAAAAGCAAACATTCAATTCCCTCAAAACTAAGCCTGAACTATGCAACAAACAGGCCCGCTTTGGAAGAAGGGGAATCCCCACTTTGGGGAACTCAAATCGTCCAGGCAATGACTTGTCAAAATGGCATGTCCTCACTGCAAGCGAATGGGGCCGTACCATGCTTGAGCATGGCTTCGCGTGTTGTCACTGTCCGTCATCAAACCGATGCCAATGAGGGCGCCAGGGGGTTCACCAAAGGCTTTTTCATAATCCTGGCGAATGTTGCGCTCATAAGAGGCCCATTCCTTGAGGCGGTGCGCACCCGACTCCACCACAATTTTGCGTATTCGATCCGTGCGCGGATTGTGGATGACCGATTCCACAGAATGGTGGTTGCTCCACACATACATCAACGTGGCATAGGGCATGGGGCGCCCTGTTAGGGCATGTGACAGCTCACTGAGCATGGCATTTTTTTGCGAAAACAAACTTCGGTCGCCATCGAAAGCCAGCACCAATCGAACAGGCGAGTCGTCGTGATCTCGGTGTGCCATGTCGGCACCCTCAATCAATTTTTGAACCTGCCACGAAAAAATCAAACGGTTCAAGTTTGCCGGCTCAATTCGCAAGTCTTTGCGCAACATGCTGGCAGAGGACGTGGCGCTGGCCATCAAGGCGCTGCGATTGCTCAGCCTCACCACAGAATATTGCGTGGTCACCTTGCCTGGTATTTTGACAAGGTCCCATTTCAATTGATCTTCAGGCTGCCAGATGGTTTCTTCGGCAGGGGCAAGTGACACGTGCTTGTCAGGCAAATGGTTGCAGGCTTGCAAACCCAGCAGCGCCAAGGCCATGACAATCACAAGCCCAAATCGTCGACTGAAGCGCTGTGGCATATGAGATGTTGTTTAAGAGCGTTGAAAGAATTGTGTCACAACGTCTTGGGCCACTTGCTGCAATTGCGTGGCCAAGGCCTCATCAATCAAGCCTTCAGCGCGGTACGCATTGCCAACAGGCGAGCGGCCGTACAGGGTGGCATAGGTGGTGCAGGCTGCCAAATAGGTGCCCAACAATGAAGGGTGTGTGCCGTCCGGGTGATGAAAACGCAGCGCCGGCATGCGTCGATAGGCTTCTTCAAATGCCAAGCCCACTGGAATGACCAGCGCTTCAATTTCATTGCCAACCTCAACGTACATCGATTCAGTGGCCACCCTATTCTGGGCGTTCACCTGTTTGTGTGGCTTGACATACGCATGCGTCATGTAGAGCGCAACTTGCCCGCCGCTGGCGCGGATGAGGTCTGCGTTGGCCAGGGCTGTTTTGCGAAAAATTTCTCGGCGTCTGGGTGACAAGGGCTCGCCACTGCCGCCCTGCATCACCACCCACTGAAACGGTTGCGACACCCCAATTTGACCGGGTGCGAGAAGGTGCGCCAAGTTGTGATGGTTCAATGCAGCGCCGCCAAGGGTGCTCGACTTGAAATTGAGCCGTGCGCCCAAAGCGGGGTCTGCCGCTTTGACCAGGTTCGAGACGTGGTTGTGAAGGCTGTTGTTGTAATAAAAATAACTGTTGCCCACAAACAAAACGCGCTCCGGGCTGGCATTGGACGCAGGCTTGATGTTGAGGGGTTCTGAATGCGCAGCTTGCCCAAGAAAACATGTTGCCACGAGCAGTGCCAGCAAGTGACGCGCCACAAGCTCGGCACCCAACACAGGGCTTTGCAAAAACGCTGTCATGGTCCTCATGGTGCTTTTGTCAGTTTTTCAAAATCGCTGTCTAAGGCTTTCAAAGACTGGTCAATGACATTCTTTTTGGCCTGAATCCACTGTGCTTGGTCTTTGTTGTTTTGCTTGGCCAGTGCCAGCATGCGCTTCATCTCTGCTGCTTGAGGTCCACCAGCCGTTTGGCGATTTTGCACAATGGCCACTGGATTCAATGTTTCTTTGAACTCGGCCTCGTTCATGGGCAATTCAACCGCAGCGCCTGGGTAATCTTTCACGGCATCCCGGTAGATTCTCTTCGCCTCTTCATAAGGAAAATCAAGCGGCTTGATGTTTTTGGCTTTGGCCACATCCACCACATCCGATGCAAAGTGGTGACCCAACCTGAAGGGCAATTTGTATTTGCGCATCAGCAAATCGGCCAGCTCTTGCGAAGCAGTCCAGTCGCTGTTGAGTTCTTCCAAAGCGCGCTCGGGGCTGATGACGACACCGTTCAATATTTTGTCAAAACCTTGTAGAACGCGAATGGCACTCTTGACCATGTCTGTGTTGGTTTTTGAATCTTTGGCATCCACCATGCCGGGCGTGATGTTGTGTGCGCGCAGCACCGGCCCCATGGCCAAGGTGATGGCGGTGGAGGCATCACGTCTTGTATCGTTCATCAAGCCAGGGTTGCGCTTTTGCGGCATGGCGCTAGACACATACGTGTTGCCGCCGCCTTCTTGCAACAAGATCCAAGGACGGGGTTGCGCATATTGCGTCATCACATCTTCAACAAAATGACCCACATGCAACGCAATGCCCGTGATCACAGCGCCCACTTCAACGGGGTGCTCTGTTGAAGAAATTTGCCCCGCATCGTAAGCGTTGTCCACCATGGCGGCAAAGCCCAAATACTTGGCCATGCGTTGGCGATTCAAAGGCCAGCTGGTGCCATTCAACACGGTGGTTCCCATCGCCGAACGATCGATTCGGGCATAGGCTTCACGCAAGCGCTGCGCATCGCGGTCAAATCCAGCCGCATGACCTAAAAGGTAGTGACCGAAACTGTTGGGCTGTGCTGCCACACCATTGGTGTAGTTGGGCACAATGGTTTGGGCATGCTTCTCTGCCAACTTCACCAAAGTTTCAGACGTTTTGTTGAGCTGATCGGCCAGCAATAGCAAATCATCTTTCAAAATGGCGGCACGAAAAGTGGCGTGCATGTCTTGGCTGGATCGTCCTGCATGCAACAAGGTCACGTCTTGACCTGCCGCCCTGATGAGCAAAGGTTCGAAGGAAATGACCGTGGCAGGACGTCGCCCGCCAGGTTGCGCCCCCTCTTCTAGGACCTTGACAATGCCCGCAGTAATTTTGGGAACCATGGCTTTGTCCAACAAACCTTCTTCGCTGTTGATCACAGCGGTCGCTTTGTTCATTTGGCCTAGCCAATAGAACTCATCGCGAACGGGCGCTTTTTGGGCGAAGGCAGAAGACCAGGCCAGGCTGATCAGCAAAGCAACAGTTCGTTGGGAAGTCCGCATGGTCATTCAAACTCAATCTATTTAGTCAAAACACCTGCTCACAAAGCGCGCAGGGCGCCTCACGGAGGGATGAGTGCCGAACATAGCACAGGATGGTCAATACAATGTGCGCATCCATCCAACCCGTATCGGTTACTTGTAAAGCAACTCATGACCACAGACCACATCCGCGTACCCTTGGTGGTACAGGGAAGCAAACCCGAACTCCAGGAAATTGAAGCACGCATCCTGCAAGAGCGCGGTCGAATTTCCTTGCTCTACCAAGTGCTGCTCAACAGCGCTCCCATTGCGCAAGGCTGGGAGGCCATGCTGACCGCCGTTCGCAACCAAACCTCTGTGCCAGCAGATTTGCGCGAGTTGATGATTCTGCGCGTGGCTGTTTTGAACAAAGCCAGCTTTGAATTTGAAGCGCATGTGCCACACGCTTTGAAAGCTGGGGTTTCTCAAGCCAAAATTGACGATGTGCGTCACATGAGCTTGTCTAGCAACTTCAACGATGAAGAAAAACTGCTGCTGACACTGACAGACCACATGACCCGCGACATTGAGGTACCCGCCTCGCTGATGGCGGAGGTGACGAAACGCTACACCCCCGAAAAAGTGGTGGAGGTGGTGGCCACCGTAGCGGCCTACAACATGGTGTCGCGCTTTTTGGTGGCCCTCAACATTGTGCACTGAGGGCCCTGGGCACTGAGCCTGCTTGGCAGATCAACCCGGTTTGATCTGCGCTTTTTCGACCACAACTTTCCAGCGCGCCTGCTCTTTGGCAATGAACGCGGCGTATTCAGCGGGCGAGCCGCCGCCAGGAATGGCGCTTTCGGCGGCATAGCGGGTAATGATCTCGGGCGCCTTCATGGTCTTGGCACACTCTTGTTGGAGCTTGTTGATGATTTCAACTGGCGTGCCGTTGCGCACGGTAATGCCATACCACTGAACAGTTTCAAAATCTTTGTAACCCAATTCAGCCACGGTGGGCACATCGGGCAACACAGGAATACGCTGCGTGGTGCCCACTGCGATGCATTTCAGTGCACCACTTTTGATGTGCGGCAACAGGGCAGGCGTTCCTGCCGACATGAACTCAATGCGGCCCGCCAACACATCATTGAGTGCAGGACCCGTGCCGCGGTAAGGAATGTGCGTGATGAACATGCCCGTGGCCACCTTCAAGGCTTCAACGGCCAAGTGACCTGCACTGGCGTTGCCTGCAGAGGCGTAATTGATTTGCCCTGGTTTGGATTTGACATAGGCCACAAAAGATTTGAAATCTTTCACGGGCACATCTTTGTGCACCACAAACAAACTGGGCACGCGTGACAGCAGTGTCACGGAAGTAAAGTCTTTGTTGACGTCATACCCGCTGTCTGGGTAGATCAGCGGATTGACGGCCATCAAACCGATGTGGCTCATGACAATGGTGTAGCCATCGGCAGGTGCGCGCAGCGCCTCCTGCATGGCAGGCACACCACCCCCGCCACCTTTGTTGTCAATGACAAAAGGTACGCCCAGCTGCTTGGTGAGCTCGGCGCCAATAGAACGCGCAACAATGCTGGAAGTACCACCAGGTGCAAACGGGACCACCCAGCGAACAGGCTTGTCGGGCCAATTGCTGCTTTGTCCTAAAGCAGGAAAACCTGCGGCGGACAAGCCCGCAGCACCCATCCATTTGAGGTGGTCGCGTCGACTTGTTGTGTTGTCTTCAAACTGCATCGATGATCTCCGGTTAGATTTTTTATAGCTGGGAATATGCCACAAAATTCAAGTCGGAAATAACAAAACCCCTACAGTGTTGCCACTGTAGGGGTTTAAGTTTTCTAAATCAACTGACTTGCGTCAGCGTCAAATTAGAAAGAGTGCTTCACGCCGAAGTCGTAACCTGTGGAAGAAGCGTTAGCAGCAGTCACGCCACCGTTCAAACCACGAGCAGCGCCACCGGAGTTGGCGTTACGTGCGTATGTAGCGTACAAGTCTGTGCGCTTGCTCATAGGCTTCACGAAACCGATGGAAGTGCGCTTTGTTTCTGCACCAGATTGCTTCAAAGAAGCAGAAGAGATACGGAATGTACCGCCAGCCATTGGGACCAAAGCACCGATCAAGGAACCTTTCAGGTCTGCAGCGCCAGTGTTAGCAACAGTGTTGGACTCAGCCATCACTTTGGCAACGCCGAAGTTGTAAGCACCGCCCACGCCAGTTGTTTTCACTTCTGTACCAGCACCAGTTGTGGTTTTGGCAGAAGAGTAGCCAACGTCAACGTTGCCCATTGCGTAGTTCAACCAGATGCCATTGCCGTTACCGACTTTAGCAGCTGTAGAAGCGTTTTCACCCATGTATGAACCGACCATCACTTTGAAGCCGTTCACAACTGGAGAGTGCCATGCAACCATGTTAGATGCACGAACAGCAGCTTGGCCACCGTTGTAAGCGATCAAGCTAGAAGCAACGCCGTTTGTGCCGAACGGATCGTACACAGCGTCAGCGTAGAACTGGGGAGAGTAGTCACGACCCAAACGCAATTCGCCCAATGAACCCACCAGGCCCACTGTAGATTTACGGTTGAATGTCAAACCTTGTGTACCTGCGTTAGCAGCAGTCACAGCTTGGTTTTGCACGTTAGTAGCAGAACCTGTACCGTTGTCGTTGTTCACGCCAGCTTCCAACCAGAATTCAGCGCGCATACCGCCGCCGAGGTCTTCAACACCTTTGAAGCCCAAACGGCTGGAGTTGTAGCCAGAGTTGGCCAATTGTGTTTTGTTGCTGATAGAGCCTTTGCCCACAGAGTAAGCCGCGTCAACCACGCCGAACAATGTGACAGAAGATTGGGCCATAGCGGCACCAGAAGCGGCCAAAACAGCCAATGCGATCAGGGATTTTTTCATTTGAGAAGTTCTCCAAGGTTTAACAAGGGCCCCAGTTTTAGTGTCTGCGTATTCGCAAACCACCGAAACCCTGAGCCAACCTCCGTTAGGGAAGTTGTGTGTATTCCACCAGAGGTCAGACCAGTCTGCAAAGAAAATCATGCTTTCAAATGGCTTTTTGTTGCTTCAGTACAACAAGCGGGCTAAACTTCTGCCCATGAATGCCGATGCTTTGATCCTCGCCGCAGACAGCGCCCTGCGTACTTTGTTTGCCACACCCAGAGCGGCCAGGCCTACGCCCAAGCCGCAGACCTTGTTGGCCCCTCAAGGAGATGGCGCGTTGGCGGCGCCAGAAGCACGCGAACTGACAGACGCAGAAAAATCTTTGTCAGCATCTCTCATGCGCGTGAACCATGTGGGCGAAGTTTGCGCACAGGCCCTTTACACCGGACAAGCGCTTGCCTCCAACAATCCGGCCTTGCGGGCAAAGCTCGATGCAGCCTGCCGCGAAGAAACCGACCACTTGGCCTGGACGCACGAGCGCTTAGCCCAACTTAACAGCCGTCCCTCCCTGCTCAACCCGCTTTGGTATGCAGGCGCGTTTGCCATTGGCTACGGCGCAGGCAAATTGGGGGGCGACAAACTCAGCTTGGGCTTTGTGGTGGAAACCGAAAACCAAGTGGAAGCCCATTTGGCCAGCCACATGTCGCATTTACCCGCCAATGACCTGGCCTCCAAAGCCATCGTGGCGCAAATGAAAACAGACGAAGTGGCCCATGCACGCATGGCGCAAAAAGCGGGCGCCATTGAATTGCCCGAGCCCGTCAAACGCCTCATGGGCGCAGCCGCCAAGGTGATGACCACCGTGGCGCACCGCATCTAACGCATTTAACTCAGGCTTCGATCAAGTCAAAGCTGGTGGTGATGGCGGCCGTTTTGGCCAACATGATGCTGGCCGAGCAATATTTGTCGTGGCTCATGGCCACCGCACGCTCAATGGCGGATGCGGGGATGCCTTTGCCTGTGACGGTAAAGTGCATGTGAATCTTGGTGAAGACTTTGGGGTCAGTGTCGGCACGCTCAGACGTCAACTTCACAGAGCAGCCACGAACATCGTGACGACCGCGCTTCAAAATCAAAACCACGTCATAGGCAGTGCATCCGCCCGTGCCAGCCAACACGGTTTCCATCGGGCGTGGTGCCAAGTTTTGACCGCCGTTTTCAGGCTTGGCGGCATCGGGTGCACCGTCCATCATCAGGACGTGACCACTGCCGGTTTCGGCCACAAATCCCATGCCTGAGCGCGTGCCGCTTGCGCCGGTCCAGCTGACTGTGCATTCCATGTTTGACTCTACTTTCGCTTCTGATTTTGAAAATTTTCCAGGCTGCGATCGTAAAGCTTTTGCAAAAGTGTTGCACCGCAGCAATTTTTCTGTAGAATTTCGAACAGTCGTGCTTTTTTAGAGAAGGTATTTCCTTCAAAAGCCCGAACCCTTTGTCTCCTCCACCCTCCGAAAAGGTGGATTTGCCCCAAGTCGCAAGGCTTGGGGCATTTTTTTCGCCCGTATCATTCGGGGATGACTGCGAAAAACCTCAAACCTGCCGATTACCTGAAAAAAATCCTGAATGCGCGCGTGTACGACGTGGCCACAGAGTCAGGCTTGGAAATTGCCAAAAACCTCAGCCAACGCGTGCACAACACGGTCTTGCTGAAGCGCGAAGACCAACAGCCCGTGCACAGCTTCAAGCTGCGCGGCGCGTACAACAAGATGGCGCACCTCACCCCAGCGCAGTTGAAGAAAGGCGTGATTTGCGCCTCCGCAGGCAACCATGCACAAGGCGTGGCCTTGGGCGCCAGCAAATTGGGTTGCCGCGCCGTGATTGTGATGCCCACCACCACGCCCCAAGTGAAGATTGACGCGGTGCGCGCTTTGGGCGGCGAAGTGGTGCTGGTCGGCGACAGCTATTCAGACGCCTTCAAGCACGCTTCAACGCTTGAGAAAAAAATGGGCATGACCTTTGTGCACCCCTTTGACGATCCTGAAGTGATTGCCGGCCAGGGCACCATTGCCATGGAAATGTTGCGCCAGCATCAAGGCCGTTTGGATGCTGTGTTTGTGGCCATAGGCGGCGGTGGTTTGATTTCTGGCGTGGCCAATTACATCAAGGCGGTTCGCCCCGAAATCAAAGTCATTGGCGTGCAAATGAACGACTCCGACGCCATGATTCAATCGGTTGGCGCCAAGAAGCGCGTTACCTTGGACGATGTCGGTTTGTTCTCTGATGGCACCGCCGTGAAGTTGGTGGGCGAAGAAACCTTCCGCGTCACGCGTGGCCTGGTTGATGAGTTCATGACCGTGGACACCGACTCGGTGTGCGCGGCCATTAAAGATGTGTTTGTTGATACGCGCTCCATCGTAGAACCTGCAGGTGCATTGGCCGTGGCTGCCATCAAGCAATACGTGGCCAAACACAAAACCAAAGGCGAAACGTATGCCGCTATTTTGTGCGGCGCTAACATGAACTTTGACCGCTTGCGCTTTGTGGCCGAGCGTGCCGAGGTAGGCGAAGAACGTGAAGCCATTTTTGCAGTCACCATTCCGGAAGAACGCGGCAGTTTCAAGCGCTTTTGCGAATTGATTGGCAACTTGCCCGGCGGCCCGCGCAACGTCACCGAGTTCAACTACCGCATCAGCGATGCCGCCAAAGCGCACGTGTTTGTGGGCCTCACCACGCAAGGCGCTGGCGAGAGCACCAAGATCTCCAACAACTTCAAAAAGCATGGCTTTGAGAACATCGATTTGACGCACGACGATTTGGCCAAAGAGCACATTCGCCACATGGTGGGCGGTCACTCCAGCTTGGCACAAAACGAGCGTCTGATGCGCTTTGTGTTTCCAGAGCGTCCTGGTGCATTGCTGAAGTTTTTGAATTTGATGCGGCCGGGTTGGAACATCAGCTTGTTCCACTATCGCAACCAAGGCGCCGACTACGGCCGCATCTTGGTAGGCTTGCAAGTGCCCGACAAAGACGACAAGGCGTTTGAAAAATTCTTGAGCACCTTGGGCTATCCGTACGTGGAAGAAACCCAGAATCCGGTGTACCGGATGTTCTTGCAGCAATAAACGCGGCAAGCTTTCAATGCCACCAGCGGGGGCTTACTGTCCCAACTTGGGCAATTCGAGGGTGACGCTGGCTTCGGCTTGGCCTTCGGGCGCCAAGCGGGCCAAGCGATGGCCTACAGAATGCAAGACCCAACCGGGCGCGACCACTTGTCCCGGCAAATAAGCTTTAGGGGCTTGGCCATCCACTGCCAACAAAGCACTGCCTTTGCCAGAGGCGCCAGCAACCACGCCCATCAAAGTCCATTGGTGGGACGCTACAGCAGCTGAGCCACTTTGTGCAGCCACTGGCGCAGGCGCGCCCAAGGCTTGCGCCACACGCCCTGAATCGACAGGGAGACCCGCCATGGCAGCCGTGTTGTTTTGCGCAACAGGGACCAAAGAGACCGGTGCCGACAGGCTTTGAATTTGCAAAACCCAACTGACGGCCCCATAAGCCGCCAAGGCACCCAAGCCCAGCGCACACAGTGCGGGCGCCATGGATTTGGTGGGGGTGCGTAGGACTTGCAACATGAGGCGATTATGATGGAGAAGTGTCAGAATTTGCAGAGAGACTTTGCGCCATGAAATCAAGCTCAGAAAATACAGCCAGCAGCCTGTCCGCCACCCCTCATGCGCCTCGCGCAGAACGCAAAGCCGTTCGCAAACAACGCGGCTTTACCTTGATTGAGTTGATGGTGGTCTTGGCCATCATTGGCATCTTGGCCGCGTTGGTGGTGCCCAATGTGCTGGGCCGCGCAGACGATGCCCGCATCACGGCCGCCCGCACCGACGTCGGCAATTTGGTGCAAGCACTCAAACTCTACAAGCTCGACAATCAACGCTTCCCCACTGCAGAGCAAGGCCTGCAAGCCCTGGTGGCCAAGCCCACGGCAGAGCCCGTGCCCAACAATTGGAAAAGTTATTTGGACAAGTTGCCCGCCGACCCTTGGGGTCGTCCTTACCAGTACCTCAACCCCGGCCTCAAAGGCGAAGTGGATGTGATGTCTTGGGGTGCAGATGGTCAATCGGGTGGCGAGGGCGTGAATGCCGACATCGGCAGCTGGCAATAAATCCAACGCGCAAGCTGCTGCGAAAAGCTGTGTGCTTTCGCAAGCACCCGTTCGCCCTTTGAAGCATGTCCGTGCCTCAATGGGCTTCACCCTGATCGAGTTGTTGGTGGTCATCGCACTGATTGCCCTTGGCACCGCCGCAGTGAGTTTCACCTTGCGTGATTCAGCACAAACCGTTTTAGAACGTGATGCAGAACGTTTGGCTGCATTGTTTGAGTCTGCACGCGCCAGGTCGCGTGCCAGCGGCATGCCCGTCAAATGGCATCCTGCCGCGCTGACTTCAGCCCCCAACTCAAATACAAATGCAACAGGGTTTGTGTTTGAAGGTTTACCCCCGAACACCTTGCCAAGCGAGTGGCTGTCACCTCAAACGCAAGTGGACGCCGCCGCTGTGGTGGTGTTGGGCCCCGATCCCATCATTGGTCCGCAAAGCGTGCTGTTGCGCGCCAATGACCGGCAACTGTGGGTCAGCACGGATGGCCTGCAACCATTCAAAGTGAAGCGTGTGGCGCCATGACGCAAGTTCGCAAAGTCACACTTCGCGCTTCTGCCCCAGCACGCGCCCAAGCCGGCTTTACCTTGATTGAAGTCTTGGTGGCCTTGGGCATTGTGGCCATTGCTTTGATGGCCGGACTGCGGTCCACCGACGCCCTCACCCGCAACGCCTCGCGTCAATCCACACAATGGTTGGCTCAAATTTGCGCAGAAAACGAATTCAGCCGCTTGCGCTTGTCGCGCCAAGTGCCGCCCCTTGGCGAGAGCCAAGTGGCCTGCCCTCAAGCCCAGCTGAATTTGCAAGTGAACTTGTCGGTGCAAGTCACGCCCAACCCCAATTTCAGGCGCGTGGATGCGCGCGTGGTGCAAGTTCAGGGGTCTGAAGCCACGCCCCTTTTGCAACTCTCCACGGTGATGGGGCGCTACTGATGAAACGCAGCACCGCCTTCCAAAAATCCGCTGGCTTCACCTTGATCGAAGTGTTGGTGGCCAGTGCCATTTTGGCCTTGATGGCGCTCATCAGTTGGCGCGGTTTAGATGGCATGGCCAAAGCCCAAAGCAGTTTGCAAACACGCAGCGATGCCCACCAAACACTGCAAGTGGGCTTGTCGCAATGGCGCACCGACCTCGACAACATGGTCAGCTTGCCCAACGTGCCCGCACTGGATTGGGACGGCCGCGTGCTGCGCATCACACGCCAACACTCACAAGATCCCCAAGCTGGCCTGCAAGTGGTGGCTTGGTCTTTGGGCAATGGTCAATGGACCCGCTGGCAGTCTGCGCCCCTGACCCGACGCGACGCTTGGCAGCAAGCTTGGACCCAGGCACAAGCTTGGGGTGAGAAAGCCGGCAATCCGGCGCCGACAGACACGCATGAAGTGTTGATTCAAGCGCTTCAAAGTTGGCAAATTTATTACCACCGCGATGGCGCATGGAGCAATGCTTTGTCGAGTGCGGGCAACAACAGCACATCAGTCACCAACACTTTAAGTGCCCTGAGCACCTTGCCAGAAGGCATTCGCTTGGTGATTGAACTGGCAGACAACGCGCCCGTCAGCGGCAAGATCACCCTGGATTGGGTGCGACCTACGTTCACGGTGGCCAAGCAATGAAGCGCTCAACGGCCCCTCAACAACGCGGTGCAGCCTTGATCAGTGCCATGTTGGTGGTCACCTTGGTGGCCACCTTGGCCAGCGTGGCGCTGTGGCAGCAATGGCGCCATGTCGAGGTGGAAAGTGCAGAACGCCATCGCGTGCAATCGGGCTGGTTGCTCAATGGCGCCATGGACTGGTCACGTTTGATCTTGCGTGAAGATGCATTGGCCAGTGGGGCCACCAGCGGCGCCGATCATTTGGCCGAACCTTGGGCTTTGCCCTTGCAAGAGGCCAAGTTGTCGACCTTTTTGGCACAAGACCAGCAACTGCGCGAAGGCGATCCTGAGGTCTTTTTGTCGGGACAGGTTACCGACGCACAAAGCCGACTCAACCTGAGCAATTGGTATGAGGCGGCAGATGGTCAGCGCATGGGCCAATTGAACCCCAGCATGCAAGCGGCCTTAAGCCGTTTGTTCAGTGTGCTGGGCTTGCCCGCCTCAGAATTGACCCTGTTGTCACGTGAGTGGTTGGCCGCAGCGCAGGCTTCTCGCACACCGCTGGGCGCCACAAGTGCGTCCTCTGGTAGCAACACGGCAGGCGCGGCATTGCTACCGCAACAAGTGCCGCAGCTGCAGTGGCTGGGTCTGAGCCGCGACACCGTGACGCGCTTGGCCCCCCACATCACCATCCTGCCCGAAGTAACGCCTGTCAACCTGAACACCGCCAGTGCCGAGGTCATTTACGCCAGCGTGCCCGGCTTGGACTTGGCCGCCGCCCAGCAATTTGTGCAGCAACGTGCCCGTGCGCACTTCAGCAATTTGCCGGACGCCAGCAAAGCGCTAGGGGGTAAGCCCTTAGAGGCAAGATGGCACACCATGGGCTCGCGTTTCTTCCAAGTTTGGGGGCGATTGCGCATGGAAGAGCGCACCCAAGAAGAAACCGCCCTGATTTTGCGAGATGCAGGCAACGTCAGCTTTGTCTGGCGCCAAAAAATTGCGGGAATTCTCCCTCCCCCCAAGCGTGAGTCGCTTCTACAATCAAGCCAGCCATGAGCACTCTCCTTTTTACGCTGCCAACGCAGGCTGCCAACGGCAGCACCCCTCCTCAACATGTCTTGTCGACACATGAGGCTGGCGCGCGCGACAAAGAAATTTGGGCCATCGTGCCCGCTACCGCCCTGTCATGGCAGCGGATCGAATTGCCTGCGGGTCTGCAACGCCAAACACAGCGTTTGCAAACGGCGCTGCACAGTTTGCTCGAAGAGCCTTTGTTAGATGAAGCCGACGCCGTGCACATGGCACTGCAACCCAACTGGCAAGCAGGCCAAAGCGCATGGGTGGCCGTGTGCAACAAGGCCTGGCTTCAAGGTCACTTGGCGCAATTGCAAGCAGGTGGACACACCGTGCATCGCATCGTGCCCGAGTGGACACCATCGATGGGCGCTGCTGCTGACATCAGTGCTTGGATAGGCGGCACCCCTGCCGATGCTCAACTCTGGGTTCATGACGCGCAAGGCACATGGCACTTGCCATTGCAAGCGGGCCTGCAACACTGGGCCGATCAACTCAACAAAATGGCCAGCACTGGCATCGACAAGCTGGCTTTGAACGTGGCTGTATTGGCCGATCCCGCCGTAGCCGACTTGGCCCTCAAAGCCTTGAGCACCTTGCAAGCACAAACACACAGCGCTGTGTCGGAGCGACTTCAGTCATGGCGCATTCAAGTCACCCCTGCAATCTCGCGTTATCGACAAGCTGCAGACACCCAATGGGATTTGGCGCAGTTTGAATTTGCCGCCAACGGCAGCGCCAGATGGCGGCAAGCAGCGCAACGCATTTGGCAAAACCTCCTGCGCAATCCTGAATGGCGACCTGTGCGTTGGTGCGCCGGACTTTTAGTGGCCACTCAGTTGGTGGGACTGAACATGGCAGCGTGGCATCTCAATGCACAAGTGGCCTCACAAAAAGAATTGCAAAAAAACATCCTCAAGCAAAGCTTCCCGAATGTCACGGTGGTGGATGCGCCTTTGCAAATGGTCAAAGAATTGGGCCTGCTGCAAAGCGCTTCGGGTACGTTGACATCGCGCGATTTAGAGCATGCTTTGCAAGCCACAGGCGCTGCATTGCCTGCGGGACAAAGCATCACTGGCGTTGATTACACAGCGCAAGGTCAAGCCGAAACCAAACTTCAAGGCTTGCAGTTGAGTAGCGCGCAAGCACCTGCTTTTGCGCAAGCCCTGCGTGCGCAACAGTTGGATGCGCAAGCCAATGGCACGCAATGGCGCATCACCCCCCTCAAGGAGGCGCCATGAGCTTTGACAATTCAAGCATCTTCAAAAACATGCCAGCCCAAGACAAGCAACGTCTGCAATGGGCCGCCCTTGTTTTGGGTGCTGTGTTGCTGTGGACCTTCAATGTGGCGCCAGCCTTGAAAACTTTGCGCGACGTGCCGCCGCAATTGGCCAAGCTGGATGCGCAAACACAAACGCTCAAAACACTGCAGTCGCAAGCACAAGCCTTGCAAAAGTCACCGCGCTTAAGCGCCTCAGATGCCACCACTTTGCTGCAGCAAAGCAGCCGTGAACTCTTGGGGACTGGCGCACAACTGACCATTCAAGGCGCACGCGCAAGCCTGACCTTGACCGGTGTACCGGCCGACAACTTGGCGCAATTCTTGGCCACAGCCCGAACGCAGTCGCATGCATTACCCATAGAAGCGCATTTGCAAAAGTTCACAGGCACGGGCGCCAACGCCAAAGAACTTTGGCGGGGTGCCCTCATTTTGAATTTACCCACCACAGGCTCATGAACCGCGCCCGCACCCCATCCCTCGCCCACAGGCCATCCGGCTGGGCTTGGGCATGGTCTGGCATCTTCATTGGCACGTTGGTCTCCTTGTTGACGCATTGGCCCGCGCAATGGCTGGGCACAAGTTTGTC
>JAHEBO010000083.1 GCA_024642215.1 Limnohabitans sp.
TGCTTTGAAACTCGGGCTCGACGTGGGCTTGGTCTTGTAAGTTGCTGATGGCTTGGGACAGCAAAGCCACGGCCCCGCTGACGGTGCCCACTCGGGCAGATTCATCGCCATCCAAGGCCGCTAGGGCAGATTGACCTGCATCCATCAGCGCTTGCGCGTGCGACAGGCGGGTGTGTTGCGTGTTGAGTTCGTCCCACTCGTCCATGGCGGGGGCTAGTTTGTCGAGCTCGCCAATTTGCCAGGCCAAACGTTCTTGTTCGCGGCTTAAAGAGTCTTGTGCGGTGCGCGCTTGCTGCACGGCTTGTTGCGCTTGGCGCCAGGCATGCCATGTGGTTTTGAGGGCATCTGTGCTGATGCCCGCATAAGCGTCTAGCAAGCCACGCACGGCATCTGGGCGTGTGAGGCTTTGCCAAGCGTGTTGGCCGTGGATGTCTAAAAGCATGTCACCTAAGGCACGCAATTGCGTGGCGGTGGCCGGGCTGCCGTTGACCCATGCGCGGCTTTTGCCTTGAGGGTCTACGCTACGCCTTAGCAGAAGGGTGTCGGCCACTTCAAAGCCTGCGTCTTCTAGAACCGTATGTGCTTGGGGTGGACAGTCAAACTCGGCTGAAACTTCGCAGCGTGTTGCGCCTTCGCGCACCACGCTGGCATCGGCACGTTCGCCCAGAGCCAATTGCAGGGCGTCAATGAGGATGGATTTACCCGCACCCGTTTCGCCAGTGAGAACGCTGAAACCTGAGGATAGATCCAGGTCGAGTTGTCGCACGATGACAAAGTCGCGCAGGCTGATGTGTCGCAGTGCCACGGCTTAAACGCCTCCCTCGTTCCAATGCATTTTTTTGCGCAAAGTGTCGAAGTAATTCCAGCCCTGGGGATGCAGGAACCGCACCTTGTGTGACGATTGTTCCACCGTAATTTGGTCGCCCAGCATGAGGCTGGCCAAAGACTGCATGTCAAAGTTGGCGCTGGCATCTCGGCCGGACACAATTTCGATGCTAATTTTGGACGTGTCGGGCAGCACGATGGGGCGGTTTGACAGGGTGTGAGGCGCAATAGGCGCGATGACCCAGCCGCCCAAATTGGGGTGCATGAGGGGGCCGCCAGCCGACAATGAGTAGGCGGTAGAACCCGTGGGCGTGGCCACAATCAAACCGTCTGCGCGCTGCGTGGCCACAAAGCGGCCATCCACTTCAATGCGCAACTCCACCATGCCAGAGGTTGCGCCGCGGTTGACCACCACATCGTTCATGGCAAAGGCATCAAACACGCAGTGCTTGTCGCGCCAAACCTGCGCATGCAGCATGCTGCGCTGCTCTTCTTCAAATTGGCCCATCAGCATTGGCTTTAAAGTTTGCTCAAAGTTTTCAATGGGGATGTCGGTGATGAAACCCAGGCGACCTTGGTTGATGCCAATGAGGGGCAAACCATATTGCGCCACTTGTCGGCCAATGCCCAACATGGTGCCGTCGCCGCCTATCACCACGCCCAAATCGCACTGCTTGCCGATGTCGGCCATTTTGAGGGTGGGGTAGAGGTTGAGGCCCAAGTGCTCAGAGGTGCCCGCTTCAAGCACCACCTCGGCCCCGATGCGGCTGATGAATTGGGCAACGTCGTCCAACACCCTGCGGGAACTTTCTAGGGCAGCCCCAGAAACCGTGGTGTGGTACTTGCCAAATAACGCAACGTGACGAAATTTAGATTTCATTCGCAAATTACATCATTAAAATGACCGAATGCTAGATGATCGTGCCAAGTTATTACTCAAAGCGCTGGTTGAACGCTACATTGCCGACGGCCAGCCGGTGGGATCGCGCACGCTTTCCAAAGCCTCAGGCTTGGAATTATCCCCTGCCACCATCCGAAACGTCATGTCCGACTTGGAAGAGTTGGGCCTGATTGCCAGCCCGCATACATCGGCTGGCAGAGTGCCCACCAATAGGGGTTATCGCCTATTCGTCGACACCATGCTGACAGTTCAGACGGGTGAATTGCTCACGCACCGCCTGGCGCCCGACCAGCCGCAGAAGGTCATTGCCAACGCTGCCAACATGCTGTCTAGCTTGTCGCATTACGTGGGAGTGGTGATGGCGCCCAAGCGCGCGTCGGTTTTCAGGCACATTGAGTTTTTGCGTCTGTCAGAAAAACGGGTGCTGTTGATCATTGTGTCGCCCGAAGGCGATGTGCAAAACCGCGTCATCTTCACCGAGACCGACTACTCTCAAAGCCAGCTCATTGAGGCGTCCAATTATTTGAACGCGCACTATGCCGGCATGGCCATCGAACAAGTTCGCATGCGCGTGAAGCAAGAGCTGGTCAATTTGCAGTCCGAAATTGCCAGCCTCATGCAGGCGGCGGTGCAAATGAGCTCAGAAGCTTTGAGTGAAGACGAAGGCGATGTGGTGATCTCTGGCGAACGCAACTTGCTGTCGGTCAGCGACTTCTCAAGCGACATGGGCAACTTGCGCCAGGCCTTCGATTTGTTCGAACAAAAATCTCAGCTCATGCGCTTGCTCGATGTGTCCAGCCAGGCCGATGGCGTGCGCATTTTCATTGGCGGCGAAAGCCAGTTTGTGCCCATGCAAGAGTTGTCGGTGGTCAGTGCACCTTATGAGGTGGATGGCCATGTGGTGGGCACCTTGGGCGTCATTGGCCCCACCCGCATGCCCTACGAGCGCATGATTCAAATTGTGGACATCACGTCCAAGATGGTGGGTAATGCTTTAAGTCAGTCGAAGTAAATCGACTGACTCGTTTTTTAATCAAGAAGGTTCGTGCATCCAAGCCGCATGCTTGGGCGCGCGCTTGGTTTTGCTCCACTCGTTCAGCATGTCCCACTTCACTTCATCCAAGGTTTTGTACATCTCGGGCGTGCCAGTGTTGGTGGCCAATTCCAAGCGATGACCGCTGGGGTCGAAGAAATAAATGCTTTGGAAAATGGTGTGGTTGATAGGACCAATGACTTCGATGCCATTGCCCACCAGTTTTTCTTTGGCCGCTAGCAAAGTCTCCATGCTGTCCACTTCAAAGGCCATGTGTTGCACCCAAGCCGGGGTGTTTTCATCGCGGCCCATTTCGGGGGAGTTGGGCAATTCAAAGAAGGCCAAGACGTTGCCGCCACCTGCATCCAAGAAGATGTGCATGTAGGGGTCGGGCGCTTTGGTGGAGGGCACCAAGTCTTCGGCAATGGCCAAGACAAAATCCATGTTCAAATTTTTGGCGTACCACTCGACGGTTTCTTTGGCGTCTTTGCAGCGATAGGCTGCGTGGTGAATTCTGCTAATTTTCATGACTTTCCTTTAGGCGTCGACTTGAAGGGCGCCACGTCTAATTTGATCACGTTCCAAGGACTCAAACAATGCTTTGAAGTTGCCTTCGCCAAAGCCCTCATCGGCCTTGCGCTGGATAAATTCAAAAAACACAGGCCCCAACAAAGTTTGCGAGAAGATTTGCAGCAGCAAACGCTTTTCTCCATTGGCGGTGGAGCCATCCAACAAGATACCGCGCGCCTGCAATTCTGCCACTGGTTCGCCATGGCCCTTTAGGCGCTCTTCTAGCATCTCGTAGTAGATGTCGTTGGGCGCTGTCATGAGGGGAATGCCTGCCATTTGCAGGGCGTCAACGCTTTTCATCAGGTCGTCCGTGCGCAAAGCAATGTGCTGAATGCCTTCGCCGTTGAACTGCATCAAATACTCTTCAATTTGTCCGCCATTTTTGCCAGATTCTTCGTTCAAAGGAATGCGGATGAGGCCATCGGGTGCTGTCATGGCGCGGCTGGTGAGGCCTGTGTGCGTACCCTTGATGTCGAAGTAGCGAATTTCTCGGAAGTTAAAAATCTTCTCGTAAAAAGCGCCCCAAAACGCCATGCGACCTTTGTACACGTTGTGGGTGAGGTGGTCGATGATTTTGAAGCCATGGCCTACTG
>JAHEBO010000044.1 GCA_024642215.1 Limnohabitans sp.
GTGCGCGACAAAGAAGAACTGGGCAAAGTGTTCACGCGTCTGTGCCAACAGTTGGCGGCCGATTTAAAGCGCAAAGGCTATGACGGCAAAACCATTGGCATCAAGCTGCGCTACGACAACTTCAAAAGTGTCACGCGCGATCAAACCCTCACCTTTTATACGCAAGACGCGGCAGAAATTCGCAAGTTTGCGGGGCTGTGCTTAAAGCGCGTCGACCTCACCCGCAAACTGCGCCTGCTGGGCGTTCGCGTGGGGTCCTTGGTCAAACACGGGACAGTCCCTGAGAACAACGCAAGCTACAGTTCGCAAAACCCCACCCACCCTGCTCTGCACGAGGCCGATCCCCATGGACAAACTCAACTGCTTTTCTTTGACGATGAATGACCACGTTGCGCATTTGGTGCTGAACAAGCCCGAATCGCTCAACACCATGCATCCCACGTTTTGGCGCGAACTCGACACCGTACTGCACCAGCTGAACAACGAAGGCAAAGCCAGAGCCTTGGTAATTTCCAGTACCGGCAAACATTTTTCGGCGGGCATGGCCTTAGAAACATTTTCAGGCGCCATCTCAATGGATGCCGACAGCCCTGAAGGCAGAGCCGCCATTTATGACTCGCTCACCGACATGCAATCGACCTTCACCTTGCTAGAGAGCATGCGGATTCCGGTCATTGCAGCCATTCATGGCGGCTGCATTGGCGGCGCTGTCGACATGGTGACCGCCTGCTGCATTCGCTACGCCACCCAAGATGCGTTTTTCTGCATTCAAGAAATCAACATTGGCATGGTGGCCGATGTCGGCACACTGCAGCGCCTGCCCAAATTGTTGCCCATGGGCTTGGTCAAAGAGTTGGCCTATACAGGTCGCAGGTTAAGCGCGGCCAATGCCTTGAACCACGGCTTAGTGACGCAAGTGTTCGACACGCAAGAAGCCCTGGTGGCAGGCGCCTTGGCCTGCGCCAAGGAGATGGCCAACAAACCACCCGTGGCCATTTGGGGCACCAAGCAAGCCCTCAACTACGCGCGCGATCACAGTGTGGAAGACAGCCTGCGACAAATGGGTTGGCTGCAAGGCGCCATCTGGAGCAACCCACACATTCGCGAAGCCATTGTGGCTGCCAAAGAAAAACGCCCGGCCAACTTCCCACCCTTAACGCCTCTCAAAGGTTTCAAAACCTACGGCTAACGCCTTTACTGCCTGGCCGTGCGAATGTTGGCCGGAGGCGATTGCGGGTGGCTGGTACGCCAAGGATTGATGTCCAGCCCGCCGCGACGCGTGTACCGCGCATAAACCGTGAGCTTGAGGGGTTTGCAGCGCGTCCAGATATCCATGAAGATGCGCTCCACGCACTGCTCATGAAACTCATTGTGATTTCTAAAACTCACGATGTACTGCAGCAAACCCGCCTGGTCAATTTGCGAACCCGAATACGAAATTTGCACACTGCCCCAATCGGGCTGTCCCGTGACCAAGCAATTGCTTTTGAGCAAATGGCTGACAAATGTTTCTGTCACAGGTGCTTCATCATGCTGCGCCGTGAGCAACTCGGGTGCAGGCTGATACTGGGTGCATTCAATGTCCATGCGGTCTAAATTCAGACCGTCCAATTCGTGCACCGGTTCTTTGTCAAACTCTTCAGGCAAGATGATTTTCACACCGCAGCGCGATTTGATATTGCCGCCATGCCACAAGACTTGATCAAGGTCTTCGCGCATGCAATCGCGCACAGCTTGCGCATCGACAAACTTCGTCGCATTGAAACTGTTCAAGTACAGTTTGAACGATTTGCTCTCAATGATGTGTGTGCTTTCAGCTGGCACCGTGATGTGCGCCAGCGCTACTTGCGGCTTACCTTTGAGGTTAAGCCAAGACAATTCAAAAGCGGTCCACAAATCGGCGCCAAAGAAAATGGGCGCTCCGTGAATGCCCAGCTCTTCGCGCTTCACAGCGCGTGGAATGGGGAACAACAAAGACGCATCGTATTGATCCACATACGCGCTGTTCTTGCCCAGTTGAGATTGTTCGGGTTGGTTCATACAACACCCTTCACGCGACGGCGAAACACCCAACGGTTTTCTTCAGACGCTGAGGCCACAAAGCCATAACCATCAGAGTCAAAGTCTTTGAGTTTTTCTGGGTTTTTAATTTGTTTTTGAATGGCATAGCGCGCCAGCAGTCCGCGCGCGCGCTTGGCAAAAAAGCTGATCACTTTGTATTTGCCGCCCTTGTAATCTTCAAACACGCACTCGACCACACGCGCATTGAGCGTTTTGGCATCGACCGCCTTGAAATACTCTTGCGAGGCCAGGTTGATGACCACAGGTGTTTTGTCTTTGCCCAAGCGCTCATTGAGGTACAGCGAAATGCTGCTGCCCCAAAATTGGTACAAATTTTTGCCGCGCGGATTGTTCAAGGCCGTGCCCATCTCTAAGCGGTAAGGCTGCATCCAATCTAAGGGGCGCAACACGCCATACAGGCCACTCAAAATGCACACATGGTCTTGTGCCCACTCAAGGTCTTTGACTTTGAGAGACTTGGCATCTAAGCCGTCATAGACATCGCCATTGAAAGCCAAGACCGCTTGCTTGGAATTTTTGGCGGTAAATTTGGGACGCCATGCTTCATACCGCGCCACATTGAGCGCTGCCAAGTTGTCGCTCAAATCCATCAATTCTGCAATTTGCACCGGCGTTTTGGGTTTGAGCACCTCAATCAATTCAGCCGACTGAGAGACAAATTGCGGCAAAGTGTGCAGCACCCCTTCTACGGGTGTCTCGTAATCCAACGATTTAGCGGGTGATAAGAGTAACAACATGCGCAGGGCCCTTTGAGGTGGCCATTATCTGGCAAGTAGGTGTCGCTTGCTGTTGGCAGTGCTTAATCCACCAAGTCATTCAAAGCTTTTTCGTAGCGAATCGTGTGGGAGCGCTCGGCCTTGGCCAAAGTTTCAAACCAATCGGCGATGTCGTCAAAGCCTTCCTCGCGCGCTGTTTTGGCCATAGCGGGATAGACATGGGTGGACTCATGCGCTTCACTGGCCACAGCGGCCTCTAAGTTTTGACGTGTATTGCCGATGGGCAATCCTGTGGCAGGGTCACCGGCCTGCTCTAAAAATTCTAAATGGCCATGGGCATGGCCGGTTTCGCCTTGGGCCGACGAACGAAACAAGGCCGCCACATCACTTTTGCCCTCGAGATCGGCTTTGTTGGCAAAGTAGGTATAGCGAAGCTGCACCTGTGATTCAATGGCGAAGGCGTCTTTGAGACACTGTTCTGTGCGGGAGCCTTTGAGTTGAGCCATGTCAATTTCCTAGAAGGATTCAATTGCAAAATTCATTTCCAACAAAGAAACGAAAACAAAAGTAGTTTAGTCAATAAAAGAACCGCCGGCAGAATTGTTAAAGTGCGGTCTGAGACTGGCACCATTTCAAAGGACAGCGATGAACGCGCCCACATTTAAAGAAGTTCAATTTACCAACGGGTATGAATTTACAGAAGGCACCGGCTACACCTTGCCCGAGTACCCCTTCGTCAAACCGCCTGAGTTGGTGCAAAACAAAACCTTGCGCCACGCCGTGGTCATTGTGGGTGGCGGTATCACAGGGCTCACCTTGGCGTGTTCCTTGGCCAATTTGGGCATCAAAGCTGTACTTCTAGACGAAGACAACACCGTGGGTGTGAAGGGCGCATCGTCTCGCGGCATTTGCTACACCCAAAAATCTTTGGAAATTTTTCAGAAGCTGGGGGTGTTTGATCGCATTGCCAAGAAAGGCATTCAATGGAGTGTGGGCCGCACTTTTGCGGGCAACGACGAGGTCTACAACTTTGACCTCAAGCAGCAAAGCAATTTCAGCCTCTCAGAACAACCCGCCTTCATCAATATTCAGCAGTTTTACATTGAAGGCTATTTGGTCGAGCGCATTCAAGAACTGGGGCATGTTGATCTGCGCTGGCAGTCGCGCGTGAAAGGTTTCAAACAAAACAAAGATGTCGCCACCCTGACTGTAGAAACGCCAGAAGGCACCTACGAGATTCAAGCCGACCATGTGATCGATGCATCGGGCTCGCACACCCCCTTCCATGCTTGGACGGGCGTCACCATGGAAAGCAAAAAAGGCGATGACCGCTGGTGCATTGCCGATGTCAAATTTGACACCCACCCCCCCACTGAGCGGCACACTTGGATTGAAGCGCCCTTCAACGAAAACCGAGCAGTGTGGCAACACTTGATGGCCGACGATGTGTGGCGCATTGACTACCAAATGGAACCCAATGCCGATGCCGCTTACATCAGCCGCGAAGATGTCGTGCGTGAACGTCTGGAGCGTCAATTTGGCAAAAACGTGAAGGTCGACATTGTGTGGGTGGGGCCCTACGCCTACAAGAGCCAATGCCTCAACACATTGCGAATGGGCCGTGTGTTTTTCATGGGGGATACCGCCAAAATTGTGAATCCGTTTGGTGCGCGCGGTGGCAACACGGGTGTTGCTGATGCCGACAACTTAGGTTGGAAGTTGGCCGCGGTATTGCGTGGCCATGCCGATGAAGCCTTGCTCGAAAGCTACAACGACGAACGTCTTGAAGCGGCGCAAGAAAACGTCAAGGTCACACGTCGCACGGCCAGATTCTTGCGCCCTGCCGATGGCATTGAGCGCGCATTTAGAACAGCCACCATCAGCTTGGCCAAAGAATTTCCATTTGCACGTTCGTTGGTGAACACTGGCCGCATGGCTGTTGCCAACACTTATCGCGGCTCTCGCATTTGCGGCGACAACGGCGGCACGTCGGTTCAAAACGTGCGCTTTCAGTGGCGTCAAGGCAAGCCAGGCAGCTTGAACGACCTGATTCAATGGGCCGATGGTCGGCTGCTGATTTTGGTCTTTGGTCACCAAACCAAAGCCGCTTTAAAGCGCCTGCAAGAGCTAAGCTTGTCTGGCTTACCTGTACGCTGCGTTCAAGTACTGGCGAAAGGCCAAGTGGCACAAGCGCGGGAACACTTATTGGACACGCAACAACATCTTCAAAACGCCTGCGGCACCGTTCCGGCAGGCGGCTGGGCCTTGGTCCGGCCCGATGGCTATTTGGCCGATACGGGCAAAGGCGTCAACGGTGAGTTGATTGGCGCTGTGGCCACCTCTTTGGGTCTTTGATCACATTCGGAAATCATGATGAAAACAGAACTGAACCTTCAAGACGCCGACACTTTTTACGACCAATTGCTCAATGCCCACGAGGGCCTTAGCGCTGAGCAGTCTGAGCAACTGAACTTGCGCCTCATTTTGCTGCTGGCCAATCAGGTGGGCGATGCCGCCGTCTTGCGGGATTGCATTGAATCGGCAAAACCCAACAATTGAGTTTGACCGTCTGACACTTCAAATCAATATCAGGTCTTTGTAAAGTCAGACTTAGAGCCTTTAGGCGAACGTTCTACCAATTTGCCATTGACATATTTGTGCAACACGCTGGTGATCAAGGTTTGATAGGGCACACCCTCTTCCATGGCCTTCACTTGAATGTCGGTGAGGTCAACAGAAGACAAGCGAATATTGACTCGCTTGTCTTTGATCGCGCTGGCCCTGGCAGCAGCTTTGAACTTGGCCAGTTCGGATTTAGAGGCAATTGATTTGAGTTGACCCGATTCAAAGGCCTTCAATATTTCCAACTCATAGGCGTCAATGTCACTCATTTGGAGCCTTTCTGAAAGTAATCACGGGTGGCTTTTCGGCTTGGAATCATGGTTTTGAGGAAATAGTGGTCTTCCTCTTCAATGAAAGGCACCAAATACACATAGTTCATGATGACCACCAACAAGATTTTTTGATTGGGGTATTTGGCAGGGTTGGGTTGCTCCAAGACATCAAGCAAACCACCGGTTTCAAGGGCCACCACCACCGCCTCAAATGAAATACCGCGATCGAGCTTCAAAAGTTCGTTTTTTTCAATATTCCATCTGAATGATTTCATTCTGCCATGTTATTGCAGTGTGTGCCTTTTGTCACCACATTTGCTTGCAAGAACTCCAAGTAAAATCATGGCTTTAGAACATTCATGACATTGCCCCTGGGCAATTTCAAACCATTCAGCCCATGAGCAACGAGTCCACCCCCGCCCTTCAGCAACCCGGCCTTGAGAGCCTGTCCAAGTCTTTTGAGCCTGCGGCCTTAGAAGCCCATTGGGGCCCCGAATGGGAGAAACGCGGTTACGGCGTTGCAGGCCATCGCGGCAGCCAAGTGCCAATGGCTGAAGCCCCCAACTTTGCCATCCAATTGCCACCGCCCAACGTGACGGGCACATTGCACATGGGCCATGCGTTCAACCAAACCATCATGGACAGCCTCACGCGCTACCACCGCATGATGGGCTTCAACACCGCTTGGATTCCTGGTACCGATCACGCCGGTATTGCCACGCAAATTGTGGTGGAGCGCCAATTGCAAGGTCAGGGCATTAGCCGCCACGACATGGGCCCCACCCCCGCCGAAGCGCGCAAAAACTTTGTGTCCAAAGTGTGGGAATGGAAAGAGCAATCGGGCAACACCATCACGCAGCAAATGCGCCGCATGGGCGACAGCGTCGACTGGACGCGCGAGTACTTCACCATGGACGACAAGCTGTCCAAAGTGGTGTCCGAAACCTTTGTGAAGCTGTACGAGCAAGGCCTTATTTACCGTGGCAAACGCTTGGTCAGCTGGGACCCTGTGTTGCAAAGCGCGGTGTCCGACCTGGAAGTGGAAAACACCGAAGCTGACGGCAAGATGCATTACATCTTGTACCCGTTTGCAGACGGCCCTCAACTCATTGACGGCGTGATGCAAAAAGGCATGACCATTGCCACCACCCGTCCCGAAACCATGATGGCCGATGGCGCCTTGGCGGTTCACCCGGAAGACGAGCGATACAAACACTTGGTCGGCAAAAAGGTTGACTTGCCTTTGTGCGATCGCCAAATCCCCATCATTGCCGACGACTTTGTCGATCGCGAATTTGGCTCGGGTTGCGTGAAGATCACAGGCGCCCACGACGCCAACGACTACGCATGCTCCATGCGTCACAACCTGCCGCTGATCACCATCTTCACACTGACCGCTGCGGTCAATGAAAACGGCCCCAAAGCCTACCAAGGCATGGACCGCTTTGTGGCGCGCAAAGCCGTGATCAAAGACTTGGAAGCACAAGGTCTGCTGATTGAAATCAAAGCCCACAAGCTGATGCTGCCGATTTGCGCGCGCACCGGCCAAGTGGTCGAACCCATGCTCACAGACCAATGGTTTGTGGCCGTGAACAAAGTCAGCCCCCAAGACCCCACAGGCAAGAGCATTGCGCAAAAAGCCATTGATGCGGTGCACTCCGGCCAAGTGAGTTTTGTGCCCGAGAACTGGGTCAACACCTACGACCAGTGGATGAACAACATCCAAGACTGGTGCATCTCGCGTCAACTGTGGTGGGGCCATCAAATTCCCGCTTGGTATGACGAAGAAGGCAACGTATACGTGGCCAAATCGGAAGCCGCAGCGCAGGCACAAGCGGGCGCAGGCAAGAAGCTCAAGCGCGATGAAGACGTGCTCGACACGTGGTATTCCTCAGCCTTGGTGCCCTTCTCAACGATGGGCTGGCCAGAGGCAGTTGCCACATCAGGCACAAACAAAACACAAGACTACGACTTGTACCTGCCCTCCTCCGTGTTGGTCACTGGTTACGACATCATTTTCTTCTGGGTGGCCCGAATGATCATGATGACCACGCACTTCACAGGTCGCGTGCCCTTCAAACACGTTTACATCCATGGCTTGGTGCGCGACGCACAAGGCAAGAAGATGAGCAAGTCAGAAGGCAACGTGCTGGACCCTGTCGATTTGATCGACGGCATTTCCTTAGAGCCCTTGCTGGAAAAACGTTCACAAGGTTTGCGCAAGCCCGAGACCGCACCCCAAGTGCGCAAGAACACGCAAAAAGAATTCCCTGAAGGCATTCCAGCCTACGGTGCAGACGCACTGCGCTTTACGTTTGCCGCATTGGCCTCGTTGGGCCGCAGCATCAACTTTGACAGCAAACGCTGCGAAGGCTATCGCAACTTCTGCAACAAGCTGTGGAATGCCACACGCTTTGTGCTGATGAACTGTGAAGGCCAAGATTGCGGCCTGAAAGAACACACAAAAGCAGAATGCGCGGTGGGCGGCCCAGCCCATGGCTACATGACATTCAGCCAAGCCGATCGCTGGATCTCCTCCAAAATTCAGCGCGTGGAAGCCGATGTGGCCAAAGGCTTTGCCGAGTACCGTTTGGACAACGTGGCCAATGCTATTTACGACTTTGTGTGGAACGAGTTCTGCGATTGGTACTTGGAAATTGCCAAGGTGCAAATCAACACAGGCGATGCCTCCCAGCAACGCGCCACACGCCGTACGCTCATTCGCACTTTGGAAACCATTCTGCGTTTGGTCCATCCCATCACGCCTTTCATCTCTGAGGAGCTGTGGCAAAAGGTGGCACCGGTGGCGGGCCGTGCAGGTCCTTCGGTCAGCATTGCCGCCTACCCTGTGTCACAACCCGAGCGCATTGACGAACAAGCCGAAGCGCATGTGGCCAAGCTCAAAACATTGGTCGATGCCTGCCGCAATTTGCGCGGTGAGATGAACGTCTCCCCTGCCACCAAATTGCCTTTGTATGTGTTGGGCGATGCAGAGTTCATGAAATCTGCAGGCCCCGTCTTGCAGGCTTTGGCCAAGTTGAACGAAGTCAAAGTGTTTGACAACGAAGCTGAGTGGGCGAAGGCTGCAGCGGCAGCGCCCGTGGCCGTGGTGGGCGAAGCGCGCTTGTGCTTGTTCATGGAAGTCGACGTGGCCGCAGAAAAGATTCGCCTCAGCAAAGAAGTGGCCCGCTTAGAGGGTGAGATTGGCAAAGCCAATGGCAAGTTGAGCAATGAGGCCTTTGTGGCCAAAGCGCCGCCTGCTGTGATTGACCAAGAGCGTAAGCGTGTGGCCGATTTTGAAGCCACCTTGATCAAGGTGAAATCACAGCTCAGCCAATTGGAATCAACGCCAGCCAAGTCTTGAAATACCTTTGTCAAATGAACGTGTTATTTTCAGTGACATTGAATTGAATGAAAGCCAAAACATGAGCAGCCAACCCAGCATTCGCAAAGCCGTCTTTCCAGTGGCTGGATTGGGTACACGATTTCTACCAGCCACCAAAGCAGCGCCCAAAGAGATGCTGCCCGTGGTGGATAAGCCTCTGATTCAATACGCCGTAGAAGAAGCGTATTCAGCCGGCGTACGTCACATGATTTTTGTGACAGGTCGCAGCAAGCGTGCCATTGAGGACCATTTCGACACTGCCTACGAACTGGAAACAGAGCTCGAAAGCGCCCACAAAGAAGAACTGCTGAAGCTGGTTCGTTCGGTTCAACCCGATGACATGGTGTGCGCCTATGTGCGTCAACCTCGCTCCTTGGGCTTAGGACATGCAGTGCTGTGCGCGGAAGCCATGGTCGGTCGTGAACCCTTTGCGGTCCTCTTGGCAGATGACCTGATGGTGGGACTCAAAGGTGGCCCATCTGTGCTGTCACAAATGGTGAAGGCCTACGAGCAACAAGGCCGCTCTATTTTGGCGGTGCAAGAAGTACCCCTTGAACAGGTGAAACGTTACGGCATTGTGGCGGGCGAATCTGCCGGTAAACAGTTGATTCGTGTTGAACAAATTGTGGAAAAACCGTCGCCAGAAAAAGCCCCCTCTCGCATGGGTGTGGCTGGCCGCTACATTCTCACGCCAGGTATTTTTGATGAGATTAGAAATCAACCCACAGGTGTGGGTGGTGAGATTCAACTGACCGATGCCATTGCACGTTTAAAATCCCGGGAAGCGGTGTACGCATTCCAATATGAAGGCAAACGCTACGACTGCGGTAGCAAAGAGGGTTTCTTGGAAGCCACAGTGGAGTTGGCTTTGGAACATCCACAGGTGGGCGAGTCGTTTAGAAAATACCTCAAAACGCTCAGCCTTTAAACGGCTAGATGCATGGATTCAAAAGCTTCACCTGGTGAAGCTTTTTTATTTCAGCGTCGCCTCATCCAAATTAAAAATCGATCGCCTTCGGTTTCTTGCGCCAGCAGCTCATTGCCCGTTTGTTTGGCAAAGGCTTGGAAATCACGCATGGCCCCCGGGTCGGTGGCCATCACTTTCAAGACCTGACCCGAACTCATGGTGGTCAAGGATTTCTTGGCTTTCAAGATGGGCAAGGGGCAGTTGAGACCACACGTGTCCAACTCAATGTCAAATGCGAGGCTCATTTTTTCTCCGAAATTCCAAACATGCGGCGCGGCTTACTCGGCCGCACGTCCTTGCGCATCGCGCTCTTCCCAAGTCATGAATTTGGGCTCAATGCCGATGGTGCGCAGCCAATCACCCAAGGCATAACCTGTGCCTGCTGGCCAGCACACCAACTCATTAAAGTTGAACATCTTGTACTCAGCCAACTCAGGCGACAAACGCACCGTGCCAGAAGCCACCGCGTGATAAGCGATGATGACTTGGTTCATGCGTTGGAAGTCGTATACGCCAATCAGTTTCAAAGCACTGACTTCTAAATTGGTCTCTTCTGCAATTTCACGCGAAATACCTTCTTCAGGTGTTTCACCTGCTTCCATGAAGCCTGTGATCAACGCAAATTTACGGCCCGTCCAAGCGGCATTGCGCGCCAACAAAATTTGATTGCCCACTTGAACAATGCCCGCCAACACTGGCGTGGGATTGTTCCAATGCGTAAAGCTGCATTCCGTGCAGCGCAAGCGGAGTTTTTCACCGCCATCTTCCATTTGCGGCAACCACGACAGCGGCGCACCGCAACAAGGGCAAAAGCGATATTCGGTCATGCGGGGAACACTCCGGTTGAAAGATAGCGATCACCGCGATCGCACACAATGAAAACAATGGTGGCATTGCTTTCGCGCTCGGCAATTTGCTGCGCCACCCAACATGCACCAGCGGCTGAAATACCTGCAAACAAGCCCTCTTCTCGTGCCATCTGACGGCAGGTGTCTTCTGCGTCGTCTTGGCTCACATAGACCAATTCATCGACGTTGGCAGGGTTGTAAATTTTGGGCAAATATTCTTCGGGCCATTTGCGGATGCCCGGAATGCGAGAACCTTCGCTGGGCTGCGCACCCACAATTTGGACCTTGGGATTCTTCTCTTTCAAAAACTGCGACACACCTGTGATGGTGCCAGTGGTACCCATGGCGCTTACAAAGTGCGTGATGCGACCTTCGGTTTGTGCCCAGATTTCGGGGCCCGTCGTTTCATAGTGAATGCGCGGATTGTCTGCATTGGAAAACTGATCGAGGATGCGGCCCTTGCCTTGCGCGGCCATGTTGTCGGCTAAATCGCGGGCGTATTCCATGCCACCGCTCTTAGGCGTCAAAATAAGTTCAGCACCAAAAGCCTTCATGGTTTGGGCGCGCTCTATCGACAAGTCTTCGGGCATGATCAAAATCATGCGATAACCTTTGATGGCAGCGGCCATGGCCAGCGCAATGCCGGTGTTGCCCGAGGTGGCTTCAATCAGGGTGTCGCCAGGCTTGATTTCGCCGCGTTCTTCAGCGCGCTTGATCATAGACAGCGCGGGACGGTCTTTAACCGAGCCAGCAGGGTTATTGCCTTCCAGTTTGCCCAGGATGACATTGCCTTTGGGCGTCATCAACTCGGCGGACAGGCGTTGCAACCTCACCAGGGGGGTGTTGCCAATGGATTCATCAAGGGTTTGATAGGTCATTTACGCATTATCCTTCGAACAACGAGGCTTTGTCATTGGGTCAGAATCAGGCATTGCACCAGTATTTCATCTTTTTAGGACGCGCCATGCCAAGACACATCTTGAACGAATCTCAAATCCACCCGGCCATTCAGGCCCTCATTGCCAGCCATCACCGCGAAGTGGTTGACGAAGTGATTTCAGCCATCGCGCAACACCGCGTGGTGGTGGTGGGTATGCGCCAAAATCCTGTTTGCAAAGCCGTCCAAAAACGTCTAGCGGCCGCCAATGTCAAGCACCACTATTTGGAATATGGCAGCTACTTTAGCGATTGGCGCAAGCGCAACGCGCTGAAGCTTTGGACCGGTTGGCCCACCTTCCCCATGGTGTTTGTTGAGGGCGTGCTGGTGGGCGGCGACAACGATGTGAAGGCCTTGATCAGCACTGGTCAGCTTTCGTAATTCCGCACATTCGGCTGCTCACCTCTGGGGCGGCGCAGCTTGCTCCTCTTCACCTGCGTCAAAATCTCTGAGCAATTCATAACGATGGCTGCGCTGTTCCTGCACCATGCGTATCACGCGCTTCATAGGCACCCCCACCAGAACCAACGCATGTGTTGCCAACATCAAAGAACCCTCAATGGTCTCTGGCACCACCTCTGTTGCGCCAGCTGCCTGAAACTTGTCTAAATCGCGATCATCTTGCGTTCGAACCACCACGGGCACATGAGGTGCATGTTCGCGCGTTAATCCCACCACTTTCAAAGACGACGCATTGTCTAAGTAAGTCACCACCACCGCACTGGCTCTGGCTAAGCCCACAGCAATCAATGCTTGCAATCGAGAGGCATCACCATAGGCCACCTTCTCGCCCATTGCAACAGCACGGCTGACCCGGTCTGGGTCAAGGTCTAATGCCATGTAGGGAATCTTTTGTGCTTTGAGCAATTTGGCCAAATTTTGACCGCATCGCCCATAGCCACAAATGATGACGTGCTTTTCAGTGCTGATGCTCTTCTGAGCAATTTGTGTCATCTCCAAAGACTGCTGCAACCAATCGCTGGCAGCCCACTTCATAACCCATGAGTTGGCATTCATGATGATGTAGGGGGTGGCTAACATCGACAACACCATGCTGGCCAAAACGGGGTTGAACCATGCCGCAGGAATGAGTTGATTTTGATTACCTAGGGTCAGCAACACAAAGCCGAATTCCCCCGCTTGTGCCAAATACAAACCTGTCCGCAATGAAATGCCTTCACTGGCCCCACTCAAACGAGTTAAGGCGGCAATCAGTAAGAACTTGAATGCAACAGGCACCGACACCAAAAGCAACACGAACGCCCATCGGTCCCACACAATCCGCCAGTCGAGCATCATGCCAATTGTGATAAAAAACAAGCCCAACAACACATCATGAAAAGGTTTGATGTCTGTTTCCACTTGATGCTTAAATTTGGTCTCAGAAATCAGCATGCCTGCTACAAAGGCGCCAAGTGCCAAACTGAGCCCCGCCAATTCAGTCAACCATGCCAAGCCTAGAGTTGTCAGCAAAATGTTCAGCATGAAGAGCTCTTGGCTCTGTCGACGCGCCACCAACATCAACCACCAATGCATGACACGTTGTCCACCTGTGAGCAGCAATACCAGCAACAAGCTGGCTTTAACACCCGCAAACAACAAGGAAGTGGCCATTTGCTCGGGCGGCGATCCTAATGCAGGAATCAAAACAAGCAAAGGCACTACGGCCAAATCTTGAAAGAGTAAGACACCCACGACCCGTTTGCCATGCTCGGAATCTAGCTCCAATCGGTCGACCATCATTTTGATCACGATCGCCGTGCTACTCATGGCCAAAGCACCCGACAAAGCCAAGGCCGTTTGCCAGCGCATGTGCCATAGGGTGGGAGCAAGGGTGGCGAGAAACATCGAACCCATGGTGACGCACACCATGGTGAGGACGACTTGCATCGACCCCAGACCAAACACATGCCGCCTCATGGCTTTGAGCTTGGGTAGATTGAATTCGAGGCCAATGACGAACATCAGAAAGACCACGCCAAACTCTGCAAGGTGTCGGATGCCGTCTGAATTTTGAGCGATCGCCAGCGCATTGGGGCCGATGAGCACGCCTACGACCAAATAACCCAGAATAGGCGGCAACTTGAAGAATCGACACGCGACGACACCCAACACGGCCGCCAGCAAATAAAGCAATGTCAATTCAAGAGAACTCATTCCCTATCCTAACCAATTGATATCTCCTTGATAAATGACCATGAATTAATGTGCGAAATGGGTTCTATTTCATAATGATCATTTAGGAGAAGCATATGTTCCAAGTCGTCGTGCAATCTGCTATTCGTCAATTGAAATCCAAATTCAAGTTGCCGCCACCGCCATCTTCTGACAAATCAAAAGAAGATCCTGAAGAGAAAGATCAAACCGTTTTCATCTTGATGGTTTTTTTGGTGGCATCCGTCTTTTTGCTCATTGTTTTTGGCAACATCCTCAAATAACATTTCGAAAAAATAAGAAGCTTGCAATGCGCAATGGCATCAAACAAAGCAGGCAGGGCCATGCTGTCTGCAGCCCCTCTCAAGGATGCCTTGCTTGATAACAAAAGAGACATTTGCAGGGGTAAAGAGCTGGCATTGTTTTTTTAAAGCCACTCACTTTCAAATCTCAACGCAAAGACCCAAGAACACACAGGGGGAAACGATCAAAATTAGAATATGCCCCAATGACAGCATTTGGTCAGAGTACAAAAAACAAAAGACCTGATGCAAAACTCAAAAAAAATATGTCATAATCGCGTTCTTCGCAATCCTGCCCGGGTGGTGAAATTGGTAGACGCAGGGGACTCAAAATCCCCCGCCGCAAGGCGTGCCGGTTCGATTCCGGCCTCGGGCACCATCGATTTGCTTCAAATCGAACTTACTCATATTGCGAAATGCACATTCTTTTGATACTTGCATTAGCTGTGCTGTTTCCTGCAGTACACATCCTGAATGCTTGGCTGTTTGACTTTGCCAACATCACAAACCACATATCACTGATCTACCTGCCAGCCTTCTTACGGTTGTTTAACTTGTTGGTGTTGGGTCCAGTTATTGGTTCACTCACCACTTTTTTAGGCGGCTTGTTGTTGATCATGCAATTCAACAACGAGTCCATCACATTGCTCTTGCTGTACATCGTTTGCTCATGCACGGGTCCCTTGCTTGGACTGTGGCTGTTCAAACTGTATTTCAAGCGAAAATTGCGCCTCAACGCCATTCGAGATTTGAGCTTCCTTGTGATTGCGTACAGCTTTTTCAATGCCGTATTGCACAGCCTCGTTTGGGCATTCCTCGACAGCGAACAAACTTTTAGCATCTCAGGTGCATTTTTCATGTTCATCGGCGACTTCAACGGTGCCCTGCTGGGTGCTTATCTCATGAAGGCATTGGTCGATGCCATCGAAAAAAGAAGTCTCAAGTTTTCAGGCTCTTCGCAGCCCAAAAACTAAGCGCAACCAAGGGCAAGCTCACGCCAAAAGTGGCGCGAATGCCAAAGTACTCCGCCACCCAACCCAACATGGGCGGGCCCAGTAAAAAAATAATGAACGACGTTTGCGCCAAGGCTGCAACATTGACTGCAGCAGGTCGGTCTGTTCGCTGCGCCGCTGCAGACATGGCCAGTGGAAAAATGGCACTGGTGCCCACGCCCATCAAACCCAAACCCAGCAACGCCATCCATGATGACTGCGCCCAGGTGACAGCGCAGACACCTATGCCGAGGATCAAGATCAAGTATCTAGCGACCCGAACAGGCTGAAACCGCTCGACAAAACGATCTGCAAAAAATCGTGTCACCGCTTGTGTTGTCGCACCGGCTGCCACTGCCAAGCCACAGACCAAAGGGCTGCTTGCAAACACATCTCGCATGTAAATGGCCGACCAATCAATGCCCGCCCCTTCCATCAGCATGACACCCAAAGTCGCCGCCACCAACATCAAAATGGCGGGGGTTGGCATTGCGAATTGAACCGCCTCTTGGCTTTTGACACCCTCAAGTTGGGGACGAAGCTCGGCCGCTTCAAATTGACCCAAGAGCAACCACACCCATAAAGTGACAAAGACAAGCATTCCAATCAAGTGAACTTGCGGCGAGAAGCCCCATTGCGCCGCCAGACCGCCCAGCAACCCCGCGAAGGCAAAACCCATGCTCCAAAATGCGTGTGCACGGTTCATGATGCGACGCCCCAGCGCAAACTCAACGCGATCGGCCTCCAAATTCACCACCTGTTCAATGGCACCAATGCAAATGCCTGCCGGCAACAAGCAAAGGAACATGAAAAAAGGTTTTGTGGCATGTGCTGCCAATGCATAAAAAATGGCCACAAACGGCAAGCCTATCCAAAGAATTTTTTGGGACCCTAAGCGCGCTATCCAACGTCCACCAAAGGTGAGTGAAATCAGGGTGCCTGATGCCGTGCCAATCAAGCCCAAGCCCAAAGCACCTTCAGCCACCCCCATGCCTTCTTGAATTTCTGCCATGCGCGGGTAAAGCCCCCCCAGAGCCAATGCATAAAGGAAAAAGGCCGAATAAACCCGCTGCGCAGAAGTCAGATGCCAACCAACGGCTGGGGAAATCTTCATTCGAACAATTTCAAATTGTCGGTGGCTGTTTTAACAGCCAAAGACTGCAAGCCCTCTTTCACGGTGGGGTACTTCAAGCGAAGTTTCAACTCGCTTTTTAGACGATCATTTTTCAATCGACGTGACTCGCTCATGAAGCTGAGCAACATCAAGGGCAAAGTTTCTTGGGCTTGTGTGCGCGCGACACGAGGTGGGCGTTGCAGCCCCATGAGGTCTGCGGCCATGTCAAAGTAATCACCCATTTTCAGATGTGTGTCGTCGCTGACATGGACCACGCGCTGCGGTTTGCCGCGCCAAACGGCCGCTACGCATGCTCTGGCCAAATCATCGGCATGAATGTGATTGGTAAAAACGTCGTCTTTTTTCAACAAGACAGGCGTGCCCTTGATCAAACGCTCTCGCGGTGTGCCATTGGGGCGGTCTGCAGCATAAATGCCAGGAATTCGAAGGATGCTGCTGCGCACGCCCGTTTTGCCAAGAAAGCGGATCACCCGCTCGGCATCAACCCTTCGAATTGCGCGAGGTGTATGGGGTTGAACCGTTTGCGTTTCGGGCACCCAAGCGCCCTCGCAATCACCATACACCCCACTGGTAGAACCGTAAACCAGACTTCTGGGTAAGCTGCGCTTTTTTAGCGCACGCACCAAGTTCAAGGTGCGCGGATCGGATGCCCAGCCCCCCACCCTGTCGGCTGGGGGTGGCGCCAAATGCAGCACACGTGTGGCCCAACCCGCCAAACGTTGAAGGGTCTCTGGAAAATCCAAGTTACCCACCAATGGCACGATGCCCTGGGCCCGCAGAGCAGGGGCTTTGTCAGGGCTGGAAGTCAGGGCAGCCACTTTGGCACGCCCCACCCACTGTTTGGCCGAACGTTGACCCACATCACCACATCCGATGATCAAGACCCGCTCTTTTCGAAAGCGAGCAGGCAAGGCGCCCAAAGGGGTTTGGTTTGAAGGCAAAATCAGGGGTTGAAGAATTTCAGACCCCTCTAGGATAACGAAAACATGAGCTTCCAAATTACCGTTGAGCCAAGTGGCCGTACTTTTAGTGCTGACAGCACCGAAACTTTGTTGGCTGCAGGCATTCGCCAAGGCATTGGCCTGCCCTACGGCTGCAAAGATGGCGCCTGTGGTTCTTGCAAATGCAAAAAGATTTCTGGCACCGTGGTCCATGGTGAACACCAGGCAAAAGCCTTGAGTGCCGAAGAGGAAGCGCAAGGCTTGATCTTGACCTGCTGCTCAACAGCGCAAAGCGATTTGGTGCTCGAGTCGCGCCAAGTGACTGAAGAAGGTAGCTTCCCCATTAAGAAAATGCCTGTGCGCGTGGTTAGCCTTGAGAAAAAGTCTGATGACGTGATGTCAGTCATCATGCAATTGCCAGCCACCGATGTGATGAAATTCCACGCAGGCCAGTACGTTGAGTTTTTGCTGCGTGATGGTTCCCGCCGCAGCTACAGCATGGCCAATGCGCCCCACACACTGGACCCTGCTGCGCCCAAAGTGGAATTGCACATTCGCCACATGCCTGGTGGCAAGTTCACCGATGTGGTGTTCAGCACCATGAAGGAAAAAGACATTTTGCGCATTGAAGGGCCTTATGGCAGCTTTTATTTGCGCGAAGATTCGCAAGCGCCCATCATTTTGTTGGCATCGGGTACGGGCTTTGCGCCGATCAAAGCCTTGATCGAGCACATGCAGCACAAGAACATCACGCGCCCCGCTACCTTGTATTGGGGTGGTCGACGCCCCTCTGACTTGTACATGAGCGACTGGGTGGAAGCGCAAGTGAAAGCCATGCCCAACCTCACTTACGTACCTGTTGTGTCCGATGCTTTGCCAGAAGATGCATGGACCGGCCGAACAGGCTTTGTGCACCAAGCGGTGTTGCAAGATCACGCCGACTTAAGCGGCTACCAAGTTTATGCCTGCGGTGCGCCCATTGTGGTGGACTCTGCACGCGCAGACTTCGTTGGCAAAGCAGGCTTGTCCGAAGAAGCCTTTTTTGCAGATTCATTCACCACGGAAGCCGACAAGGCCAAGGAGTCCAACTGATGCGCAACGCTCCAACTGTTCAAAGACGCAAATGGTTGCTGTCTGCTGGCGTGATGTCTGCAGCCTCTTTGTTCTGCAGCTTGGCACCTGCGCAAGTGCCAAGCAGCGCACCCGCTTTAGTGCCGGCCCCCGTGGCTGCACCCGCGCCTGCCTTGAACAAGCCCATTCGTTTGGTGGTGCCCTATGCACCCGGTGGCCCCATCGACGTCACAGCACGTGCGCTCGCTGAGCGTGTGAAAGATTCACTGGGTGTTGTGATCATCGACAACAAACCAGGTGCTGGCGGCAACTTGGGTGTTGACATTGTGGCCAAAGCACCGGCCGATGGTTACACCATTGGCATTTCTGCCGTGGCCACGCACGCCATCAATCCTTGGCTGTTTAACAAGATGCCCTTCAATGCAGCCACTGACTTTGCGGCCATCACGCAAATGGTGCGTGTGCCCAATGTGCTGGTGATGAATGCCGACACAGCTCATCGCCTCAAAATCAACACCGTGGCCGATTTGATTGCGTATGGCAAAGCCAATCCTGGCAAACTGAACGTGGGCTCAGGTGGCAATGGCAGCGCAGGCCACTTGGCAGCCGAAATGTTCAAGCGTGATGCCGGCATCTTTGCCGTTCACATTCCCTACAACGGCGGCAACCCTGCGCAGCTGGCTTTGTTGTCAGGCCAAGTCGATTTCAACTTCGACAACTTGGCCACCGCAGCGCCCAACATCAAGGCAGGCAAGCTCAAAGCTCTGGCCGTTACCACGGCACAGCGCAGCAGCGCCCTGCCCGACATCCCTGCCATGGCAGAAACATTGAAAGGTTTTGAAGTCGACACTTGGTGGGGCTTGGTAGCACCTGCCAATACACCACCGGCTGTGGTCTCACGGCTGCATCAAGCTTTTGCCACAGCCTTGGCTGCGCCTGAAACCAAAACACGTTTTGGTTTGATGATGGCCGAACCTGTGAGCAGCACGCCTGAACAATTTGCAGCGTTCATGAAGCGCGAGTTGACCAAGTACGAACCGGTGGTGAAAGCCAGCGGCGCCAAGGTCGATTGACCTTCTGACAATCGAAAAAAAAGGCGCTGAATTCAT
>JAHEBO010000003.1:0-89650 GCA_024642215.1 Limnohabitans sp.
GCAAAAAGCCCGTTCGCGTCGCCGTCACAGGAGCCGCTGGTCAAATTGGATACGCATTGTTGTTCCGCATCGCTTCCGGCGAAATGTTGGGCAAAGATCAACCTGTGATCTTGCAATTGCTTGAAATCCCTGACGAAAAAGCCCAAAAAGCTTTGAAGGGTGTCATGATGGAATTGGAAGATTGCGCATTCCCATTGCTCGCAGGCATGGAAGCCCACGCCGACCCCATGACCGCTTTCAAAGACACCGACTATGCTTTGTTGGTCGGTTCACGTCCTCGTGGTCCTGGCATGGAGCGCGCTGAGTTGCTCGCTATCAATGGCGCTATCTTCACGGCTCAAGGCAAGGCTCTGAATGCTGTGGCTTCACGCAATGTCAAAGTCTTGGTGGTCGGCAACCCCGCCAACACCAACGCTTACATCGCCATGAAGAGCGCCCCCGATCTCAAGCCTGGCAACTTCACCGCCATGCTGCGTTTGGACCACAACCGCGCTGCGTCACAAATTGCTGCCAAAACTGGCAAAGCTGTGGCCGACATTCAGAAGTTGTGCGTTTGGGGCAACCACTCTCCCACCATGTACGCCGACTACCGCTTCGCCACCATCAACGGCGAATCAGTCAAGACCATGATCAACGATCAAGAATGGAACGCCAACGTGTTCTTGCCCACAGTGGGCAAACGCGGTGCTGCCATCATTGAAGCACGTGGCTTATCTTCTGCGGCTTCTGCAGCCAATGCCGCTATCGACCACATGCGCGATTGGGCTTTGGGCACCAATGGCCAATGGGTCACCATGGGTATTCCTTCACAAGGCTGGTACGGTATTCCTAAAGACGTCATGTTCGGTTTCCCCGTCACATGCGCCAATGGCGAGTACAAAGTGGTTGAAGGTTTGGACATCGATGCTTTCAGCCAAGCCTGCATCGACAAAACGTTGAAAGAACTGACAGACGAGCAAGCCGGCGTGGCTCACTTGGTCTAATCAGACGTCAGTGTTGTGAAGCATCCGCGCGACATTCTGTTGGGTTCACAAGCGGCAAGCATGGTCTTGCCTGTTTGTGACCACTACAGCGGCGTCGAAGTGCGGATGCGCAAAAGCTTGCAGCTGCAAGCCGAGATGACGCAAGAGCTGGGTGCTTGTGTTTTCGATGTCACCTTAGATTGCGAAGATGGCGCGCCAGTAGGCGGGGAACTTGAGCACGCCCATTTGGTCAAAGAAATTGTCTGCAGTTCTTTGCCCCAAGCCCGAGTGGCCGTTCGCGTACATCCAGTCGATCACCCTTCATTTTTGAACGATGTGAACGTCATTGTGGGGTCTGCGCGTGGCAGGTTGCGCCACGTGATGATTCCCAAAGTAGAGTCACTCGCCGATGTTGAAATGGCAGCTCAAGCCATGAATGACGTGGGCGCATCCAATTTGCCCTTGCACGTTTTGATCGAATCGCCTGCTGCTGTTCATCGTGCATTTGACATTGCATCGCACCCACGCGTGCAGTCCTTGAGTTTTGGTTTGATGGATTTTGTATCTGCACATGGTGGTGCCATCCCATCCAGTGGCATGGGATTGCAGGGCCAATTTACGCACCCCTTGGTATTGCGCGCCAAATTGGAAATTGCCAGCGCCTGTCATGCCCACGGCAAGGTACCATCCCATTGCGTGGTCACTGAGTTCAGTGATTTAGATGCCATCAAAGTTGCCGCTGTAAAAGCTTCGCGCGAGTTGGGTTACACACGCATGTGGAGCATTCACCCTAGTCAAATTCGGCCCGTTGTGGAGGCTTTGGCTCCCAGCGCCCATGAAATTGAGCAAGCGGCAGCGTTGATAGTGGCTGCGCAAAGTGCCGAGTGGGCGCCTGTGAGCCATGGCGGTCAATTGCATGATCGCGCCAGTTACAGATTTTTTTGGCAAGTGCTTGAGCGCGCTTACCAAACGGGAAGGCATTTGCCGGAGTCGGTTCAATCCTATTTTGGAGAGACAACATGCGCAGCATGACATTCAAGGCTCTGATTTTGATGATGTGCCTGCTGGGCATGACTGTGGGGCATGCGCAGACACCTAGCACAGCCAATGGGTCTGGCAAAAAAGAAGCAAAGACCAAACCTGCAACGCCACCTTCATCCAACAAAACAGTGAAGAAGAATGAGCCGTTAAAGGCAGTTGCAGCTGGTGCTGCTGTTGAACCCGCTTTGGCTCAGCAAGAGCTCACCATTGCAGAGCGCGTGCATGTGGGAAATTTGCCTTGCGAGCTTGGGGCCTCTGTGCGCATGACAGCGGACGCCAATGCGCCGGGCTATTTCAACTTACAAGGCAAGGGCTACAAATACCGCATGCGGCCCGTGACCACCAGCACAGGTGCCATTCGTCTGGAAGACGAAAAAGCAGGTGCAGTGTGGTTGCAGCTTGCCAATAAATCCATGCTGATGGATCAAAAAAATGGACGTCGATTGGCGGATGAATGTGCCCACCCAGATCAGGTGGCCGTCGCCAATGACATGAAAGTCAATCCCCCTCCAGCCTTGATTGATGTCAGCAACACTGCGGCACCAGTCCAACGCTGATGGGTGTCGTTTGAAAATTTTGCTTTGTAAATTTATTTAGTTAGACAGGAGAAAAAAATGTTGAAAGCCTATCGCGAACACGCTGCCGAACGCGCTGCATTGGGTATCCCACCGCTGCCTTTGGATGCGAAGCAAACTGCTGAGTTGATCGATCTGATCAAATCGCCCCCACAAGGTGAAGACGCCTTTTTGTTGGATTTGTTGACACACCGCGTGCCACCCGGTGTTGACGATGCCGCTAAAGTGAAAGCCTCTTTCTTGTCCGCAGTTGCGCACGGTGATGTCAATGTTGCGTTGATCAGCAAAGCCAAAGCCACTGAGTTGTTGGGCACCATGGTGGGCGGCTACAACGTCAAACCTTTGATCGATTTGCTCGATGACAAAGAAGTTGGCGCAGTGGCTGCTGAAGGTTTGAAGAAAACATTGCTGATGTTTGACTTCTTCCATGACGTGGCAGAAAAATCCAAAGCTGGCAATGCCAATGCCAGCGCAGTGATCAAGAGCTGGGCAGATGCTGAATGGTTCACTTCACGTCCTGAAGTGGCCCCAAAAATCACAGTCTCTGTGTTCAAAGTTCCAGGTGAAACCAACACCGATGATTTGTCACCTGCGCCCGATGCATGGAGCCGCCCTGACATTCCATTGCACTATTTGGCCATGTTGAAAAACACACGCCCAGATGCAGCCTTCAAGCCAGAAGAAGACGGCAAGCGCGGCCCTATGGCTTTCATTGAAGAGTTGAAGAAGAAAGGTCACTTGGTGGCTTATGTGGGCGACGTGGTCGGCACAGGTTCTTCACGCAAATCAGCCACCAACAGCATCATCTGGGGCTTTGGTGAAGACATTCCTTTTGTACCCAACAAGCGTTTTGGCGGCGTGACTTTGGGCGGCAAAATTGCCCCGATTTTCTTCAACACACAGGAAGACTCTGGCGCATTGCCCATCGAAGTGGATGTTTCCAAATTGGAAATGGGTGACGTGATTGATGTCTTGCCTTACGAAGGCAAGATCATGAAAAATGGCGCCTTGCTCAACGAGTTTGAGCTGCGCAGCGAGATGCTGTTTGACGAAGTGCGTGCTGGTGGCCGTATCAATTTGATCATTGGTCGTTCATTGACTGGCAAGGCACGTGAGTTCTTGGGTCTGCCCACTTCCACATTGTTCCGCTTGCCCAAAGTGCCAGCTTCTACCAAAGCCGGTTTCACATTGGCGCAAAAAATGGTGGGCCGTGCTTGCGGTTTGCCAGAAGGTCAGGGCGTTCGGCCCGGTACTTATTGCGAACCCAAAATGACCACTGTGGGTTCACAAGACACCACTGGCACCATGACGCGTGACGAATTGAAAGACTTGGCTTGCTTGGGCTTCAGCTCTGACATGGTGATGCAATCTTTCTGCCACACGGCGGCTTATCCCAAGCCCGTCGACGTCAAAATGCACCACGAGTTGCCAGCTTTCATGAGCAATCGCGGTGGTGTTTCTCTGAAACCCGGTGATGGTGTGATTCACAGTTGGTTGAACCGTTTGTTGTTGCCCGATACAGTGGGCACGGGCGGCGATTCACATACACGTTTCCCTATCGGCATTTCTTTCCCCGCCGGTTCCGGTTTGGTGGCTTTCGGTGCAGCCACAGGCGTGATGCCTTTGGACATGCCTGAGTCCATCTTGGTTCGTTTCAAAGGCAAGATGCAGCCTGGCATCACCTTGCGCGACTTGGTTCACGCCATTCCTTACTACGCCATCAAAGCTGGTTTGTTGACTGTTGCCAAGTCCGGCAAGATCAACGAGTTCTCTGGCCGCATTTTGGAAATTGAAGGTTTGCCAGATTTGAAAGTCGAGCAAGCGTTTGAGTTGTCTGATGCGTCTGCAGAGCGTTCTGCTGCCGGTTGTACCGTCAAGCTCAACCCCGAGCCCGTCAAAGAGTATCTGAACTCCAACATCGTTTTGATGAAGAACATGATTGCGCAGGGCTACAACGACAAGCGTGCACTCGAGCGTCGTATCAAGGCCGTGGAAGCTTGGTTGGCCAACCCCAACTTGCTTGAAGCCGATGCCAATGCCGAATACGCACACGTGCTCGAAATCGACATGGACCAGCTCAAAGAACCCGTCATGTGCTGCCCTAACGATCCTGATGATGCTAAGTTGTTGTCAGACGTTGCTGGCACCAAAATCGATGAAGTGTTCATTGGCTCTTGCATGACCAACATCGGCCACTTCCGCGCAGCCTCCAAGTTGCTCGAAGGTCGTCGTGACATTCCGGTGAAGTTGTGGGTTGCGCCACCAACCAAAATGGACGCTGCCGAATTGACCAAAGAAGGTCACTATGGCGTGTTCGGTGCTGCTGGTGCTCGTACCGAAATGCCTGGCTGTTCATTGTGCATGGGTAACCAAGCGCAAGTGCGTGAAGGCGCTACCGTGGTATCTACTTCTACACGTAACTTCCCAAATCGTTTGGGTAAAAACACCAATGTGTATTTGGGTTCTGCTGAAGTGGCTGCCATCAGCTCTAAGCTGGGACGCATTCCCACCGTGGCCGAATACCAAGACAGCATGACTGAAATCAACAAAGACGGAAGCCAGATCTACAAGTACATGAACTTCGACAAGATCGAAGAGTACGCAGAAGTGGCGAAGGGCGTGACGGCCTAATCTAAGGTTCATCGCTTAGTTCAGAAGCCCAAAAGATCTCGGTCTTTTGGGCTTTTTTGATGCCTCTCATGTTTTGTTGAAAAACTTCGCTGCAAAATGGATCCCGTGAAAAACTCAATTTTGATTGTGGGTGGTGGCATTGGTGGCTTGGCTGCTGCATTGGCGTGTGCCCAACAGGGTGCAAAGCCGCATGTGATTGAGCGTGCCAAAGTTTTCAGTGAAGTGGGAGCGGGCATTCAGATGGGCCCCAATGTCACGCGCACTTTGTTTTCGTGGGGGCTAGAAAAAGCACTTCGAGAAGTGGTGTTTACACCTGATCGTTTGCACGTGCGTGATGCGCAATCAGGCAGCACCTTGGGTGCTTTAAGACTGGGTCAAAGAAGTGTGCAGACCTATGGGGCACCTTATTTTGCAGTGCACAGGGCAGATCTGCATCAGGTCTTGTTGCAGCACGTGGTCAATACAGGTGCTGTCAAGTTAAGTCTCAACTGCCAAATTGATTTGATTCGAGATGATGCCGATCAGATCACGGTCAATGGCCGCGGCTTGCCTGAAGGTTTTTTTGAAACTGTTCAGGCTGAGGCCATGGTGGGGGCTGATGGTCTGTGGAGTTCTACGCGTCAGTACGTTGTGCCTCAAACGCCCCCTAGAGTCACCAATCTCTTGGCTTACCGAGCGCTTGTCCCCATGCAGTCTTTGCCAGAAAGTTTGCGCACGCAAGACGTGACGGTGTGGGTGGGGGCCAAGTTGCACGCTGTCTTGTACCCCGTAAGGCGTGGTGAGTTTTTGAATTTGGTGGTGATCGTGAATGGACGGCCCCCTGTGCAACTGGCGGAATGGGATCATGCCGCCAACAAGCGTGATCTGGATTTGGCCATGGGATTTGCACATTCAGATTTGAAAAATATTTTGAGTGCGGTGGCAGATTGGCGCTTGTGGTCGCTGTGTGATCGTCCGCCTGTCCGTGGTGCAAATGAAATGGCGAAGGGTCGCATTGCGCTGCTGGGCGATGCCGCTCACCCCATGCGTCCATTCATGGCGCAGGGTGCTGGCATGGCGATAGAAGATGCAGCCGAATTGGCCGCAAGTTGGGCCAGGTCAGAGTTGACGGTGCCAGAGCGCTGGCAGTTGTACGCCAAAGCACGGTGGGCGCGCAATGCCAAGGTTCAGCAGCGTTCCATTCAAAATGGCAAAATTTTCCATTTGCAAGGCCCCATGCGTTGGGGCAGAGACTTGGCCATGCGCATGTTGGGCGAGTCCTTGATGGATGTGCCTTGGCTTTATGCGGGTCCTTAAAGAGACCGCAGCCAAGCCCAGGTGAGGCAAATTAAACTTTGCCCAGCAGCAAAAACTCCATCAATGCTTTTTGCGCATGCATGCGATTTTCTGCCTCGTCCCAAACCACAGATTGAGGACCGTCAATCACTTCTGCGCTGACTTCTTCACCGCGGTGTGCAGGCAAACAGTGCATGAACAAGGCATCAGGTTTGGCAACCTTCATCATGTCTTCATCGACGCACCAATCGGCAAAAGCTTTTTTGCGTGCCTCGTTCTCAGCTTCGTAGCCCATGCTGGTCCAAACGTCGGTGGTGACCAAGTCGGCACCTTCGCAAGCTTGCATTGGGTCTTTGAAGAATTGGGTGCTGGCGGCGCTTCGGACACCCACTACTGCAGGGTCGACTTCGTAGCCGCTGGGGGTGCTTAAGTGCACTTTAAAACCGAGCAGGTCAGCCGCTTGCAGCCATGTATTGGCCATGTTGTTGCCATCCCCCACCCATGCCACTGTCTTGCCTTGAATAGAGCCACGATGCTCAATGTAAGTGAAGATGTCGGCCAATATTTGGCAGGGGTGGAATTCGTTGGTCAAGCCATTGATCACTGGCACGCGTGAGTGCGCTGCAAAGTTTTCAATCTTGTCTTGGCCATACGTGCGAATCATCACCAGGTCAACCATGCGGCTGATCACGCGCGCGCTGTCCTCTATGGGCTCTGCACGGCCCAGTTGGCTGTCACCTGTGGTGAGGTGAACCACAGAGCCACCCAATTGGTACATGCCGGCTTCAAAACTGACGCGCGTGCGCGTGGAAGCTTTTTCAAAAATCATGGCCAGCGTGCGGTCAGCAAGTGGTTGGTATTTTTCGTAGGCCTTGAATTTGGCTTTGATGAAAGCGGCCCGTTTGAAGAGGTGTGCGTACTCATCGGCTGTGAGGTCGGTGAATTGCAAATAATGCCGAAGCGGCATGGCCTGAACATTCAAGGTCATGAAATTACTCCGTAAGAAATGTGTGGATCAAGGGCAACAAAATGTCGGCCACTTGATCTGCTTCTGCTTGCGTCATGATGAGCGGCGGCACCATGCGAATCACGCTGTCTGCGGTGACGCTGATGAGCAAGCCAGCATCAGCAGCACGCTGTGTCAAAACGCCGCAGGGTTTGTCGAGTTCAATGCCCAGCATCAGGCCTTGGCCACGAATTTCTTTCACACCTTTGACGCCTGCCAAACTTTTTTCAAGGCGTGCCTTGAGGTGGGCGCCAACGCGCGCGGCATTTTCAATCAGACCGTCTTTTTCCATGATGCGAATGGTTTCAACGCCAGCACGCATGGCCAAGGGATTGCCGCCAAAGGTTGTGCCGTGGCTACCTGTTTGGAAGATATTTGCAGCCTTGGGGCCAGCCACCACAGCCGCGATGGGCATGCCAGAGCCCAAGCCCTTGGCCAGGGGCATCACGTCAGCTTTGATGCCCGCCCATTGGTGAGCAAACCATTTGCCTGTGCGTCCCATGCCGCACTGGACTTCGTCAATCATCATGAGCCAATCTTTTTGATCGCACAAAGCGCGGACGTCACGCAAGTAGTCCATGTGCATGGGATTGACGCCGCCTTCACCTTGAATGGTTTCAAAGAAAACGGCCACGACGTTCGGATTGTTTTCTGTGGCCTTTTTCAAGGCTTCAATGTTGTTCACTGGAACACGAATGAAGCCTTCAACCAAAGGCCCAAAGCCTTGTTGAATCTTGGTGTTGCCCGTGGCGCTGAGCGTGGCAATGCTGCGGCCATGAAAGGCTTTTTCGTAAACCACAATTTCAGGTTTGTCGATGCCTTTGTCGTGGCCATACTTGCGCGCCAACTTGATGGCAGCCTCGTTGGCTTCTAAGCCTGTACAGCAAAAGAAGACATTGGTCATGCCAGACAGCTCCACCAATTTGGCCGCCAACTTTTCTTGGTTGGGCACATGGTAGTAGTTGCAACTGTGGATGATTTTGCTCAATTGATCTTGCAGGGCAGGAACCAATTCGGGGTGGTTGTGACCCAAGGTGTTCACGGCAATGCCACCCAATGCATCCAAATACTCTTTGCCATTGACATCCCACAATCGGCACCCTTGACCATGGCTCATTGCGATAGGCAATCGGCCATAGGTGTTCATGGTGTGCGGCGAAGTGGCTTCAATGAAAGCGGGCATGCTGAGAACTCCTCTGAATAGAAATCGGCCCAACGAATAGGGCCGCTGAGATGAGATTTTAGAGCCAGAAATAAAGCTTCAAGTCTTATATAAGATACAATAGTTGTGCAACGCAGCATCTAGGCGATCCCTGATGCTTGCCCGTCAAATTACTTAACCTCTGATCGATGGTTTCCAACAACGCCAAAGAAGTACTGATTCAAGGAGTTACCTTGGATGGCCGCACATTCAGACCCAGTGATTGGGCTGAACGTTTGGCTGGCGTGATGGGGCAGTTTCGTCCTGGTGGCGCTACACCAGGAAGCCATTTGAGTTATTCGCCTTGGTGCATTCCCCAAACACTGGGCGGCGTGAAGTGCGTGGTGGTGCACACAGATTTGCGTGGCTATGAGCCCATGGCCTGGGACTTTCTCATGAACTTTGCAAAAGACAATCAATTGCAAGTGTCAGAGGCCTGCCTACTTCCAGAGCACCCCCGTTAAGCAAGCTGCATTGAAAGCAGACACAAAAAAGCCGTCCTAAGACGGCTTTTTGCTTTTCTTTGCTGACAGCGCACCCGTTTCAAACGGCGGCAACCCTGGTGGGTGCCGGGCTGATGATCAATTGATCAGGCGAGGGCCAAGGCTTTCACCTTGGTTGACAAGCGGCTCTTATCGCGAGCTGCTTTGTTCTTGTGGAAGATACCTTTGTCGGCAATCGTGTCCACAACGGCTTGCATTTTTGCAAACAGTTCGGTAGCTTTGGTTTTGTCACCAGCCAGAACAGCTTTTTCAACGTTCTTCACGGCGGTGCGGTATTTAGAGCGCAGTGAGGTGTTCGCTGCATTCAGTTTCACGTCTTGACGTGCGCGTTTACGGCCTGATGCCAGGCGGGGGTTCTTTTTCTTGGGTTTTCCAGAAGCCATTTTAAATTTCCTAGTTGTCTGAGGATGTTGTCAGCAAAGCCGGCTATTGTACCAGTCAAATTGCACCCCGGTCGAGCCCCCCTGACAGCTTGGCCATTCAGTCGCTACACTCTCGGCGTGAGCCTTCTTAAATCTGCATCAACCGTCTCTCTCTGGACCTTGGCTTCCCGCATCACGGGATTGGTCCGAGAGCTGTTGATCGCCTCAGCTTTTGGTGCCAGTGCGCTGACCGATGCCTTTAATGTGGCCTTTCGTATTCCAAATTTGTTTCGAAGGTTCTTTGCAGAGGGTGCGTTCAGTCAAGCCTTCGTACCTGTGTTGGCGGCCAGCAAAACGCAACACGGTGAGGCGGCCACCCATCAAGCCATTGACCATGTGGCCACATTGTTGGCTTGGGCCTTGTTGCTATTGAGCATGGTGGGTGTGGCGCTTGCACCTTTTTTGGTGTGGGCCATGGCCAGTGGTTTACAACAGCAGCCTGAGTCATTTGCAGCAGCAGTGCGCATGACACGTTGGATGTTTCCCTACATCGCCTTTATGTCCTTGGTTGCGCTTTCGGCGGGCATCTTGAACACTTGGAAGCGTTTTGCCGTCCCTGCGGCAACGCCTGTGTTGTTGAATGTGGCCATGATTGGCGCTGCGTGGCTGTTGGCGCCTTGGCTTCAAACTCAAGGCATCCAGCCAGTTTATGCTTTGCCTGTAGGGGTCATGTTGGGCGGTCTGATGCAGCTGTCAATTCAAATTCCAGCTTTGTCCAAGTTGGGTTTGCTGCCGCGCATTGGTGTGACATGGCGAGCCATCCAGGAAGCAGTGAATGACCCTGCATCGCGTCAAATTGCAAGCCTGATGTTGCCCGCACTTTTGGGCGTAGGGGTTGCGCAAATTTCATTGCTGATCAACACGCAGATTGCCTCTCATTTGGCGCCAGGCAGTGTCAGTTGGTTAACCTATGCTGATCGATTGATGGAATTTCCAACGGCCATCTTGGGCGTCGCCTTGGGCGCTGTGTTGATGCCTCAGTTGGCAGCAGCCCGTACCCAAGGTGATCAGCAGGAATATGCGGCAATGTTAGATTGGGGTCTTCGGTTGGTGGTGTTGCTGGCATTGCCGTGTGCCGCTGCGTTGCTTACCTTTTCTCAGCCCTTGGTGTCAGTGCTTTATCACTATGGTGCTTTTACAGATCAAGATGTGAAGCAGACCACGATGGCACTCACTGGCTATGGTGTGGGGTTGCTCGGTTTGGTCGCTATCAAAGTATTAGCCCCTGGCTACTATGCAAGCCAGGACATCAAAACGCCCGTCAAGATAGCCATCGTTGTTTTGTGTTTTACGCAACTCATGAATTTGGTGTTGGTGCCTTATTTGGCGCATGCAGGTTTAGCGCTCTCCATCGGTTTAGGCGCTTTGTTAAATGCGGCTTGGTTGTTTGTGGGCTTGGTGAAAAAAGGCAGTTACAAGCCCTTGCCAGGTTGGGGCATGTTTGGTGTGCGCGTGCTGTGTGCCACTTTGTTGCTGTCTGGTTTTTTAATGTTTGCAACGGTGCAATTTGATTGGTTGGCCGGGCGTCAACAGGTGCTGATCCGATTGGGCGTCATGGCACTTGTCTTGATCGTTTCGGCTGTTTTGTATTTCGGATGTTTGCGAGTCAGTGGCTTGCGTCTGAAAACTTTTGTACGACGCTAAAGCGTTTTCTGCGTTATGAATCTTCAAGTCAGTACCGTCACGCCATTGAGCTATTTCAAAAGTTTGGTGGCATCGGACCTTGATTTTCCCTTGTTGGAGGCCGCCGCTGCCATTGCACAGGATGAAGAGCCGTCCCTGGATGTGCAGGAAGTTTTGGCCACTTGTGATGCACTTTTGGTGCGTTTGAAGCGGCGTTTGAAACAAGAAGCAGAGCCCCTTCAACAATTGACGGTTTTAAATCAGTTCTTCTACAACGAACTTGGGTTTTCTGGCAATGCCAACAACTTTTATGCGCCTGAGAACAGTTACCTGAATGAAGTGTTCAGAACACGCCGCGGCATTCCGATCTCGATCGCTGTGATCTGGTTGGAGTTGGCGCAGGCCTTGGGCTTACAAGCTGAAGGCGTTTCATTTCCTGGCCATTTCTTGGTCAAGGTGACCTTGCCGGAAGGTTTGGTGGTGATGGACCCTTTAACAGGACTCTCACTGGGTTTGGATCGATTGGCTGAGCGCTTAGCGCCATTTCGACAAGGCATCGAAGATATTGAAGATGCAGACACACCCTTGGGTTTGTATTTGCAGCCTGCGCCGCCCAGGGACATCCTGACGAGGATGTTGCGTAATTTGAAAGAAATCTTTACAAGCCAATCAGATTGGCCACGGTTGAAGTGTGTGCTGGACAGACTGGTGGTGCTAAACCCCGACGCCATTTTTGAAAGGCGTGATCGGGGTTTGGCGTTGATGGAGATGGGCTTGAACGCTGAGGCCCGTGACGACTTGAGTGCTTATGTCAGTTTGGCAGCCAATGCAAGTGATGTCGACATCATCCGTTTGCGATTGGCATCCTTGGCGTCTTGAGCATTCACAGGGCCTGCAGTTGGATGGCTGTATGGCCGAAGCAGCCCTCAGCGGACCTCGACCTGGGCACCGTCGCCTTGCGTTGCGATGACGCCAATTTGATAAACTTTTTCGCCAGAACTGCGCAAAGTTTCTGCGCATGCTGCAGCATTGGCGGCATCAATCACGACAACCATGCCAATGCCATTGTTGAAAGTGCGATTCATTTCAATGTCATCAATGCCTGCGGTATTTTGAAGCCACGCAAACAATTCGGATTGTGGCCAGCTGCCTTTGACCAAATGGGCCGCAGTGCCTTCAGGCAAAACGCGAGGAATGTTTTCGAGTAAACCACCGCCAGTGATATGGGCCAAAGCCTTGATGGGGTGCTGCGCCAATGCGTTCAAGACGGTTTTGACGTACAAGCGCGTGGGTGCCATCACGGCGGTTTTGAAACTTTGGCCGTCAAGTGTTTCCGGCAGTTGAGTGCCAGCGCGTTCGATGCATTTGCGGACCAAACTGAAACCATTGGAGTGCACGCCATTGGAGCCCAAGCCCAATACGATGTCGCCTGGTTTGACATCGCGACCGGTGAGTATTTTTGATTTTTCGACAGCGCCCACCGCAAATCCTGCCAAATCGTATTCGCCTGAGGGATACATGCCTGGCATTTCGGCTGTTTCGCCACCAATCAGCGCGCAGCCCGACATTTCACAGCCGTTGGCAATGCCGCCCACAACTGCCGCAGCCGTATCGACATCGAGCTTGCCGCAAGCAAAGTAGTCCAAGAAAAACAAGGGTTCTGCACCTTGCACCAAGACATCGTTCACGCTCATGGCCACCAGGTCGATGCCAACGGTGTCATGCATGTTCCACTCAAAAGCCAATTTAAGTTTGGTTCCCACGCCGTCGGTTCCAGACACCAAAACAGGCTCTTTGTAACGCTTAGGCACTTCAAACAAGGCGCCAAATCCACCGATACCCGCTAAAACACCCTCGCGCATGGTCTTTTTGGCCAGGGGCTTGATGCGTTCGACCAAAGCGTCACCTGCGACGATGTCGACGCCAGCGTCTTTGTAGGAAAGGGGGGTTGAGCTCATGTGAAATATGTGGAAATTATGGGGAACGGGGCGATGGGAGACTAAAATCTAAGCTTATTTTAAGGGGCAGCACTGCTTGCTGCTGCCAAAGCGCACGTCTTCTTTTAAATTTCTTTCACCACGAATCTTACAAATGCTCACCAATACTGCCGCTAAGCGCCTCACTCTGTGGTTGGGTGTCGCTATGGTGGTGGCCTTGTTGCTATGGGTTTTGGGGCCCGTATTGGTGCCCTTTGCGGTTGCAGCTGTATTGGCTTATGCCTTGCATCCCGCTGTGCTGCGCTTGCATCAAGGTGCCCCTTGGTTGCCACACGTGGCGTGTGTGATTTTGGTGGAGATGTTGGCACTCTTGGCGGTACTGGGTGTTCTGCTGTTGCTGGTGCCTATCTTGACTCGCGAAGTGCCATTGCTGCAACAGCAATTGCCTTTCATGCTAGACCGCTTGGCCTTGTTCTTCAACACGCTTTTGAGCAAGTACGGATGGCAATTGACATTGGATGTCGCGACACTGAAGGCCCAGTTGTTGACCTACTTAAGTGCCAACCGCGGCGATTGGATGGATCCCTTGGTCGCTTCATTGAAGTTGGGGGGGAGTTTTGCGCTGGCTGCCCTTGGCAACTTGATTCTGATTCCAGTGGTCTTGTTTTACTTGTTAAAAGATTGGGACCGTTGGGTGTTGCACTTGGTGCAATGGGTGCCATTGCATTGGCGCCCGGCTTACGACAGCTTCATGCAAGAGTGTGACGATGTCTTGGGTCAGTATTTGCGCGGTCAAATTTTGGTGATGTTCGCGCTGTCTATTTTTTACGCCATCGGCTTGACCTTGTTTGGATTAGACCTCGCATTGCCCATTGGTGTTTTTACTGGCTTGGCTGTTTGTGTGCCCTATTTGGGTTTTGGTGTTGGCTTGATGTTGGCTTTACTGGCTGGCTTGTTGCAGTTTGCTTCTTTGAAAGCCATCGTCATGGTGGCGGTGGTTTTTGGTGCAGGTCAATTGATCGAGAGCTTCTGGCTCACACCCAAATGGGTGGGGGAGCGAATTGGTTTGCATCCTCTGGCCGTTATTTTTGCCTTGTTGGCGCTGGGTCAATTGTTTGGCTTTGTCGGCGTTCTGGTGGCTTTGCCTGCTAGCGCCGTCATTTTGGTGGCCTTGCGCCGAATGCGCGATCAGTACATGAGCAGCAAACTTTACCAAGGCCTCGAAGCATGAGGCAAATGGCCCTCGACATCGGCTTGCAAACAGCGCCGAGCTTTGACAGTTTTTTTGCTGGCCCTAATACCGCCGCATTGCAACATCTCAAGCTATGGACTGCCAGTCAAAAGCCCAGCCCCGTTCCGACGTACCTTTGGGGCGAGAGTGGTTGCGGTAAATCACATCTTCTCAAGGCCGTGTACGCCACTTTAAAAGACCAAGGCCTTGCGGTTGGTTGGCTAGATGCCAATACACCTGCGCATCTGAATTTTGAGGACGCATGGGTGGCGGTATTGATGGACGATGTTCATCTGTTCAATTTGGAACAACAGGCCATGGGATTTAATTGGTTTGTGAATGCACTGACGCCCAAGACGGGCCAGCCTCGTTGGGTTTTGGCGGCAGGTGCATTGCCGCCTGCAGACTTGCAGTTGCGGGACGACTTGCGTTCACGCTTGGGTTGGGGGCATGTCTACGCGCTACAGGTTTTGAGTGATCCAGAGCGCCGTGCCGTGTTGCGCCAGGAAGCCGATTCGCGAGGCTTGTTTTTAAGTGACGAGGTCATGGCTTACATGCTCACGCGGTTCTCGCGTGACTTAAGCAGTTTGATGACTTTGTTAGATCATTTGGATCAGTTTGCATTGCAAACGCAAAGAGCCATCACCATTCCTTTGATCAAATCCATGTTGGAGAGCACATGAACTTGGCATTGTTTGATCTAGACCATACCTTGTTACCGATTGACTCGGATTACGCCTGGGGTGAGTTCAGTCAACGCATTGGCTGGACAGACCCTGTTTCATTTAAATCTCGCAACGATCAGTTTTATGCCGACTATCAAGCTGGGATTTTGGACATCCATGATTACGTGCGCTTTGCCACAGACGCGGTGCGCCAGAAAGGCGCTACAGAAGCAGAGAAGGCACATCTGCAATTTATGCAGGAAGTTATTTTGCCGTCGGTCAAGCCTGCTGCCTTGGCGTTGGTGAAGCAGCACCAAGATGCTGGCGATCATGTGATGATCGTGACAGCCACCAATGAATTCGTGACACGGCCAATTGCGCAAGTTTTCGGCGTTTCTGAATTGATTGCAGTTGAATTGGCCAGAGATTCTCAAGGTTGGATCACTGGCGAAATTGCAGGGACACCTTCTTTCAAGGAAGGCAAGGTGGCGAGAGTTGCGCAATGGTTGGCAACACGTGGCCTTTCGTGGACGGATGTTCACATTACTTTTTACTCGGATTCTGTCAACGATCTGCCGCTTTTGGAAATGGCACAGACACCCGTTGCAACCAATCCAGATGCGCGTTTGCGTCAACTTGCGACCGATCGAGGCTGGCGCACACTTCAACTTTTCTCATGATTAAAAAATTCATTCAAAAAATATTAGGCCAACCCAAAGCTGCTCGTGGCCCTGTCGATTTTGGCAAACGAGTCGAAATTCCAGCCTCTGTGCATGGCATCAACCCTGCCTTGGTTGACGAGCGCGCTTTGAATGTGGTGAGAACCTTACAAGACGCAGGTTATGAAGCTTACGTGGTGGGTGGCGCTGTGCGCGATTTGCTGTTGGGACTTCGCCCCAAAGACTTTGATGTGGCCACTGATGCCACGCCCGAAGAAGTGAAAGGCTTGTTCCGTCGTGCTTTCATCATTGGTCGGCGCTTTCGCATTGTTCACGTGGTGTACGGGCGTGGCCGTGAGCATGAAGTGATTGAGGTGTCTACTTTCAGGGCGCACTTAGACAATCGTGCCGCCGAGCAAGTGAAGGGCAATGAAAAAACCAGCAAGTCTGAGCTGGCTGGTATGAAGCATGCGGTGGATTCCAGCGGTCGTGTATTGCGCGACAACGTGTGGGGCCCTCAGGACGAAGACGCAACACGACGAGATTTCACAGTCAATGCCATGTATTACGATCCCGAGTCACAGTATTTGGTTGACTATCACGGCGGTATGCAGGATGCCAAAAAGAAAGTCTTGCGCATGATCGGTGACCCCGTCGCGCGTTACCGTGAAGACCCCGTGCGCATCATTCGCGCTGTGCGCTTTGCGGCCAAGCTCAGTCCTTTGGGTTTTAAGTTGGAAAGCAAAACCGCCAAGCCCTTGGCCACCATGCTCAAGTTGTTGGGCGATGTGCCGCAAAGTCGACTGTTTGACGAAATGCTCAAGTTGTTACAGACAGGACATGCTTTGGCGTCTGTTGCGCAGCTTCAAGAATTGGGTTTGCACAAAGGTATTTACCCGCTGTTGGATGTGGTGGTTGAGCGTGCCGATACGGCCTTTGTCAAAGCAGCTTTGGCAGATACAGACCGCCGTGTCGGTGAAGAAAAGCCTGTTGCGCCCAGTTTCTTGTTGGCGTGTGTTTTGTGGGCTGACGTCAAGCTAGGCTGGGATCAGCGTGTGGCCAACCGTGTCCCGCCATTTCCCGCATTGCAAGAGGCCATTGATGAAGTGTTTGATGCGCGCATTGGTGATGTGTCTGGTCGTGGAAAGTTGGCCGCAGACATGCGCGAAATTTGGATGATGCAGCCGCGTTTTGAAAAGCGCATTGGCAGCACGCCTTTCAGTTTGGTAGAGCAACCTCGCTTTAGAGCGGGATTTGATTTTTTACGCTTGCGTGCAGAAGTGGCCGATGTCGAGTTGACATTGGCTGACTGGTGGCAAGAATTTAGCATGGCTGATGACGCTGCCCGTGAAGACTTGATTCAACAAGCCAAATCTGAAAAAGGCAATTCGTCCTCCGGTCCTGCTGGCGCAAGTAAAACAAGACGTGCCCCTAGGCGCCGCAAACCGGCGGCTAAAAACGCCGCTGGTAATTCAGGCGCCTCCGATGCAGGTCACGTGCCTTCATCAGATTGATGCACTAGGCGTGAGTCCATGTTGCAGCGTAATTGGGTTTCGGTATATGTTGGGCTGGGTGCTAATTTAGGCGATGCACAGCAAGCGGTTGAAGCGGCTGTCGAGGCCATCGGCAAATTACCCAATACCCAATTGTTAGGCTGCTCTTCTTTTTACAGGTCTGCCCCGGTTGATGCGTCAGGACCAGACTACATCAACGCTGTGATTCACATTGAATCACGTAGCAATGCGTACGACTTGTTGCGCGCATTTCAAGCCATAGAAAATTCGGCGGGGCGTGAGAGACCCTATCGGCACGCGCCACGAACTTTGGACATTGACATGTTGCTGTACGGCAGCGCGCGCATCGACAGCACAGAACTGACAGTGCCCCACCCAAGGATGCGCGAGAGGGCATTCGTGATGCGCCCACTTGCCGATTTGGCGCCCAAATGGGTTGCCCTAGAAGATTTGCAAAAACTAGGTGATCAAGTCATTCAAAAACTAGATTGATATTGTTTTGATAAGTCTTCTAAATGCACGACACATTCTCCTGCAGAGCTTGCGGCCATAGTGAGCCAGTGCAAATAATTTCATCATGAGATCGACATAAAAACGTCACCGATCTGAAATATTTCTTGGTTAGCGATTAAACTTCCGAATTCCTCAAAGGGCGAATTTCTCGCATTTTGTAATCGGAGAATCCTATGTTTTTTGGCAAGCTTTTGCCCAAAGAGGGCAACTTTTTTGAGTTGTTCAATCAGCACGCTGATCGAATCGTTGAAGCGGCTCGCGCCTTTTCAAATTTGGTTGTCAATTACAACGACGATCATCTGCGTGAAAAGTACGCTCAAGACGTAGACAATGCCGAGCGATCCGCCGATCGTGTCACGCATGAAGTGAATCGTTTGATTCACACCACCTTCATCACACCCATCGATCGCGAGCAAATCCACACGCTGATCAATTTGATGGACGATGTGGCCGACTTGATTCAGGACTCCGCAGAAACCATGGCCTTGTACGACGTACGCGCCATGACCGATGAAATTTCTCGCCTCACAGATTTGTCTGTGAAGTGCTGCGAGCGATTGCGCGATGCCGTCAACATGTTGAGCAACATTGCAGATCCCGCCACAGCCGAAGCTGCCTTGAAAACATGCGAAGAAATTGATCGCTTAGAGTCAGATGCTGACCGTGTCATGCGCAGTGCCATGAGCAAACTTTTCCGCGAAGAACCTGATGTTCGCGAAGTGATCAAGTTGAAAGCCATTTACGAATTGCTCGAAACCATCACAGACAAATGTGAAGACGTCGCCAATCAAATCGAGGGCATTGTCCTCGAGAACTCCTGATCTTCGGAACATTTAGCATGGACACTCAGGCCGCTTTGTGGGTGGTGATGTTGCTGGTGCTTTTGGCGCTGGCGTTTGACTTCATGAATGGATTTCATGATGCTGCAAATTCCATCGCCACGGTTGTTTCTACTGGCGTCTTGAAGCCAACGCAGGCGGTTGTATTTGCCGCCTTCTTTAACTTCGTAGCCATTTTCATTTTTCACCTCAGTGTGGCCGCCACCGTCGGCAAAGGCATTGTTCAACCTGGTGTGGTGGACGTTCATGTGGTCTTTGGGGCTTTGGTAGGGGCTATATCTTGGAATGTGATTACCTGGTACTACGGTATTCCCAGTAGCTCTTCACATGCCTTGATTGGCGGCATTGTGGGCGCCGTCATTGCCAAGTCGGGTGCTGGGGCCTTGATTTCTGCCGGCGTCATCAAAACGGTCACTTTCATTTTTGTGTCACCGCTCCTAGGTTTCCTGTTGGGTTCCCTCATGATGGTTTTGGTGGCCAATGTCTTCAAGCGAAGCCGTCCTTCCAAAGTTGACAAGTGGTTCAGACGTTTGCAACTCGTATCTGCTGGCGCTTACAGCCTTGGGCATGGCGGCAATGACGCGCAAAAAACCATAGGCATCATTTGGATGTTGTTGGTGGCCACCGGCTACGTGTCTTCTGCCGAGACTTCTCCGCCCACATGGACCATTGTTTGCTGTTACATGGCCATTGGCTTTGGCACCATGTTTGGAGGCTGGCGCATCGTTAAAACAATGGGCCAGAAAATCACCAAACTCAAGCCCGTTGGTGGTTTCTGCGCCGAAACAGGCGGTGCTTTAACCCTGTTCTTGGCCACGGCCTTGGGCATCCCCGTTTCCACAACACACACCATCACGGGTGCCATTGTGGGCGTAGGCTCGACGCAACGTGCTAGCGCCGTTCGTTGGGGCGTGGCCGGCAACATTGTGTGGGCTTGGATTTTGACCATCCCAGCCAGTGGCTTTGTGGCCGCCATCGCATACTGGGTCAGCTTGCAAATATTCTGAGCCCGCGCACTGCAGGCCCAGTCAAAAGTCTTAGGCCGGGGGCTGCGATTGCCCCAGTCCTAAGGCTTTTTCCATCATGACGATGTCAAGCCATCGCTCAAATTTCCAGCCACAGCCCGACACAATGCCCACGTGATTGAAGCCCAAAGCGGTGTGAACCCCAATGGAGCCCGCATTACCGGAGTCTCCAATCACCGCAATCAGTTTGCGAATGCCGGCCTTTTCTGCGGCTTGGCACAATTCAGCCAACAGCATGCGGCCCCAACCCTTGCCGGCCGTGTCGGCAGCCAAGTAAATGGAGTCTTCGGCTGAGAATCGATAGGCTGGACGTGGTTTGAACCAGTTGCAATAGGCAAAACCGACCACTTGGCCGCCATCTTCCAGCACCAAATACGGCAGACCTTTGCTTAAAACATCCTCTCGGCGGGCAGTCATGTCAGCCAATGAGGGTGGCTCGATCTCAAAAGTACCGGTGCCATGAAGGACATGGTGCTTGTAAATGGCGGTGATCGCGGCCATGTCTTCTGGTTGGCTGGGGCGTATGGTTGGCATTTTAGAACTCCGGGTTATAATCAGCGGCTTTTCAGTGTGTCACTGGCCGGGTGGCCAGTTGCGTGTCTCAAACGCTGGAAGAATTTGTGTCCTTGTTTCATTTCAAAATTTTTTGAATGTTGCAATGTGTACACCACCCCTAGGATAAATCATGGTTGTCATTCGTCTTTCTCGCGGCGGTTCTAAAGCCCGTCCATTTTTCAACATTGTTGTGGCTGACAAGCGCGTTCGCCGCGATGGTCGTTTCATTGAGCGTATTGGTTTTTACAACCCTATCGCCAAGGATACAGAAGAAGGCTTGCGCGTTGTGCAAGACCGTTTGACATACTGGACAGGCGTTGGCGCACAAGTGTCACCAACCGTTCAGCGTTTGGTCAAGCAAGCTGCTGCCAAAGCTGCTTAATTTCTTTTTGGCTACGCCAAAGGCTTTGTTGTGCTGCCCCATTTAGAGTTTGCCGAAATGCCGGCAGACGCCATCGAAGTGGGGCGCATTGCAGATGCTTGGGGCATCAAAGGCTGGTTCAAAGTCTTGCCCCATAGCGCCTCGCCCGAGGCGCTTTTTTCTTCTAAACGTTGGTATTTACTACCCTCCGACCGCGTTGTGGGTGGTGCTAAATCGCCAACTGCAAAGTCGGCTGCACCTGCTGCTGGCGGCTCTGTCAAACCCGTACTTCTCAAAATCAAAGAAGCCAAAGACCATGCCGATACCGTTGTTGCATGTTCATTGGAGGTGGCCGACAGAAATCAAGCCGAAGCGCTAAAAGGTGCACGTATTTTTGTACCCCGTTCAAGCTTCCCCACTGCGGGTATCGATGAATATTACTGGGTCGACTTGCTGGGCTTGGATGTTGTCAACCGCGAAGGTGTGGCAATGGGCCAAGTTAAAGATTTGATGTCTACTGGGCCTCAAACTGTATTGGTATTGTCGCAAGCATCAGAGGAAGCCGACAAGCCGCCCCTTGAGCGCATGATTCCCTTCGTCGCTGCCTTTGTCGACAACGTGGACCTGCCTGGTCGCAAGATCACCGTTGATTGGCAACTTGATTACTGAGCAGGTGAGGACAAGCCATGCGCTTTGATGTCATCACGCTGTTTCCTGAACTCTTCGCCCCTTTTCTAAGTTCTGGCATCAATCGCCGTGCGTTTGAATCTGGCGCAGTTGAATTGAAACTCTGGCAGTTGCGTGACTATGCAGATGGTACCTATCGCCGTGTAGACGATCGTCCCTTTGGCGGTGGTCCGGGCATGGTGATGTTGGCGGAGCCTCTCGAAAAGTGTTTGTTGGCCATTCGTGAAGACCGTGCAGCCCAAAATCCCCATCCATCCAAAGTTCCCACCGTCCTTTTTTCGCCGATCGGTCAAAAACTGAATCATGCAGGTGTTGAGTCTTGGTCGCAAAGTGATGGCGCTATTTTGATTTGCGGACGCTATGAGGGGCTGGACCAGCGCTTCATTGATGCGCATGTGGATTTGCAGATCAGCTTGGGTGACTTTGTTTTATCGGGCGGCGAAATCGCTGCCATTGCGCTTTTGGATGCCGTGGCCCGTTTACAACCAGGCGTCTTGAATGATGAGGGCAGTCACCAAATGGACAGCTTCAATCCAGCGCTGGATGGCTTGCTAGATTGTGGCCACTACACCCGCCCTGAAGCTTGGCACGAAGAGCGCGTTCCCCCAATTTTGATGTCTGGGCACCATGCCGATATCGCCCAGTGGCGACGCCAGCAAAGCTTGGCCTTGACCCAAAAGCATCGGCCAGACCTGATTGACTTGGCCAGGAAGATGGGAAAGCTGAGTGCTAAGGATGAACACTTTTTGGCTCATTTTGAATTGCCTGGTCCTGATCAGACTTAAGCCAAAACGCCGTGGTCAGCGCATTGGCCTGACGCCAGCATGAGCCAGACTTTCATTCAGCCATAAAACAAATATATAATCAGGGGCTGTCGATCCTCTGCCCGCCGCGGCTGTTGCGCTTGTTCTCGTCTTCATCGTTGAGAGTAAGCAGCATAGAAGCCGCCTTTAGCGTAGCGTTGTGCATGATCGGTCGTTGAAAGAGCTCAAAATGAATTTGATTCAAACTCTCGAGCAGGAAGAAATTGCCCGTTTGGGTAAAACAATTCCTGACTTCATGCCTGGTGACACCGTTATCGTTAGCGTTAACGTGGTTGAAGGTACACGCAAGCGTGTGCAGGCTTATGAAGGTGTTGTGATTGCCAAGCGCAATCGCGGCTTGAACAGTGGTTTCACCGTTCGCAAAATTTCAAGTGGTGAAGGCGTGGAGCGTACGTTCCAAACTTACAGCCCCTTGATTGCCAGCATTGAAGTCAAACGTCGTGGTGATGTTCGCCGCGCCAAGTTGTACTATTTGCGCGATCGTAGCGGCAAGTCTGCACGTATCAAAGAAAAGTTGCCACAACGCGCTGTCAAAACAACAGCTGCTGCGTAAAGCAATGTTGAGGGTTCTTCGGGGCCCTCATGAAAAAACCGCCAAGGCTTGCGCCTAGGCGGTTTTTTTACGCCCCTGCTGAGCAAGGGCGTGGGGTGGGGGAATTAACCGCGTGTCACTTTCAACACTTTGGCGCCAGTGCGCTTGGGTGCCGCATGGCCGCCGGCATTGTGTGGCTTGAAATTACCTGCGCCAATGACCTTGGGGCCACGTGCGAAACGATCGCCTGCGCCGCCACGTGCATTGTCGCGGCCGCCAGGTGCGCGGGGTGCACGGCTGTCGCGGTTGTCACGCGCTTCAAAGCGGTCACCGCCACGGTTGTCAGGGCGCTGATCGCCACGGGGCTCAAAACGGCCTTCGCCACCGCGAGGTGCAAAGCTGCGTTGTTCGCCGCGGAAATCGCCGCGTGGTTCGAATCGACCTTCAGGGCGGAAATCACCGCGACCTTCAGGACGACCTTCAAAACGAGGAGCAGGTGCGCCACGGTTTTCAAAACGATCACCACGACCTTCGAAACGATCGCCACCACGGTTGCCTTCAAAGCGAGGCGCGCCGCGTGATTCAAAACGGTCACCACCCCGGTTGCCACCAAAGCCGCCACCGCCACCGAATGGACGGCCACGGCCACCACGGTCGCCGCGGTCATTGCCGCCACGGCCACCTGGACGGCTTTCGGGGAAGTTTTGTTTGGGTTCCATACCTGGAATCACTTCAGCTTTGAACGGTTGACGGCTGTAGGCCTCGATGTCCAAAATTTTGCGGCGATCGCGAATTTCTGCAAAAGTGATGGCCAAGCCATCGCGACCTGCACGGCCTGTACGGCCAATGCGGTGGGTGTAGTCTTCGGCTTTCATGGGCAAACCAAAGTTGAACACGTGTGTGATGGTGGGCACGTCAATACCTCGAGCCGCCACATCGGTGGCCACCAAAATTTGAACCTGGCCGTTGCGCAAGGCCATCAAGCGGCGATTGCGCAAACCTTGGCTCAAAGCGCCGTGCAATGCAACGGCATCAAAGCCATCTTGCTGCAAGTCTGCAGCCAAACCATCGCACTCAATTTGAGTGCTTGCAAACACAATGGCTTGATTGATAGAGGCATCACGCAACCAATGGTCAAGCAGCTTGCGCTTGTGTTGGGCGTTGTCGGCCCAGAACAAAACTTGCTTGATGTTGCTGTGTTTTTCTTGAGGTGAATCGATTTGAATTTTCTGAACCGAAGAACCGCCGTCGTGCATCACACGCATGGCCAACTGTTGAATGCGCGGCGCAAACGTGGCGCTGAACATCATGGTTTGCTGGCGCTGGCTGGTCATCTGGTTGATGTCGGCCAGGTCGTCTGAGAAGCCCAGGTCCAACATGCGGTCGGCTTCGTCAACCACCAAGAATTTAACTTTGTCGAGTTTGATTTGCATAGAGCGCTGCAAGTCGAGCAAACGGCCAGGCGTGGCCACCACCAAGTTGGCATTTTGCAACTTGGCAATTTGCAATTGGTAAGGCATGCCACCCACAATGTTGGCAACGCGCAAGCCGCGGCAATGTTTGACCAAATCGATGGCGTCGTGCGCAACCTGTTGGGCCAGTTCACGTGTGGGGCAAACAATCAAGGCGCCAGGCGAGGGAGCTTTGAAATTGCGTGCGTTGGTGGGGTCTTTGCGTTTAGGACGCTTGGGTGCTGGCTCGCCATTGGCTGCAGCGTCTGCACATGCTTGCGCAAATGCGGCGCGCTCGGCTTCTTCTTCGGCAGCCAGTTCTTGCAACAGTGTGTGCAACACAGGCAGCAAGAATGCGGCTGTTTTGCCACTGCCTGTTTGGCTTGACACCATCAGGTCAATGTAGCGGTGGGCTTCGCCCAAGGTTTCTTTGGGCAATGCCAAAGGAATGGCTTTGAGCTGGACGGAGGTGGGTTGTGTGTAGCCAAGGTCGGCCACAGCTTGAACCAATTCAGGTGCCAATCCCAGCAGCACAAAGCCGTTGGGTTGCTCTGGTGTGATTTCAGAGTCAACAACTTCGTTGTCGTTGACGTTGGCAGCATCAAGGGCCAAAGTTTCAGTCACGAAAGTTTCGTTCGTAGAGGATTGCGCAGGCGACAAGTCGGCCTGCACTTCAAAAGCGTCAGTCATATTTTTTTCTCGCACGGACGTCCGCAAGATTTGCGGTGGCGCCGTTCATGGTTAAAAAACATCAACCATCAAACGGAGCTCGGTGCTGTTTGAAGAGAGTGAGTCAGGCTGAAAGCCAGATCCCATCTTTTCCAGTCGAGTGACTCTTATCAGTGAGTCAAAGGCGTGAAGGGTGATGCACAAGTGCTGCGGCACGAGGCCTGTTTGCAGCACAGCCGGCGATTATGGCACAGTTTTTTGAGTTTGTGCGGGTTTTCCCTGAAATGCGTTGAAAGCTTTTTAGAGCTTGATGAAATGCTCTCTGTAATGCGCCAATTCTTCAATCGATTCGTGCACATCGGCCAGCGCGGTGTGCTTTTGTTGTTTTTTGAAACTGTTGAACACCTCAGGCTTCCAGCGTTTGGAGAGTTCTTTGAGGGTGCTGACATCCAAATTTCGATAGTGCAAATAGGCTTCCAACTTGGGCATGAACTTGACCAAGAATCGACGGTCTTGGCTAATGGTGTTGCCGCACAGGGGAGAGTTATTTTTGGACACGTATTTTTTGATGAAGTCCAAAATTTGGGCTTCTGCATCTTGTTCAGTGGTGCTGGAGGCTTTGACTTTGTCAATCAAACCACTGCGGCCATGTGTACCCTTGTTCCACGCATCCATTTTGTTCAGCAGCTCGTCGCTTTGATGGATGACGCACACAGGGCCTTCAATGCGCGGGCTGAGGTTGGGGCCTGTGACGACCACCGCAATTTCCAACAGGCGCTCTTTTTCGGGGTCTAGGCCTGTCATTTCACAGTCGATCCAAACCAAGTTGTCGTCTGACTTGGCCAGATTGGCGGCGTTGTTGTCTAATGAGGCAAGGGGTGCGATGGATTTCTCGGTCATTTCAAAATGTGGCTTTTCGTGAATGCCTTGATTGTCGCTGATGTCTGCTGATCTACACTGCGGTCTATGAATTCGACTTTGACTCTGACTTATTTTTTGGCAGGCGCCTTGCTCATCAACGTGCTCTTGAAGCTTTGGTTAAATGCCAGACAAGTGCGCCATGTTGCGCAGCATCGCGGCGAAGTGCCCAGCGCATTCGCCAATCAAATTTCATTGGCAGAGCACCAAAAGGCAGCAGATTACACCCTGGCCAAGGCCAAAGTGTCGCAAATTGACATCTTGATTGATGCCGTTGTGTTGATCGCTTGGACCCTGTTGGGAGGTTTGAGTGCTTTGAATGCTTTTGTGTTGGCGTTCATGGCGCCAGGACTTTGGCAGCAAGTGGTGCTGGTTCTGAGTTTCAGTTTGGTGGGCGGATTGATTGATTTGCCTTTGTCGCTTTATCAAACTTTTGTTTTGGAGCAGAAATTTGGCTTCAATAAAATCACCTGGCGCTTGTGGATAGGCGACGCCTTTAAAGGAATTCTCCTGGGACTGGTGTTGGGCGTACCTCTGATCGCACTGGTCTTGTGGCTGATGCAAGCGGGTGGACAGTATTGGTGGCTCTGGACCTGGTGTGCCTTGGTGTTTTGGCAATTGTTTTTAATGGCCATTGCCCCCAATGTGATCATGCCCCTGTTCAACAAGTTCACGCCACTAGAAGATGAAGCCTTGAAGGTGCGTGTCAACGCGCTGATGCAGCGCGCAGGGTTTACCGCCAAAGGATTCTTTGTGATGGATGGCAGCAAACGTTCTGCGCATTCCAATGCTTTTTTTACAGGCTTTGGCGCCACCAAGCGTGTGGTGTTTTTTGACACCTTGCTCCAGCAGTTGACACCCGCCGAAATGGAAGCTGTCTTGGCGCATGAGCTAGGGCACTTCAAGCACCGTCACATCTTCAAAATGATGCTCACCAGCTTTGCCTTCACTTTGTTGGGTTTGGCTTTGTTGGGATATGCATCGCAGCAAATTTGGTTTTACACAGGATTGGGTGTCATGCCTAATTTGATGGGAGGCAATGAAGCCGTCGCCTTGTTGTTGTTCATGTTGGTGGTACCTGTGTTCACATTTTTGTTGGCGCCTATTTCCTCTTGGCGTTCACGCATTCAAGAGTATGAAGCCGATGCTTATGCCGTCTCTCAAACGCCAGCGGCTAATTTAAGTTCAGCGCTTCTCAAACTTTACCAAGACAATGCATCAACACTGACGCCCGATCCCTTGTATGTGACGTTTTACTATTCACATCCACCGGCCAGTTTGCGCTTGGCGCGCATGCAAAATGCGTAAGCTCAATCAACGCACGCACACCAAAACCAAGGCCGCTCAAGCCTTGGTTGCCTCGACGCAAGACGCATTGCGCACGGGCTTGGTTGTGGCCACGCATGGGCGTCATTGCGTGGTGGAGTTGGATGATGGTACGCGAATCATTTGTCATCCTCGCGGCAAAAAAAGCCAGTCTGTCGTAGGCGACCGAGTGAAGTGGCAAGCCGCAGCCGATGAAGGCACGATTGAAAGTGTGCTTGAAAGAAAAAATCTGTTTTACAGAAGGGATGAGGTGCGAACCAAATCCTTTGCGGCCAACCTCGATTTGGTGCTAATTCTGTTGGCCGCCGAACCTGAATTTTCTGAAACGCAATTGTCCAGAGCCTTGATTGCGGCAGAAGCTGAGCACATCAAGCCGCTGATTGTGTTGAATAAAAGTGACTTGGGTGCGGCCTTTGCGCAGGCGTGGGATCGACTGACTGCGTATCGGCAAATGGGTTACACCGTTTTACCTTTGCAACTGAAACAAGCCAATGAAGAGAATGACTCGCTGAAAGCGCTGCAAGCTGAAATGGTGGGCAGAACCACCTTGATTCTGGGGCCTTCAGGGGCGGGCAAAAGTACCTTGGTGAATGCTTTGGTGCCCCATGCGCGAGCGCTCACTGGTGAAATTTCACAAGCATTGAACTCGGGCAAACACACCACCACCAGCACTTCGCTTTATTGGGTGGGGGAGCGGCCTTCAACAATCAGTGAAGGCGTCGCGGGGACAGCCATCATCGATTCACCAGGCTTTCAAGAGTTTGGCTTGCAACACATTCCGCAAAATCAATTGGCATCGTGCATGCCCGATTTGAAACAGTATGTGGCAACGTGCAAGTTTTACAACTGCACGCATTTGCATGAACCTGGCTGTGGCGTGTTGGCTGCCCTTCAAAAAGACGAGTCTGTCAATCTGCAAGCGACAGAGGTCAGTCAAAGACGACACCGAATCTACGCCCAGCTGTTTGATGAGCTGGGGCAACAACGGTGGTGAACGGGCGGCTACCTTAACCCAGCAAATTGGCCAGCGACAGCAGCGCTACCAAAACCAACCACATGATCACGGTACGCCATACCAGTCCTACCACTTGCGCAAAGTGAGAGATCTCTGGCGGACGGCCTGGGGTACTGCTGCTGCCAGGTACATCCGCTTGCAATGCAGCACCACCTAATTGAACGTTGATGGCGCCCGAAGTTGCCGCCAAGATAACCCCGTCGTTGTCATCTGGAAATTTTTCGGAGTGATGTCGCCAACCATCCATGGCATCTTCAAAGCTGCCCATGATGGCAAAGCCCATGGCCGTTGCTCTAGCGGGTAACCAATCGATGGCATGCCATGCGTCGTTGGCCACAGACTTCAGTGCATCACTGATCCAGTAAAGTTGATGTGCATCGTTTGACAACGCGTTGCTAGACAAATTGGCTGCTGTAGCGGTGTAACGCTTGCTAAATTCTGCGATTCGGTAAACCACTGCACCAACGGGGCCGAGACCAATGACTGAGAGCAGGGCATAACTGAAGAAAACACCAAAGACATGGCGGTGTGCTGAAAGTATGGAGTGTTCTATGACGTGTCGCACAATTTCGTTGCGTGGCAGTTCATTAATTTCTAACTGCTGCCACTCTGCCAACAACTTGCGAGCCAGTTGCTCATCGCCATCGTTCAGTGCATCACGAATGCCTGTGAAGTGATGGCTGAATTGCCTAAATCCCAAAGTGACATAAAGCAAGGCCACATTCCAAACGACGGCAAAAAACCAGCCAACGAAAAAGGCCAGTAGCCAGTGGATAAGGACAGCCAATCCAGCTGGTACGCCAACAAGCAAGCTCCAAGCTAGCCAAGCCTGGGAGCGCGAGCCACCGTCTACATGAGATGTGACCCATTCGGCCCAAGTGCGCAACCACTTGTGCAAAAAGTGTGACGGGCTCATGGGTCGCGCTTGCTCAATCACAAGCGCCAAAAAGATAGAGAAAAAGCTCATGTCAACATCATAAAGAATTAGCGGCCAATAAGAAACGGTAAAAGTTTCGGATCATGCCTGCGGTAGCACCCCAAATGAAACGTTCAACAGGTTGGTCTGTTGAGGAAGTTGGCGGTTCGAAATAGGGCATGGAATACCACTGTCGCTTCACACCGTCTCTTTCCCATTCGTGAAGCCTGTGATTGGCTGGATTCATCAGAAATGACAGGGGCACTTCAAATACCGCTGCAACTTCAAAGGCGTTTGGGGTGACCACATGGTCGGGCGATACAAGTCCGACAACAGGTGTGATGTGAAAAGCAGTCCCTGTGACATAGTTGGGCATCGTGCCCAATATGTTGACAAATTGCGGTGCCAGTCCAACTTCTTCTTCTGCTTCTCTGAGTGCGGCATCTTCAGCAGAGGCATCTTCTGCATCGACCTTGCCTCCCGGAAACGCAATTTGCCCTGCATGAGAAGACAAATGCAGTGTGCGTTGCGTGAGGAGGATGTGTGGTTCTGTGCCTTGATCGCCCCTCAGCACGATCGGTATGAGTACAGCGGCTTCTTGAGGGGGGCGTTGTCCCACTGCGGGTTCGCGCTTCACTTCAGGCGTCCATTGGGGTGGGTTTTCAAATACTCGTTTGAGTTGATTGGCCATCAAGCATTCCCTTGGCAAGGCCGGCCATTCACCCAATGGATGGGTCCAAGGAATATCGCGGGGATCAAATCCCAAAGAGCTTTTCATAGGCGTCGTGTCATTTGACTGCTCTGGGTGACCCTCAGAACGGCGTTTGATAATGCGGACATTTGATGTCTATTCGCTGAGGTTTGTCATGGACATGATTGCGCTGCAAGGCTGTGAGGCAACCACCCCATACACAACCCGTGTCTAAGGCCCAAACATCGTCTCGGGCAACTGCACCGAGCGTAGACCAATGGCCAAATGCAATCGTGATGTTGGCCGTTTGTCTGCCTGGCACTTCAAACCAAGGTAAGTAGCCTTCTGGTGCCTTGGCTGTGCCTTCCTTGGTTTCAAATTCCATGGCGCCGGTGGTAGAACAAAATCGAAGACGGGTGAAAGCATTCAGCGCACAACGCCATCGGTCCATGTCCTTCAGTTGTGACTGCCACTGTGCAGGCTCATTGCCATACATGTTCATGAAAAATGCATCAGAAGCATCACTTTGCAAAACACCTTCAAGTTCGCTGGCCAGGGCCAATGTTTCAGGCAAAGACCATTGGGGTAGCACGCCTGCATGCACCATCAAGACCTGGTCTTTGTAAAGGGCGATGGATTGGTGCCTTAGCCAGTGCAATAAGTTGGCTTTGTCTGGTGCTTGAAGAATCTCATCCAACGTGTCCATTTTGCTGGGCAGTCTGGCGCCCGATGCGATGGCCAATAAATGCAAATCGTGATTGCCAAGGACGCACTGAACGCTTGTACCCATGCTGTACAAGCGGCGTAAGACGTCCAAGGAGGCGGGCCCACGATTGACCAAGTCGCCTAAGACATACAACTGATCGCGGCTGACAGAAAAGCCAATCTGATCCAGCAGTTGACCCAATGGTTCATCGCATCCCTGAATGTCACCGACCCAATAAACGGACATTTGTTTCCAAAATCATTCTGAATGCGACATTGTCGACTTATTTACGGCAGATTTTGTCTCTCGATCGAGAAGACTGTTTCATTCGAGAGCAGCTCTTGGCACAATCAGGGGATGGATTTTTTACTGATTGCATTGTTGACACTTATCAATGGCCTTTTTGCCATGTCAGAGTTGGCCCTGGCTTCCAGTCGCAAAGCAAGGCTAGCGGCAATGGAAGAAGCTGGCGACAAAGGCGCAGCCACGGCCCTTAAATTGTTGGAGAACCCCACGCAGTTTTTGTCGACAGTTCAGGTTGGCATTACATCGATTGGCGTGTTGAACGGCATTGTGGGAGAAGCGGCATTCAGTGGCGATGTCGCCGTGAGACTGATGGCGTTGGGCATGGCCGAGTCAGCTGCAGCTTTTGCCGCAACTGCCTTGGTGGTGACTGCAATTACCTTCACCACCATTATTTTTGGCGAGCTGGTACCCAAGCGAATTGGTCAGTTGTATCCAGAGCCTGTCGCTCGTTTGGTGGCCAGACCGATGGCTTGGCTTGCGAGTGCTGCCAAGCCTTTTGTGGGCTTGTTGTCACTCACCACGCATGGTGTTTTGAAATTATTGCAAATCGATACCCGTGGCAATCGGGCTGTGACAGAAGAAGAAATCACGGCAAGCTTAGAAGAGGGTGTTGATGCGGGTTTGATTGAGGCGCATGAGCATCAAATGGTCCGCAATGTGTTTCATCTCGATGACCGCCCCTTAACTTCTTTGATGGTGCCTAGATTGGACATTCAGTGGTTTGAAGGTGGCATGACCGTGGCACAGTGTTTGGCGCAAGTTGGGATGAATGAAGGAACGCAGGGTCATTCTTGGTATCCCGTGTGCAGAGGCAGTTTGGAAGATGTATTGGGCGTGGTCAGCGTGGCTCGTTTGGTAGCGCTTGAAAACCCTGAGGAAAATGTGGACCAATATGCCATGCCGGCTAATTTTGTACCGGAAACCCTCAGTGGCATGTCACTGCTTGAGCAACTAAGGGGTAAGTCAGGTCGAATGGTGTTTGTGGTGGACGAATATGGGGTGGTGCAAGGCTTGCTGACACCTCGCGATTTGTTAGAGGCCATTACAGGGGAGTTGAAGCCTTTGCAGATGGCTGATGCTTGGGCTGCAGCGCAAGACGATGGCTCTTGGCTGTTGGATGGCTTAATGCCTATCAATGAATTGAAAGCCAGACTGGAAATTAAGCAAATTGAGGGTGAAGAACGCGGTTTATTCAACACCTTGGGCGGTTTTATACTGGCTGAATTGGGTTATTTACCCAAGGTAGGAGATATTCTGATAACCGAAAGTTGGCAATTTGAAGTATTTTCACTAGATGGTCGAAGAATTGAAAAAGTAATTGCCAAATATAATAATTAAAATGCTTATTTTTAATATAAATGTTATTTGATTTTATTAATATAAGATATTATTCGTATTTAATAATATTGATTAACAAGGAATAAGCATGACCAGCACATACAAAGAATTATTAAAGCAGCGCGATGCATTAGAGCAAGCTATTGCGCAAGCACGTGAACTCGAGCTCGCTGAAGCTGTGCGGCAGGCTCGTCAGTTGATCGCTGAATTTGGACTTAGCGTGCAAGACGTGTTTCCTGCAGAACGCGGCGCTTCCAAATTCAAAGGCACAACAAGTGCAAAAGTAGCGGCCAAATTCAGAGATCCCGCTACAGGTCAAACTTGGACTGGAAGAGGCAAGTCTCCCAAATGGATTGAGGGCCAAGACCGTGTCAAATTTTTAATCGTCTGATCAAGATTGATTGGCAGATCCCAAAAGGCCACATCCGTGGCCTTTTTCTATGAGGGCATCCTTGTAAAATCTCCGGATTCAACTCAGAGTAAATCACTTGACGACTCAATCGCCCCCGCAGCACATCGGCATCATCATGGATGGCAATCGGCGCTGGGCTAAAAAACGCTTTTTGCCGAGTGCCCTTGGCCACGCTGCAGGTGCAAAGCAAGTGCGCGACATTGTTGAGGCGTGCATTCGAGCAGAAGTGCCGCATTTGAGTTTATTTGCCTTCAGCACAGAAAATTGGCGTCGCCCAGAAGAAGAGGTCTCGGTGCTCATGGGGCTGTTTGCGAGTTACTTGCAAAAAGAAGTGGATGCCATGGAAGCCAACGGTGTTCGATTGAAAGTGGTTGGTGATAAATCAAAATTCAGCCCTGAACTTCAAGACTTGATTGGTCGTGCAGAGCGGCAAACTCAACACAATCAAAAAATATGCTTGCGTGTGGCTGCCAATTACGGCGGACGTTGGGACATGCTTCAAGCTGCAAAGGCGTGGCAGTTTGCCAATCCGGGTGCGGACATGTCTTCTTTGACTGAAGAGGGTTTAGCAGCGCACCTCAGTACTTCTGAAGCGCCCGAGATGGATTTGCTAATTCGCACGGGTGGCGAGTCTCGCATCAGCAACTTCATGCTTTGGCAAGCCGCCTATGCTGAAATGTTTTTCATCGACACCTTGTGGCCTGATTTTTCGGTCAAACAGTTCAATGAGGCGCTTGAATGGTTTTCCAAGCGCGATCGAAGATTTGGTTCTGCCGCGCCGTTTTAAGCGGGCTTGCTGCTTGCCGCCAGTTGACGTAATTTGTCTTTTTTGCTTGGCCGTCTGCCTTTGATGCCACCATTGCCGGGTGCTTGTTCGGGCACAGCTTGAGTTGCTTCAAAGCCTTCAATGGTCTCTTGTTCAAGTTTAACGTTGTGTTTTTTCTCGATCAAGTTCCAATGATGCAGTGTCTCTGGGCAGACAAAGCTGATGGCCAATCCAGGTTCGCCGGCTCGACCTGTGCGTCCAATGCGATGGGTGTAGTCAACGGCTGAACGAGGTAAATCAAAGTTCACCACAGTGGGCAATTTTTCGATGTCGAGGCCGCGTGCGGCCAGGTCAGTGGCCAGTACCACTTTCACACGATGCAATTTGAAGTCAGCCAAAACCTGCTGGCGTTTGCCTTGACTCAGTTGGCCATGGAAAGGTTCTGCGGCAATGCCGGCAACACGAAGCTTGGCCGCCACAATTTCGCTGGCGTGCTGAGTTGCGACAAAGACCAAAACTTGCTTGAGTTGTTCTGTTTTGAACAAGTGTTTGAGGAGTTGCGTGCGTTTGCTGGTGTCTGTGTAGATGGCTCGCTGCACAATGACCGCGGGTTGGGCTGTTTCGCCTTGAATGTGAATTTCGTGTGGATTGTGCAGAAGACTTTGCGCCAAGGCTTCGATGCTCTTGGGGCGTGTGGCGGACAAGAACAAGTTTTGACGTTGATGCGGCAAACTTGCCAAAATTTGACGCAACTCATCTTGAAATCCAAGTTCTAACAATTTGTCGGCTTCGTCCAAGACCAAGGTTTGAACTTGGGAGAGTTTCAATGCATTGTGATCCAACAGGTCAAGCAGTCGGCCGGGCGTGGCAATCAAGATGTCCGTACCACCCCGCAAGCCCATCATTTGGGGATTGATGGAAACACCACCAAAAACAATGGTCACTTTGCAGTTTTTGCCCAAATGCGCAGACAAACTCATGAAGGTCTGTCCAACTTGAATGGCCAACTCGCGCGTTGGAACGAGTATCAAAGACTGAACGGCTTTCTGTTGTCGACCTGAAGCCAATGTCAAATTGAGATGTGATTTGGAGAGTATTTCAATCAGGGGCAGGGCATATGCCGCTGTTTTGCCCGAGCCTGTTGGCGCGGTGACCCAAATATCCTGTCCAGTGAGGGCAACAGGAATGAATTCACGCTGTACAGGGGTAGGTGCTGGATAGGTTTTGGGTTTGAGTGCGCGAAGCAGCTCGGGCGATAGGCCCAATTCGTTAAAAGACATAGTGCTTAAGCATAAGTGCATATAGCTTGATATGCCAGCCGAGCATGGCAAAATCATGCACTATGAATACACGCAAAGGCATTATTTTGGCGGGTGGGTCGGGTACGCGCCTGTACCCCGTGACACAAGCGGTCTCCAAGCAATTGATGCCGGTGTACGACAAGCCCATGGTTTACTACCCTTTAACCACGCTCATGTTAGCGGGCATCAAGGATGTGCTGTTGATCAGCACGCCCCAAGATACGCCGCGTTTTACGGAGCTGTTGGGCGATGGCAGTCAGTGGGGCATGAACATTCAGTACGCCGTCCAACCCAGCCCCGATGGCTTGGCTCAGGCCTTCATCATTGGCCGAGAATTTGTGGGCTCTAACCCCAGCGCTTTGGTGTTGGGTGACAATATTTTTTACGGTCATGACTTGGTGAAGTTGATGCAGCGCGCCGACGCCCAAAAGGGTGGGGCCAGCGTCTTTGCTTACCATGTGCACGATCCTGAACGGTATGGCGTGGTGGAATTCGATGGTCAGCAGCAAGCCTTGAGCATCGAAGAAAAACCTGTTAAACCGAAAAGCAACTATGCGGTAACCGGCCTGTATTTTTATGATTCTCAGGTGTGTGACATTGCTGCCAATATCAAGCCTTCAGCGCGCGGCGAGTTGGAGATTACCGATGTGAACCGTTGGTACCTCGAGCACCATCAACTCAATGTGGAAATCATGGGCAGGGGCTATGCATGGTTAGACACCGGCACGCACGACAGTCTGCTTGAGGCCGCAGGTTTCATTGCGACGCTACAAAAGCGACAAGGACTGATGGTTGCTTGCCCAGAAGAAATTGCATTTGCTCAAAAATGGATCGATGCTGCGCAGTTGCAGAAATTAGCGGCACCGTTGGCTAAAAACAGCTACGGCCAGTACCTGTTGAATCTCCTAAAGGCGCATTGATGCCCTATACCGTCACGCCAAGCAATCTGCCAGAAGTTTTAATCTTGAAGCCTCAAGTTTTTGGGGATGCGCGTGGTTTTTTCTTTGAAAGTTTCAATGCGCGTGATTTCGCCAAAGTCACGGGGCTCGACGTTCAGTTTGTTCAAGACAACCACAGCAAGTCCTCGAAGGGCGTGCTGCGCGGACTTCATTACCAAATTGAGCATGCACAGGGAAAACTGGTCAGGGTCACCCGCGGTGAAGTCTATGACGTTGCTGTTGACATGCGTCAGCATTCGCCAACATTTGGTCAATGGGTGGGTTGTCACTTAAGTGCTGATAATGCGCTTCAATTTTGGGTGCCACCAGGTTTTGCTCATGGCTTCTTGGTGCTCAGTGAGTCGGCCGAATTTTTGTACAAAACCACGGATTATTGGTACCCAGAACACGAGCGCAGCTTGCTCTGGAATGACCCCGCACTGGGCATTGAATGGCCCTTGCCAGAGGGTGTCCAGACGCCCATCTTGGCAGCTAAAGATGCGGCAGCTTCAACGCTGTCGAAAGCGCAGGCGTACTAAGCGCTGCGAAGGTTTATTTGTGCGGCGGCAGGGCGTAGGCTTTGATGGCGCTCAGTTGACCTAGGCTCAATCGGTTGCCGTGTTGACTGACCACGGCTGCTGCAGCTTGATTGCCTAAAGTTGCCGCTTGGTTGGGGGCGTAACCTCGGGTCATGGCATACAGAAATGCGCCTGCAAACATGTCGCCTGCGCCATTGGTGTCAATGGCTTTGACTTTTTCGGCCGGAACATGCCAAGACTGCTCTGCTGTCAGAACTTCAGAGCCTTGGGCGCCGCGTGTGAAGCAGACCATTTTGGCCAACTTCTTCAAAGTTTGTCGAACCTGCTCAAGGTCTTCTGTGCCGCACCACACTTGCGCTTCTTCTTGGTTGCAAAACAAGTAATCGACACCCTCACCCAACATGGCGTCTAAGCCTGCCTTGCAGAATTGAATCATGCTGACATCGCTCAGTGTCAGGGCCAAAGCGACACCAGCCTCCTGCGCGATTTTTCGGCCTTTCAGCGCTGCCGCTAAACCAGTTGGAGAAGCAGCCAGGTAGCCCTCCATGTAATAAATCTTAGATTTAACAATGTCCTGGGGGTGTAAGGCAACGTCGTCTAATTCTGCGGAAACGCCTAAGAAGGTGCACATGCTTCTTTCGGCATCGGGTGTGACCAAAACCATGCAACTGCCAGTTTGTCCCGCCATTGCGCGCGTGTGCGTAAGGTTGGTGTGAACGCCTTGGGCCTGCAAATCTTTGACGTAAAAATCTCCCAGGCTGTCGTGTGCAACTTTGCAGGAATAGAAAGCTTTGCCGCCCAGTTGTGCCAAGGCCACGACGGTGTTGCCTGCAGAACCGCCACCTGTTTGGCGTGGTTGAAGTTGGGAGACATGTTCTAGCAACTCAGCACGACGCGGCGTATCGATCAATGTCATGTGGCGCTTGCTGACACCCATCTTCAGCAGCAGGGCGTCTGAAACTTCGTATTCGGAGTCGACCAAGGCGTTGCCAATGGCATAGAGATCGTGGTGGGACATGGTAATGGCTTGGATCTAAATCAAGGAACTGAGAAGTTTAATGCCATTGTTAGAAGCCGCATCGGTAAAATGTTGACAGGGTTCGCAGACCCGCTAAGTGAAGACTGATCCAGGGGGTGGTCTTGTATGAATTATTTTATGAATCAAAGGCTGCGATGAAACGCGATTATTTTTCTCATGCTTCTAAAGAAGCCAGAAGCAAACAACATGAATCCTCCGACGAGCGATGCATTGCGCTCGTCGATGCCCGCTATCTGTCTTGGCTAGCGCAACATGCCCAATCCAAAGCCAAGAAGGAAAGTGTCAATCGACTGGGCTTGTCCTATTTCCTCGGCGATGCATTGGCACAAGCCGGCATAGACGTTGAAGTCAAAAGAATTTACTGGTATTCAGAAGAACAAGAAACTTTGGATGTGGAAGGTCAAATTGTTCGGAAAGTTCTCTCGCATGACCTTGATGGCGGTGTATCACTTCTCCAAAGCATGGCCCAAGATTTGACGCGTTTGGCCCAGCACAATGCTTGTGATCATGTGCTGTTGGCTTCAGACGATGAGCGCTTATTGACGTCAATTGACAATGCACAACTCACGGGCATGGCGGTGCATATTTTGGCCGATGATGCCGCACGCAACATGCCCAAATTGCATCAAACAGATCCGGGTTGGGGGCGGCTGTTGTCACAGGCGGATCGACGCATTGTCGTGCAACCAAAGGCGCTTGCTGAAATTCTTCAAGGTGTGGGCGCCAAAGAAGTCAATCCTGTCGTGGAAGACCCCGAAGTTGTGAGGGAGTCTATGACTGAAGTGATCGTGTCCTGGTGGGACGATGAGCCCGAAGACAAGCGTGAAGAGTTACGTGATGAGTTGCACATCAATCGCGGAATTCCCCAAGAAGTGGATCGCCAGCTGTTGCTTCGCATGCGACATCGCTTAACCCGCGCACTGACCTTGCAAGAGAAAAAAATGTTGCGTGAAATTTTCCGAGCGGTCGCATTTGGAACTTTGTCGACGGAGGTGACGCCGAGCCAAGATGCCGACTCATCCACACCGTTGATTGAAGAGCCGATTTAATCAAGGCCATGTGGGAGCGCGTGATGATGTCGAAAATAACTTGGATTGCAATGTGGGCAGGTTTGAGTTTGCCAGCTCATATCAGTTTCGCAGAAGAGCATAAGCACATCGCTGCCGACCTGTTACCCATGTCGCTGCAAGTGAGCTGGAATGCCAACAGGCCTCACTTGGGGCAGTTTGGGCATTGCGCAGCCGCTTTTGACAGCCGAACTGACGATGGAAAAATGGCCTTTGCCTGTTCCATCTATGTCAAATTGTCAGCGGTTGCACAGCGCAACGCCATTCAACACTGTGATGAACAGCGCCATACGCGTGGCATCAAAACGCCTTGTCAGTTGATTGACAAATAACCCTCGGCCTTCAACTGCCGCAACACGATTGCGGCAGATTGAATCAAACAGATAGACTTATTTTTTCGGCAATGTGCCGCCGCTCTTGACACACTCGTCCAGTGTTTTGAACGCTGTGAACTTTTGCGTCTTTTCGAAGCTGGCGCTGTTTTTATCGTGGCAGATGCCGCTGTCTGATTTTTTGACAACAACTTCAGCCACGGCTGCGTTGGCTGGCGCGCGGCCACCGCTTTTCAAACATGCTTCCATGTTGGGGAAAGCTTCGAACTTTTTGGTGGCGCCGTAGCTGGTGCTTGATTTGTCGTGACAAATGCCAGAGTCTGATTTTTTGACTGCAGCATCGGCAGCCTGTGCCAACACAGTGCTGGCGCTGAACAAGCTGAAGAAAGACGCGATCAAAGTGAGCGTGAAACGTTTATGCATGAAAGTCTCCTAGGTTGACGGCATTTGCAGGTCCTGGCCATGCAAGCAATTGCAGGCACATTTGACCCTTGGCATGCTATCGCATCTGGCCAAATTTGCTCAATTTTGAGCGGTTTTTTCGAGCTGAGTGATGTCAAAACCCATCAAAGACAGTCGTTGCGTTAAAGCCTTGTAGGAAACCTCTGAAATTTGAGGGGTACGCGACAAGATCCAGAGGTATTTTTTACTGGGATCGCCCACTGCGGCAAGTTGGTACTGTGGGTCTAAGTCCAGCACCCAGTAATCTCCCCAGACTAGGGGCATCCATCCCATCCAGCTGGGCGCAAAGCGCACCTCAAGCTGCGCCGGCACGCCATTGGCGCGGGGTCTGGCCTTGCCCAAAGCTTGGATCATGTCGCCATTGGCTGCCTGGCATTGATTGAGAACTTGAATTTCTGCTGGGTTGATTAGCTTGTATGTCGCTTTGGTGTTTTGAGTGCAGTTGCGCTGAAACCAGTTGGGAAGTTTTGCAATTTCATACCAACTGCCCATGTATTGGGAAATATCAATCTGCGAAATTGCTTTTACTGAAGGTGTTTGTTGCGCGCTCACGGAGTCCGCGAGCAAAGCCGAAAACGCCAAGGTGAAAAATGCGGATGTCAACCGCCGCATCGAGATCTTGAGCATTTTAAAAATGTAAGCGATTATTTTTCAAGGTGATAGCGCGTCACGCGTTCCACCTCGTTTTTCGAGCCGAGGACCACACTCACGCGCTCATGCAGTTGTTGAGGCTTGAGGTCCAAAATTCTTTCACGCCCATTGGTAGACGCACCGCCAGCTTGCTCAATGAGCCAGCTCATTGGGTTGGCCTCATACATCAAGCGCAACTTGCCTGCTTTGTGCGGTTCACGTTTGTCCCAGGGGTACATGAAAATGCCGCCACGCGTGAGAATGCGGTGCACATCTGCCACCATGCTGGCAATCCAACGCATGTTGAAGTCTTTGCCGCGGACACCGTCTTTGCCCTGCAAGCATTCGTCTACATAGCGCTTCACGGGGGCATCCCAGTGACGCATGTTGCTCATGTTGATGGCGAACTCTTTGGTATCTTCCGGCACGCGGACATTTTCTTGGGTCAACACAAATGAGCCTTGCTCGCGGTCTAAGGTGAACATGGCCACGCCATCACCCACTGTTAGAACCAAAGTGGTTTGGGGACCATAAACGCAATAGCCAGCAGCCACTTGCTGGTGACCCGGTTGCAAGAAATCCTCTTCACTGATGGCGTGTTGGTCTTCAGCCTTTTTGAGCACGCTGAAGATCGTGCCGATGCTGACATTGACATCGATGTTGCTGGAGCCATCTAAGGGGTCAAACATCAGCAAATACTCGCCTTGTGGATAGCGATTAGGGACCAGGTGAATGGTCTCCATTTCTTCAGAGGCCATAGCGGCCAAGTGGCCGCCCCATTCATTGGCTTCAATGAGCACTTCGTTGGCAATGATGTCCAATTTTTTCTGAATTTCACCCTGTACGTTTTCGATGTCGGCGCTGCCCAAGACACCACCCAAGGCGCCTTTGTTCACGGCATGGCTGATGCTTTTGCAGGCGCGCGCCACCACTTCAAGCAAGAGGCGCAATTGAGAGGGGATATGTCCCTTGCTGCGTTGTTGTTCGACCAAATAGCGGGAGAGTGAAATTTTTTGCGACATGAGAATGTTTCCTTGGAGATCGCGTTATTCGGCCAAAGCGCGCGTGACAACTTCGCGCACATCGTTGCTCAAGTCGGACTTGGCGGCAACGCGCTCAATGGCTGCCTTGGCTGCTTGACGGTAGGGCTCTGCTAATTTTTTCCAGCGGTCTAGGGCTCTGGCCAATCTTGCGGCGACTTGTGGATTGATGGCATCCAATTCGATCACACGTTCGCTCCAGAACACATAGCCTGCCGCATCGCCGCGGTGGAAGCCGCCTGGATTGGCGCTGCAATAGCTGAAGATCAGGCTGCGTGCACGGTTGGGATTGCGCAAGTTGAAGTCGGGGTGCTGCATGAGCTGGCGCACGATGGGCAAAATGTTGCCACCGCGGTCGGGGGTGCTGGCTTGCAAAGCAAACCATTTGTCAATGACCAAATCTTCGTTCTTGAACAAAGCATGGAATTGCGCCAAAGCTGTTGCTGCCAATTCGTGACCGCAGCCCACGAGTGCTGTTAAGGCATTGAAACGATCGGTCATGTTGTGGGCTTCTTTGAAGGCTTGCAAAGCCTTGCCTGGCCAGACCGTTGTGCCTTGGTGCTTTGCAGCCAGACACAACATATTCAGGGCCAAGCCGCTGAGTGAACGTTTGCCGCTTGAAATGGCATCGGGTGAGTAAGCGCCCAACACACGGTTGTGTTCGTAGCAAGTTTGCCAATCAGACAACAAGCTGGTGGCCAATTGCAATCTCATGGCATCTCGAACGGCATGAACTTGTTGGGGGTCTACCGATTCCAATTGCTCAGAAATATAAGTCTCTGAAGGCAAGGTGAGGACCAAGTCTTTGAAGGCAGCATCGAGGTCGGGGTGGTTCAAAACTGCGCGCATGGCGTCGATGTAATTGGCACCCAAAATGCTGTCTGTTTGAGGGTTGCCACCGCTGCGAATAAATCGAAGTGCGGCTTGAACTGCCAAGCGTTGGCCCGCTTCCCAGCGGTTGAAGGCATCGGTATCGTGGGCCAGTAAGGTGAGCCACTGCGTATCAGACAGATCGCAGTCTAAATTGACGGGCGCGCTGAAATTGCGAAGCAGTGAGGGCGTGGGGATCGTGTCAATATTTTCAAAGACAAAGCTTTGTGAAGCTTGATTCAGCACCAAGGTTTTGCTTGGGTTGGCAGCCCCCGAATCGCCTTGCAATTGCACATTGAATGACTGACCCGATTCACTCAACAAACCAACCGTGACGGGAATGACGAAGGGCTCTTTGACGACTTGGTCTGGCGTGGCTGCGCAGTTTTGCGACAGCGTTAAGGTGAAGGTTTTGGCTTCACTGTCGTAGCTGCTGGAGGCATTGACACGTGGCGTACCGGCCTGGCTGTACCAGCGCTTGAATTGCGTCAGCTGCTGGGCCAAGGGCGAGCTTGGGTTGGCGTCTGCTATGGCTTGTGCAAAGTCGTCACATGTCACGGCTTGGCCATCATGACGCTCAAAGTAAAGCTTCATGCCCTTGGCAAAGCCTTGCTTGCCTTCTTCATCACCTGGCGCGCTGAGCAAGGTTTGCATCATGCGAACCACTTCAGCACCTTTTTCATAAATGGTGACGGTGTAGAAGTTGTTGATTTCAACGTAAGCATCAGGCCGCACAGGATGCGCCATGGGGCCTGCATCTTCAGGGAACTGAACCGTGCGCAAAACACGCACATCTTCAATGCGCTTGACTGCGCGCGCGCTGGCTACACCGGCCATGTCTTGGCTAAATTCTTGATCGCGGAAAACGGTCAGGCCTTCTTTGAGTGACAGCTGGAACCAGTCTTGGCAAGTGATGCGGTTGCCTGTCCAGTTGTGGAAGTACTCGTGGCCCACCACGCTCTCAATGCCGGCAAAGTCGGTGTCGGTAGCGGTCGCAGGATTGGCCAGCACATATTTCGTGTTGAAAATGTTCAGGCCTTTGTTTTCCATCGCGCCCATGTTGAAGTCGCTGGTGGCCACAATCATGAAGCGCTCCAGATCGAGGGGCAAACCAAAACGGGCTTCGTCCCAGGCCACGCTGGCCATCAGGGAGTTCATGGCGTGTTCTGTTTTGTCCAGGTCGCCCGGGCGAACGAACACTTGCAACAAATGCTCTTTGCCAGAGCGAGACACGATGCGTTGCTCGCGTGCTACCAACTTGCCTGCCACCAAAGCGAACAAGTAGCATGGCTTTTTGTGAGGATCGGCCCACTTGGCAAAGTGACGACCGTCTTCCAATTTGCCTTGTTCTAGCAAATTGCCGTTGGACAAGAGCACGGGGTATTGCTGTGCATCCGCACGCAAGGTGACGGTATAGCTGGCCATCACGTCGGGACGGTCTAAGAAGTAAGTGATGCGGCGGAATCCTTCGGCTTCACATTGTGTGAAGAAGGACTCGTTGCTGACGTAAAGGCCAGAGAGCTGCGTGTTTTTGGCAGGGTTGCAAGTGGTGAAAATTTCCAAGTCAAAAGCATCGTTGCCTTCGGGTAAATTTTCTAGCACCAATTGATTGCCGTCCATTTTGAACGAGGTACCACCGCCATTGACCATCACGCGTGCCAAGTTCAATTCCTCGCCATCTAAGCGCAACGCTTGTGCAGGAACGTCGGGGTTGCGACGCACACGCATTTTGTTCAAGACGCGTGTTTTGGTAGGGTCTAAGTCAAATGTCAGATCGACGGTGTCGATCCAAAACGCCGGCGCGGTGTAATCGACACGGCGAATGGCCTTTGATTGTTCTTCAAGCATCACAAAAAATCTCCATGGGTCGGGTTGACAAGCTGGCCCCGCCAGCTCTGTCAAACACCTTGTTTGAGCGAAGCTTCAATGAACGCATCCAAGTCGCCATCCAACACTTTTTGGGTGTTGGACATTTCAACGTTGGTGCGCAAATCTTTGATGCGACTTTGGTCTAGCACATAGCTGCGAATTTGATGACCCCAACCCACATCGGTTTTGGTGTCTTCGAGTTTTTGCTGTGCTTCCATGCGCTTGCGCATTTCAAAGTCGTACAAGCGTGAGCGAAGGCGTTTCCATGCCACATCGCGGTTGCTGTGTTGGCTACGGCCATCTTGGCACTGCACCACAATGCCCGTAGGAATGTGTGTCAAGCGCACGGCAGAGTCGGTCTTGTTGATGTGCTGACCGCCCGCGCCGCTGGCACGGAAGGTGTCGGTGCGAACGTCGGCGGGATTGATGTCGATCTCGATGGAGTCGTCCACTTCGGGGTACACAAAAATACTGGCGAAGCTGGTGTGACGTCCACCTGAAGAGTCGAAAGGTGACTTGCGCACCAAACGGTGCACGCCGGTTTCGGTGCGGAGCAAACCAAAGGCGTAATCGCCTTCAAACTTGAGCGTGGCACCTTTGATGCCGGCCACGTCACCTGGTGATTCATCTTCCACGGTGATTTTGAAGCCTTTGCGTTCGGCGTACTTGAGGTATTGGCGCATCAGCATGCTGGCCCAGTCGCATGCTTCAGTGCCACCCGCGCCTGCTTGAATGTCCACAAAGGCATTGCAAGAGTCGGCTTCGTTGTTGAACATGCGGCGGAACTCGAGCTGCTCCACGATGGCGGACAACTTGTTGGCTTCAACTTCGATGGTGAGCAAGCCGGCTTCATCGCCTTCCTCTTTGCTCATGTCAAACAACTCGCTGTTGTCTGAGAGCTCAGAGGTGAGGGTGTTGAGGGTGACCACCACACCGTCCAGGGCTTTTTTCTCTTTGCCCAATTCTTGGGCTTTTTTGGGGTCGTTCCAGACCGTGGGATCTTCGAGCGATGCGTTAACGGTTCTTAGGCGTTCTGATTTGGCATCGTAGTCAAAGATACCTCCGTAAATCTTCGGTGCGGGCGGCCAGGTCAGCCAATTTCGCGCCAATTTGATTGATGTGTTCTGCTTCCATGAGAGTGGGTATCCGAATCTATTAAAGATGGGATTTTCTCATGCCTAGAGGCCTCTTGCGTGTCAAATCAGGCCAAAAAGTCCTCTAGAAGCTGGGCCAAGGCCTCCGCTTGGTCGTGGTGCAGCATGTGGCCAGCGTCTTGCAGGGTGGCCATTTTTAAGTTCGAGACCGATTTTAGGCGTTCGTGGAACTCCTCCAGCGTGAATTTACCCTTCCACCATTGTGAAAGTGAATCATCAGAAGCCTCTACCACCAGGGTGGGCGCAGTGATGCGTTTGTAGATTTCGAGAACTTCATCCACCCTGTACAGATAGGGATTGACCACTTTGTGGGCGGCATCGCCCAGAATTCGCCACTGTCCTTCTGCATCTGCTTTGGCCCAATGTTGCGCCAGCCAATCGGCTTTGTCTTGCGACAGCCGTTGGTTGGTCTTCATCAGCCGTTGGGCGACTGCGGCGGCATCGGGGTAAGCCTTGAGGTCTAAATCGCCCTTTTCAAGGGCCTGGAGTTCGTCCAACCATTGGCCCATGCGACTGGGAGCTTGGGAGGGGCGCGTGGCAGCCATGCCGAATCCCTCTAAGTTGACCAAGCGCCTGATGCGCTCGGGGCGAGCGCCGGCATACATCATGACCACATTGCCACCCATGCTGTGGCCCACCAAATCGATGTTTTGGTCGGGACACAGTTGACGGAGCAGGGCGTCCAAATCACCGAGGTAATCGGGTAACCAATAGCTGTCTGTGGCGGGGCCTTTGGTTAAACCGTAGCCTCGCCAATCAGCCGCCAAAATGCGTCGATTTTGGAAAAATTCGTCTGTGAACGATTCCACCATGAATTGCCAAGAGGCTGCCACGTCCATCCAACCATGTGCCAAGACCACAGGTGGCTGGGTGGACCGAGGGTTACCCCATTCGCGAACATGGTATTGGTGTCCTCGCAAGGGGACGAAATGGCTAGTAGAGTGGCGTTTAACTTGGTACATACTTCAAGATCATAAGGAGGCAGGGAATGCGTGTCAGTCACCCGAACGACGCTTACGAAAGTGTTCATCGCCAATTTGCTTGGCAAGTGCCCTCTCAGTTCAACATGGCCGAGGTCTGCTGCGGCCGCTGGGCGCGCTCTGCTCAGCACCGTGATGACATTGCCATTCTGGAACATCAGACGGGTGGTCACGACCCAAAGACTTGGACCTATGCGCAATTGCAGTCTGCCGCCAATCTGCTCAGCACTCAATTGATCGCTTGGGGTGTTCAAAAGGGCGATCGTGTGGCCATTGTGTTACCGCAGCGATTTGAAACGGCTGTTTCATACATCGCGGTCATGCAAATAGGCGCAGTGGCCATGCCGCTGTCCATGCTGTTTGGGCCAGACGCCTTGGCTTTTAGAGTCAAAGACAGCGGTGCTGCAGTTGCCTTGTGTGATGACGTGTCGGCACCTGTCTTGCAGGCATTGAGAAAAGACTGCAAAGGCCTGAAAACCGTCGTGGATGTCACCCAGGCGGTTAAGTGGGCGCATTCCAAGAAGTCAGTTGTGAATGAATTCAAAACCGCGAAAACCCAAGCAGATGCCCCCGCTATTTTGATTTACACCAGTGGGACCACCGGCAATCCAAAGGGGGCCCTCATTCCGCATAGGGCTTTGATTGGCAATTTGACGGGTTTTGTTTGCAGTCAAAATTGGTTTGGCTTTGATCCTGCCAAAGCTGCTTTGCGGCATTCTTTACCGACGGGTTCTCAGGCGGTTTTTTGGTCGCCAGCCGATTGGGCTTGGACCGGAGGTTTGATGGATGCTTTGTTGCCCTCTCTTTATTTTGGACGCCCTATCGTGGCTTATCAGGGACGCTTCAGCCCTGAGATCGCTTTTGAAATTCTGCATATGCATGGCATCACGCACAGTTTTTTGTTTCCTACTGCGCTGAAAGCGATGATGAAAGCACAGGCGCATCCACGCCAGCATTTCAAGTTGAAGTTGAAAGGCTTGATGAGTGCCGGGGAGGCGGTTGGCGATGCGGTGTTTGCCTATTGCCGGGATGAGTTGGGGGTGGTGGTCAATGAAATGTTTGGCCAAACTGAAATCAATTATGTCGTGGGCAATTGCCAAGTGTTTTGGCCCTCCAAGCCAGGCAGCATGGGACGCGGCTACCCGGGTCATCAAGTCGCAGTGATTGATGAGCAGGGTCAGATGTGCAAAGCTGGCGAAGCTGGTGAAGTGGCCGTGAATCGATTTGATCGACATGGGCACCTTGATCCCGTTTTCTTTTTGGGTTATTGGAAAAATCAGAATGCGACACAAAACAAATACACAGGGCATTGGTGTCGTACGGGCGATGTGGCCATTCAAGATGAAGAGGGTTATCTTTGGTACCAAGGTCGCACCGACGACATGTTCAAAGCAGCGGGCTATCGAATAGGACCTGGTGAAATTGAAAACTGTTTGGTAAAGCATCCCGCAGTGGTGAATGCGGCAGTGGTGCCCAAACCCGATGTTGATCGTGGTGCGCTGGTCAAAGCTTATGTGGTCTTGTCCCCTGAATTCGTCTCGAAAAGGGCTTCCGTGCCCAATGTTCAAAAATTTGAGCATGCTTTGACAGAGGACTTGCAGCGCCATGTCAGAGGTTTGTTGGCGCCCTATGAATACCCCAAAGAGATTGAGTTCATAGACCAATTGCCCATGACCACCACTGGCAAGGTTCAGCGAAGGTTTTTGCGTTTACAAGAAGAAGAAAGAGCGCGTCAACGCAAGCTTGTGTGACTTTCATTCCAGTGAAAAATGAACTGCCTTCGGGGCAAATTCAAATAAGTTTTACACTCACCCTCAATTCATTTCTACCAAAAGTTTCAAATTAACATGAAAAAAATCACCTTAGGCACGTCAGATTTGCAAGTGACGCCCATCTGTTTAGGCACCATGACCTTTGGGGAACAAGTGGCTGAAAAAGAGGCACACCAAATATTGGACCGCTCGTTGGCATTGGGTGTGAACTTTTTGGACACTGCCGAAATGTATTCCGTACCCGCCAAGGCTGAGACTTGCGGTTCCACAGAAAGCATTTTGGGCAACTGGTTTGCGAACAACCCAGGCGTGCGCCACAAAGTGGTGTTGGCCACCAAAGTGGCCGGCCCGTCCAGGGGCATGCCTTGGATTCGCGAAGGTGCAGGCATGACACCGCAAGATATTTTGAATTCTTGCGATGCCAGCCTCAAGCGCTTGAAAACAGACGTGATCGACCTTTATCAAATTCACTGGCCTGAGCGTCATGTGCCTGCTTTTGGCATGATGTACTTTGATCCCAGCAAAGACAAAATTGAGACCTCACTTCATGCGCAATTGGACGCGATGGCCCAATTGGTTAAAGCAGGCAAGGTGCGACACGTTGGACTTTCTAACGAAACACCTTATGGCACCCACGAGTTCATTCGTTTGGCCGCGCAACATGGCTTGCCTCGTGTTCAGACGGTTCAGAATCCTTACTGTTTGGTCAATCGCACCTTTGACAATGCCATGGACGAAACCTGCCATCGTTTGAATGTTTCTTTGTTGGCCTATTCGCCTTTGGGCTTTGGCTCTTTAACTGGAAAATACGATCTGACTGGCTTGGACGGCGAAGGTGCGCCGGCAGGGCGCTTGGCCACATATGAATCGATGCGCAAACAGCGATGGGCACGTCAGAGCACCTTAGATGCGGCGCGTTTGTACAACCAATTGGCAAGAGACAATGGCATGACGCCCACGCAAATGGCGCTGGCATTTTGTTACACACGCTGGTCAGTGGCCAGCACCATCATTGGCGTGACCTCTGTGGCGCAATTGGAAGAGGATGTGAAAGCTTGGGGCACACAGCTGTCGGCCGAAGTTGTGGCTGAAATTGATGCCATTCGTTTGGTCCATCGCGATCCAGCGACCTGATACCAGGTGTGAATTTTTCCCATCCTTAAGAATTGCCTATGCCTGAAATTATTCTGAACGTGACGCTTCATCCTGTCAGTGTGGTGCTCCTGTCCTACTTGCTCGGTTCATTGAGCTTTGCAGTCATTGTGAGCCGTTTCATGGGCCTGTCTGATCCGCGCTCTTATGGCAGCAAAAACCCAGGCGCTACCAATGTGCTTCGCTCTGGCAACAAAATAGCTGCCATCTTGACCTTGCTGTTTGATGCGCTTAAGGGTTGGCTACCCGTTTATGCGGTGGTGCAATTTGGCGCAGCGCATGGCTTGGGTGATGGCACTGCTGCTGCCGCGGGCGTTGCCGCTTTCTTGGGGCATTTGTACCCTGTGTTTTTCAGATTCCAAGGTGGCAAGGGCGTGGCCACAGCCCTTGGCGTTCTGATGGGCGTCAATCCTTTGTTGGGTTTGGGCGTTGCCCTGACTTGGCTGGCCGTGGCTTGGTTCTTTCGATATTCATCCTTGGCCGCTTTGATGGCAGCCATCCTGGCGCCTGTTTATTACGCGTTGGGTGGCGACAGCGTGTGGCCCTTCCAAGCACCCATGCTGGGCTTGTTGTGCTTGATGGGCATCTTCTTGGTCTGGCGTCACCGAGACAATGTGAACCGTTTGTTGGCCGGCACTGAATCGAAGTTGGGTACAAAAAAATAAGGGTCTTGAGCGCTTGCAGTGCAAGCGTTCCAGTTAAAAAAACGCCTCAGATCACTGAGGCGTTTTTTCATTTCGGCTCCGGAGTTAGTCGCGGAAGTTGTTGAAACTGATGGGGATCTCAGTGATGTCTTTTTTCAGCAAGGCCATGGCTGCCTGCAAGTCATCGCGCTTGGCGCCGCTCACCCGCACGGCGTCGCCTTGAATGGATGCCTGGACCTTGAGCTTGCTTTCTTTGAGCGCTTTCTGAATTTTCTTGCTGTCTTCAGTGGCAATGCCATTGCGTACTTTCAAAACTTGCTTGACTTTGTCGCCGCCCATTTTTTGCACGTCGCCTTTGTCTAGGAAGCGCACATCGACGCCGCGTTTGGCCATTTTGTTCAGCAGTACCTCATCAATTTGAGTCAGCTGAAAGTCGGCATCGCCAAACAAGGTAATTTCTTTGTCCTTAAGTTCAATGGCGGCAGAGGTGCCCTTGAAGTCGAAGCGGGTGGCAATTTCTTTGGCGGTGGTGTCGACCGCATTTTTAACTTCAACCAGGTTAGGTTCGCAAACAGTGTCAAAAGATGGCATGGGATTCAATAATCAAGTAAGAGAATGCGACAATTCTCCCATGAACGTGACCCCAAACGTACCCCTTCAGAGTTACAACAGCTTTGGCATCGTGGCCAAGGCCTGTTCTTTGGTGCGAATTAGCTCTGTGGAAGAGGCTGTAGCGGCTCAGCAGGCTTTGCAAAATTACCCCGAAGGTCACTGCGTCTTGGGCGGAGGAAGCAACATTGTGTTGACGGGGGACGTTAAGCCTCTGGTTCTCAAAATGGAAATCACGGGCAAGCGTTTGGTGTCCGAAACAGACAAAGCCTGGATTGTGGAAGCGGGTGCCGGTGAAAATTGGCATGAGTTTGTCGCTTGGACCTTGGCGCAAGGGTGGCCAGGGTTGGAGAACATGGCCCTCATCCCCGGCTCGGTTGGCGCCTCGCCCGTGCAAAACATTGGCGCTTATGGCGTTGAACTGCAAGATCGCTTTGATTCCCTGGATGCCCTCGATTTGATCACTGGCCAAGTGTTCAGTTTGAACGCCGCGCAATGTGCCTTTGGCTACCGCGACTCTGTTTTTAAGCACACCAGCAGCGGGCCCAATGGCCTGGGCTTGGCGGGGCGTGCGTTGATTTTGCGTGTGCGCTTTTATTTGCCCAAAGTTTGGAAGCCCGTGTTGGGTTATTTGGACTTGGAACGAAAGATGGCCGAGACCGGCATATCAGCACCCTCGGCTTTACAAATTTTCCAATGGGTGTGCGACATTCGTCGCCACAAATTACCCGACCCCAAAGTCTTGGGCAACGCGGGAAGCTTCTTCAAAAACCCCACGGTCACGCCCGAACAATGTGCCGACATCATTGCGCGCGACCCTAAAGTGGTTCATTACCCCATGCCCGATGGCACCATCAAGTTGGCCGCGGGCTGGCTCATCGATGCCTGCGGTTGGAAAGGCAAGAGCGTGGGCAATGCTGCCGTGTACGAAAAGCAAGCCTTGGTATTGGTGAACCGTGGCGGTGCAACGGGTGGTGAAGTGGTGACCTTGGCCAAAGCCATTCAAACCAGTGTGTATGAACGATTTGGCATTCGGTTAGAGCCCGAACCCGTGGTCATTTAAAGCAACTTGAAGCAATGCACGTGCAAAAAAAGAGCCACTTTAAAGTGGCTCTTTTGCATGAAGGCTAGACGCCTGAAGCAGGACTTATTTGCCGCTTTCCAGTTTGAGCATTTCTGCACCTTCGCCCAAAGACAGCAAACCTGTCTGGGCATAAATGCCCAGCTTGGCTCGGGTGTCCACGATGTCCAAATTGCGCATGGTGAGTTGACCAATGCGGTCCAAAGGCGTGAAGGTGGATTCGCCTTTTTCCATCGTCAGACGCTCGGGGTGATACGTGAGGTTGGGCGATGTGGTGTTCAAAATGGAGTAGTCATTGCCGCGGCGCAGTTCGATGGTGACCTCGCCTGTGATGGCGCGTGCCACCCAGCGCTGAGCGGTTTCGCGCAGCATCAACGCTTGTGAATCAAACCACCGGCCTTGGTACAACAAACGACCCAGCTTACGGCCATTGTCGCGGTATTGCTCAATAGTGTCTTCGTTGTGAATGCCTGTGACCAAACGCTCATACGCAATGAACAACAAGGCCAAACCAGGGGCTTCGTAAATGCCACGGCTCTTGGCTTCAATGATGCGGTTTTCAATTTGATCGCTCATGCCCAAACCATGACGGCCACCAATGCGGTTGGCTTCCAGAATCAGTTCAACGGGGTCTGAGTAGCTCACGCCATTCAAAGCCACAGGCTGACCTTCTTCGAAGCGCACGGTCACTTCTTCATGCTTGACCACGCAGTCTTCGCGCCAGAATGGCACACCCATGATGGGCTGCACAATTTTCATGCCGCTGTTGAGGTGCTCCAGGTCTTTGGCCTCGTGTGTGGCACCCAGCATGTTGGAGTCGGTGGAGTAGGCTTTTTCGGCCGACATCTTGTAGCCAAAACCGTGTTGTGTCATGAACGCAGACATCTCGGCGCGGCCGCCCAACTCGTCAATGAACAGTTGGTCTAACCAAGGCTTGTAAATTTTGAGAGATGGGTTGGTGAGTAAACCGTAGCGGTAGAAGCGCTCGATGTCATTGCCCTTGAAAGTGCTGCCGTCACCCCAGATGTTGACGTCGTCTTCTTTCATGGCGGCAACCAACATGGTGCCGGTCACGGCGCGGCCAATGGGGGTGGTGTTGAAATAAGTGACACCCGCCGTGGAGATGTGGAAGGCGCCACACTGCAAAGCCGCAATGCCTTCGTGTGCCAATTGCTTGCGGCAGTCGATGAGACGCGCTTGCTCAGCACCATATTCTTTGGCCTTACGGGGAATTTCTTCGTAGTCGGGCTCGTCAGGTTGACCCAGATTGGCGGTGTAGGCGTAAGGCACAGCGCCTTTTTGACGCATCCACAGCAAGGCCGCGCTGGTGTCCAAGCCGCCGGAGAAGGCAATGCCTACTTTTTGGCCAGCGGGAATATGTTGGAGAATGGTTGCCATGAGGAATCTTTCAAAATCAAAAGATGTCGCTGCGTATTTCGGTGTGCGACAAACAAAACAGTGAGGCGATGGATTAGCCGAAGTGGCAGATGTAGTGATAGGCCTCGGTCACGCGAATTTCAAAGCTGGATTGGCCGGGAACGCTGAACTTTTGGCCCGCTGAAGACTGTTGCCAATCTGCGCTGTCTTTGAGTTTGTATTCACATGAGCCCCCGACGCACTCCATGATTTCTGGCGCGCCTGTGTTGAAGGTCAAGGTAGATGGCAGAACCACGCCCACAGATTTTTGAGTGCCGTCTGCCAGCGTGATGTTGTGGCTGACGCACTTGCCATCAAAGTAAACGTTGGCTTTGGTGGTCACTGAAACGTGGTCAATTTTTTCTGTTGTCATGGTGAAATCTAGGGTAGAGCGCCTCTGCCAACTCAGCGGATGGCCGTGAAGCATGGAACGAAACCCTAGATTTTAGGCGATTGCGGGCCTTGTGGAAGGCTTAGGTCGTGTACGGACAGGCTTAATTGACCGGGGTGATCTGCAATTTGATGGTGGGGCCAGGGTCGCGTGGCCATTGAACCGTGTATTGCTTGCCTGCAAATTCGTACACCACGTTGTAACCGACCAGGCGGTTCTCATAGACCTGCTGGGTGGTGCAAGTTTGCTGCGTTTGAGTTTGGGCGGCTTGTGGCCCTTCTACTTTGTCGCCCGCTATGGCGCCACCAATCACCCCAATCATGGTGGCGATGGCGCGGCCTTCGCCTTTGCCCATGGCATTGCCAATGGCGCCCCCTGCAATGGCACCCATGGCTGCACCAGCGCCTGAAGTTTGACCAGGGCTTGTCACTTGCGTTTGGGTGCACACTTGGCGCGGCACGGTCACTTGCTGGTAAACGGGTGTTCGGCTTATGACTTGGCCCACTTCTTGGGCTTGCGTTGCTGTGCTGAGGGTTGCCAATACGCCGCCTGCCAAACCAAGTATCACCAGAGGTTTAGAAAAAGAAAGTGAAGTCATGTTGTGCCATTTTGAAGGTCAATGAGGGTTCAATTTTAGAGTGGGCGGAAGGCCTGACCGTGAAGCTTGCGTAAAGTTACACAGAGTGGCCGTTCAGTGCGCTTGTGTCTTTAACGCGCCAGCCACTGTTCTGGTTGAAAGCCGACCGTGATGTCTGTGCCCTTAGCCGATTGCCATTCAATGACAGGGCGCTTGACCAAGCTGGGGTTGGCCAGCACAAAAGGCGTTGCTGCGGAAGCACTGGTCACGCTGGCTTGTTCTTCAGGGCTGAGCTTGCGCCAGCTGGTGCCTTTGCGGTTGACCACAGTTTCCCAACCAACTGCCTTCATCCAGCTGCTCAGTGCCTTTTCGGGCAAACCTTGTTTTTTGAAATCATGAAAAACGTAGTCAAAGCCATGCTCGCTGAGCCAGGTTCTGGCTTTTTTAACAGTGTCGCAGTTGGGAATGCCGTAAACAGTGATGGCGGTGTATTTCATGGTGTTCGGTAAGTGGTTGCAGTCTCAGCGACAATCTTACCCATATGAAAACACTGAGTGAATGGCTCGCCCATTGCGAGCAACTGCACCCCCAAGCCATCGACATGGGGCTCGATCGTGTCCGACAAGTGGCGCAGCGCATGAATTTGAGCTTGAATGTCCCTGTGATCACGGTCGCGGGCACCAATGGCAAGGGCTCGACCTGCGCCATGTTGGAGGCCATTTACCTTCAATCGGGTTACAAAACAGGGGTTTACACGTCGCCGCACTTGGTAGATTTTGAAGAGCGTTGCCGTTTGGCGGGGGAGTCCCCCAAGGCCGAAGAATTTGCCGCTGCGTTTGAATGTGTCGAAAAAGCGCGCCAAGAGACACGCCTGACTTATTTCGAATTCAGTACCCTGGCCATTTTGAAAATGATGGCCGATGCGCCTTTGGATGTGGTGATTTTAGAAGTGGGCTTAGGGGGGCGATTGGACGCTGTCAATGTCATTGACCCCGATTGCGCCATCATCACCAGCATCGATTTGGACCATACCGCTTTGCTCGGGACAGACCGCGACAGCATTGGGCTTGAAAAGGCGGGCATCATGCGCGCTGGCAAGCCCGTGATCATCAGTGACCCCGTGCCGCCCGACAGTGTTGTTCAGCACGCACAGGCCTTGGGAGTGGATGCATGGTTCATGGGCAAAGATTTCAATTTCTCAGGTGATCAACTTCAGTGGTCTTGGGCTGGCAGAGGTCGACGCTACAGCGGTTTGGCTTATCCCGCCCTTAGGGGGGCCAATCAATTGTTGAACGCTTCGGGCGTTTTGGCTGCGCTTGAAGTGATGCGGCCCCAACTGCCCGTCACAGCGCAGGCCATTCGCAATGGCTTGGCCATGGTGGAGTTGGCGGGCCGGTTCCAAATCGTCCCCGGAGAGCCTGTTTTGGTCTTGGACGTGGCTCACAACCCTCATTCAGTGGCAGCTTTGGCTGCCAATCTGGACGCCATGGGTTTTTACCCCACCACCCACGCGGTGTTTGGGGCAATGGCAGACAAAGACTTGAACAGCATGTTGAAAAAGCTCTTGCCATTGGTCGATGCCTGGTATTTCACCGATTTGCCGCTGCCCAGGGCTAGCACTGCGCAGCAATTGTCGGCAGATTGGGCTGCCATGAACACCCGCAAAGATGTTCAAGCCAGCATTCACGAAACGCCCCAACAAGCCTTGGACGCTGCCATCGCGGTGGCAAAGCCCACTGATAGAATCTTGATCTTTGGTTCGTTCTATACGGTGGGCGGCGTATTGCAGCATGGCATTCCCAAGCTCCACGCCAAACACCTGAGTAATTGAGACTCCACCGCATGGCTTTTTTCAAGCTTCGATTCCCTGGTCGTCAATCGGCCAGTTCTAGCGCAGACGCGCTGTCCAACTCGCCCGCTGAAAGCGTGGAGGTGATTCGCAAGCGGGCCCGCCACCGTTTGATGGGCTCCGTTATTTTGGTGTTGAGTGCCGTGGTGGGCCTCCCTTTGTTGTTTGACAGTCAGCCTCGGCCGGTTGCCATCGACACCCCCATCGTCATACCGGATCGCAACCAAGCGGCGCCGTTAGCCACGCCTGCAGCCAGCGTCAAATCGAATACAGCCAAAGAGCGTTCTGCCGTGGTGTCCGCCGCGCCTGTGTTGCAAGCTGCACCTGCCGCCAAAAGCGCCGTTGCCAACGTGGCGGCATTGGATCCGCATGAGGAAGTGGTGACCAAAGACAGCAAGCCGGAAGTCAAAGCCGATGTGAAGACCGAACCCAAGTCCGATGTGAAGTCGGAACCGAAGGCTGAAGTCAAAACTGAGCCAAAGCTAGAAATCAAACCAGAGGTCAAGGCTGAGGCCAAGGTGGAGAAAAAACCAGAGCCAAAATCAGACAAAAAATCAGACACAAAACCAGATCACAAGACCGATAAAAAAGTCGAGGCCAAGTCAGAAGTCAAAGATGGTGCCAAGGCCAAAGCACTCTTGGATGGCAAAGATGTTGCCAAGTCTTCAGAGGCTGTGCGCTCGGTGGTTCAAGTGGGTGCATTTGCAGAGACAGCCAAGGCCAAAGAGGCTCGCACCAAACTTGAGAATGCAGGTTTGAAGACCTACACGCAAGAAGTCGATACCAAAGAAGGTAAACGAATTCGCGTGCGTGTGGGGCCTTTTGCGAGCAAAGAAGAGGCCGACAAAGCGGCAGAAAAAATTCGCAAGTTGAATTTACCCACCACTGTCTTGAAGCTCTAAGCAAGGGCCAGACATGTCCTCTACCGATTGGATCCTCCTGGCCTTGCTTGCAGCGTCCATGCTGGTAGGTGCATGGCGAGGGTTGGTCTACGAGGTCTTGTCGGTGATGGGATGGATTGCTGCATTCTTGCTGGCGCAGTGGCTGGCGCCCGAAGTGGCTGAAAAATTACCGATGCAAAGTTCTGGTGAAACGCTGCGTTATGCGGCGGCTTTTGTCTTGGTGTTCATTGCCAGTGTGTTTGCTGCTGGCCTTATTTCTGCTTTGATGAAGCGTTTGATTTCTGCAGTGGGTCTGCGGCCAGTTGATCGAATCTTGGGCGCTGTGTTTGGTTTGTTTCGTGGATTGATATTGCTCTTGGCCTTGAGTGTGGTGGTCCACATGACGGCGCTTCAAGAAAGTGATTGGTGGCTTGAGTCCAAAGGTGGACCCATGCTGATCACTTTACTCAAGGGCTTGCGACCCATGTTGCCTGAAAAATTTGGGGCGTATTTGCCCGACTGAATGGATTGACTTATGTGTGGAATTGTTGGCGTTGCAAGCAACGCACCTGTGAACCAATTGCTCTACGACGCTTTGTTGTTGTTGCAGCATCGCGGACAAGATGCTGCAGGTATCGTCACGCAAATGGACCGTAAATTTCACATGCACAAAGCCAAAGGCATGGTGCGTGATGTATTTAGAACACGCAACATGCGTTCATTGCCCGGCAACTGTGGTTTGGGTCAAGTGCGCTACCCTACGGCTGGCAATGCGTTCAGCGAAGAGGAGGCTCAGCCTTTCTATGTCAATGCACCCTTTGGTTTGGTCTTGGTGCACAACGGCAATTTAACCAACGCCAAAGCCTTGAAGGCAGAGTTGTTTTCTACCGATCACCGTCACATCAACACAGAAAGTGATTCAGAAGTTTTGCTCAATGTGTTGGCGCACGAGTTGGAAAAAACCACACGCGGTTTGCCATTAACACCAGCCGATGTGTTCAAAGCCGTTGAAGGCGTGCATCGCCGCGTGAAGGGATCGTACGCTGTGATTGCCCTGATTGCAGGTCATGGTCTTCTGGCGTTTCGTGACCCCTTTGGCATTCGCCCGCTGTGCATTGGCAAAGGCAAAGACGGCACTTACATGCTGGCCAGTGAGTCTGTGGCACTCGAAGGTACTTTGCATCAATTTGAGCGCAACATTGCACCGGGTGAGGCGATCTTCATTGACATGCAAACGCAATTGCACAGTCAGCAATGTTCAGATGCACCCAACTTGAATCCATGTATCTTTGAATACGTGTACTTGGCGCGCCCCGACTCCACCCTGGATGGCATTTCCGTGTATCAGGCGCGGTTGAACTTGGGAGAAACTTTGGCCAAGCGCGTGATTTCTACGGTGCCGCCCAGCGACATCGATGTGGTCATTCCAATTCCAGAATCTAGTCGCCCCAGTGCAGCCCAATTGGCGCAGTTGTTGGGCTTGCCCTATCGCGAAGGCTTTGTCAAAAATCGTTACGTGGGCCGTACCTTTATCATGCCGGGTCAGGCCGTTCGTAAAAAATCGGTGCGCCAAAAATTGAACGTGATTGCCAGTGAATTCAAAGGCCGCAACGTACTGTTGGTGGACGATTCCATTGTGCGCGGCACCACCAGTCGTGAAATTGTGCAGATGGCCAGAGAGGCGGGTGCGCGCAAAGTTTACATGGCCAGTGCGGCACCCCCTGTACGTTACCCCAACGTTTACGGCATTGACATGCCGACCTCCGACGAGTTGGTGGCTCACAATCGCACGGTCGATGAAATTCGTCAAATCATTGATTGCGATGCCTTGATTTACCAAGACGTCGATGCCATGAAATTGGCCGTTGCCAATGCCGTGCTGCCGGGTTACCCCAAAGTGCAAGGCTTTGATGCTTCTTGCTTCGATGGCATTTATGTCACCGGTGATGTGTCGGCTGCGGACATTGAACGACTCAATGAAAACCGACCTTCACAACAAGATGAGTCTGAGGCCGATGCCGATCGATCGCGATTGGCCTTGCCCAATGCCAGTTAAGTTCGCCAGCCAGGTTCGTTGAAAACGAGTCCCTAGATTTTTACCTGTTCAACAGTGAAGCCAGACATGAGTCAACATCCTTTGCCTGAAAATTTACACGTCGACACCTTGGCCGTTCGCGCTGCAGTTGATCGCAGCCAGTATGGCGAAAACTCCGAGGCGATGTACTTAACCAGCGGCTATGTGCAGCCTGATGCAGAAACAGCGGCGCGTCGATTTGCAGGCGAGGAGGAGGGCTATACCTATTCTCGTTTGGGCAACCCCACCGTCACCAGTTTTGAAATGCGCTTGGCCGCCATGGAAGGCGCTGAAGCTTGTGTGGCCACATCCACTGGCATGTCTGCCATTTTGTTGATGTGCCTGGGTTTGCTCAAAAGTGGCGACCATGTGATCTGCTCACACTCTTTGTTTGGTTCTACCATCAAGCTGATCGGCAGTGAGTTTGCCAAGTTTGGCGTTCAAACCAGTTATGTGTCGCAAACCAATGTGGCGGAGTGGAAAGCTGCCATGCAGCCCAACACTCGGTTGTTGTTTGCCGAAACCCCTACCAATCCCCTGACCGATGTCTGCGACATTCAAGCCTTGGCGACCATTGCACACGCTGGCAATGCGCTGTTGGTGGTCGACAACTGTTTTGCAACACCGATCTTGCAACGCCCGCTAGAGATGGGTGCTGATTTGGTGGTGCATTCGGGCACCAAATATTTGGATGGCCAAGGCCGTGTCATGGCAGGTGCCTTGTGCGGCTCGAAAGCTTTGATCGAGGATGTCTTTGGGTCTGTGATGCGAAGCGCCGGTATGACTTTGTCTCCCTTCAATGCGTGGGTGGTTCTGAAAGGTTTGGAGACACTGAGCATTCGCATGCATGCGCAATCCCAGCAAGCCTTGGCTTTGGCGCATTGGTTGGAAGCGCAGCCCCAGGTGTCGCGGGTTTTTTACCCTGGACTGAAGAGCCATCCTCAGCACGAGCTGGCCATGAAACAGCAGTCAGGTCTAGGCGGGGCAGTGTTGTCCTTTGAAGTCAAAGCCAATTCGCCAGAGCAAGGCCGTGAAAATGCCTTCAAAGTGATGAACGCAATGCGCACAGTTTCTCTCAGTACCAATTTGGGCGATGTCAAAACCTTGGTGGCGCATCCTGCCAGTACCTCACATGGCCGCTTGTCTGAAGCCCAACGTCAAGTTGCTGGCATTCAACAAGCTTTGATCCGTGTGGCGGTGGGCCTGGAGCATCTGGATGACTTGAAGGCCGATTTCATGCGTGGCTTTCAAGCACTTTAATTTCGAAAACAACAACAATGTCATCAACCCATAAACCAGTTCGCACTCGTTTTGCGCCGTCCCCTACGGGCTTCATTCACCTGGGCAACATTCGCTCGGCCTTGTACCCTTGGGCTTTTGCCAAATCGCAAGGCGGCACGTTCATCTTGCGCATTGAAGACACCGATTTGGAGCGTTCCAATCAGGCTTCAGTGGATGTGATCTTGGAAGGCATGGCTTGGTTGGGCATGAATCCCGACGAAGGTCCGTTCTATCAAATGCAGCGCATGGACCGGTACAAACAAGTATTGGCAGAGTTGCAAGCCGCAGGGCAGGTCTATCCTTGCTACATGAGCATTGAAGAATTGGATGCGCTGCGCGAAAAACAAATGGCCGCCAAGGAAAAGCCACGTTACAACGGCACATGGCGTCCAGAGCCAGGCAAGACCTTGCCGCCTGTGCCTGAAGGCGTGAAGCCTGTCTTGCGCTTCAAGAACCCACTCGACGGTGTGGTGGCTTGGGATGACAAGGTGAAAGGCCGCATTGAAATCAGCAATCAAGAGTTGGATGACTTGGTCATTGCACGTCCTGACGGCACACCCACTTACAACTTCTGTGTGGTGGTGGACGACATCGACATGCAAATCACGCACGTGATTCGCGGCGATGACCACGTTAACAACACGCCGCGCCAAATCAACATCTTCAAAGCGCTGGGCAAAGATGTGCCCGTGTATGCGCACTTGCCCACGGTGCTCAATGAGCTGGGCGAGAAGATGAGCAAGCGCAATGGTGCCAAGCCCGTGACGCAATACCGCGACGAAGGTTATTTGCCCGATGCCATGGTGAATTATTTGGCACGCCTGGGTTGGAGTCACGGTGATGATGAAATTTTCAGTCGTCAGCAATTCTTGGATTGGTTTGACCTCGATCATTTGGGCCGCAGCGCTGCGCAGTTTGACGATGCCAAATTGCGTTGGGTCAATGCGCAACATTTAAAAGCCTCTGACGACACCCAATTGGCAGACTGGGTCAGTGCCATCTTGATGCAGCGCGGCATTGCCGCAGACGATCGTTTGGCGGCCATCTGCGGTTTGTTCAAAGACCGCTGCGACACCTTGTGCGTGTTGGCCGATTGGGTAGCCGTGTTTTATGGCGATGTGACGCCCAAGGCCGATGAGAAGGCGCAGCATGTGACCGAAGCGGTTAAACCGGCATTGGCTTCGTTGGTTGATAAATTGTCTGCCGCTGCTTGGGACAAGGCCAGTATTGCGGCAGTCATCAAAGAAGTGCTGACCGAACACAGTCTCAAAATGCCCCAACTGGCCATGCCTGTGCGTGTTTTGGTGATGGGAACGGCGCAGACACCATCGCTCGATGCGGTCTTGTCTTTGTGCGAAAAGCAAAAAGTTTTGGAGCGATTGAAAAACGCGTAAAAATCTGTCTATAATCCATTTCTCGACACCAACGAGGGATGTTTAAAAGCATCACAAAGGGGGTATAGCTCAGCTGGGAGAGCGCTTGCATGGCATGCAAGAGGTCAGCGGTTCGATCCCGCTTACCTCCACCAAAGTGTCGAGAATGAGTTGTTAAAACTCAGTCCAGGTTATGACCCTATCGTCTAGAGGCCTAGGACATCACCCTTTCACGGTGAGTACCGGGGTTCGAATCCCCGTAGGGTCGCCAAGTTTTGTTGCACTTGGCTCTGTTGCTAGCGAAAGCTAAGACAGTAGAGCAAAAGCTTCAAGCTACCAGGAGTGGTAGTTCAGTTGGTTAGAATACCGGCCTGTCACGCCGGGGGTCGCGGGTTCGAGTCCCGTCCACTCCGCCAAAAAGCAAAAACGCGCCTTCGGGCGCGTTTTTCATTGGCGCCGTGCTTTCATGTCCAAGTCTGCGGCGACATCTTCCCTAATAAGTAGCCTCTTAACCAGCCCAAATCTAAAGGCTTGGCCATGAAATTGGCATCCTTGGGGGGGCCGCCTCGTTCTTGTAGTTCTTCCTGATTAAGGGCTGAATAGGTGATGATTTGCATCTGAGCAAAGTTTTCGTTTTGCTTGACGCGCCGGACCATCTCCCAGCCATCGACCTGAGGCATGAGCAAGTCAAGAAACATGATGTGCGGTTTGAACACGGGTAAGTGGAGCAATGCCTCGATGGCGGAGGCCATGGCGCAGCAATCGACATGAGCGTGGACGGCCAAGCAGGTGTCCTGCAGCATGTGCCTCGTGACGGCATCGTCGTCGACCACCATGACCCTCAGTCTGTCATTGATGAGCCGTTCGAGTGCAGGCAACTTTTGTTGCTGTAACTGGTAGTTGTGAAGGGACTCAAGGGAAATTCGGCGATGGCCGCCTTCGGTGATCCAGGCGTGCAGGATGTTTTTGTCGACCAAGCTTTGAACCGTGCCGACCGAGAGCTGTAGAAGTTCAGCGGCTTTGCTGGTGCCGCAGCAAGCGGGGGTGGTAAGAGAGGCCATACATGTCTTGATTGGAAAACTTCAATTTAGCGTGGATTGCCGAAATAGGGACTTGCAATTGCATACATTGACTGTCTTTTGCCAGGCTTCTGAGGTATTCGCAACTGTCGTCTCCTTAGGGACTTTGGGGATGTTACTTTCACGCATACGGGATTAGCATCAGTTATGCAAAATGGTGAAAGCTATTGCAAGAACAAGTCACCGTCCTGTTTCGAATTCTGTTGGAGACGCACTGAATGCCCGCTCATCACGCTTTTTGGCCCAAACGTTTGCCCCACCAATTGACGGCACCACAAACTTCTTTGTGGATGAATTTGCAGATCAGCGCAATGCGCTTTCCAAATAAATTGGCTTTGGTCTTCATGGGGCAAACATGGACCTATGCACAGTTGCTGAATCAAGCCGAAAAAATAGCATCCGCCTTGCGCAAAATGGGCGTGCAAAAGGGCGACCGTGTGGTGCTGGACATGCAAAACTGTCCGCAATTGGTGATCACGCATTTTGCAATTCTGCGTCTTGATGCTGTCGTCGTGCCCGTCAATCCCATGAATCGCATGGAAGAGTTGAAGCATTACATTCTGGACCCCGACACCAAGGTGGCCGTGACCACGGCCGACCTGGCACCCGAGTTGGCTGCAGCCAGCAACAGCTTGGAAAAAGATCAACGGCTCAAGCATTTGCTTGTGACCCAATTTACTGATGTATTTGATGCAGCCAAAGTTGGCCCCGATGAATTGCCAGCAGCTTGGATTGATTGGTTAACCAGCATCCATGCGCTGCCAAATTTGGACGGCGGTCAAGTGCATGCGTGGCCCACAGCCTTGCAAGGCGACATCGATTTGGGACCCGTCACAGCGCTTCCAGAAGATTTGGCCGTGTTGCCCTACACCAGCGGTACCACCGGCTTGCCCAAGGGCTGTATGCACACGCACGGCACCATCATGCACAACGCCATGGCCAGTGGTATTTGGGCGGCAGGCACCCCCGAAAACAAAACACTTTGCGTGGTGCCCATGTTTCACATCACGGGCATGGTCAGTGTGATGCACGCGTCCATTTTTATAGGCGCAACCCTGGTGCTGATGCCTCGTTGGGATCGTGATTTGGCGGGGCGTCTCATTTCCAAATGGAAAATAACGCACTGGACCAACATCCCCACCATGGTGATTGATTTGTTGGGCAGCCCCAACATGTCACAGTTTGATTTGAGCAGCTTGGTCAACATTGGGGGCGGTGGTGCAGCGATGCCTGAAGCGGTAGCGCAACGCTTGTTGGACCAATTTGGTTTGAAATACATCGAAGGCTATGGCTTGACCGAAACGGCGGCGCCTTCGCATACCAATCCAGCCGATGCCCCTAAAAAACAATGCTTGGGCATTCCGTTCATGAGCGTGGACTCTCGTGTCGTAGACCCCGAAACATTGGTCGAATTGCCACAAGGTGAGTCTGGTGAAATTGTGATGTCTGGGCCTCAGGTTTTTAAGGGCTACTGGAAACGGCCGGATGCCACCGCCAGCGCCTTCTTTGAACGCGATGGCAAATCTTTCTTCCGTTCAGGGGACATGGGCCGCATCGATGAAGAGGGTTACTTCTTCATGACAGATCGCTTAAAGCGCATGATCAATGCCAGTGGATTTAAAGTGTGGCCAGCTGAAGTGGAAGCCCTGATGTTCAAACATCCTGCCATCCAAGAAGCATGCATCATCTCGACCAAAGATGCTTACCGCGGCGAATCTGTGAAGGCGGTCGTGGTGCTGCGCAGCACGCACAAAGGCCAGGTGAGTGAGCAAGATATCATCGACTGGTGCCGAGAAACCATGGCAGTCTATAAAATGCCACGTGTGGTGGAATTCATCGATGCTTTGCCCAAGAGTGGCAGTGGCAAAGTGATGTGGCGTGCTTTGCAAGAAGCAGAAATGGCAAAAACTGAATGAACAATCGTGTGATGCTGCGAGCAATTCAAACATGGGTTTGAAACTGTCTGTTTTAGACCAATCGGTGGCCATGTCGGGGCGTGGCCAAGATGAGTCCATCCGTCAAACTTTGGCGTTGGCGCAATCTGCAGAGCGTTTGGGATACTCGCGTTTTTGGGTCAGCGAGCACCACGCACATCCCAGCATTGTGGGCACTGCGCCCGAAATTTTGATGGCGGCCATCGCCACGCAAACCCAGCGAATTCGCATTGGCAGTGCAGGGGTGATGTTGCCCCATTACGCTGCATTGAAAGTGGCCGAGCAATTCAGAGTCTTAGATGCACTTGCACCTGGCCGCATCGATTTGGGTGTAGGGCGTGCGCCCGGCAGTGATGGCAAAACAGCGCAACTGCTCAATTCTGACCGTTACGCCAGTGAAAACTTTCCACAGCAGGTGATGGAATTGCAAGCGTGGGTGAAGGGGCAGCCTTTGCCTGTGGGCCATCCTGGGCATGGGGTATTTGCTTATCCCCAGTCAGCCACCTCACCTGATGTTTGGATGTTGGGCAGCTCTGACTACGGTGCGCAATTGGCAGCGCATTTGGGTTTGCCTTACGCCTTCGCGTGGTTCATCACCGATGGGCAGGGTGCTGATCAGGCCCTGCAAATTTACCGAGACAGGTTCACGCCCAGCGCGCGTTTGGACAAGCCCATGGCCACCTTGTGTGTTTGGGCTTTGGCTGCAGACACCGATGCACAAGCGTGGCATTTGTTCAAGAGCCGCGCGCGCTGGCGCATGGATCGCAACTTGGGTCGCATTGGTCCCATGTTGCCGCCCGACCAAGCCGACCGTGACTATTCGCCAGCAGAGCAAATGGCTTTAGATGCCTTGAAGGCCAATGCTTTTGTTGGCAGTGCCAGTACCGTGGGCGCCAAGTTGCGCGCAGTGGCCGAGCGTTTAAAACTGGACGAATTGGTGGTCATCACTTGGACCCATGATCCTCAAGCGCAGCTGCATTCGTACGAATTGCTGGCACAAGAATTTAATTTAAAACCGTGAATTTTCAGGAGTACATGAATGTTTGAAACCGCAATTGCAGGCAGTTTGCCGAAACCCGAATGGTTGGCCGAAACCAACAAGCTTTGGCCCAAATGGATGGCCGAAGGCGATAGCCTGAAGCGAGCCAAGGCCGATGCCACGCTGCTGTGGATCAAAGCCCAAGAAGACGCAGGCCTGGACGTGGTGGGCGATGGCGAACAATCGCGTCAGCACTTTGTGCACGGTTTCTTGGAGCAGGTCGAAGGCATTGACTTTGAAAACAAAGTGACCATGGGCATTCGGAACAACCGTTACGACGCTCAAGTGCCACAAGTCATAGCGCCCCTGCGATTGAAAGGCCGAGTGCATGCATTTGAAGCGCAGCTGGCACGTGCACACACCAAGAAAAAATTGAAGTTCACTTTGCCTGGCCCCATGACCATTGTCGACACCGTGGCCGATCGTTTTTATGGCGACAAAGTCAAGATGGCCATGGCCTTTGCAGAACTGCTGAACCAAGAAGCATTGGCGCTGCAAGCGGATGGCGTGGACATCGTTCAATTTGACGAGCCTGCTTTCAATGTGTACATGGAAGAAGCGGCCGATTGGGGTGTGAAAGCTTTGGAGCGCGCTGCGCAGGGCCTGACTTGCACCACCGCTGTTCACATTTGCTATGGCTACGGCATTCAAGCCAACATCGATTGGAAAAACTCTTTGGGCCACGAGTGGCGCCAATACGAAAAGGTGTTCCCAGCCTTGGCCAAGAGCAGCATTGATCAAGTGAGCTTGGAGTGCTTCCACTCGCACGTGCCCATGGACTTGATGGCTTTGCTGGAAGGCAAAGACGTGATGGTGGGTGTGATTGATGTGGCCAGCGAAGTGATTGAAACACCAGAAGAAGTGGCCGACACCATCGGTCGCGCACTTCAGTTTGTGCCCAAGGCACGCATTATTCCTTGTACCAATTGCGGCTTGGCGCCCATGAGCCGCGAAGTGGCAGAGAAGAAGTTGCAAGCGTTGGCCGAAGGTGCACGCATTGCGCGTGAACGTTATCGCTGAAATTGAACTGGAACACAGCAACAAAAAAGGCCATCTTTTGATGGCCTTTTTCTTGAGTGATCGCTTGAAAATTACATGCGTTCAAAAATAGCCGCAATGCCTTGACCGCCACCAATGCACATGGTGACCAACGCATAACGACCGTTGATGCGGTGCAGTTCGTGCAAAGCTTTGACGGTAATTAAGGCACCCGTGGCACCGATGGGGTGACCCAAAGAAATGCCTGAGCCATTGGGGTTGACCTTTGCAGGGTCCAAACCGAGGTCACGTGTGACAGCGCAAGCTTGCGCAGCAAAGGCTTCATTGGCTTCAATCACGTCTAGATCGTTCACAGTGAGGCCGGCTTTTTTCAAGGCCAACTGTGATGCAGGCACGGGGCCAATGCCCATGTACTTAGGATCAACGCCGGCATGTGCATAGGCTACCAAGCGTGCCAAGGGTTTGACGCCACGTGCCTTGGCCGCGCCTGCTTCCATCAGCACAACGGCCGCTGCTGCGTCGTTGATGCCAGATGCATTGCCTGCTGTGACTGTGCCATTTTCTTTGACAAACACAGGTTTTAGTTTGGCCAACTCTTCCAGGGTGCATCCAGGGCGGAAGTGTTCGTCGGTGTCATAGGCCACTTCGCCTTTGCGCGTTTTGAGCATGACCGGCATGATTTGGTCTTTGAAATAACCAGCTTGCGTCGCGCGTTCTGCGCGGTTGTGACTTTCAACGGCCAGCTTGTCTTGGTCTTCGCGGGAGATGCCCCACTTGGCCGCAATGTTCTCGGCCGTGACGCCCATGTGAATGGTGTGGAAGGGGTCGTGCAAAGCGCCCACCATCATGTCGATCATTTTGGTATCGCCCATGCGGGCGCCAAAACGATTGGTGTTGACGGCATAGGGTGCTCGGCTCATGTTTTCTGCGCCGCCGCCAATGGCCACATCGGCGTCGCCCAACAAGATGGATTGGCTGGCAGAGATGATGGCTTGCAAGCCAGAACCGCACAGACGGTTGACGTTGAAGGCGGGTGTGCCTTCGGCACAGCCACCGTTGATAGCGGCAACGCGTGACAAGTACATGTCTTTAGGCTCGGTATTGACCACATGCCCAAACACCACGTGACCGACGTCTTTGCCGTCGGTGTTGGCCCGCTTGAGTGCTTCGCGAACCACTTGCGCGGCCAATTCGGTAGGGGCAATGTCTTTGAGGCTGCCACCAAAGGTACCAATGGCGGTGCGAACACCGCTGACAACAACAACTTCACGACTCATCTTGTTCTCCTTTAAATTGAATTTGGATCTGCCCTAAAGTCTGCCCATGCAAAACTACAGGGGACTGACAAAGGTCTGTTTAAGCGTCACGCACGTCACTGACCGGATTGCTGCCGAAGTCGGGGCGCGCCAAATAGTTCAGGATGCGTTGGGCGGCATCGGCCGGTGAGGTCAGTTGGCCTGTGGCTTTGAGTTGCTGGAAGCCACTTTGATCAGGGAATTTCTCAGCAGCTGCACTGCGAAGTTGAACTTGCATGTCGGTGTCAATCACGCCGGGTGCCAAAGAAGTGACTTTGGCGCCATTGGGTTTGAGGGCCTCGTCTAGCGCCAAGCAGCGCGTGAAGTGGTCCATGCCCGCTTTGGCGGCGCAGTAGCCCGCTTGGGAAGCCATGGCACGGCGGCCCAGACCCGAGGAGATGTTGACCACTTTGCGAGGCATGATCCAGCTTTCGGTGGCGCCTAAAAATGCCGCGCACAACTGCATTGGGGCTTCTAAGCCAACGCGCAAAGCCATGGCCAAGTTGTGCGGGTCGGCTTGACTCAGGGGTCCAATGTTGGGAATGACGCCCGCATTGTTGATGAGGGTGGCACTTTGATAGTTCTGTGCCGGTTGTTTCTCTAGCCAAGTCTTCAAGGCCATGCTGGCCGTGGCGCCATCGGCAAAATCATGGGTCCATTGCGCCAAGTGCACGCCGGCTTCTTGTGCTTGCACCGTCAAGCTGGCTTGTTGGTTGCGAGAAATACAAATGAGGGTGTTGCCCTTTTGCAGAAGCTGCTCAGCAATGGCCAAGCCCATACCGCGCGAGCCGCCAGTGAGAACGTAGAGATGTTGTGTCATGGAGATACAGCCTTGTTAAAACGGAACAGCAGTCTCAAATGATAGCCTTTCTGCCGTGATGGGATGATTGAATTGCAATTGCCGTGCATGCAATAGCAACCTGGGTGCGCGCGCGCAAACTTCGGGACTGGCATACAGCGCATCACCCAAGATGGCATGACCCATGGCCATCATGTGCAAACGCAATTGGTGGGTTCTGCCGGTGATGGGTTGCAATTCCACACGCGTTGCGCCTGCGATCAAATCACCTGATTTGCGACGCCACTGGGTATGGCTGGGTTTGCCATGTTCCCAATCCACCTTGCTCTTGGGACGATTGGGCCAGTCGATCAGCAGGGGCATGTGAATGTCTTTCCATTCTTCATCCTCTGAAACGGATGGTGTGGCGCCGGGTGGGGTGCCATCCACCACAGCTTCGTACATTTTGTAAACTTCACGTTGCGCAAAAGCTTGGCTGAGTTGGCGTTGAACATCTGCGCCGCGTGCGACGACCACCAATCCAGAAGTCGCCATGTCTAGTCGGTGAACGGTGAGGGCGTCTGGCCAAGCTTGTTGGGCGCGCGCAATCAGGCAATCTTGCTTGTCTTCGCCGCGGCCCGGCACACTGAGGAGGCCAGAGGGTTTGTTGAGCACGGACAGGTGCGCATCGGAATAGACCACGTCGATGTTCATGCTTCAAAGATAACGCCAAAATGCCCCATTTAAGGGGGCGAAAGCCTTTGAATTTGGAAGCCAGGCCAGATCAGGCGACAATCTAGGGTTTTGTGAACCCCTTTTGACCAAGATATTCGATATGTCCGATTTTGAAGTTCGATTTGCCACCAAGAAAGAAGCCGCTGATGTGGCGCAATTGCATTTGATTGCAAGCCGTGCCGCTTATGCGGGCCAAGTACCCGAGGCGCATTGGGATGTCACGCCCATGGCCAAGCGGGTGTCGTATTGGAAAGAAGCCATTGAATATGGTGAACCCCAGGTGATGGTGGCGCTGGAAGGCGACAGCATTGTGGGATTCGTAGGCTTTGACCGCTCACGTGACCCCAAATCAAAAAACACCATGGGTGAAATTTGGGCCATTTACGCAGACCCCGACCGTTTGGGTGAAGGCGTTGGCTTGGCCCTTTGGGATGCTGCCCGTGAAGGCCTGATCGATGAAGACTGTACCGACGTCAGCATTTGGGTGCCTTTGCTGAACGAGCGTACGGTGCGTTTCCATGAATTGGCCGGTTTCAAGCGCGAAATGAACACGGCTCGCACAGTGCCCATTGGCAATGTGAAAGTAGAAGAAGTGCGCATGAAGCGTTCTTTGGCTTAAGTCTGTCCAAGTATTTAGCGCGTCAGACACTCGCATGAGAATTTTGTTAGCCCCTATGGAAGGGCTGTTGGACCACAGTTTGCGAGACACGCTCACGCGGGTGGGCGGTATTGACTTGTGTGTGTCTGAATTCATTCGGGTGACCGATGCCGTGCTGCCTAAACGCGCGTTTTATCGTGTGGTGCCTGAGCTGCTGAACGCTGGCAAAACTGTGGCGGGCGTGCCAGTCAAAGCGCAATTGTTGGGTTCTGACCCTTACATCTTGGCTGAAAATGCGGCCCGTTTGGCCAAGCTCAACCCTGCTGGCATTGATTTGAATTTTGGTTGTCCCGCTAAAACAGTCAATCGCCATCGCGGTGGCGCCGTGCTCTTGGATGAACCCGAATTGATTGGTCAAATCGTGTCGGCTGTGCGCCGTGCCGTACCTGCCAATGTGCCTGTTTCAGCCAAGATGCGATTGGGCTTCAACGACGATTCACGAGCGGAAGATTGTGCCCAAGCGATTGAAGGGGCTGGCGCCAACGAGTTGGTGGTGCATGCCCGCACCAAAGCCCATGGCTACAGGCCGCCTGCGTATTGGGATCGCATTGCCGATGTGCGACAGTGCGTCAAATTGCCCATGGTGGCCAATGGCGAAATTTGGACAGTGGCCGATGCTGTACGTTGCCGCGAAGTAACAGGTTGTCAAGATTTGATGATTGGTCGGGGCATGATCAACAACCCTGGCTTGGCGCTAGAAATTAAGTTTCATGATGCTCAAACCAAGGGGCTGTCCGTGGCTGATTTGCCCAAGTCATTTTCATGGGAACAACTGTGGCCCTTGTTGAGCGTTTTTTGGAAGCGCATGAGTTTGCATGTGGCACCGCGTCACCGTGCAGGACGCTTCAAGCAATGGCTCAATTATTTGCGTCGACATTACCCAGAGGCACAGATGGCCTTTGACACCTTGCGTTTGGTGCACGACCCTCAAGTGATGGACACGTGGTTGCAGCAATCACCGCTGGGATTGACCGTGCCTGCGCAACACAACATGCCGGTTATGCCGGCTGTTGCAATTGCCATTTAACTTCCGCCAATAAAACATTCAAGTTGATTGACAACTGGGCACTGGCGCTCAGAGCGATAGTTTTTGTTTCGGGCGTTTCAACACGTTTGCACAGTGATTCTGTTTGCGTAATTTCAGCCACCAATTGATCGTGACAAAACACGGGTGCGAAGCCTTTGAGTTGGTGCCAAACTTTTTGTAAGACTTCAAAATGTTCTGCTTCAATGGCAGCGTTGATTTGAGGTACGTCATTTTCAAGTGTGCTTTGCAGTGTGGCCAGCAATTGCTGGGCACTGGCTGCGTCACCCAAATATTCAATGGCTTTGGCCATAGACAAGAACGTGGTGTGACTCATAGCGGGCCGTGCAACAAAGCTTCCAAGCCCCCTTCGGGCTCAAAGCGTTTGTTTCTGAAGTGCAGCCGTGTGGGGCCGGGCAGGGCCCTTTGGCTGACGGGATGCCTGGGGTCGCCGGGATAACAAATGACGCGCATGCCTTCTTGGTCAAAGGGCTCCGGCATGATGACGGGCGGCGTGCGCTCTGCGGCTTCTGTCATGGCTTGCTCAACGGACTTGAACAAGCACAAATGCGAGAGGCTCATGATTTGCGGTGGTGCCATGACAATGTCACCTTGCCAATATTGAATGAGTGCATTGCGCGGCGTGGTCCACAAAATTTCGGTGGTTTCGTGGTTGTCATGCACCGCGGTTTGGGCACTCGGGGCACGTGCCAAAAAGAAGCGCGTGTCAAAGCGTTTGGACATCATGGAGGGCATGCGCGGTGTGATCCAGCGCGACCATGCTTGAAGATCGGTGGCTTGTAATTGCAGGCCGCATTCTTCTTGTGCTTCGCGCAGGGCTGCCACAAACAAACTGGCCGCATGCTGAGGGTCCAGATCTGGCTCGCCCAATTGCGCATGAAGACTTGCGACATTCTGTTGTAAACCAGCTAGTGCTTCAGGTAAGCCGTCGGCTTCATCTCTTTTGCCGCCTGGAAACACAAAGGCACCGCCCAAATCTTTGGAATCTGTGTGGCGCTTGAGCAGCAAAACTTCCATGCCGGCGTCGCCTTCGCGCAGCATGAGCACGGTGGCCGCATCACGGGGCGGGGTGTCAACAATGTGCGAGGTGATTTCCATAAGGGCCCAAGTTGGACATGAACTGAATTAAATGAGGCAACTGTCAATCTGGTAACAGTTGCGCCGAGTGGCATGGTTTAAAGTGACCACCATTACAAGGCTATCAGATTGAGGAATCCAAATGAGCATTGATTTTCACGGACGTGTCGCCATTGTCACAGGTGCAGGTGGCGGATTGGGCAAACAACATGCTTTGGCCCTGGCCAAGCGCGGTGCCAAGGTGCTGGTCAACGATTTGGGCGGCAATGTTCATGGCGAAGGCGGCTCGGTCAGTGCAGCACAGGCTGTGGTGGATGAAATTATCCAGGCCGGTGGCGAGGCCATGGCCAATGGCGCTTCGGTCACGGACTACGAAGCCGTGCAGGGCATGGTGAAGCAGGCCATGGACAAGTGGGGCCGTGTGGACATCTTGGTCAACAACGCCGGCATTTTGCGAGACAAAAGCTTTTCCAAAATGGAGATTGCCGATTTCCGTTTGGTGATGGAGGTGCACGTCATGGGCGCCGTGCATTGCACCAAAGCGGTGTGGCCCATCATGCAAGCGCAAAACTATGGCCGCGTCATCATGACCACGTCGTCCAGCGGTTTGTACGGCAACTTTGGCCAGTCCAATTACGGTGCTGCCAAGATGGCCTTGGCCGGCATGATGCAAACCTTGGCCATTGAAGGCGAGAAGTACAACATTCGCGTCAACTCCTTGGCGCCGACAGCGGCCACGCGCATGACAGAAGGTTTGATGCCAGAAGCGGTTTTGAAAGCCCTCGAGCCTCAAGCGGTGGTACCCGCCATGTTGGTCATGGCCTGCGAAGATGCGCCCAATCGCACCATCATTTGCGCGGGTGCTGGCAGTTTTGAAGTGGCCAACATCACGCTCACGCAAGGCGTCCATTTGGGTGTGTCAGACGACACGCCAGAACAATTGTTGGCGGCCATGTCTCAAGTGACCGACCGTACGGGTGAGTTGGTGCCTGGATCGGGTTCGGGGCAGGGCTCGTTGGAAGTGGGCAAGGCCATGGCCGCCCACAAAAGCTAAAAAGTCAGCACCACGGGCGTGTGGTCACTGGGTCGCTCATTTTTGCGCGGCACTTTGTCGATCACACATGAAGTGGCTTGTGCTTTCAAAGCATCGGTCACCAAGATGTGATCGATGCGCAGGCCTCTGTTTCTGCGGAAACCAAAGTCGCGGTAGTCCCACCAGCTGTAGCTTTTTTCGGGCTGTTCAAACAACCTGAAGCTGTCGTGCAAGCCCAAGCCAATCAGACCATTCAAGTGCGCACGCTCTTCGGGCGTACAGTGAATGGTACCTGCCAAGGCCACAGGGTCCCACACATCCAAATCGTCAAAGGTGATGTTGAAGTCGCCCAAGAGTGCCAGCTTAGGGTACTTGACCATCTCTTGTTGCACCCATGTTTTGAGGGCTTCTAGCCAGCGCATTTTGTAAACAAATTTATCGCTGTCGGGCGCTTGACCATTGGGAAAATACCCGCCAATCACGCGCACATCGCCATAGGTGCCCGCAATGACACGCGACATGTCATCCTCAAAGCCTGGAATGTTTTTGACCACGTCCACTGCCGGCGTGCGAGAAATGAGCGCCACGCCGTTGTAGGTTTTTTGGCCAAACCACTGGGCGTGATAGCCGGCATCGGCAAAGGCTTGATGCGGAAACTTGTCGTCCGTCATCTTCAACTCTTGCAAAGCCAACACATCAATGGCTTGGTCTGCGCCCAAGGCTTCTTGCGCTTTGAGCCAGTCAATCACTTGCGGCAAGCGCACGGTGAGTGAGTTGACATTCCAGGTGGCAATTTTCATGTTTAACTTAAATGTGCATCATGGCCAAGGCGCCAATGGCCACACCTACAGCACCCATGCCGTACATGGCCACTTCGAGCCATTTTTTGCGAGTCATGAGGGCAATGGCGGCCATGGCAATGGCGACTTGCAGCGCGGTCGTGGCTTGGGCCCAGCGATGGTGCAAATGCATTTCGTTTTCAGACTTGTCGTCCCAAGCTTTGGCTTCGGCTTCTAACTTTTCAGCACCTTGTTTGATCTCAGCTTTTTCAGTTTTGTAGCGCTTGATTTCGTCTTGGTAAAACTCTTTTTTGGAAGCGGGTGCCAGTTCAATGGCCAGCTCGCTCAAGTTTTGTTTAGAGCTCTTGGCTTGGTAGTAGTTCCATTGATTAGAAGCTTCGGTTTTTTTGATCGCGGCATTGTTCTTGAACAAACCGGCATTGGCTTGTGTGGCGCCGCCCATGTAAGAGAAGATGGCACCCACCGTGGCAATGATGGCGGTGAACATGGCAATCGAGTTGGTGTGACTGCCGCCTTGCTCTGCATGACCTTGCGTGGCGTGTTCAATTTCGTGATCGTGAGGACCGTGGACGTGAAAGCCGTGACCTGACATGGGTGCTTGCTCCAAAAATTCAGAGGGATTGACGAAGAGTGACAAAGCTGTATTTCAAGCCTGTTGAGGAGACATGTGATTCGCGTGACACTTCGTGCCAAGTGGCGCCGAGTGTGGGTGCAAAGGCATCGCCTTCAAACGTGGCGTCAATCTCAGTAACCACCGCCTCTTCGGCGATGGCAGCAGCTTGCGCATAAATTTCGGCACCACCCATCACCCACAAGTCTTTGCCCTCTGGGCAGTGGGCCAAGGCCAAGCTCAAACCTTCTTCCAAAGAGTGAACCACCAAAGCACCTTCAGCGTGCCAATCTGGCTGCCGGGTGATGACCAAGTTGGCGCGACCTGGCAGCGGTCTGAATTTGGCGGGGATGGATTCCCAAGTTTTGCGGCCCATCAACACGGGGCAACCGAGGGTGGTGCGTTTGAAATGCGCTAAATCTTCTGGCAAGTGCCAAGGCATTTGGTTGTTGAGACCAATGACGCCATTGGCCGCGCGCGCATAAATCAGCTTGAGTTTCATCAAACGGCCACGGGTGCTTTGATGGCTTCATGACATTGATAGTCGAGCACCTCAAAGTCTTCGTATTGGTAGTCAAAAATCGAAGCAGGTTTGCGCTTGATGTTCAAGGTGGGGTATGCAAACGGTGAGCGGCTGAGCTGCAAAGCCACTTGGTCTTTGTGATTGCTGTAAATGTGGCAATCACCACCTGTCCAAATGAAATCGCCCACATCCAAATCACACTGCTGCGCCACCATGTGCGTCAGCAAGGCATAGCTGGCAATGTTGAAGGGCACGCCCAAGAAAATGTCGGCGCTGCGTTGGTACAACTGGCAGCTGAGCTTGCCTTTGCCGTCGGGTGTTTGCGCAGGGGCCACATAAAACTGAAAGAAGGCATGGCAAGGCATGAGCGCCATCTTGGACAACTCAGCCACGTTCCATGCGCTCACAATGATGCGGCGTGAATCGGGGTTGGTTTTGAGGGTGCGAATGACGTCTTCAATTTGGTCAATGTGACCGCCATCGGGCGTGGGCCAGCTGCGCCATTGCACGCCGTAAACGGGACCCAGATCGCCGTCTTCTCGTGCCCATTCATCCCAAATGGTGACGCCTCGTTCGCGCAACCAGTTGTTGTTGCTAGAACCTGTGAGGAACCACAAGAGCTCTTGAATGATGGAGCGCAAGTGCACTTTTTTGGTGGTGACCAGCGGAAAGCCTTCGTTCAAATCAAAGCGCATTTGATGGCCAAAGACACTGGTGGTCCCGGTGCCGGTGCGATCAGCCTTGAAAACACCATGCTCGTTCACATGGCGCATGAAGTCTTCGTATTGCGAGCGGATAGGACGTGAGGTCATGGGTGGATCAATGGAAATGAAGGGAGGCTTTGATTTCAAGCTTGGCTAGAGGCTAAATTTTAATCACTCTGCCGGGGTTCATGATGTTTTGAGGGTCCAAAGCTTGTTTGATGGCTTTCATCATGGCCAAAGCCGTTGGATCCTTGTAGTGCGTCAGTTTGTCGGCTTTCAGGCTACCCACACCGTGTTCTGCACTGATGGAGCCTTCAAAGGCCTTGACCTGATCGAAGACCCAGGTGTTGACGGTGTCCTCGTAGTCACGCAAAAACGCGGCGCCATCCGTCCCGTTGGGGGCTTGCACGTTGTAGTGCAAATTGCCGTCGCCCAAATGGCCAAAGTTGACAAGTCGAATGCCTGGAATTTTGGCTTGCAGTAACGCGTCGGTTTCGGCCACAAACTGAGGAATGCGAGAGACGGGCACACTGATGTCGTGTTTGATGTTCAAGCCTTCGTCGGCTTGTGCCAACGGAATGGTTTCGCGAATTTGCCAGAGCACTTGGGCTTGGGCCAAACTTTCAGCCACTACCGCATCGGTGACCCAGCCTTTGTCCATGGCCGTTTCCATCAAGCCTTCAAAGCCATGACGGGCGTGTTCTTCAGACTCGTGGTCGGAGTTTTCCAAAAGCACACAGTAAGGTGTGTCCTTGAACAAAGGCACGCGCAATTGAGGGTGGTGTTTGTCGACCAAGCTCAATGCAAATTGCCCCATCACTTCAAAACCGGTTAGGCCAGCGCCAAGCCGTTCATGGGCCAAGCCCAATAAGTCGACGGCGGCTTGCATGCTGGGCACGGCCGCCCACGTGGTCAGTTGCGCTGCCGGTTTGGGATAAAGCTTCATGCAGGCCGCGGTGATGATGCCCAAGGTGCCTTCACTGCCGATCATCAGATTGCGTAAATCGTAACCTGTGTTGTCTTTGCGCAAGCCCGACAAGCCGTGCCAAATCTCCCCCTTTGCTGTGACCACTTCGAGGCCCAAACAAAGTTCCCGTGTGTTGCCAAAGCGAACCACTTGGGTGCCACCCGCATTGGTGCCCAAGTTGCCACCCAAAGTGCAACTGCCTTCGGCAGCCAGGCTGAGTGGAAACAAGAAACCAGCTTTTGCAACGTGCTCTTGCACATTCTGCAAGATGCAGCCGGCCTCCGCCACCACCGTGAGGTTGGCCGCATCGACCGCTCGAATTTGGTTCATCCGTTGCAGGCTCAATACCACTTGCTGACCTGATTCATCGGGCACAGAGCCCACCACCAAGCCCGTGTTGCCGCCTTGCGGCACGATGCTGGTGAACGTGTTGGCGCAAGCTTTCACCACGGCCGCTACTTCTTGCACATTGGCGGGTCGAACCACCGCCAGGGCACGGCCATGGGCACGTTTGCGCCAATCGCGTTCCCAGGCACTTAAATCGGTTTGTGGATCGTCGTGTGTGAGAACGTTGGCGTTACCGCAAATTCGGCGCAAGTTTTCCAATAAGGCGCTCATGCTTGAGTTTCCTGGGCTGCAGAAGAATCAGGCGTTGGCAAAGGATTGGCTTTGGCCATTTGAAAACGCCAGCGAACATGCAATGCGCACGCTGTAAACAGGCTGATGCACAACGCAGTTTCGACGCCTGCCAAGCCCGCAGACCAGCCTTTGTCGCCCCAGGCGCGCACCACACCCTCAATGAAATAAAGCCAGATCATGAGGCTGACCCAGCGGTAGGTGTACATGCGGTTTTTGAGCAAACCCGCCAAAGGCCAGCACAAAGGCAACACTTTGAGGGCCAGCCAAGAGCCGCCGGGGCGCAGTGGTGCAAGCCAAAGCTCCCATGCCAAACCCAGCAGAATGAGGCCAAGCAGGCTTCCAACCGCCACCCAGCGGGTGATTTCAATGGTTTGAGGGCTTAGAAAAGAGGAATTTTGATGAGAGTCGTTCATGGCGATGGCATCATACCGGTCATGAACCCGATTGACTCTCTCCGCGCAACTTTGAATGAATTTCTGCTGTTCCCGTGGCGCCAAATGATGAGCACCCTGTGGATCCGTTTCCGTGAGGTTCGCTTAGGCATGACCGCCAGTTCCTTAACCTTCACAACGGTTTTGGCGCTGGTGCCTTTGTTTACCTTAGGTTTGGCGATTTTTACGGCATTCCCCATCTTTGCCAAGGTGCAAGATCAGTTGCAACGCTGGTTGATTGACAGCTTGGTGCCTGAAAGTATTTCCCGCCAGGTGCTGGGGTCATTGACGCAGTTTTCCAAAAAGGCCAACCGCTTGGGTTTGGTGGGCTTGGTGGCTGTTGTGATGACGTCGTTGGCATTGCTGGTCACCATTGACCGCACTTTGGGGCAAATTTGGCGTGTCAACCGCCAGCGACCCTGGGCCCAGCGAGTGTTGATTTACTGGGCGGGTCTAACTTTGGGGCCTTTGTTGCTGGGCGGCAGTTTGGCCATATCCTCTTACTTGTTCACGGGATATTTGTCAGACTATGCCAATTGGCTACCTGTCACGGTGCGCAGTTTGCTCGATTTGGTGGAGTTTGGTTTGTTGGCGGCAACCGTGACCGGCCTGTACTTCTACCTGCCCAACACGCGAGTTGATTGGCGGCATGCCTTGATCGGCGGTGTCGCTGTGGCGCTAGGCCTTGAGTTGGCTAAAAACTTATTGGCCATTTATTTGGCGCAAATGCCAACTTATTCAGCCATTTATGGCGCTTTTTCAGCCGTGCCTATTTTGTTGGTTTGGATCTATGTGGCTTGGGTTGTGGTGCTTCTGGGGGCCGTCTTAACAGCCAGCTTGCCCGAGATTGGTCGGCAGGCCAAACGGCAAGTCAATGGCCCTGGTTGGTCATTCAGATTGGCCTTGGAGTTTTTGAATCTCATGAGTCAGGCGCGTATGAGTTCACCCCAAGGATTGCGATTGAGTGAGATGGCTCACCAACTTCACATTGAACACCGTCATGCCATTCGCGTGTTGGATGCGTTGCATGATTTGGGCTGGGCTGGGCGTTTGGAACAAGCCAACGTCAAAGCAGAACCCTTGTGGGTCTTGTTGGTCGACTTGTCATCAACGCCCCTGGCACCCTTGGTAGAAAAACTTTTACTGGCGCACCCGGAAGCTTCTGAACTGCTTTGGCAAAAAACCAAGTTTGGCCACTTGACGGTGGCCGAGGTGATCAAAACTTGATCTTGCCCGTCCACATGTCTTTGTACATGACCCAATCGCCCATGAAGCTGTAAAGCGGTCGTTTGAAACTGGCGGGTTTGTTTTTTTCAAAACCAAAATGCCCCACCCATGCGCAACCGTATCCGCACAACAAACCATACAAAAAATACTGCGGCTTGCCCGTGATGGCCAACATGGCCAAACACAGCAAAGACAAACTCGATCCCACAAAGTGCAAGCGGCGGCATGTGCGGTTGCTGTGTTCGTTTAAATAAAACGGATAGAAGGTTTCAAAACTGTCGAATGCAGTTGCATCTTGAATTTCATCTGAGTTGTTCATGGTGTCTCCTTGAATGGGTCGCTTGTTTTGTTTGATGTTTATTTGCAGAAAGCAATCATTGCAGACAAACTTTCTTCCGGTGCTTCCACCATCAACTGATGGCCTGCTTTGACCAAAGCGACACGACCCTCACGGGCCTTTTGAATCAGGCTATGTGCGGCTTTAGGCGGCGTCATTTGGTCTTTGTTGCCAAGCAAAAAAAGCGTGGGGCACATGACTTGGGCCATCGCCGACTCACCTTGATCGTATTGATCGCATGCCTTGAAACCAATGTTGAAAATGTTTTCGTGGGGGTTGCTGGCCAAGACACGTCGCATGAGGGCTTTGCTGCCACCCATGAGCCACGTGCCAGGACCTAAGGCGCTGGGCGGTGGTGCCAAGGTGGAATGTGAAAACACATTCACCATGTCGATGGCTTTGCTCGGGTTGCTGATCGAATTTTCAAGCAGCGCTGGCGATACGCGCATGGGATAGGCGGTGCCCACCATGACCAACTGCGAAACACGTTCGGGATTTTCTGCTGCAGCATGCATGGCGATGAGAGAGCCAAAGCTGTGTCCCATCAAAATGGCTTTGTCGACACCTGCCGCATCCAACAGTGCGATCACACTTTGTGCCGCTTCTTGAACTGATGTGGGGGCTTTGCCGCCGCTTCGGCCGTGGCCTGGTAGGTCAAGCGCCAACACGTTCCACCCGTGATTGGCAAAGTAGCGCGTTTGCAAAATCCAAACGCTGTGATCGTTGAGGACGCCATGAATGAAAACGACCGTGGGTTTGCCGGGGTCGAAATCTTTGCCACCGGTGTAAACATACAAAGGCGCGCCTTGAACCATGTAAATCATGCGGCACCTCCTGCGGCAGGTGCTGCATGTCCGGCTGCCTTTTCGGCCACCTTCAATGCACGTTTCAAATCGTCGATCAAGTCATCTGGGTCTTCAAGGCCAATCGACAAACGCACCGTGCCTGGGCCGATGCCTGAGGCTTTGAGCGTTTCATCGTCCACCCTGAAGTGCGTGGTGCTGGCCGGGTGGATCACCAAGGACCTGCAATCGCCCACGTTGGCCAAGTGGCTGAACACTTGCAGAGCTTCGATGAAAGCCTGGCCTTGTTGGCGTGTGCCGCGAATGTCAAAACTGAAAACCGAGCCTGCGCCGCGGGGCAGCAGTTGCTTGGCCAATGCATGACTGGGGTGACTCTCTAGCATGGGGTGACCCACGCGACTGACCATGGGGTGTTCAGCAAGGAAATTGACCACCTTCTCAGTATTGCTCACATGCCTTGCCATGCGCAGAGGCAGTGTTTCGATGCCCTGCAAAATAAGCCATGCCGTGTGGGGGCTCATGCAGGCGCCAAAATCGCGCAGGCCTTCACGGCGCGCTCGCAACAAGAAAGCGCCGATGGTGCTCTCTTCTGTGAACACCATGTTGTGAAAGCCTTCGTAGGCTTGGGTGAGCTCTTCAAATTTGCCTTGCGTGTGAGGACCCGACCAGTCAAAGCTGCCGCCATCGACCACCAAACCGCCAATGACAGTGCCGTGGCCAGACAAAAATTTGGTGGCTGAATGAACCACCAAGTCGGCGCCATGCGCTAGTGGTTTCATGAGCCAAGGCGAGGTGAGGGTGGCGTCAACCAGCAAGGGGACGCCAGCTTGGTGGGCGATTTGACTGACGGCGGGCAAGTCCAACACGTCCATGCCGGGATTGCCCACCGTCTCGCCAAAAAATAACTTGGTGTTGGGGCGCACGGCATCCCGCCAAGCTTGTAAATCTCCCGGTTTGACGAAGGTGGTCTCAATGCCAAAGCGGCGCAACGTGTAGTGCAGCAAATTGTGCGAACCACCGTACAGGGCAGAGGACGCCACCACATGGGAGCCTGCGCCCATGAGGGTGGTGATGGCCAAGTGCAATGCAGCTTGACCACTGGCTGTGGCAATGGCCCCAATGCCGCCTTCTAAAGCTGCAATGCGTTGCTCCAACACCGCATTGGTGGGATTGCTGATTCGGCTGTACACATGGCCTGCACGCTCCAAATTGAACAGCGATGCGGCCTGATCGGTCGATTCAAATACAAAAGAGGTGGTGAGGTGAATTGGCACCGCACGTGCGCCGGTGGCGGGGTCGGGCGCTGCACCTGCGTGCAAGGCCAAGGTGTCAAAACCGGGATCTGAGTAACCAGGCATGGGTTGTCTCCAAAGAGAAGCTGAAAGGTTCAGGCAAGTGCCCAAGGGTAAGCTATTGGTATTCTTAGTCAAGATTGTGGGCTATATTTGACGCTCACTAGGAGAACTCCCCATGAAAGTCAGTGACATCCTTCGCGTCAAGGGGCATAGCCTGATCACCGTTACGCCCGATGAATCTTTGGCCACGGCCATCGACATCATGTCTGAAAAAGACATTGGCTCTTTGGTGGTCATGGCGCATGGCGACTTGGTGGGCATGCTGACGTTTCGCGAAGTGATGCAAGCGCTGGCCAAAAACGGTGGGTCTCTTGGTAACGTCTCTGTGCGCAAAGCCATGGACGATGCGCCCATGACCTGCACCAGCGAAACCGAGATGGACGAGGTGCGTCGCATGATGCTCAGCAACCACGCCCGATACATGCCTGTCATGGACAAGCGCATGCTGATGGGGGTCATTAGCTTCTACGACGTGGCCAAAGCCGTGGTTGACAGTCAAAATTTTGAAAACAAAATGCTGAAAGCCTACATTCGCGATTGGCCTGAACGAGATGAAATGGATGGCCCAGAAGCGCCTTCCCTCTGAGATAATGGCTGCCTATGAGCGGCAATACCTTCGGCACCCTTTTTTCGGTCACCAACTTTGGTGAATCTCACGGCCCTGCCATCGGCTGCGTCATTGACGGATGCCCCCCCGGCATGCCGCTGTCTGAATCAGACATTCAGCCCGACCTTGATCGCAGGCGGCCGGGCACTTCCAAATTCGTCACGCAACGCAATGAACCCGACACTGTGCAAATTCTGTCCGGGGTCTACCAGGGTCTTACCACGGGTACGCCCATTGCCTTGCTGATTCAAAACACAGACCAGCGCAGCAAAGACTACGGCGACATTGTGCAAACCTTTCGCCCAGGTCACGCCGACTTTACCTACTGGCGCAAATACGGCCTGCGCGATCCGCGCGGTGGTGGTCGTTCGTCAGCACGCCTCACAGCCCCTATGGTGGCCGCTGGTGCAGTCGCCAAAAAATGGCTAGCCCTCCAATACGGCACCACCTTCAAAGGCTGCATGACCCAAATTGGCGAAGTGCCCATTGGTTTTGAGAGTTGGGATCATGTGCACACCAATCCTTTCTTTGCGCCTGTGGCCGATGTTTCGGCGCTCGAAGACTACATGAATGCCTTGCGTAAATCTGGCGACTCTTGCGGTGCACGACTTCGCGTGGTGGCCCAAGGCATGCCGGTTGGTTTAGGCCAGCCTTTGTTTGACAAACTTGACGCCGACATTGCCTACGCCATGATGGGCATCAATGCCGTCAAAGGTGTCGAAATTGGCGCTGGCTTTGCATCTGTCACACAAAAGGGAAGCGCGCATGGCGATCCCATCACACGTGATGGTTTTGTGGGCAACAACTCAGGCGGCGTGTTGGGCGGTATCAGTACCGGGCAAGATCTGGACGTGTCGATTGCTGTCAAACCCACCAGCTCTATCTTGATTCCACGCCCCTCCATTGACACACAAGGTCAAGCGGTCGAGGTGCTGACCAAGGGACGTCACGATCCGTGTGTTGGCATTCGAGCCACACCCATTGCCGAAGCCATGCTGGCTTTGGTGGTGATAGAGCATGCGCTTCAACACCGCGCCCAATGTGGTGATGTCGTGCCACCTGCGCATCTGTAAGAAGAGGCCTTGATGCCCAACGCTTCTGCGGCCAGCCGGCGGCAATTGATTCCATTTGCCGCAGTTTCTGCCAGCTACTTTGCCCACATCGGTTTTTTCAACCCTTACCTGCCGCTGTGGTTGAAAGAGTTGGGCTTTGGTTTGTTGGCCATCAGCATCTTGACCTCGGTGCAAGCCGCTACCCGATTGTTTGCGCCCTACGGCTGGGGGTGGCTTAGCGACCACACCGGCGAACGCGTGAAGTTGTTGCGCTACGGTGCCACCATGGCTTTGATTTGCGCTTGTGGGTTGTTCTTCGACCTTGGCCCAGTTGGCCTAGGCGTGGTGCTGTTGGTCATGTTCACGCATACCAGTTCCATGATGCCGATGAGCGAGGCCGCCATGGCGCACTTGGTCAGTCAAGGTGGGGCATTTGATGCCAAGCGTTATGGCAGAGTTCGTTTGTTTGGTTCCTTGGGTTTTTTGGTCACGGTGTTTTTAGCGGGTGCTTGGTTTGAGCACTTTGGCATGAAGCATTTTCCGGGCTGGACGGTCTTGAGTCTTGCCGCAGTGACAGCCAGCGTGTGGTGGTTGCCTGATTTGAAAGAAGCAGTGTCCACCCATGAAGCCAAGGTTTCGGTGTGGCCGGTGTTGCGACATAAACCGGTGATGTGGTTTTTCATCACTGCCTTTTTCCATGTGTTGTCGCACATTGGTGTGTATGTGTTTTTCTCCTTGTACCTTGACTCATTGGGCTACAACAAAGTCTGGATTGGCATGTTGTGGGCTGTATCGGTCATTGTTGAAATTTTTTGGTTTTTCACGCAAGCCAAATGGATGCCCAAACTGCCGCTCACGGGTTGGTTGGTGGTGTGTTCGGGGGCCATGACTTTGCGCATGGGCTTGACCGCCCAATGGGCCGATGTCTTGTGGGTGCTGCTGCTGGCACAAGCGCTTCATGCGTTGACATTTGCAGCCAATCACACGGTATGCATTGCGCTGCTTTCACATCATTTTCCAGGTCGATTGCGCGGGCGGGGTCAGGCCTTGTACACCGTCATCGCCTATGGCTTTCCAGGTGTGTTGGGCGGTTTGTTGGGTGGTTTGATGAGCGATCGATTGGGTTTGCAAAGTGTTTATTGGGCGTCGATGTTTGCCGCAGCCATGGCCACGTTTGCCGCGTACAAAGTGTGGCGCTTACAGCATCCTGCGAAAGAGGTCACGCTTCCCTCATGAGCTTCACCACAGAGCCCATTGACGTCGATGCTGATGTATTGGCGCATTTGCCAGTCGATGCGGCCATCGTCTTGCAGACAGGGCAAAGACTGACCTTGCCTGGACCTATGGTGTGGCACGCATGGGGGCCTGTTGAAGGTTCTGTGGTGGTGTTGCTGCATGGCGGCAGTGGCAGTTGGATGCATTGGATTCGCAACATTGCACCCTTGGTCGCGCAAGGCCGGCGTGTGTTGGCCGTTGACTTGCCAGGGTTTGGCGACTCGGCTGCGCCGCTGCACGGGGGCGATGTAGACGCCTTGATTGAGCCCTTGCATGCGGCATGGCAGTTGCTCAAGCGCCCCGATGTGGCCAGTACTTTTGTGGGATTTTCATTCGGCGGTATGACAGCTGCGCTGTGGCTGGCAGCTTATCCGGAAGATGCAGCGCAATTGGTGATGGTGGGCTCACCGGGCTTGGGGCTCACGGTGCCCGACCGAATTGCTTTGAAAGGCTGGCGCCATTTGCCCAACGAGGCGATGCAGGCTGAGGCCCATCGTCACAACTTGATGGCCTTGATGCTGCGTCATGAGGACAGCTTGGATGCATTGGCCATGGCCGTGCACACGGCCAATGTCAAGCGCGACCGCATGCCACGTCGCCGTCTCTCTTCTACCCCGATTGTGGTGACGGCTCTACCGCGCATCCGATGTCCTTTGCATGTGGTTTTTGGGGAATGGGATGCACTGTACAAAGGACGTTGGCTTGAAGTGGAGGCGATGTTCAAAGCCAAAGCGCCACATCTTGCATCGTGGCAATTGGTGCCAGATTCAGGTCATTGGGTACAGTACGAACGCGCTGACGCTTTTCAGTTGGCTTTGTTGGCTTGCACGGCTGACACGGCAGCTTTGAGTCCCAACAAATAACTGTCAACACCCAAGCCTGCAATCTGAGCTTTGGCAATTTCAGCAATGACAGATTGATGGCGAAAAGCTTCGCGTGCATGAATGTTGGACATGTGCACTTCAATGATGGGGCACTTCAAGATGGCCAGCGCATCACGAATGCCGTAACTGTAGTGCGTCCATGCGCCCGCATTGATCATGACAGCGTCGATCTGATCGACATGCGCTTGGTGAATTTTTTCGGCCATGGCACCTTCAAAATTGGTTTGAAAGCATTCCACATCAGCGCCCAATTGTTGACCTAGTTGTTTCACTTGTGCATCAATTTCGGCCAAGGTGATGGTGCCGTATTGGGCCGGATCACGCTTGCCAAACATGTTCAAGTTGATGCCGTTCAAACACAAAATTTTCATGATCGTCCTCAAAGGTGGGGTTGGCAATGATCCCTTGTGAAACCATGGAATCTGCGCCCTGAGCACCGATTTTCCAATATTTGAGGCAATATCACGCTTTTATTTCAAAACTTTTTGCCATGCCCGCTACCTTGAAAATTGATTTCGTCTCTGACATTGCCTGCCCTTGGTGTGCTGTGGGTTTGGGTGCATTGGAGCAAGCCCTGGGTCAATTGAAGGGTGAGGTTTCAGCTGATTTGCACTTCCAGCCCTTTGAATTGAACCCTCACATGGGGCCAGGCGGCCAAGACTTGGGTGAGCATCTGACCGAAAAATATGGTTCAACCCCTGAACAACAAGCCCAAATTCGCGCCACCATCGCAGCCCGCGGCGAAGAAGTAGGATTCAAATTCAATCCAGGTGGGCGTGGCCGTGTTTACAACACCTTCAATGCGCACCGCTTGCTACATTGGGCTGGGGTTAAGGGGTCTGAAGGCCGTCAACACGCTTTGAAGCGTGCTTTGCTGGAGTCTTACCAAGGCCGCGCTGAAGCCGTTGAATCGGATGAGGTGTTGTTGGCCGTCGTGGCCTCGGTGGGTTTGGATGTGTCTGAAGCGAAGGGCATCTTGGCCTCCGACGCCTATGCCCAAGAGGTCCGTGAAATTGAACAGTTCTACCAACAAGCGGGCATTCATTCAGTGCCAGCGGTCATCATCAATGACAAACACTTAATCTCTGGTGGTCAGCCTACCGCCGTGTTTGAGCAAGCGCTGCGACGCATTGCGGCCGGTGAAGTTTGACGCATGCCACCCCTGACCATTTACTACGACGGCAGTTGCCCCTTGTGCAGGCGCGAGATTGCTTTTTACAAAAGCAATCCTGACGCAGCACAGTTGGTGTGGCACGACGTCAGTGTGAATTTTCAAGCCAATGACGATGCCAGCTTGGGCGATGGTTTGAATTGCCAACGCGCTATGGCGTACTTTCATGTGCGTGATGCAGCGGGGCAATTGTTTGAGGGGGGCGCAGCTTTTGCCCGCCTTTGGTTGGAGTTGAGGGGCTGGCGCCTTGCAGGGCGGGTGTTTTCAGTGCGCCCCCTTAGTTGGGCCATCAACCTGGGTTACAAAATGTTTTTGCCCATTCGGCCCACCGTGCAAAAGTATTTGATCAAATGGGACGCGCGTCATTCATGAGTCGCTATCAAGCTTTGGTGCTGGGTGCGAGTGGCGCCATTGGGCAAGCTTTTTTAGCGCATTTTCAAAACGATGCCCAGTGTGCGTTGGCTGTGGGCTTGTCGAGACAAAGCGCGTTGCGCTTTGAATTGGAAGATGAAGAGAGCATGGCGCAATGCGCAGCGGCCTTGCGCCAAACATCAGGTCCTTACGGTGCATGTGAATTCAAATACATTGTGGACGCCACGGGTGCCTTAACCCTGGATGGGCAGGGTCCCGAGAAGCGCTTACAAGCTTTGAATGCCAAGCAACTGTTGCGTCAGTTCGAGGTGAATGCCGTTGGACCTGCATTGCTTATCAAGCATTTCTCGCCTTTGCTGGTGTCGCATGAAGTGGCTTGCTACGCCACCTTGTCAGCACGGGTTGGCAGCATTGAAGACAACCACAAAGGCGGATGGTATGGCTATCGTGCAGCCAAAGCGGCTCGCAACATGCTGCTGCAAACAGCGGCCATTGAGGTCTTCCGACGAAAGCCTTTGGCCGTGTTTGCGGCTTTGCAGCCGGGCACCGTTCAGTCGGGTTTGTCGGCTAAGTTTGTGGCAGCAGAAGATGCCATGACACCTGAAGATTCGGTGTCGCAGATGATGCGAGCTTTGCAAAGCCTCCAGCCAACAGGTCGCGCACAATTTGTGGATTACGCAGGGCACACCATTCCATGGTGATGACCATTTTTTTCAAAGGGGGTAGACATGAACGAAGATCCAAGGTGCTGTGGCACAGGAACCTGCATCATCGATCCTGAGGGCCGATGCTGGTGTGGTCAGCAATGGGATGGCGAAAAGATGGCGATGCCTAAACTGGATGCGTCAACTGCTGAACCCCCAAGAGACAGCGCTATTGCTGAGGGAAGGACCACGAAATGACTTGCCGCAACTTGTCTATGCTTTTGAAATGGGTGTGTGCGGTGTTCATAGGGATTGGCCTCACGCAGGTCAATGCCAATGCCAGCGAACTGTCCGACCTGCTCAAAAAGTCTGATCATGTGATGCTGATGCGGCATGCCTTGGCGCCAGGTGTGGGTGATCCCGCGGGTTACACACTGCAAGAGTGCAAAACCCAACGCAACTTAGATGGCAAGGGGCGTGAACAAGCGCAGCGCACGGGTCAATGGCTGAATGCGCAGGGTGTGAAGGAAGCGATGGTGTTTAGCAGTGCGTGGTGTCGTTGCAAAGAAACAGCAGAGAAGCTTGGCTATGGCATTCCCGTGCACGAGCCGTCATTGAATTCGTTTTTTGACGACACGCGCCAAGGGCCTCAAAGCAATCTGCGTCTTCAAGCCTTCATTGCCAAGCAACTGAAATTGAAAGCGGACAAGGCTTTGATCTTGGTGACGCACCATGTGAACATTGCAGAATTCATGGGCGAAAACGTGGGCTCTGGCGACATGGTGTTGGCCAAAGTCAGTCCTCAAGGCAAACTCTTGTCCTACAAAATTTACCCAAGTCCTTGAACGCCCCGGGCAATTTGCACCAGAGTCGTTAAGACTTCAAAGACGCCACAGCGCCCGGTAGCTGCCGTCGGGGTCATAGTCCTTGGCTTGCTTGTCTGGATTGAACCTTCTGCCACCTCGCGGGTCAGTCCCGCAGCCACTGAGGTACAGCCAGTTGCCTTGGTTGCTGTAAACATCAAAGTCAATCAAGTGCGTTTCAAACCAGGCGGCGCCTGCGCGCCAATCGCAGCCCAAGTCATGGATCAAATAACTGGCCAAGTTTTGGCGCATGCGGTTGGACAGGTAGGACGTGGTGGTGAGCTCGCGCATGCCGGCGTCAATGAACGCTTTTCCGGTTTTTGCGGCGCACCAAGCTTCGAAATTTTCAGGTGAGTGTGCTTTGCGCACCTGTGCTTGCGTGGACAAGCCTTGACGTCGGTAGAGCTTGTGTCCGTGTTTCAAATGCAGCCAGCGAAAGTGGTCACGCCATAGCAATTCGAAACCAATCCAGTAGGTGCTGTCATTGGCGCCGTGCAATTGTTCATAGGCTTTGACGGAAGCCCAGGCTTGCCGCGGGGACAGTGCACCCGTCGCCAACCAGGGCGACCATTTGGTGGAATAGTCAACGCCCATCAAACCATTGCGCGTGAGTTTGTAGGTGCTAGGCAAGCTGCTGTTGCAGTAATGGTCAAGGTGCGCCAATGCCGATGTTTCACCGCCCTTGAAGCCGGCGGGCCCCCCAGGAAATGCAGAGCGCGGGTCGATGTTGCGCTCTAGTGGAGCGGATAAATCTGCTGCTTCGATGTGCGCTTTTAGTTGTGTTTGCAATGCTGATAAATCGGGCAGGGCTGGCATCGCTGAAATAGCGGGCAATGGATCTTGTACAAGCATCGTTGGGCGCTCAAGCTGTTGCCTGAAGGTGGTGAATTGATCCGGCACATTGCGCACATCAAATGGCAAATCAGCAGGTCGCACCAGCGTAGATTGCCAAACTGTTTGAACTTGAAGCTTGGCATCCTTCAATTGTTGGATTTGCGCCTGTTCGTAGGGTGCTGCAATGTCTTCACAGACGATCCAAGTCTCTTGAAAGTGATGACTTAAAGTCTTCAAGATTTCAACAGGTTTGCCCTTGAGTTGAAAAAGTTGGCTATGAAGCGCGCTCAACTGTCGAGCCAAGTCTTGCGCGGCCATCTGTGTCCAAGCTTTTCTTTGAGACGATGTTCTGGCAAAACCCCATGGCGTCTGTGCTTCTAGCGCATCGTCGTGAATGTAGACGGGCAGAAGCCAAGTTTGCAATTGTTGAGCGAGTTCTATTGCGTTTTGCAATGCGGGCTGATCGTGCAGGCGCAAATCGTTTCGAAACCAATAGATGACGCCTGCGCTAGAAGAATTGGGTGGCATGTGATGAGGTTTTGTGCTCTAAAAATCAAAGCCCATTTGCGAACTGGCGGCTTGAGATTTGGCGCTGGTGTGTCGTGTTGAAAAAGTTTTGCGCGAAGCGTGTTTGTCGATCACAGCCTTTTTGCCGGCTCGAACTTTGTCATTCTTGCGAAGCATGTGCAATCTTTCTTTGGCACTGCGCGTCGCCGAACTGAGGTCCACCAAGGGTGTGCAGATTTGAATGGGGGATGAGGCGTCAGTGCCTGTTGATTGACGAACGTTGTCCGGCATTTTCCAAGGCTCAAAAAGCCAGCTGTCTGGAACATTGCGCATGGCTGGCAGCCATCTCCGAACAAACAGCCCTTGCGGGTCATGGTCTTGCGCTTGCTTGATGGGGTTGTAGACGCGCGTGGTGTTGATGCCTGTCGTGCCTGATTGCATTTGCAATTGACTCCAGTGAATCCCTGGCTCGTAATCTAAAAATTGAGTGGCCAGCCATTCGCCTACTGGCTGCCAGTGGAGCCAGAGGGGGTAGGCCGCTACAGATACCAGCATGGCCCGCATTCGAAAATTGAGCCAGCCAGTCTCGCGCAGCATGACGACGGAGGCGTCCACCATCGGCCACCCTGTTTTTGCATTTTTGAGCGCTTCAAAAAATGCCTCATTGAACGATTCTTCACGCAAGCCGTCATAGCCGCGGTGCATGTTTTGCCATTCAATCTCGGGCTCGCTCTCTAGCTTTTGGATGAAATGACAATGCCAGTAAAGGCGACTCATGAAGGCCTGCAGACCAGCTCGGTGCCGTGAGGCTTGAGGCGGCAGCTCATCGATGTAGGCGCGCGTCATTTGAACCACTTCGCGCATGCTGATGCAGCCATAGGCCAGATAAGTCGAAAGTCGCGAGCAGGCATCCGGTGCAGACAAGGGCGATGAAATGCCGCCTCGGTAGCCTAAGCT
>JAHEBO010000003.1:89750-93085 GCA_024642215.1 Limnohabitans sp.
CGCGCGTCATTTGAACCACTTCGCGCATGCTGATGCAGCCATAGGCCAGATAAGTCGAAAGTCGCGAGCAGGCATCCGGTGCAGACAAGGGCGATGAAATGCCGCCTCGGTAGCCTAAGCTTCGGGCATTTAAGAAGCTTCGCAGAACCGCCAGTGCCAAGGTTCGTCCGCCGCGTTGTCGGTGGGGTGGATTGTGTTTTAAGTGCGCAGGCGCTTGCATTGAAAACGGCAAGCTGTTGACTTTGCTTGCAAAGTGAATGTCCTTGGGCTGCTCCTGAGGCGCTTGCATGTGTAGTTCCCATGCTGCTTGCCACCGGTTCCGATTTTTCAAGCGTCTCACCACACCAAATTGAGGATACTCGTGCCACTGGATGCGATGCGTTTGGCACCAAGTCTGAACTTCAATGTCTCTGGCATATGTCCATGCATTGCCCGTTTCTTCGTGAGAGTGAATTTCGGAGAAAGGCGTCTCTTTCAATAGGCGTTCAAAAACCTCAATAGCTTCGCCTGTGTAAATTTCAACGCTACCGCCCAAAGTCTGCAAATGCGAATTCAAGGCCTGCAATGATTCACGAATGAATTCGAAGTGCTGCAATGCCGTATCGTTGAGCTGCCAGTAGCCAGGTTCCAAAATGTAAATGCAGCGCACGGGTCCACGCGCTGCAGCCTGTGCCAGTGCAGCGTGATCTTACCAACGCAAGTCACGCTTGAACCAAACGATTTGGCAAGTCATGGGGCGTTAATTTCCCAGTGACTGGAGGTCAATGCCTTCGTGCTGTGCCACCATTTCCAGGGCGTCTTCAAACATGGCGCGAGCGGTGCCTGAAATGGCGCTCAAATGTGCATGGATGCGAGCGTCTTCGCTGGATTTGTTCAGGCAATCTAAGCTGTATTGCTCAAATCTGGCCAGTTGCATGATCAGTTCGGCCACGTGCTTAGGGCACTCGCACAAGACTTGCGTCGAAATGCCAGTGACGCGCATCAAGGTCATGTCATCGTATTTGCGAGCTGGAATAGCCGCATGTTCAGAGCCACGGTTGATGGCGGTGGGCAAGTCAACCCTGAGCGTGGCCAGCATCAACTCACTCAGCTCTGTCTCTGGCAGTGGCTCTCTGCGAACAATCATGCCCCACTGCTTCAAGCTTTCAATCACGGGTGCTTGCCCGAAGCTGTAAAGCACGATGACGTGTGAGGCTTGGCTTTTGTCGACCAAGCGACGGATGTCCACTTGTACGCCTGCGTGGAGTGAGTGGCATTGAATCAGGAGCAATTCAGGTTGTTCTTGAAGCTGCGCTTGCAGCATCTCTTGCGGCGTACCAAAGATGTCTGTGATGCGCAGCTGCGTAGGGGCCATCTGCGCTGTGAATCTTTTGGATTCCACGCGACTGGCCAATGGCAGCCCCACAATGGCAACTGTGGCAAACGGTGCGGATCGGTTGACCGCACTGGCCTGTTGTCCCAAACCTTGGTGTTGTTGAAGCAGTTGGTTGAGTTCTTGCAAACTGCTCTGGGCAATTTGGCTCACGCTGTGCCCTTGCTCTGTGAGCCTTTTCATGAGCGTGGCTTTGAGAACGTCATCGTCTGAATACAAGCGATGTCGACTGGCTGTTTTCAAGGGGGAGAAGCATTCGTAGCGCGCTTCCCATATGCGCAGGGTGGGCGTCGGAACCCCGCTCAAGCTTGATACAGCGCCAATTTTGTGGAGATTCATAGCGGCTTTGTTTTCAGAAACTATATTCTGAATAGGTATTGAGTAGAAATTATTGAATATTTTACGTGAATTCCGGAAAGTTTGAATAGATATGCTAAATTAAACTTATTCAATAACGCAACAAGGTGTCCTATGCTCAGTCAGCGCGCTCATCAAGGCATTTTGGCCATGGCTCACGTCGCTCAAACGCCTTCTCACAGATCTGTGACAGTGGCCAGCATTGCGCAATTTTTAGAGTTGTCTGTCTCCTACACAGAAAGCTTGGTCAAAGTTTTGAAGCAAAACGATTTGTTGCAGGCTTCAAGAGGACCTGGCGGTGGTTACCAGTTGAAGAAAGACTTGCAGGATTTGACAGCCTGGGATGTTGTGAGATGCTTTGAGATCGATGATCAAGCACAGCATGAAACAAGGCCAAGTTCAGAGACCGTCGCTGTTGACCTCTTGTACGAGGAGTATGCGCGAATTGAAAAAAATTTCCTTCAAAGCTATTCACTGAGTGCATTGGTGAGTGTTGCACCCGCCAGCTCGCAGGTTCAAAAAGTGAACAATTTACCGTTCAACTTCAAGCCCTTGCCCAAAGGCTTGATGCCGGTTGCACCCAACTCGGTGTTCGACCTGTCGAAGTTCATGCAACTCACGCACGCTTGAATTTTTTCAGTGACCTAAGGCTTGTTCAATTTTGCGGCGTGAGACGCTGCTCTTGGGAATCTTAAAGGCCGGGGTTTTACCTGCTGCATGTTCAATCAGTGCATCTTGAAACCAAGTGCGCACATCTTCTTCCAAGCCAATGCCATGCATGAAGTTGTAGATGGCTTTCTTCAGGCCTAGCCCTAAGAGATCATGGTCGACGCCTGTGGGATCGATGAAGCCAATGTCGTTCTTACCAAATGAAACAGGCGGCAAGGGAATCAATTCGATGCCGTAATCCTCAGGATTCAAACCCACAGGGGAGTGAACCGTGCAGGCAAAGCGATGGAAGAAACCACTTTGGATACAGCCATTCTCAAAGAGCTGCCGCACGTACTCCAACGCATCCACCGTGTCTTGCACCGTTTGGGTTGGAAAGCCATACATGAGGTAGGCGTGGACCAAGATGCCTGCTTCTGAGAAGCCCTTCGTGACCTGCGCCACCTGTTCTACTGACACGCCTTTTTTCATCAAGGTGAGCAAGCGGTCGGAGGCCACTTCAAGGCCCCCTGACATGGCGATGCAGCCACTCTCGGCCAACAGCTCGGCCAATTCAGGTGTGAAGGTTTTTTCAAATCGAATGTTGCCCCACCAAGAAATGTGCACCTTTCTGCGAATCAATTCTTCGGCCAAAGCTTTGAGGGCTTTGGGTGGTGCAGCTTCATCGACAAAATGAAAACCTGTTTGTCCAGTTTCTTTCACAATGGTTTCAATGCGATCCACCAGCAATTCGGCGGAGGCCGTTTCGTAGCGAGCGATGTAGTCAAGGCTGACATCGCAGAAGCTGCATTTTTTCCAATAGCAACCATGCGCCACGGTGAGTTTGTTCCAACGACCATCGCTCCACAAACGGTGCATGGGGTTGAGCATGTCGAGCAAAGACAAATAGTCGTTCAAAGGCAGGCCGTCCCACGTAGCGGTGCCGACTTCTTCAAAG
>JAHEBO010000053.1 GCA_024642215.1 Limnohabitans sp.
ACGCGGCAAGGGCCTCAGAGATGCAAACCGAACAATCGATGCAACGATTGTCTACAGGCTTGCGCATTAACTCTGCAAAGGACGATGCAGCCGGTTTGGCCATTGCCACACGCATGTCATCGGCCATTCGGGGTCTTGGTGTTTCTTTAAAAAATGCCAGTAATGGTATTTCAATGGCTCAAACCGCTGAAGGCGCTTTAGGCAACATCAATGATGCTTTACAAAGACTGCGTGAGTTGGCTGTTCAATCTGCCAATGGCAGTAACAATGACACCGATCGCTCATTTCTAGACAGTGAAGCATCTGGTTTAGTAGCTGAAATTAACCGCATTGGCTCTCAAGCTAACTTTAACAACTCAAAATTGTTGAATGGCAGTTTTAATGCCCAAACTTTTCAGCTTGGGTACTTGGCTTCTGATGCCATGGTCTTCGGTGGAATTGACGATGTCAGAGCAACGGCACTTGGCACCCATAAATTGTTAATGGATGGCTCTGGATTGGGCGCCCTGGTAGCGGCGTCTTCCACTGCCACATCAAATACCGTTAGTAATGTTTCAACATCCGTTCTTTCTACTGCAACAGGTGGCACAACGTCTGCCATTGCAATAGCAACTGGTGATAGTGCCAAGCAGGTTGCAGACAAAATCAATTCTTCGGCGAACTCTATAGGCATTAAAGCAAGTGCAAGCAATGCCGCCATCATCAACGGTGTAACGGCAGCAGGAACTATCTCTTTTTCTCTCGCGGGCTCTGCGTCTGCAAGTATTTCCGCAACAATTTCAAGCACCAACGACTTGTCTGCCCTGAGCGCTGCCATTAATGGAGTGAGTGGTACAACAGGAATTACTGCCAGCTTTGTGAGCTTCGATAGCAAAAATGCCATTCAGCTAACAAGTAATGATGGTGCCGATATCAAGGTTGCCAATTTCGTGCACAGTGCTGCCGGTAGCGCCACTTTCAAAGAAGGTCCCTCTGACATAGGGGGTGGCACTGGAGCGTCTACCACCCTGACCAATGCCAATCACTCCTCTGTCAAATCCGGAATCGTGACCCTGGCTAGCAGTAAAGGTGCCATTACAACGGTCAACGGGAACACCACTATTTTTGCAAGCGCCACGCAAAGCAGTTCATTCTCTAGCGTCCAATCCATTAGCGTTGCGTCTCAAACCAATGCGAATGCATCTTTGGCAGTGATTGATGCAGGCCTGGAAAAGGTCAATACCAACCGAGCCAATTTGGGTGCCTTGATTAATCGATTTGAAATATCTATTTCTAGTCAGTCCAATTCCATCATGAACTTGTCTGAGTCAAGAAGTCGAATTCTTGACGCTGACTATGCAAAAGAAACCAGCCTTTTGGCCAAATCAATGATCATTCAGCAGGCCGCAACGGCGATGCTGGGCCAGGCCAACCAAAATCCCATGCTGGTTATGCACTTATTGAAATAAGTTCAAGCTTCTATTGGGGCTACGTCAATCTTGACCACCCTTGAGGTGGTCTTTTTTTGCCGTTTAGCGGCAATCCATCACCTCCAAGCGGCAAATTTCCGCCATTTCTTGCCGTTTTCGCCTGTCTCAGTTCCTTTTTCACACTGTGAAGGTGTCAAAACAGCGGACAAAAAAGCTGGCACGGTGTTTGCTCCATACCTGTTCATCAACGTGGATTTCATGTGAAACCCGCGTCTTTACTCATCAGGAGCTTAGACATGCATTTAGACCTTCAACAATCCATGCGGAAATTTGCCGACGCACAAGCTGTCGATCTTCGCGAGGCTTCGCGCTTCACGCCTGTGGATTTTCGTTTGGGCGTGCAATGGTTGGTGACACAAAACAACATGGAATTGGCGCAAGCCCTGGCAGAAGCCGGTTTGGCCCTCTATCCAAAGAGCGAAGACATCTTGGCCATTGGCGGCTTGCTGGCCATGACCCGCGAAGACTGGCACTTGGCCATTGAATTGCTCAACGACTTAATCATCCTTCAAGGTGATCGTGCACAACCCATGACTTGCCAAATGTTGGCACGTGCCTTGGCTTGTAACTTGAACATTCCAGAAGCCAAAGATGTTCTGGAACAAGCACTGAAAGTTTGGCCACAAGACCCGGTGTTGCTGGCTGAATATGAAGACATCTTAAAAGCGCCAGCAGTAACGGTTGCTTCTACATCCCTGCAACCCAACTAATTTGAGCCACTCACACTCAATGGCATTTCATTCAGTGGCATTTGTGCCTCTGGCAAAACCTTAAACCTCTGAGTGAAACTTTAAAGCCTTCTGGAGATCGAAAATGACTGTTATCAATACCAACGTTAAAGCCTTGTATACACAAGCCGCCCTTAAGAACTCGAACCGTGCGAGTGAAGCGGCTATGCAACAGCTTTCTACTGGCAAGCGCATCAACTCCTCTAAGGACGATGCAGCCGGATTGGCCATTGCAGCCCGAATGACACAAAACGTTCAAGGCTTGAACCAGTCCATTCGCAATGCAGGTGATGCGATCTCCATGATTCAAACGGCCGAGGGTGCCACACAAGAAATTACCAACATGCTGCAACGCATGAGTGAATTGGCTGTGCAATCGGCCAACTCCACTTACTCTAGTGATCAACGTAGCTACCTGGATCAAGAATTTCAGCAGCTCAAGCAAGAGATAATTCGAGTCTCTGAAATGCACGAATGGAATGGCTTCCCCATTCTGAACGGCAAAGCTGGCACACCGGTTGGTACGCCAACAACGAATACAGCTGTGCGTGCAGGTGTGCCCTCAACCAGCACTGGTAAGGTTCTGGAAACTGGCGATCTTGAAATTCAGACCGACAGAGGTTCTTTTGCCATTCCCGCGTCCATTGCTGCATCGGACCCAAAGAGCAACACCATTGCAGCTGGTAGCAACAATGCTGGCAGTGCAATTGCCATTGCAGCCGCCATCAACTCTCAAGTGGGTGTGACGGGTGTTAGCGCGGTTGCTGGTGCAGCCACCATTGGCGCCACAAAAACAACCGTTGGTTCGACTTCAATTCAAACTGACTTGTACGTCAACGGTGAAAAAGTTTCACTTAGTTTGTCTGCAAGCCACACATTCAACGAACGCCGTCAGTATGTGATGGAAAGTATCAATGCTGGCACAGCAGTGCATGGCGTGGTGGCTGGCGACAGCGGTACAGGCGGCTTGACACTCACAACACCAGACGGCAGAAACTTATCGGTTTGGTACGACTCTACTTCGGTACAAGGTTCTGACTTCGGTTTGGGATTGGATACCACACCGCCTTCAAACCCCATGGGGGTGACAGGTGTGTCAGGTTCTGCTGCCAGTAGTTTTGGTTCGAATGAGAACACCACTGTTACCTTCCCAACACTGACTGCTGGGCAAGGCTTCACACTGAATGGCTTAACCTTTACGTCTACAGCTGGCACTAGCAATACAGAATTGGCTGCAGCATTTGGCAATTTAAAATCTGGTATGACAGCACTGGCTGCTGCTGCTGCCAATCCAACGGCATTAACCAAAGGCGCCTACTCAGGTGTTTTTGCAGAAGGCTTTACAACTGGCGCCGCAAATAGCGGTCAAGTTGCCGCCACGGCTAACGGCAAGGGCAATGTTGGGAATATTTACAACGGTTCTACAATTCCCACCCTCACTAAAACTGATGGTTCAAGTTCAGTTGCAACTGAATCGGCGGATGTTACGTTCCCAGCATTAACAAGCGGTCAGACATTTACCCTTGCAGGGGTTACAGTAACTGCCGGCGCTCTTGGCGTCAGTGGCGCTAATTTGGCGACAGCCTTTGCTAGCAAAGCTGCGAATGGAGCGATCTCTGGCGGTGACGGTACTGCAAACAAAGACTTCACAATTACAGTTGGCGCCTCCGCCTTAACTGGTTACAGCACTGGCGCCGCAACTGGCGCTGTCGTTAAATTTACGTCAAGTACAGCCAACACCAATGTGACGGATTTAGCAGCCACCGGCACAAACGGCGGCACCGTAACTGTAGGCGCAATTACGCAAGGTCTGAGCACAATTACAGAAAACACTGTTGTTGAGTTCAAAGCTATGGGCCCTAATGACTTTGTAACAGTCAATGGATTAACGTTTACAGCCCGAACCAACATGACGGCCAAAGATGTGGCGTCTGCATTTGCAAACATCGCCTCTGGAACCAGCTCGGCTGTAATCACAATTGCAAATCCAATTGCAGCAAATTTTGGAAAATTCACCGGCACATTCACTGCAGGATTTTCCACTGGCGCGGCGTCTGCAACGGGTACGGTTACTGCAACTTCTACGACAGCCAGCACCAACGTGACGGATTTGGCAGTCAATGGCGTTGTAGCCGCTACATCAACCTCCACTAATTCTGGAACTACAGTTGCAGCTTCCACAGTTTATGGAACTGTCACCCTAAACTCCAATACCACTTTTACAGTTAAACCTGGTGCCAAAGCATACGCAACAGCAGATGCTGCCGCCACAGATCCAACTTACGCCAATTTCACGGCACTTGGCTTCCAAGCTGAAACCATCAATCCTAAAAACATTGGTCGTTTGAACTTCCAAGTGGGCCCTGCTGCCAACCAACTCATTTCCATTGACTTGGCTGACTTTGGTAAAAACGGCGACATCACAGGTCCTATCACCAGCGACCGTGCACCGACCAATTTGCTCACTGTCAACTCGGCAAATGATGTGATCATGAACGTGAACAAATCACTGGACCGTATTGCGGCCACACGCGCCACCATGGGTGCGGTGATGAACCGTTTGGAACACGTGATCGACAACTTGACCAATGTGGTGATGAACTCTGAAGCATCACGCAGTCAAATTGAAGATGCTGATTACGCCAAGGCCTCTACCGAGTTGGCCCGTACGCAAATCATGCAGCAAGCAGCGACAGCTGTGTTGGCACAAGCCAATACGTCGCAGCAATCAGTTCTCAAACTGTTGCAGGGCTAAACCCCTCTTTGAATTAGCGGAAACGCTAGCGCCTGAAGCCCTCTGGGGTTTCTAGCGCTGGCTTTCGCATGCGCGCAGCCTTCTGCGCGCTGTCGGTAAATTGACAAAAACCTTCTATTATTTAGACGTTAAGTATTCAATTTAACATGGCACGGCCATTGCTACTACTCATGCATTCCTATGCACATGAGGCACCAGAAAGCAATGAGCTCTTTACATACCGCGCAACAAGTTCTGTGGCTGGACCCGATCCAGCCTCTCGACGCGCCTGAGCACGCCCAGTTAACCGACGCGGGTTTGTCGATCCGCTGCATTAACACGCTTGACGAACTTCAATCGGCTTTAAGCCATGGCCAAACCATGGCCCTGGTCATTCGGCACGACACCACCTTAGATTTGCTCAAGAGCTGCCAAACGCTGATGTTGCGTGCTGGCGTTTCTGTGCCCATGGTCTGCCGCGTAGACCGCCGCCACTTAGAACTGGCCGTACAAGCCATGCGCCAAGGTGCTGCCCATGTGTTGGCCACCGACGATTGGTCTGCGGGTTCATGGCAAATGGCGCATCAAGCCATTCAGGCTTTGCGTTTGTCTTCTTCTGCCGCCTCGATGGTTGCACGCATGGCGCCTCCTACAGAAGTGGTTGCGGCGGCTACTCCCCAAAAGAGCGTGGTGTACGTAGACCCCGTTAGCCGTCACTTATTGGCCCTAGCCCAACGCGTGGCGCAAGCCAACGTCACCGCCCTCATCGAAGGCCCCACAGGTGCCGGTAAAGAAATTTTGGCACGTGTGTTGCACGAGTCTTCAAAGCGTGCACGTGGCCCCTTCGTCGGTTTGAACTGCGCAGCCTTGCCAGAGCAACTGATTGACGACATGTTGTTCGGCCACGAAAAAGGCGCGTTCACTGGCGCACAAAAAGAATTCAAAGGTTTGTTTGAACAAGCCCAAGGCGGCACTTTGTTCTTGGACGAAATTGGCGAGATGCCTTTGCACTTGCAAGCCAAGTTGCTGCGCGTGTTGCAAGAGCGTTTGCTCACCCGCTTGGGCTCCGAGCGCCAAGTGGCTTTGGATGTGCGCGTGATTGCCGCCACCAACAAAGACCTGCGCGTGGCCATTGCCGAGCGTCAGTTCCGTGAAGATTTGTATTTCCGCATCAGCACGTTCAAACTGCGCGTGCCGCCCCTGCGTGAGCGCAAAGGCGACATCTTGCCTTTGGTGGCCAGCTTGTTGTTGCGCCATGCACCCAACGCACAAGAGTTCACTTTAAGTGATGAAGCACAAGCACAGTTGTTGGCTTACCCATGGCCAGGCAATGTGCGCGAACTAGAAAACGTGGTGCAGCGCGCTGTGGTGTTGTGTTCCGATCAGCACATTGAAGCGCATCACTTGATGTTTGACGATGCCGCCGACATGCAGTTGCACTTGGCACAAGAGTTGGTGGCAACACCTGTTGCACCGCCTGCACCTGTGGCCAGCTTCCACATGCCCACCGAGGCTTTGCGCTACCCCGACACCAGCGCCACAGAAGACAGCGCGGTCATTGCCTCCAATTTGCAAGAGGCTGTCAAAACCAGCGAGCACCAAATGATTTTGGCTGCCATTCAAACCACCGAGAGCCGCATGGAAGCGGCTGCCAAGTTGGGCATCAGCCCACGCACCTTGCGCTACAAGCTGGCCAAGTTGAAGGCTGAAAACGGCACCATGGCCTGGGCCGCTTAAGGGGAACACACATGATCGACAAAATCAATTCACAAAGCAACATTCAATCGATGTTGCAAACCCTGCGCTCTTATCAGTCTCAAGCCGCTGGCGGCATGGACGACGATGGCAACAAGGTGGGCGGCCTCAATGGTTTGAGCGGTTCACAAGGTCCCCAGGGCCCCTCCGGTTTTGGCGACTTGGTGCGTCAAACCGTTGACAAGGTGAATTCCAATCAAATGGAGGCCACCAAAATTGCGGCCTCGTACGAACGTGGCGAAGGCGTGCCGCTCACCGATGTGGTGTTGAGCATGCAGAAATCGTCTTTGAGTTTTGAAGCCACCTTGCAGGTGCGCAACAAAGTGCTCAAGGCCTACGAAGACATTTTGAACATGCCGGTTTAAGGCTCATTAAAGATACGACAGAGAGATTTCCAACATGGCCACTACCTTAGCTCCCTTTCAGCCCGGACTCGCCTCCGCTGGCTCGAGCAACACCGCGCTTGCCACCACGGGTGGCGGCAATGCCAACGCAGGCGGTGCTTTGGCAACCTTCACGCCGGGCATGGACATTCACAACAGCCAAGGCAATGGCGGCGCAGTGGCTTCAGGCCCTTTGGCAGGTGTGCAGCAGATGATGCAGCAGCCGGGTGTCAAAAAAGCCATGCCTCTGATCTTGATGGGTTTGGCGGTGCTGTTGTTTGCATTGTTGTATGCGTGGATCAACATGCCCAACTATCGCCCGCTCATGGTCAACATGAGTGAAGCCGATCAGCAAACGGCCATGGAAGCTTTGAAGGCCAGCGAATTCAAGCCCGTGATGGACCCCGCCTCGGGCCAGATCACCGTGCCTTCTAACAAGTACCACGAAGCGCGTATTTTCTTGGCATCCAAAGGCATTCCCAAAACGGGCAACTTGGGCATGGAGTCTTTGAAAGACCAATCGGCCATGACCACCAGCCAGTTCATGGAACAAGTGCGCTACACCTCGGCCATGGAGCAAGAGTTGGCGCGCACCATCATGCAAATTGACACCATTCAACAAGCCCGCGTGCACTTGGCCATGCCCAAGCAATCGGTGTTTGTGCGTGACCGCACGCCCCCTAAGGCTTCGGTCATCATCACGCCCTACGCGGGCCGCTCTGTGTCGCCCAACCAAGTGCAAGCTTTGGTTCACTTGGTGGCGTCTAGCGTTCCTTTGATGACACCTGAAAACGTGGCCGTGGTCGACAACCAAGGCAAGCTGATTACCGACTCTAGCAACGCCGCCGCATTGGGCTTAACGTCGGCTCAAAGTCAGCACAAACAAAAAATGGAAGATGTGTATCGCCAGCGCGTGATGCAAATCTTGTCGCCCATTGTGGGTGACAACAATGTTCGCTCACAAGTGAACATGGCTTTGGACTTTACGCAAACCGAAGTCACCACAGAAGATTTTGACACCCGCGAAAAAGGCCCCAAGACACGTTCTGAAGCCATCAGCGAAGACAAGAGCGGTGCAGCCGAAGCAGCAGGCATTCCTGGCACGCTGTCCAACACACCGCCGCCAGCGCCATCGGCCACCACCAATTCATCAGCGGCCACATCGGCGGGTGCAGGCGGCACAAGCAACAGCACCACTGCACGCAGCACACGCAATTACGAGCTTGACCGTTCTGTGCGTCATGTGAAAAATGCCACAGGCACCATGGAGCGCCTGAGTGTGGCGGTGTTGATCAACGAACGTGCCCCCACGGTCACCAAAAACGACAAGGGTGAAGTCACCGACTCCAAGCCCAACCCCTACACCGAAGACGAAATTACCCGCATGCAAGACTTGGTGCGCGGCGTGGTGGGCTTTGACGAAAAGCGCGGCGACGTGGTCACTGTGGTGCAAGCCAAGTTTGAACCCGAAGCGGTGTACGACCTCAGCATTCCTTGGTACAAAGACGAATCTTTGCAAACCTACATCAAGAGTGGTTTGCTGGGTGTGATGTTCTTGGCCTTCCTCATGATGGTGATCCGTCCTGCTGTGCTGCGCATGTTGGGCTTGCTCAAAACGCCAGCCGAGTTGGAAGCCGAAGCCGCCGCTGCAGAAGCTGCTGCCGCTGCTGCCAAGGTTGCACTGTCCGATGGCGAGTTGTCACCCGAAGACATGAACGCCATCCAATTGGGCGAAGGCGAAACCTTGGAAGACATCAAGGCCAAACTCAAGCCCAAGAAATCAAGCATCTCCATGGAGATGTTGGACACGGCCAACACATACGACGACAAGGTGGCTTTGGTGCGCATGATTGTGGCGGAAGACACCTCGCGTGTGGCCAGTGTGCTGAAGAAGATGATCAAAGTAGCCTAAGGAAATACCATGGCAGAAAAAGAAATTCAACTCTCGGCTGCAGAAGCCGAAGCCGCAGAAAAACTGCGCAACGAGATGGCCAACATCAGTGGCGCACAGCGCGCTGCCGTGCTCATGTTGTTGCTGGGTGAGCAGCAGGCGTCTGAGATCATCAAGTTTTTAAACCCCGGCGAAGTGCAAGCTTTGGGCGGCGCCATGGTGGCGGTGTCTGATGTGTCGCAAGAAGCTGTGAACGAAATCTTGGACGACTTTGTCGCCACCATCAAGAAACAATCCAGCTTGGGCTTGGGCACCACCGACTATGTGGAGAAGGTTTTCAAGCGCGCCTTGGGCGACGACAAAGCCGCCTCTGTGTTGGGCCGCATCTTGCCAGGCCAAAGCACCAAGGGTTTGGAAATTTTGCAGTGGATGGACGCCCGCTCTATTGCCGACATGATCAAGACCGAGCACCCCCAGGTGACGGCCATTATTTTGTCGGTGCTCGACCACCAAGTGGCAGCCGACGTGCTGACCTTCTTGCCCGACGAAACACGCCCCGAAATCATTCAACGTGTGGCCAGCTTGGAAACCGTGCAACCCTCGGCCATGCAAGAGCTCGAGTCCATCATGAAGTTGCAGTTCTCTACCAATACCAGCTCCAAGTCTTCTAGCTTCGGCGGTATCAAAGCAGCTGCGCAGATCATGAACTCCACGAAGACAGCTTTGGAAGCGTCCATCATGAAGGGCTTGGAGAGCATCGATGCCGATTTGATGATGCGCATTCAAGACAACATGTTCACGTTTGAAAATCTGGCTGCTGTGGACAACAAAGGCATTCAGGTGCTCATGCGTGCGGTGGACAACAACCAGTTGATGATTGCCATGAAAGGCGCCAGCGAGGACGTCAAAGCACGCTTCTTCGACAACATGTCGGAACGTGCCCGTGGCATGTTCAAAGACGAGATGGATGCCAAAGGCCTCATGCGCTTGTCGGATGTGGAAGAAGCGCAGAAACAAATCATGCGTTCTGCCCGCAAGTTGTCTGACTCTGGTGAGTTGGTCTTAGGCGGAGGCGACTTTGTATAACCCACTTCCACCCGGCAAAGCAGCCAACAGCGGCGCAGGCCGGGCCGCGCCCAAGTGGCAGCCCTTGCAACCGCTCAAGCCCATTGAGTTGCAAAACGCAGGTTTTGTGCAAGAAAATTACTTGCGCAAAAAGAGCAACACCTTTGCACTTTGGACTGTCGAAGAACAACAAGCCGCCAACCAAATGGCTGAAGAGGCCTTGGCTGATGAAAGTGGCGTAGCAGACGTCAATGCAAAAGACCCTGCGGAAGCTTCTACGGCCGCCGCAACTGAGGCACCGGCTGTGTCTGGCTTGGATGCAGAAGCCATCGAAAAAATCAAACAAGAAGCCTATGAACGCGGCTTGGTGGATGGCCAAAAGATGCAACTCGCCTCAGAGCAAGCAGCGGCTGAGCAAAACGAAGCGCAGTCCCTCACAGCGCTGGCCGACAAAGCCAACCAACTCTTGGTCAACATTGAACAAGGTGTGGTGGCCTTGCAAGAAAATCCTGCCGCATGGAACGAACCTCTCAAGCGATTGGCTTTGCATTTGGCAGAACAACTCGCCTTGACCGAACTGAGCATTTCTTCAGGTGGCATACAAAACCTGATCGACCGATGCATCGAAACGCTTGACGTGCAAACCGCGTCCAGCGTGGTGGTAGAGCTCAACCCGAATGACATGGCCTTGTTGCAAAACCACAAAGCGGTGCCGGGTGAGCCAACACATACCTGGCGCATGGTGGCAGACACCCATTTGCTGCCCGGCAGTGTGCGCGTGCGCGCCGACGATGCGGTGGTCAGCGACCTGATTGAACATCGCCTGGAAAATTTGGCCCATGCGTTGTTGGAAAACCCCAAAGCATGGCAAGCCCAAACTGCATTCCAACCCGAACGTTTGGCCGCACGTCGTGGCAAAGCGGAAACCGTTGAAGACGCGCTGCCACGTGAAGCCAGTGCTGAGCCCTTGAACTTGTCTTCATTGGATTTACCCGATTTAGATTTGACAGACGACAAGCCCGCGTCAGACAACGCTGCGGAAGGTGAATCACATGACTAACTTTGCAGCCGAAGTAGCCCGCTCGATGTCCGTGGCCCGCGCTGCCAGCCCCGAACGCTGCGGCACCTTGGTGCGCTTGGTGGGTCTGCGCATGGAAGCGCGCGGCATCATGGCGCCCGTGGGTTCTAGCTGTGAAGTGATTGGCCAAGATGGCCACAAGATTGAAGCCGAAGTGGTGGGCTTCAACGACAAAACTTTGTACCTCATGCCGCTCACCGAGCCAGTTGGCATTGGCCCCGGCGCCTCCGTGCGCATGGCCTACGACCTTGGCACGGCGTGCTTAGGCCCCGAACTGCTGGGCCGTGTGATCGATGGCCGCGGCGAACCTTTAGACGGCAAACCCAAGCCTGCTTGCAAAGCACGTTTGAGTTTGCTGGGCTTGCCCATCAACCCCATGGAGCGCGGCCCCATCGACAGCGTGCTCGATGTGGGTGTGAAAGCCATCAACGGTTTATTGACACTGGGCCGCGGACAACGCGTGGGCTTGGTGGCTGGCTCTGGCGTAGGCAAGAGTGTGCTCTTGGGCATGATGACCCGCTTCACCAAAGCCGATGTAGTGGTGATCGGTTTGGTGGGCGAACGTGGCCGCGAAGTGCAAGCCTTCATTCAAGAATCTTTGGGTGAAGAAGGTTTGGCCAAATCGGTGGTGGTGGCAGCCCCCGCCAATGTCTCGCCTGTGCTGCGCTTAAAAGCTGCGCACATGACCCACGTCATTGCAGAATACTTTAGAGACCAAGGCCTCAATGTGTTGATGCTGGTCGACAGCCTCACGCGCGTGGCCCATGCGCAACGCGAAATTGGCTTGGCCATTGGCGAGCCGCCCACGGCCAAAGGCTATCCCCCATCGGTGTTTGCCTTGTTGCCCAATTTGATTGAGCGCGCCGGCGTAGGCCGTCATGGCCATGGCTCTATCACGGCCATTTACACCGTGCTGGCCGAAGGCGACGACGCCAACGACCCCATCGTGGACATTGCCCGCGCCTCCTTAGATGGCCAAGTGATGTTGTCGCGCAAACTGGCCGATGCGGCGCATTACCCGGCCATCGATTTGAACGGCTCCATTTCTCGCGTGATGCAAAGTTTGCTCTCACCCGAAGATTTGAAAATGGCCAACAAATTCAGGCGCCTGTGGTCTTTGTACCAACAAAACATGGACCTGATTCAAGTGGGCGCCTACGAGATGGGCAGCAACCCCACCTTGGACGAAGCCATTCGCTTGCGTGAATCGATGGAGCAGTACCTGCGCCAAGACATGCACGAAGGCAAAGACGAGGCCAGCACCCGGCAAGACATTCGCAACATGATGGCGGTGCCCGCATGAACGACACCGTGGTTGCCCGCCCCTGCTGGACTGTTTTGACGCAAAAGGCCGAAGACAAAATTGCGCTCATTCAAAATGAATTGGTTCAAGCGCGCGTGCGCCTAGACAGCCTGCGTACCAGCGAGCAGCGCGTGCAAAAAATGTACGACGAATACCGCGAAGGCCTGAACCGCGCGGATGCGCAAAGCCTGGGCATGCGCGAGGCTATGAACCAACGCCAATTCATGTCGCAATTGCTCAACCTCATGGCGCGCGTGAAAACCGACATTCAATACACCGACAACGCCATTGTGGGCATTAAAGAGCGCTTGATGGTGGCTGAACGAGAACGCATCAAAATGCAAACCTTGGCCGATCAGAACGCTTTGGCTGTGCAACGCGAAGAGAACAAAAAAGACCAACGCCGCATGGACGCTTTGGGCGTGATGCAATTCAACCTCAAACCTCAAACATGAACCTCACCGGCGGCATCACTTGGCATTGGACGGCATGGCGCTCGCAAGCGCGCTGGGCACCCACGTCACACGCCATTGAACAATGGTTGATGCAGCAGGCGCAAGCCTTCAAGCCAGACAATGTAGAAGGTCAACCCAGCTTGTTGTTGATTGGCGCCAGCGCCGGCTGGATGATGTCCAGCACATGGCTTGGCCAGTTTGCGCGCGTCGACACCTTTGACATCGATCCTTTGGCCGGCATGCTGTTTAAGTGGCGCCATGGTGCGGCACTCCAAGCCGCAGGCACTGAACTGCATTGCCACACCCACGATGCCATGCAAAACTTGCCGGGCTTGTTGTCCACCTACCCCAAGGCCTGCGTGTTTTTTGACAACGTGTTGGGACAAGTGCGCTTTCAACACCTGGCCAACGATTGGCAATTGGTTGAGAAAAAACTGCAGCAACTTAAAGTGCAACTCAAAGGCCGCGAGTGGGGCAGTGTGCACGACCGCATGTCGGGCCCGCTGACAGAAGCCGTGTTGCACGGCAGCCCGCTGCCAGTGCGTCACCCCGATTGGCACGACCAACATTGGCTGACACACTTGAATGCACAAAGCCCTTGGCTAGACCATTTAACGCACAGCGTGTTTCCGACAGGCGTGCAGGTGCAAGATTTTGCGTGGAACTTTTCGGCACGCTACCGTCATTGGCTTCAGGCCGCTTGGGTGCGGCCATGACAACGAATCAGGTTTTATTTGCCGCAAACAAAGCGAAACAAATTGACCAAGGGCGTGTCGGGTGGAATGGTTTGCCATTCACGCATCACACCTTGCGAGTCGACAATTTCGCCGGTGAGCATGGGGCCACTGTGCATGGAGAATTGCAAAATGTGCACCATCTCTTTGCGGCAGTCCATTTCCATGTGCGTGCGCGTAGACACATAGAAAGCACCACGCTGCGCCTTTTGGGGTGCTCTGTAATCGAGCAAACTCCAGAACGAGCGAATGGGGCCAGCACGCTTGATGGTGCCATCGTCGACGTAGATGATGCCCGAGTCGGTGGTGGTGACCTTTTGCCATTCTGCGTGCGCAGCATGCGGCGCCAACATGGCCATGGCCGTGGCCGCAATTGCCACGCTGTGTTTCAAAGTTTGAAGGGTGGTGTGAATGACATTCATGCGCCCTACTATAGATCAGTGCACCGTTCTTGAAAAGAGTCTTCACATGTTCAAACATTTTCTCTTGGCCATCATGGCCTCTTGCGTGCTGCTCACAGCATGTGGCGGTGGCGGCAGTGATGCCGCAGCCATCGACCCACCCGTTGCACCCAATACCTCACCGCTGATTGCGCCGGGCGCCTATGTGGCCAGCCTCAATGGCAAAGATTGGGTCGGCATCTTGCTGCGCACCACCCAGGGTTCGGGCGCAGTCACCAATTTTTATGGGCTTCACTACAACGCCACCGATCCCGACCTCTACAGTGGTTCGGGTTTGATTGCCGGCACCGCCAGCGCCAACCTCACGCGCGTGTTGGTGTACCCCAACATTTCTGCGGCCATTCGCACGGGCACCGGCAGCATCAGCAACTTGGGCAATGGCGTGGTGCGGGCTGCGCTGAGCTTTCCGGCCACAGGCTTGGAACAAGGCAAAGACTTGACCGTCGCTGCCAGCCCCCCCAGCACCTACGCCTACAACACCCCCGCCAACCTGAGCAGTGTGCAAGGCGCGTGGCAAGGTCGTTGGTCATATGGTGTGGGCTTTGTTGACAACTTTGCACTGAGCATTTCGGGCCAGGGCGAGATCACCACCTCCTTGGCATTTCAACAAGATTGCTTGCTGACGCAAGGCGCATTGGCGCCCAATTTTGACGGCACCAATTTGTTCACCTTCTCGCTCACCATCCCCAATGCCACACAGTGCTCACTTAAAAGCCAAACCTTGAACGGCGCGGCTTTTGTCACCAACAGCCCCGTGGCTGGCAAAACCCAGCGCCTGTACATCGTCGGCGTGACCACCGACGGCCGCGGCATCAGCTTCAAAGCCGACCGATAAATTCAAGTTTTCAAACGTGCTGTCGAATCTGCCTAAGCACGGAAATTAAATTCTGGAAAAGAACATGTTCAAAATCATTGCCATCATCTTGTTAGCCATCTCCACTGCTGGAGCGGGCTACTTTGGCTGGACGCAGAAGAAGTCCAATGTGGCCGTGACGGCCCAAGTTGCAGAGCTTGAAGCCAAAGTTGAAGAGTCTGACAAAAAGGTCGAGGCCACGGAAGAAGAACTGGCCGCCAGCAAAGAAATGCTGCCGCCTTTGATGACCAAAGCACAAGAGTTGGAAGCGGTGAAAGCGGCGTTTTCAACGGGCACCGTCTTAAAAGACTTGGAAGCGGCTTACGCCAAAGAGAAAAAAGGCCTGTCGACTGAACGTCAACTTGGCTTGGCCGGCGTGCGCCTGCTGACCAATGGCACCAAAGACCCAGCCACCGTGGAGGCTTTCCAAAAAGCCTTGGAAATGACGGATTGGAAAGGCCAGCAAAAAGTCATTTGTGCAGCCCAAAATGCCTTGGCGGCTGCCGGCGAAAAAATCAAAGTGATGTCGGAGTGTGCGCCTGAAGCGCCTGCTGGCAAAGCCGATGCACATGGCGCACCTGCGGCCAAAGATGCACACGCAGCCCCAGCGGCCAAAGACGCGCATGGCGCGCCTGCTGGCAAAGATGCACATGGCAAAGACGACAAAAAAGGTGGCAAGAAAGATGCACACGGCCCTGCAGATGCACACGCAGTTCACTGGGATTACGAAGGCGCGATGGGCCCAGAAAACTGGGGCAAAGAATTTCCAACTTGCGGCAAAGGCAAGTCACAAGCACCTTTGAACATCAAAGGTCCGTTTGAAAAAGTGCGCTTCAATGTGGCGCCCGATTACAAACAAGGCCAGCTCAAAATTGTGAACAACGGCCACACCATTCAGGTCAATGTGCCTGCGGGCTCCAAAATTCGCATCGATGGCAAGCCCTACGACTTGTTGCAGTTTCACTTTCATCGCCCTAGCGAAGAACACATCGACGGCAAACCCTCGGCCATGGTGGTTCACTTTGTGCACAAAAACACAGAAGGTGAATTGGCTGTGCTGGGCGTGATGTTGCGCGAAGGCAATGAAAACCCAGGCATCAAAACCTTGTGGGCCCATGCACCCAAATCAGAAGGCCCAGAAGTGATGCCCGATGGCGTGATGTTCAACCCCGCCAATTTGCTGCCCAAAGAAATGGACTTCTTCCACTATGACGGTTCTTTGACAACACCGCCATGCACAGAAAAAGTGAAGTTCTTCATTCTGAAAACACAGGTGAACATTGCCAAAGAGCAAGTGACCGACTTCCCCTTCAAGATGAATGCGCGCCCTGTGCAACCCGCCAACGGCCGCCCCATCTACACCAACTGATTTCGTTTGAGAGTGCCATTAAGGCGTAACTCTAAGGAGTTACGCCTTTTTTTTAATGCAATGCATTGGGCGCGACAAGCCGCACTGTTGGGAAATATGTTTGGTAGCGATGCGTATCGCGCGTGAGAATGGGAACTTGAGTGACAGCGGCATGAGCGCCAATGAAAAAGTCTGCCAACACGTTGTGTTTGACGCCACCTCGCTGTCGGTACAAATGGAAAGCTTTGGCTGCTAAGAACAAAGCAGGTCTGGGTATTTGCGTCACTTTCAGCTCCATTGTTTTAATGGTATTTTCAAGATCTTCAATCTTTTTAAAAGCTGATGACAACTCTGCGTAAATAATAGGATTGATGCACAACACCTGAATTTTGGATTGCACTCTCAATTGGTGAAGCGACCAATCGACCCACTGTGGCTCGTTGGTGAGGACATCGATCAGCACATTGGTATCGACCAACATCAATGCTCACCTCGCATGAGTTTCATTAAATCTTGCGTTCGCCAATGAATGTCAGCTTTGCCACGGACTTGCTCAAAACGATCTTTTTTCTGTTTGCTTTTTGCTGCGGCGGTCTTGCTGGTTGTTGTGCCAGATCCTGACTTTTGCAATAGAACATCACCGTCATCGTTCACAGCAAAATTGAGCTTGCAACCAGGTTGCAAATCTAGGGCATCTCTGATTTTCTTGGGAATGGTGACTTGCCCTTTAACAGTCAAGGTCGTTGCCATGGCCGCTCTTTTCTTACTTTAAATTTAAAGTAATACTTTAGCGCCGCTCCAAGGCTAAGTCAACGCAATGAAAGCCGATGAAAGATGTCTGATTTGAATTATTTAGTCGAAGCTCGCAGCAATCTGCTGCGCCACAACAAAAACACAGCAATGCTGAGGTTCAAAGCATTCCACAACACACCGTTGATGAAGGCCGCGTGATACGAGCCCGTTAAGTCAAACACCTTGCCCGACATCCACCCGCCCAGCGCCATGCCAATCATGGTGGCCATGATGACAGCGCCCACCAACACCCCCACCTTTTGCGCAGGAAAATACTCCCGCACGATGATGGCGTACGACGGCACAATGCCGCCCTGAAACAAACCAAACATGGCAGAGATGATGTACAGCGACACCATGCCATCGAACGGTAAAAACATCAGCAAGGCCACACCTTGCAACACCGAGCCCAGCACCAAAGTGCGCAGCCCGCCAATGCGATCGCAAATGGCGCCCGACACCAAACGGCTCACAATGCCGCACGCCAACATGAGCGACAGCATCTCAGATCCACGCGCCGCACCAAATCCAAGGTCGGTGCAATACGCCACGATGTGAACCTGCGGCATGGCCATGGCCACACAACACGCTACGCCCGCCACACACAACAAAGCATGCGCCGTGTTGATCGACAAACCAAACGGTTTTTCAGAAGCCAATTGCTGAACACTGCCCGGCGCAGACGCGGCCATCATCGGCGGCCGCTGTCGCATGAAAAACGACAACACCAACATGCCCAAACCGCACACCACCCCAATCCACACATAGGTTTCGCGCCAGCCCAAAGTTTCAACACCGTGTTGCGCCAAGGCCGGCCAAATGCTGCCCGCCACATAATTGCCACTGGCACACACCGCCACCGCAATGCCGCGCCGCTTGTCCCACCACATCGAGGTATCGGCCAACAAAGGGGCAAAGGTTGACGAGCTGCCAAACACCCCCATCAACACACCATGTGCCAACGCAAACCACCAAATGTTGGGCGACAATCCGGCCAGCACAAAGCCACTGCCCACCCCCACCGCGCCAATCCAAAGCGCCACATGCACGCCCCACTTGTCAGCCAACTTGCCCATGGCCAAACCACCGGCGCCAAAGCCCAGCATCATCAAGGTGTAGGGCAAAGACGCATCGGCACGCGAAATGCCAAACTCTTTTTGCACCTCTGGCAGGACAACCGACACCACATACATGCTGCTGCCTCCAAGCGTCATGAGCAGCAAGGTAATGAAAAGCCGGCGGGCGGCGTAGGAGGAGTCGATCAGGTCGACAGAGGCAGGGTGGGTAGAAGAAAGGTTCACGTTTCGACCATATCACCCAGTGCTTCTGTCGATGCCCCCTAATTTCCCTAAAAAGCCCCTTTTTCTGATGCTATAATCCCGCTTCTGTGAGGCCCGGTAGCTCAGTTGGTAGAGCAGCGGATTGAAAATCCGCGTGTCGATGGTTCGATTCCGTCCCAGGCCACCAATTTAAACCCTAGCAATAGAAATGTTGCTAGGGTTTTCTCTTTTCAGACTACGGTGGGGCACTTGTTCTAATGAATGAGTCCAATACTCAAACCATACAGGCAAAGCACCTCCGCAGGCTGCTTCAAAGCCTAGCCACTACACAGCCACAAACCGTTTACCTTCGCGACGGTGACCTAGTGCTTTACAGGCGAAGCCGCAGCCTCCTCTATCAATGCAGATACAAATTGAACGATGGCTCTTGGCATCGCCAAACCACGGGCAAAGCCAGTCTTGAACAAGCCATTGCCCATCCTTGCTCAAAAATTAAGCAGGATAGGCGATTGGGGTGGCTCAAATTTGGATGCAAATTCTCTTCAAAGTGGCTCAGTTTTGGATGCCATTCAACACTGTTTTAACATCCACACATGAACAGACTCAATTTACAAGCCGTCATGATTGACCTCGACGGCACCCTGGTCGACACCCTTGGCGACTTTGAAGTGGCACTGAACCGCGCTCTGGCAGACC